>NZ_JBQFOK010000002.1:0-589713 GCF_056533365.1 Ruegeria sp. G5 | reverse complement strand
CGGGGCCGCCGTCGCCATCACCGGGGCCACCACCACCGTCACCGGGACCGCCGCCACCGTCACCGGGGCCACCACCACCGTCACCGGGACCGCCGCCACCGTCACCGGGGCCACCACCACCATCACCGGGGCCTGCGCCGCCGCCGTCACCAGGAGCACCAGCTCCATCGCCCTGGTTAGGGTCGCTGTTGCGGTCCTCTCCTCGGGCAGTCGTAGATCCGATCGAAGCAGTCGGCAGATCCGTCAGCAGTGCGGCAAGCCCGGGACACTGGTCTCCGGTGACTTGCAGCGTGGTCGCGAAATCCGCCTGACCCTGCAAACGCTCCAGGAAACTCGGCGTAACCTGCGCACAGTCGCAAAGCGACGCGTAGTCCCCCGCCCTGGTCGCATCCCGCGCCGTTTTCCAGTTACAAACCTCAGGCGCGGCAGAGGCCTCACCTACAAACATTACTCCTGCCAATGGGACAACAAATAGTCCGCTAGCAGTACCTTTTAAAAATTTTCGCATCACAGCACCTCCATTCGCAAAAACACCCGAAATGCGGAGTTTCTTCAGTCACGAAGTGGCGAGTGAGCGTGAACACTACATGAACCAAAAATGAGGAAAGCTTAAGACGGCTGAAATGATCCACGACCAGCCATTTTACCGATCACTGGACACTGAGGGTAAGCTCACGTTAATGAACAAGTGTTCATATCATTCGGAGGAGCCCGCAATGCACCTGTCCAACACATCTGCAATCATCACCGGCGGTGCCTCGGGGCTGGGTGAGGCCACCGCCCGCCACTTTGCCGATCAGGGCGCGCAGGTCACGATACTGGACCGCGATGCAGAGCGTGGAACACAGGTCGCCAGCCAGGTCGGAGGGCAGTTTATCCAAACGGATGTCACTGATGAAGGTTCGGTTGCCGATGCTGTCGCTTTCGCCAAACAGAAAATGGGACGTATCACGGCTGCAGTGAACTGCGCCGGGATCGCCTTGGGAATCAAAACAGTGGGACGCGACGGTGCTCATCCGCTCGACGCATTTCAACGCACGATTGACATTAACCTTGTCGGCACATTCAACGTATCGCGCCTTGCAGCCGCGGAGATGGCGCAGAACGAACCCGAACCAGATGGCGCGCGCGGAGTGATCATCAACACGGCATCGATTGCCGCTTTTGACGGTCAAAAAGGTCAGGCAGCTTATGCCGCATCGAAAGGTGGGGTAGTGGGAATGACGCTGCCCATGGCTCGGGATCTGGCGTCGACCGGCATTCGGGTTATGGCCATCGCGCCGGGTATTTTCATGACGCCGATGCTGGCAGGTCTTCCCGAAGAGGTGCAACAACAACTGGCCGCGGACGTCCCCAACCCTGCCCGCCTTGGCGACCCGCTGGAATACGGACGACTGGCCGGTTTCATCGTCGAGATGGGCTATCTGAACGGAGAGGTCATTCGCATCGACGGAGCCTTACGTATGCGATAGGTCTTTCCCATGACTGAGTGGGAGAAAATGCAGGCCGGGCAATGGTATTGCTGCCTTGCGCCCGAACTGAACGCATTGCGCGCACGGGCCCGGCAAGCCGTTCATGCGCATAACACTTGCCCTCCGGATGCGCGCGGTGCAATGGCTGAAGAACTGCGCACCCTCTTTGCACAGGTCGGAGAAAACTGCTTTCTCGAAGCCCCGTTCCATTGCGCCTACGGGTTAAACATTCACCTTGGCGACCGGGTTTATTTCAACGCTGGCTGCGTTGTTCTGGACACCGCGATGATCACGGTGGGTGATGGCACGATGTTTGGCCCGCAGGTTCAAATCTATTGCGCACAGCATGCCAAAGACCCGGCCGAGCGCGCAAAAGGTCTGGAAATCGGCTTACCCGTTACCATAGGACAGAACGTCTGGGTCGGTGGCGGTGCGATCCTGATGCCCGGGATCACGATTGGAGACGATGCAATCATCGGCGCGGGCAGTGTCGTGACCAAAGACGTAGCACCCGGAAAAACCGTGGTGGGTAACCCTGCCCGTTTAATCGCCGGTTCCTAAGCGCTTTCGGCCTTTTCCTCAAGCATCAGCCATTCTTCTTCGGCGGCAGCCAGTTTTTCCTGCCGCTCGACCAATGCCTCGGTCGCTTTTTGGAATTTCACCGGCTCGCGGGTGAAAAGCTCGGGGTCGGACATAAGCTCTTCTAATTTACCAATCTCGGCTTCGAGGCGTTCGATCTCGGCAGGCAATTTCTCGAGCCTATGTTTTTCCGAGAAAGACAGACCTGATTTCGGCTGGCTGTCTTTCTTGACCTTCGGCTTTGAAGCCTTTGTTTTCTCTTCTTTGTTTGGAACTAAATCGCCCCGTTGCGCGACATAGTCGGACCATCCACCTGCATAGACCGTCGCCCGTCCGTTCCCTTCCATAGCGATGGTTGTGGTAGCAACTCGATCCAGAAAATCCCGATCGTGGCTGACCAAAAGAACCGTGCCATCATAGTCGTCCAACAATTCTTGCAGCAGATCTAACGTTTCCACATCAAGGTCGTTCGTAGGTTCGTCCAACACCAGCAGATTGGACGATTTGGCCATCAACTTGGCCAGCAGCAAGCGAGCTTTCTCTCCCCCGGACAAAGACTTAACAGCCGCTCTTGCCTGCCGCTCGTCGAACAGAAACTCCTTTAGGTACCCCACGACGTGCTTGGGCTGACCACCGACCATGACCTGATCGGCCTTGCCCGAAACCCGCATTTCGGGATCACCGGTCAGGCTGTCCCACAAGGTCATCTCGGGATCGAGTTGAGCGCGTGTCTGGTCGAAAACCGCGATCTCAAGATTGGTGCCCAAGGTGACAGACCCTTCGTCAGGGGTTTCCTGCCCCAAAAGCATCTTCAAAAGCGTTGTTTTACCCACGCCATTGGGCCCGACAAATGCGACCCGATCGCCGCGTTGCGCCAAAAGGTCAAAGTTTCGGACAATCTGTTTTTCATCAAAAGACTTTGATAAAGCCTTGGCCTCAATAACCTTTCGCCCGGATTTTGGCCCGGCCTCCAACGTCATGGCCGCCGAGCCCTGACGTTTGATCTGCGCCGCTTTCTCAGCCCGCAGCGCTTGCAACGCACGCACCCGGCCCTGATTGCGTTTGCGGCGGGCGCTGATACCCTCAACAGCCCATTTGGCTTCGGATTTTATCAGACGGTTCAGTTTGTGGCGCTGTTGGTCTTCTTCTTCCCACACCTTGTCGCGCCATGCTTCGAAGGCCTCGAACCCTTTTTCCTGGCGCCGAACAGCGCCTCGGTCAATCCACAGGGTTGCACGCGTCAGGGCCCGCAGAAAGGCACGGTCGTGAGAAATCAACACAAAGGCCGCGCGGGTCGACCCCAGTTCGCGTTCAAGCCAAGCGATGGCTTCGATATCCAGATGGTTGGTCGGTTCGTCCAGCAACATCAGGTCCGGCGCTTCTGCCATTAACTTGGCTAATGCCGCCCGCCGACGCTCACCACCCGAGGCCGTCTCGACAGGGCGCGCGGGATCGAACTTGAGGCCTTCGCCTGCGCGTTCAACCTTGTACAGCTCTCCCGGTTCCAGACCGCTTGAGGCATAGTCGCCAAGCGTGGCAAACCCCTGCATTCCCGGGTCCTGTTCCATATAGCCGACAGATTTACCGGGCGGCACGACGATATCGCCGCGATCTGGTTCAACCAATCCGGCCATCACTTTCATCAACGTGGATTTACCCGACCCGTTTCGCCCGACAAGAGCCACGCGATCGCCCGGCTGCACAACCAGGTCCAGCTCGGAAAACACCGGTTCACCTCCGAAAGTCAGAGAAATGCCGGACATCTGCAACAAAGGAATTCTCGCCATGCCCGCCAGCTAAACCGGTAGGACCTAAGCGTCAACGCCGATTACCCTGCAACCGACCTCAGCAATCGCTTACGCGCCGGCGGAATCGCCTGGATCTCAAGCCCTGTGAACACGTGCAGGGTGTTCATGTTCCGATCGACCACAGCATGATCGCTCACCCATCCGCCCATCATCAGGTATGTGCGCAACAAAGGCGGCATCCGCAGCATCGCCTTTTTTACATCCGGTCGTCGTCGAAGGCGAGCTGCAAACCGAAAAACATCCGGTGCTTTGACCCGTGGCAACCAGCGTTTGGGCGCCAAATGACGGTGTTTTAACATCGCAAAGGCATCCAGATATTCTGCAGTCTCAGTTCCGGCAAAAGACGAGCATCCGAAAAGCATTTCGATCTTGTTACGATCAACGTAATCCGTCATGGCACCCCAGGCGACACGCAGGATATCCGGGTCTGACCAGTCGGGATGAACGCAAAAGCGCCCCATCTCGACCATCTTGCCCTCAAACCCTTCCAAAGCGGATAGATCGTAGAATTGTGCGGAATAGCTGCGGTTGATCTCAGCACCATGCGCCATGGTCAACATCCGGAAACAACAGACTAACTGTCCTTCTGTTCGCATGTCCTCGATCAGAACATGCGAACAAACGGGGTCAAAGTCATCCTTGTCCGTTTGATCTGTAGCGAAAGCCAGACTGCGCAAGTTTTGCGCGGCGACTATGTCCTGTGGCGTCTCTGCCAAACGAGCGCGATACCTGCCCTTACCAAGCAATATTGCCATGGTCGCATCCTCTACGGTTGTTGAACCGTTTCGTGTTGCCACGCGGGTAGCATAGTAACTATGACCCCTATGTGACGACCACAAGCGTCACCCGACAATTAGTTCGTCGCGCCCGGAATGTTTGCAGGGTTAAAGTTGCCGATATTGCCCAGAAGCTGACGCAGGAAACCTGTGCCTTGGATACCGGAGTCAGTCACGCGGCGGTCGAGTGTAACGACGATGCCATCTTCGAGGCCAAACCGTTCGATGTTGCGAACAACGCCGCCCTGATCAAAGCTGATTGCGACCAACTGTCTCTCGACCACCTCCGGTCGTTTGGGTCCATAGTGACGCACTGTCGAACGCACGTAGTAAAAGCCCGAGTCCCGAACCACCCCTGAGGATGACGGCGCACCGACGGCTTCGACCACAGTTTCGCGGGTATCCACGCCGACTTGAATCTCGGCTAGTTGTTCCGGCGGTGGAACGTATCCATGATTCTCGAAAATAGGTGTGCACGCCGCGGCCATTGCCAAACAGGCCGCAAAAGCAAACGTTCTGGACGCTGGTATCAACCTGTTCACAACCTTTAACATTCACACCCTCTTGCGCTGGTCCCTTGTGGACCCTATCCGCTTACATCAAACCGCAGCCCCGGTTCAACACAGGAAAGGGTCACGAATGAGCAACCATTTATCTCTGCGGGTAGCCGATCTGCCCCAAAACGCACCGACCCCCTTTGAATTACGCCCCGATGCCAAAGCGCTGGACGCCATCAAAGATGAACTTGGCCTGCTGGGTCTACGTAAGGTCAGCTTTACCGGTGACGTGCGGGCACAAGGTAAACGCGATTGGGTTTTGAACGGCAAACTGGGCGCCACGGTGATTCAGCCCTGCGTCGTGACTCTGGAACCGGTAACCTCTCGTATCGACGTGCCCGTTACGCGTGTTTACCTGGCGGACTGGTCTGACCCGGACGAAGAGGAATTCGAAATCCCCGAAGGCGACGAGTCGGAACCTCTTGGGGCCGAGATCGACCCCGTTACTGTCATGATCGAAGCTCTGTCGCTTGCCCTACCTCAATATCCGCGAAAAGACGGCGCGAAACTGGAACAAGCCGACTATACTGAGCCGGGCAAACAGGCCATGACGGATGATGACGTCAAGCCCTTTGCAGGCCTCGCCAGCTTGCGGGATGCGATGAAAAAAGACGAGTGACATGGGTTTGTTTTCCTGTCATAGCAGGCGCTCAGAAAAATCGCTTGAACATGACGAGAATCGCAGTATTTTCGCGCGCTCATCGGAATTTGGGTTGGACATTGCGGGGCTCGTCCCCTAAACGCGCGTCAAACCACGTAAAAAACGAAGAATGAAACCCGGTCGGCAGCGAATCTGCGGACCCTCAGTAGACAAAGGTTGAGACCATGGCTGTCCAACAGAACAAAGTTTCCAAGTCGCGCCGCAACAACCGCCGCGCACATGACGCTCTGGTTGCTGCAAACCCGAACGAATGCGCAAACTGCGGTGAGCTGAAGCGCCCGCACCACGTCTGTGCCTCCTGCGGCCACTATGATGACCGTGAAGTCGTCGCTCAGGCCGACGAAATCGACCTGGACGAAGACGCGGCCTAAGCCTTTTCAAGCGCAGGCCCTGGCATGACAGAACAGCCCACGCACGCCGGACGGATTACCATTTCGGTCGACGCAATGGGCGGAGATTCGGGGCCCGCCGTTGTTGTGGCGGGCATCGCCAAATCGGCGGACAAGAACCCCGATATCGCGTTCATCCTGCACGGGCCTGAAGAAGCACTGCGCAAACTTGTTGCCAAACGACGTGTCCTGAATGGGCGCGTCGTTTTTCGTGATTGCACCGATGTGGTCACGATGGAAGACAAGCCCAGCCAGGTAGTGCGCCACGGCAAAAAGACCTCGATGTGGTCCACGCTCGAGTCGGTCCGTAAGGGCGAAGCGCATGGTGCCGTGTCATGCGGAAATACAGGCGCTTTGATGGCCCTGTCGATGATGCGGTTGCGCAAACTGCCGGGCGTCAACCGTCCGGCGATCGCGATTCTGTGGCCTTCGCGCAACCCACAAGGGTTCAACGTCATGCTGGACGTTGGCGCAGATGTCCGCGCCGACGCTAAGGATTTGCTGCAATATGCGCTCATGGGGGCCTCGTATGCGCGTAACGGCATGCTGCTGGAGCGCCCTCGGATCGGTCTGCTGAACGTCGGAACGGAAGAGCATAAGGGGCGCGCAGAGCTCAAAGAAGCCCACGGGTTAATTGCCGATTTTGCAGACCAGGCAAGCTTTGACTTTGTGGGCTTTGTTGAAGGCAGCGATATCCCTGGTGACAAGGCAGATGTCGTTGTAACCGATGGGTTTACAGGCAACGTGGCTATCAAAACCGGTGAGGGCACGGCCAGCCTGATCGGTGACCTTTTGCGCCAAGCCTTCAAGTACTCTCCGCTGTCGAGGTTGGCCTCTGTTCTTGCGATCACATCGCTGCAGCGTTTGAAGAAGCGTATCGACCCGCGCCGTGTCAATGGAGGGGTTTTTCTGGGCCTAAATGGCACAGTGATCAAATCACATGGTGGCGCGGATGCGACTGGTGTTTCGGCCGCTGTGAAGTTGGCCTTTACTCTGGCCCAGTCGGGGTTCTCTGAAAAATTGGCGGCACGGGTTGCATCGACGGTCGAGCTTGCACAAGATGCCGCACACGCACCGCCCAAGGCGGGTGAATAACAAAAAAGGCAGTACCCCAGAATGGCAGGCCGTTCAGTTGTTGTAGGTGTCGGACATTATTTGCCGGAGCGCATCGTTCCGAATTCCGAGTTTGAAAAAACGCTCGATACGTCAGACGAGTGGATCAGAACCCGATCCGGCATCGAGCGCCGCCACTTTGCAGCGGATGACGAGACGACATCAGACATGGCCACCAAGGCTGCCGAGGCCGCTTTGGCTGACGCGGGGCTAACAGCCGACGATATTGACGCGATTGTTCTGGCAACATCGACCGCCGATCTGACATTTCCGTCTGCAGCGACAATGGTGCAATCCCGCTTGGGAATGACCAAGGGGTTTGCATTTGACGTGCAGGCCGTGTGTGCGGGATTCGTATATGCCCTAACCAATGCCAACGCATTGATCCTGTCTGATCAGGCTAAACGCGTGATGGTCATCGGTGCCGAGACATTTTCGCGAATCATGGACTGGACGGACCGTTCGACCTGCGTGTTGTTCGGCGACGGCGCAGGCGCGCTGATACTCGAGCGGCAGGAAGGCGACGGAACGTCGGACGACCGCGGGATTCTTGCAACCGATCTGAACTCGGACGGGCGCTACAAAGACCTGCTCTATGTTGATGGAGGGGTGTCCACGCAGACAACCGGTTATCTGCGGATGAAAGGCAACCAGCTTTTCCGCCAAGCGGTTGAACGTTTGACGTCAACTGCCGAAACTTGCTTGGGAAAAGTCGGTTTGGACCACGAAGATGTGGACTGGATTGTGCCGCATCAGGCCAATATCCGCATCATTCAGGGCACCGCCAAGAAACTGGGCGTACCGATGGACCACGTGGTCGTGACACTGCAAGACCACGGCAACACGTCCGCTGCTTCTATCCCCCTTGCCATGTCTGTCGCCAAACAGCGCGGTCAATTCAAAGAGGGCGATTTGCTGGTAACCGAGGCAATCGGGGGTGGATTGGCTTGGGGCTCTGTCCTCTTACGGTGGTAACAGGCGCAAAACGGCTTACACACCCTCTTGCAATTCATTGATATTGACAGTGAATTTGCCCTGACCCTATGCTTTACCATCAACAGGGGAATAAGCATGGGCGACAAAACACTGACCCGAATGGATCTGAGCGAAGCCGTTTTTCGCGAAGTCGGTCTTTCACGCAACGAAAGCGCGCAATTGGTTGAAAGCGTTCTGAACCACATGTCGGACGCTTTGGTGCGTGGCGAGCAGGTAAAGATCTCTTCCTTTGGCACCTTCAGTGTTCGGGACAAAACCGCAAGGATTGGTCGCAACCCCAAAACCGGTGAAGAAGTTCCAATCCAACCCCGCCGCGTGCTGACCTTCCGTCCGTCGCACCTGATGAAGGATCGCGTCGCCGCCGGGAACCGCAAGTAACAGCAGGACGGCAGAGCCATGAGCAAGTCTCGCGACGCGTTTCGCACCATAAGTGAAGTTGCGGATTGGCTGGGCGTTCAGGCTCATGTACTGCGCTTCTGGGAAAGCCGGTTCAGTCAGGTAAAACCTGTGAAACGTGCAGGCGGGCGTCGATACTACCGTCCCAATGACATGCTTCTTCTTGGTGGGATCAAGAAGCTGTTGCACGAAGACGGGATCACGATCAAAGGCGTGCAACGCATCCTTCGGGAAGAAGGTGTGGCGCATGTCGCATCGTTGTCCCAAGGGTTGGAAGAATCCGCGCCCCAGTTGGATGAGGCGAAGGACGACGTGGTCGTCCCCTTCACCGCCAAACCCGCACCGCAACAACAAATCACGCTGGACCTTGGCGAGGACGAGGCGCAGAAACCTGCACCACCGACAGAGCCTAAGGTTGAGAAAGCGAAACCCGACACTCCACCCGCGCCCGAGAAAAAGGCGCAGCCACAGGTCTTGGACAAGGCCCCGCTGTTGGGTGGAATTGCAAGTCAGGCATGGAATCGAACCGACTTTGACGATCAGCTTTTGCGCCAAATTGCACCGGTTGCCAAAGAGCTGCGGGCCGTTCTGAACAGAATTGAGAACCGATCGGCGGGATAAGAAAAAAGGCGATGATTTCCTCTTGCCCCCGCCGGGAAAGTCTTTATGAACACTCCAACGTCGGGCTATGGCGCAGCCTGGTAGCGCGTCCGTCTGGGGGACGGAAGGTCGCAGGTTCGAGTCCTGCTAGCCCGACCAAATCACACCGACGTTTATGGCAGATAGGCCAGATCCCGCTCTGGCACACGGGGGGATCGGAATGACAGGCGTATGCCCGAACCAGCAGATCGAAGAAATGATCAAGCGCGGCGAGATCACGGCCGCGCCTGAAATCATCACCGCTCAGGTTCAACCCGCCAGTCTGGATTTACGCCTTGGAACAGTGGCTTACCGCGTTCGTGCATCGTTTTTGGCAGGCGAAGGCCGATCGGTCGAAGACAGGCTGGCCGAATTTGAGATGCACCGCATAGACATCACCGACGGCGCGGTTCTGGAAAAAGGCTGCGTTTATCTGGTGCCCCTGATGGAAGCTCTTGCCCTTCCCGATAGCGTGACCGCAGTGGCCAACGCCAAAAGCTCGACCGGGCGGTTGGATCTGTTGACCCGGACGATCACAGATGGCGGCACCGAATTTGATCGGGTGCCGGCGGGCTACACCGGCCCACTTTACGCCGAGATTTGCCCGCGCTCTTTCTCGGTCCTTGTTCGCCCGGGAATGCGTCTGAACCAAATCCGGTTCCGTCAGGGTCAGGCGGTACTGAGCGATGCGGAACTGACATCCTTGCACAACGACTCGCCGCTGGTTGATGGACCTGCCGTCATTCAAGACGGGCTGGGCTTTTCCGTTGATCTGCAATTGCCTGACACGGATCTGGTCGGGTACCGGGCAAAACCACATACCGGTGTCATCGATCTGGATCGGATCGGCGAATATGACCCGCAGGAATACTGGGAAGAAGTGCGCACACGCGACGGACGCATTATTCTGGACCCCGGCGCTTTTTACATACTGGTCAGCCGCGAGGCGGTTCATATTCCGCCTATGTACGCTGCCGAAATGGCCCCGTATCTGGCGATGGTGGGCGAATTCCGCGTCCACTATGCGGGCTTCTTTGACCCCGGTTTCGGCCACGCAGCCGCCGGAGGTGCCGGATCGCGCGGTGTGCTAGAGGTTCGCTGCTACGAAGCCCCGTTTGTTCTGGAGCACGGACAGGTCGTGGGACGATTGGTTTACGAAAAGATGTCGGAAATGCCCACGCAGCTTTACGGCGCAGGTATCGCGTCGAACTATCAGGGACAGGGGCTGAAACTGTCCAAGCACTTTAAGGCTGTCGGTTAGAACTTCATAAAGCGGCGCATTTGGCGGGTCATCCGCTGTGCCTGCTTCATGCCCTGTGCTTGACGCCCTGCACCAGCCTGCATTTGCTGCGATGCCTTTGCGTTCGGGGGCGTGTCAGAGTTTTCGTCGGCCTTGCGGCCTATGCGGCTTGCCATGTCAAAGCCAGTGTCCACGCCTTTGTTGACAAGGCGGCGCATGACCTGACGTACGATCATGTCAATAATTCGATTGGCATTCATGGTTCTGCTCCGTTTTCTGTGCTCAACATAGGTGATTCACGTGACAACAAAAGGGCTGTGTGATCACTCTTCCTCGAACAACTCAGTCTGATCTTCGTCTTCGGCGTCTTCGAGCCCTTCAACCAAAGGCGCAGAGCCCGGAGGGGGTCTGTTTTCCAGCAAACCAGCCGCGCGCAGTTCTTTGAGGCCTGGCAGATCACGCGCATTCTCAAGCCCGAAATGATCCAGAAACTGCGGCGTCACGACAAATGTCACCGGACGGCCGGGCGTCATACGGCGACGCCCCAGTCGGATCCACTCCATCTCAAGAAGCTGGTCAATCGTTCCGCGTGAAACCGATACACCCCGAATTTCCTCAATCTCGGCCCGTGTACAGGGCTGGTGATAGGCAACGATGGCCAATGTCTCGATGGCGGCTCGGCTAAGCTTGCGGGTTTCGACCGTTTCCTTCTGCATCAGGAAACCCAAATCAGGCGCTGTACGTATGGCCCAGGCGTCTCCGACCGGAACAACACGCACACCGCGCCCCTCATACCTTTTTTGAAGCATTTCAACGGCCTGCGCCGCGTCGCTTCCGTGCGGCATCCTCACTTCAAGATCGGCAATCGTGACCGGCTCAGCGCTGGCGAACAACACTGCTTCGACCATGCGTTCCTGTTCAGCCAGAGGCGGTGCCTCGAACAGGGTGCCAGTGCCGTCGTCTTCGGGGGCGTCAGTCACGTGTTTCAGTCCTCTTACGCAAATGGATTGGGGCAAAGGTATCGCTTTGCTTCATCTCCATATGTCCTTCTTTCACCAACTCCAGCGAAGCCGCAAAGGTCGCTGCGGTTGCCGACCGACGGCGCACAGGGTCCGCGTCCCAACCGTCTGGCAAATAGGTTTCCATATCGGTCCAGGTGCCAGCAAAGCCGATCAATGGGCGCATCCGCTCCAGCGCCTGCTCCATCGTGAAAACAGCATCGCGGTCCATGACAAATGGGCGAAACTCGTCGCGGGTGCGGATACGGGCGTAGCCCTGCATCAGGTCCAGCAAAGTGGCCGAGTAGGTCACGGTCCGGATGCGCGTGACATCCTCGCCCTGCCCGCGTTTGAAGAAGTCCCGCCCAAGTTGGTCTCGCGCCATAAGACGCGCGGCAGCGTCCCGCATCGCCTGCAAACGTTCAAGCTGGAACGCAAGGTGTGCGGCCAGTTCTTCGCCCGAAGGACCTTCGTCATCCGGGTCGGGTGGCAATAACAAACGTGATTTCAGGAAAGCCAGCCATGCCGCCATGACCAGATAGTCAGCGGCCAATTCGATCCTGAGTTGCCGCGCTTTTTCGACAAAGGTCAGGTACTGCTGCGCCAGAGCCAGTACCGAGATTTTGCGCAGATCGACTTTTTGCGTTCTTGATAACGTCAAAAGCACGTCAAGTGGCCCTTCAAAGCCATCGACATCGACGATTAGCGCTTCGGCCGCCAGACGATCCGCGACCGAGACCGGGTCTTCGTTAAAGAGGTTATCCTGCATACACCTGACCGCCCATTAGGCGAGATAGTTCCGCCTCGGCGGCTGGGATGTCAAGTTCTGCTGGCTTTTGCCGCATTCCCAGTGCTTTTTCCGCGCGGTTTTGTGCCTGAGCGGTCATAGGCCCCGCTGCTTCAAGAACACGGGCGCGCGCGTCAAATGCTCCGTTGCAATGCAAAACCACATCGCATCCGGCGGCAAGGGCCTGCTTCGCAACGTCTTCTGGTGCGCCGCTAAGTGCCTTCATCGAGATGTCGTCTGTCATGATCAGCCCGTCGAAACCGATTTTCTCGCGGATCAAGCCAATCATAGCAGGGGAAATCGTCGCTGGTTGAGGATCAATACGGTCATAGACCAAATGCGCAGTCATCCCCATCGGCAAGTCATTCAACGCCCGAAATGGGGCAAAGTCGGCTTGCTCCAGCGCATCTTGTGACAAGTCGACATGGGGCAGATCGTGGTGGCTATCCAAGGTGGAAAGGCCGTGACCGGGCATATGCTTAACGATAGGCAAGACACCACCGTCCAGGTGAGCCTTGGCCACCGTGCGGCCCAAGCCAGAGACCATGCCCTGATCCTCACCATAGCAGCGGTTCTTTAGAAACGGATGTGTGTCTTCGCGCGCCAAGTCGACCATCGGTGCGCAATTGCTGTCGATCCCCAACTCAAACAGTTCGGCAGCGATGAGGCGATACCGCAAGTACATCGCACGCTCGGCCTCTGCCCCTGCACGCCGCACATGATCCAGTGGCGGCAACCATTCGCGCGCTATGGGCGCGCGCAAACGTTGGACGCGGCCGCCCTCTTGGTCGATCGTGATTGGACAATTGCGGCCGACGGCTTCGCGAAAATCATCGCACAGCGCGCGCACTTGGTCCGCTGTATCAACGTTGCGCGCAAACAGGATGAACCCGAACGGATTCATCTCTTGGAACAGGTCCCTTTCAGATGGCGTCAGGCGCAGACCTTCGGCATCCGTGATAACGGCGCCAAATGTCACCGCGCGGCAACCGGAATACAGTCAGCCCCTTGGCCCTGTAGTGCCGCGCAGAATTGGCGCGAGTCGCTCAGGTCATCGAACCCAAGCACACGCAAACGGTAGAAAGTGCGGCCGCCGCTTGAGGTTTTTTGTATAACCCTTTGCTTTCCATCCATATATTCCGAGAACCGCCCATTCAAACGGTCCCATTCTGCACGGGCCACGTCCGAGCTTTCATAGGCGCCCAACTGGGCCATTCGCGTTCCTTTGGACAGCGTTTCTGCGTCAACATCCAAACCGACAGCCGCTTTTACGGCCGCATTGATCGCATCTTCTGTGCTGCTGTTTGCCGTTATGCCACTTGCTGTGACGCGCGCCGGACGTGTGATCGGGCGAAGAGAACGACGCACACCAGGCAACGCTGCAAGCGCGGGATCCGGCAACTGAGCCGCGTAATCGGCGGGATCAATAGCAGGTTCATCATCAACAACGGTCAACGAAGCCAGCTGTACCCCCTGCTCGTCGGTGTCCTGGGGTAGCGCATCAGGTTCCGCTGCAAGTTCAGCGACCAGCGCGTCAACAGCACCTTGACGCAGTTTTGCGGCCTCTTGGGTCGTGATCTCTTCCTCCACCACATGCACGGCCTGAGTTGGTTTCAAAGGTTCGATCGGCGTATCTTCGTCTGCAAGGGATACCGGACGTGGTGCAAGGATCAAACGGTCTGCAGGCGGTGCAGCCGTTCCAACAGCAGCCACGGCATTCACGGCCAACCCCTGGTGATCGGCTGGCGTGCCACCGGGGTTTTCAGGCTGAATACGCATCGGACCTTCAATAGCACGCACAACTGGCACGCCACTTACATCGCGCATCACAAGATTATAGCCCCAAACGCCAATCCCCGCGACCAGCGCCAAAGAGGCCACAGCCCCAAGCGCATTGACGATACGCCCTAGGCCCGCACCTTGCGGGACTGCTTCATATCCCTGCATCTCTTCGGAATATTCATACCCATCCTGTGGGTCCGGCTGATTCGTGTAATGCATCTGCTCGGGGCGCATTTGCCCCGCGTAGTCGTAATTCGCCATGTCCGCCTCACCGCCCGTTTCGCGCCAGAAAATAAGGCGCGCGGGTCATTTCTTGCCTACCTCGTACCGGCGGTTCGGGCGATGTTGGTTACCGCATCTCCTGCGCCGGAGTAACGCCAAGAATACCCAAGCCCGCTGAAATCACAACAGAAACGGCACGAGCCAATGCGATTTTTGACTGGCTTGTGGCAACATCGCCATCTTGAATGAACCGAAGTTGGGTTTCGTCATTGCCCTTGTTCCACAGCGCGTGGAAGTCACCCGCCAGCTCATAAAGGTAGAACGCCACGCGGTGCGGCTCATTCGTGCGGGCAGCGATTTCCACCAGGCGCGGCCATTCGGCCAGCTTTTTCGCGACTGTCAGTTCCGACGCATGGTCATTTTTGCTGAGGTCGGCCGCGCCAAGCGTCGCGTCATCAGCTGCGATACCGGCCTCAGCCGCGCGGCGCAGAACGCTCATGACGCGGGCATGGGCGTATTGCACGTAGAACACCGGGTTCTCGCGGCTTTGTTCCAGTACTTTGTCGAAATCGAAGTCCAGCGGCGCGTCGTTTTTGCGGGTCAGCATGACAAAACGGGTCACATCCGGGCCGACCTGATCCACCACATCGCGCAGAGTGACAAAGTTCCCTGCCCGTTTGGACATTTTGAACGGTTCGCCATTCTTCCACAACTTCACCAGCTGGGTCAGCTTAATATCCAGTGGAACTTTGCCGTCAGACAGCGCCGAAACAGCCGCCTTCATCCGCTTTACGTAACCGCCGTGATCGGCACCAAACACGTCGATCAACGCGTCAAAGCCACGGCTCACCTTGTCATAATGATAGGCGATATCGGGGGCGAAATAGGTCCAGGCACCGTCCGATTTCTTGACCGGACGGTCCACGTCATCGCCATGTTCAGTCGATTTGAACAGAGTCTGCTCACGCGGCTCCCAATCCTCAGGCTTTTTACCTTTGGGCGGCTCAAGCACGCCTTCATAGATCAGGCCTTTGTCGGTCAGCGATTGCAACGCGGCCTCAATCCGGCCCGTGCCATAGAGGGATTTCTCCGAGAAGAACACGTCCATCTCGACGCCCAGCGCCTTCAGGTCAGCACGGATCAAATCCATCATCGCGTCGGTGGCAAAGTTGCGCAGATCTTCCAGCCATTCGCTTTCGGGCTTGTCGATCAGGCTGTCGCCATATTTCTCCTTCAGCGCCTCACCGATCGGAATCAGATAGTCACCTGGATAAAGACCCTCGGCAATCTCAGGGCTCAGGCCGTTGGCCTCGCGATAGCGTTCATAGGCGGACCGCGCCAGCACATCCACCTGGGCGCCGCCATCATTGATGTAGTATTCACGCGTCACGTCATGGCCGGAATAGGCCAGCAGGCTTGCCAAAGCATCCCCGAACACTGCCCCCCGCGTATGCCCCACATGCAGCGGTCCGGTCGGGTTGGCCGACACATATTCCACGTTTACCTTTTGACCATGCCCCATGGTCGAGCGACCAAAATCCGTGCCCTGTTCCAGCACGGCCGCCAGCACACCCTGCCAGACTGACGGTGCCAGCCGCAGGTTTAAGAAACCCGGCCCGGCAACCTCGGCGTTAGTGATCCGTTCATCGGCAGCCAGCTTTCCGGCCAGCACATCGGCTATGTCGCGCGGCTTCATCTTGGCGGGCTTCGCCAGCACCATCGCGGCATTCGTAGCCATATCGCCATGCGCCGCATCGCGCGGCGGCTCGACCGCCACGTTGTCAAAGCTCAGCCCGTCAGGCAGAGCACCTTCGGACTGCATCTGCGCCAGCGCGTCCAGTACCAGGCCGCGGATCTCGGAAAACAGGTTCATTACGGATGTCCTTTTGCTTGATCGGCGGTTTAACACGCAGCACGGCAAGGTCAATGGATGCCTAAAGTTTGACCTTGGTTTGGGCGCAATCCCCGCTACAGTCGGCCCGTAACGCCCAATCGGAGACCATTTATGCGCCTTGCCCTGCCCCTGAGCTTGCTTCTATCCACCGCGCTGCCTGCCTTTGCAGAAATGCCTGCATTGCAAGGACACGTTCTGGTGACGCTCGGCGGCGCTGTCAGTGAGACCAACATGCCCGGACGCGGTGAGGCAGATGGTGGATTGTTGGGTTATCTCGAAGTCACCCATAACGGGGCTGCCGGGTTTGATGCCGCGATATTGGATGCGCTGCCTCAGGTCGAGATCACCATCCCTTACGGCCCTCCTGAAAACCAACGCGACTTCGCGTTCAGCGGCCCTCGGCTTGCAGACGTGATGGCGATGGCCGGAGCAGAAGGCAAAACAGCGCGCCCCATGGCGATGGACGGGTATCAGGCAGAAATCTCTTGGGAGAGCATCTCAACCCATCAACCAATTCTCGCCACCCATGCCAACGGTACGCCAATGGGTATCGGAGGTTATGGGCCAACCATGATTGTGTTCCCGCCCACACAGGATGAAGACGCCGCCGCAGCCCAGGCAAGCCAACAAGTCTGGGCACTGGCCTATATCGGAATTGAATGACCCGCTGACAGCTGTTTTCCGGTCAGCCTTGCATGATCCTGCAAGGCAAAACGGTCGGTCATACCTGCAATATAGTCAGACACGATCCTGGCCATGGCGGTCTCATCAACCGCAGCCTCGACATCCGAATGCCAGTGCTTTGGCATTTGTTTGGGATCAGCCAGATAGATTGGGAACAACTCCTCGACCACTTTTCCCACTTCTGCTCGTACTTGCATGACCGAGGGCGCGCGGTACATGCGTGTGAACAGGAACGCACGTATTTGCTTCAACTGCCTCCACAACGTGTTCGAGAACTGGATCACTGGACGACCTAAGTTTCGAATATCTTCAACCGTATCTGCCCCGGACTGGGCTAAATTTGCCCGGGATGTGTCGATAACATCGGACACCATGACGCCAAAAACACGCCTCAAGGCTTCGTGCCTGCGGCGATACGCGTCCAAACCGGGATGTTTGCGATCCACCTCAGCGTAACACGCCCCAACGATGGGCAGCTCCTGAATTTCCGAGTCGCCAAACAATCCGGCCCTCAGACCATCCAGAAGGTCGTGGTTATTATAAGCAATGTCATCAGACAGCGCCGCTACCTGCGCTTCTGCGCTGGCATGGGTGTGAAGTTCCAGATCAAAAGCCGCGTTACACTCGGCCAACGCCCAAGGCAAAGCACCTTCAACCGGACCATTGTGTTTTGCGATGCCCTCCAGACTTTCCCATGTCAGGTTACAGCCGTCAAAATCAGCATAATGCCGCTCTAGCTGCGTTACGATGCGGATCGCCTGCGCATTGTGATCAAATCCACCATAAGGTTCCATCAAGGCATGCAGCGCATCTTCTCCGGTGTGGCCAAAAGGGGTGTGCCCCAGATCATGCGCCAAAGCGACAGCTTCGGTAAGTTCGGGATTCAGTCCCAACGCTCCGGAAATCGTCCGCGCAACCTGAGCAACCTCAATAGAATGGGTCAGGCGTGTGCGGTAGCTATCCCCTTCATGCTCAACAAAAACCTGAGTTTTGTGTTTTAGACGACGAAACGCACTGGCGTGAATGATCCTGTCCCGATCACGCTGAAAGCACGATCTGAAACTGCTTTCTTCCTCAGCTACCAACCGCCCTCGTGCGCGGCTAGGGTCCGAGGCAAAACCCGCTCTTTCCAAAGGCCTAGTCCTTGTCGCCTGTCCTTGGCTTTTCTATATGGTAGAGTGGTAAGGAAATAAACCTTTGGAGTGTGGCATGAACCTGCCCCCAACAGTAACAGAACGCGCCTTTGACCGTCTGGCCGAAATAGGTGCCGCAGACCAGGGTCAGGCCCTGCGCGTCGCGGTTGAAGGTGGAGGATGCTCGGGCTTCCAATACGAAATCGCTTTGGATGAACCAAAAGAAGACGATCTGGTGCTGGAAGGTAAAGGCCAGAAGGTGATTGTTGACGCAATATCGCTTCCGTTTCTTGAAAACGCCGTCATCGACTTCACTCAAGAACTGATTGGCGCCCGCTTCGTGATCGAAAATCCAAACGCCACCTCATCATGTGGCTGCGGTACATCTTTTTCAATGTAAGCGCCGGTGGGGGCTAGCCCCCACACCCCCAGGATATTTTTAGCCAGATGAAGAAGGGATCCGCTCTTCGACACAATCGCCGAAGAGCTTCACCTGGCGCGGTCATCGGCGTCCCCGCCTGTACCGCAGATAAATGATGACCCACCTTGGTTAAGGATCCGTTACTTCATCTGGCGAAAAGTATCCCGGAGCGCGAGGCAGAGCCTCGCATATGCCTTCTTCACCTTGCCGTTGGGCCGGTTCTGAGCGATAGGTTGCAAGGACCACGGAGAAACGCTCATGAAAATAGCCACGTTCAACATCAACGGTATCAAAGCGCGAATAGAGGCGCTGCCGCGTTGGCTGGACGATGCGCAACCTGACGTGGTTTTGCTACAAGAGATCAAATCGGTAGATGAAAATTTCCCACGCGAGATTTTTGAAGAGCGTGGGTACAACGTCGAAACGCACGGGCAAAAAAGCTTTAACGGTGTGGCTATCCTCTCGAAGCTCCCGCTGGAAGATGTTTCGAGAGGCCTGCCCGGCGACGACGAAGACGAACAGGCGCGGTGGATTGAGGCCAAAGTGGTCGGGCGGCAATCCTTGCGGATTTGCGGGCTTTATCTTCCAAATGGCAACCCAGCGCCCGGGCCTAAATACGATTATAAGTTGTCGTGGATGAACCGCCTATTTGATCGGGCACGGGATCTTATAGCCAGCGAAGAACCTGCGTTGATGGCTGGGGATTACAACATCATTCCTCAAGCGGAAGACGCCGCTCGGCCAGATGCATGGCGCGAGGACGCGCTGTTCCGACCCGAAAGCCGTGAAGCATTTCGTCGGATATTGAACCTGGGCTTTACCGAAGCTTTTCGCGCACGTGTTCAAGGCCCTGGCCACTATTCGTTCTGGGATTATCAGGCAGGCGCTTGGAACAAGAACGATGGCATACGAATTGACCATTTTCTACTGACACCACAAGCCGCCGATCTGATGCGGGATTGCCAGATTGATGCACAAATTCGGGGGCACGAAAAGCCTTCTGACCACGTGCCTGTTTGGGTCGATCTGGACCTGTGAGGCGTCAGTTGGTTACGTCGTAGCCATAAATCCACTCGTACTTCTTCGTCAGATGAGGCCCAAGGGCCATTAATGCCATTTGCGCCCCAAATCGCATCGGACCCCGCAGATGGAAGTTTCGCGCGTTGGCTCCAGCCGCTGAAACGACCTTGCGCGCGCGCGGGCGACGGCGGGTTTCAAAGTCAGACAAAGCCTGTGGAACATCTGGGTTTTCTTCAAAGCACCGGGCCAGACACCAAGCGTCCTCCAGCGCCAAGCAAGCACCTTGCGCCATGAAAGGAAGCGTGGGATGTGCCGCGTCCCCCAATAGCGCCACACGCCCATCCTGCCAATGCTGCGCGACGGGGCGAAGGAATAAGCCCCATATGTGGGTTTCGGTCACCTGGCTTAGAATATCTCGTACAGGTCCGCCAAAATCCGCGAAACGGGACCGCAGATCATCAGGATCACCTTGCAAACGCCACCCTTCCATCTGCCAGTCAGACCGTTCTTCAACGGCGACGACGTTCATCAGGCTCTGGTTCCTGAGTGGATAGGTCACGACGTGTCGCCCCGGCCCCATCGTCAAAGACGCACATGGCTCGTCGGTACGACTGGTCCAGGGTATCGTCGCCCTCCATGCCACCTGATGCGTGAACTGGGGGTCTTCGGCGCCGTTCAGGTTGGTACGGATCCGACTGCGCCCACCATCCGCAGCGACCGCACATTCGAACCGCAACCGCTCTCCACCTTCCATCACGAATTCGACTTCGTTCGGATGCGTAATAACTTCTGCGACTTTGGTGCCCAATCGAATGTCGACCCCGGCATCGGTTGCGGCAAGGTAGAGCAAGTCCAACAGGTCGGCTCGGTGGTAATAGTATGTCGGCCCCGCCTTAGGGCCGGGAACGCGGCTGATCACCCGGCCTTTTCGGTAATCCCGCAAGATCGTACCGTACGACCTCTGCCCGGCCTTGGGCGTATCTTGAACCACGTTCAACGCCTTCAGGACGCACATGCCATTCGGGCTGATCTGAAGGCCAGCACCTACCTCGGTCAACGCAGGGGCCTGCTCAACCAAAGTGACCTTCGCCCCTTTTTGACGCAGCGCCAGAGCTGCTGCCAGCCCCCCTATCCCGCCGCCAATGACACCAACAGTGATACCGTCCATCCTCATGATGTTGCCATAACGCAAAAACGCCAGAGCTACAGGCCCCGGCGTCTTTGGCTTCGTAGATTTTTCAGCGATCAATCGTCGCGGTGAACCTTTTCGCGGCGTTCGTGACGCTCTTGTGCCTCAAGCGTCATGGTCGCGATCGGGCGCGCATCCAGACGTTTCAGCGAGATCGGATCGCCGGTCATCTCACAATATCCGTATTCACCTTCGTCGATGCGGCGGATGGCCGAGTCGATTTTTGCAACCAGCTTGCGCTGACGGTCGCGTGTGCGCAGCTCAAGCGCACGGTCGGTTTCCTCGCTGGCGCGGTCGGCCACGTCCGGAATGTTACGGGTGTTGTCTTGCAGACCTTCGATCGTGTCGCGGCTGCCTGCCAAAAGTTCGTTCTTCCAGTCCAACAGCTTACGACGAAAATATTCAAGCTGCCTGTCGTTCATAAATGGTTCGTCTTCGGCTGGACGATAATCTTCGGGCAGAAATACTTCCTGCTTCATCTTTGCTCCCTCGGTGTGGCCTGCAACGCCGAGTGCTCTCTCTTCACCAGACATGAGGCATTCCCTTCTGCGGAGCGTTTATCCGACGGCGCGGGGATTGTCACTATGCAAACGTCGCGCAGCCTGTGCTTGATGATATCGTGTCTAAATATGAGACATCAAACAACAAATCCTTGTTTTTCTGTGAAAATTGCCGGGCGTTTTTGAGGCAGTCCCCAAAATGCCGCAGGAGGTGTTAGCGCTCGAATCACGCAAAGCTGTTGGAGTTGCAGGGCAATTCCGTTTCAGGCGACGCAGCGACCCGGGTTGTAAAAATCTTCACCCCTCTGTAACCCCAAAGGCACAGGCCGCGCGATACATCATGAGGACCCAATGACCGCACGTTTCCAAGGAACAGCCGAGTATGTCGCAACAGACGATCTGACCATCGCCGTGAACGCTGCAGTGACATTGGAACGCCCTTTGTTGGTCAAGGGTGAGCCCGGAACCGGCAAAACCGAGCTGGCGAAACAAGTTGCAGGTGCACTTGGGCTGACCATGATCGAATGGAACGTGAAATCCACCACCCGCGCGCAACAGGGGCTGTATGAATACGACGCTGTCAGCCGTCTTCGCGATAGTCAGCTTGGCGACGAACGCGTGCATGACGTGTCGAACTATATCCGCAAGGGCAAGCTGTGGCAGGCGTTTGACGCCGACGAAAAGGTCGTGCTGCTGATCGATGAGATCGACAAGGCAGATATCGAATTTCCCAACGATCTTCTGCAGGAACTCGATAAGATGGAGTTCCATGTTTACGAAACTGGTGAGACGATCAAGGCCAAGAACCGTCCCATCGTGATCATCACCTCGAACAACGAAAAGGAACTGCCGGACGCCTTTCTGCGCCGCTGTTTCTTTCACTATATCCGCTTTCCCGATGAGGCCACGATGCGCCGCATCGTCGAGGTCCACCACCCCGGCATCAAGGATGCATTGCTGACCACGGCGCTGACTCAGTTCTACGAAATCCGGGAGACTCAGGGGCTAAAGAAAAAACCTTCGACCTCCGAGGTGCTGGACTGGCTGAAACTTTTGCTGGCCGAAGATCTGACCGCAGACGACCTGAAACGCGATGGTGCGAATGCGCTGCCCAAGCTACATGGCGCACTGCTCAAGAACGAACAGGACGTGCATCTGTTTGAGCGTCTGGCCTTTATGGCGCGCAGTAAACGCTGAACATCCGGTGATCGGCCTTGCCATATGGCAGGGCGGATGCCAGCATTGGTTAACGACCGCCCGGCGTCCGAACGCGGGACCACCTGAACAAATGGGAACAGCTGAGTGTCTGACACCGTAACCATACGCGCGCTGCGACCCGAGGACAGGGCCGAATGGGCCGATATGTGGCACGACTATCTGGCATTCTACGAAACGACCGTCCCGGATGAAGTATATGACAGCACATTTGCCCGTCTCTTAGGCGACGACCCCAATGACTTTTCGTGTTTTGTCGCCGAAACAAACGATCGACTGGTCGGCCTAACGCATTATCTGTTTCACCGTCATGCGTGGAAGATCGAAAGCGTGTGTTACCTGCAAGACCTCTTTGCCCGCCCCGAGGCGCGCGGCACCGGCGTAGGACGCGCCTTGATCCAAGCTGTATATGACGAAGCGGATCGACAAGGCGCACCGTCCGTCTATTGGTTGACGCAGGATTTCAATCACACGGCCCGCAAGCTGTATGACCGTATCGGCAAACTGACACCCTTTATTCGGTACCAACGCACATGATGCGGCTAGGCGCGATCTTGTTCGGACTGGCTTTGGCCGGATGTACAACGGTTACACCGCCCGAACCGCCAACGCGTGTAAAGGCTTCAGAAGAAATACTGCCTCCAGCCAAGGCGTTTTCGGCGTCACGCCCGACACCGCCCGGACGATCCAACGCCAACATTGCCCAAGACTTCGTATCCTTGCACTTCGCCTTGGAAAGCGGCACGGCCCTACCGATCTTTACACGGTTCGAAGGCCCAATAACTGTAAGGTTGACCGGCCAGATCACCCCTTCGATGCAGCGCGATCTGACAAGGCTGATCGGACGCTTGCAGCGCGAAGCAGGGATCGACATCCGTCAGATTCAGGACGGCACCGCAAACATAACCATCGAAGCGGTCAGTCAGGCGCAGATACAGGATATTCTGCCACAAGCCGCCTGTTTCGTTGTCCCCAACTCTTCAAGCTTTGAAGAATACAGCCGGGACCGACGCAAACAGAAAAGCAGCTGGTTGCGGTTGCGCAGCAGGGAAAGGCTGGGAATTTTCATTCCATTCGACGCCAGCCCGCAAGAAAAGCGCGACTGTCTGCACGAAGAAATCGCGCAGGCTCTGGGCCCGCTGAACGATCTGTATCACCTTCCGGATTCGGTCTTTAACGATGATAATGTCCACACCGTCCTGACCGGGTTTGATATGCTGATCCTGCGCGCCGCTTACGCGCCTGAACTGCGCAGCGGTATGACGCGCGAACAAGTCGAGGCCGTTATCCCTTCGGTGATCGACCGCCTGAACCCGTCCGGGGTCGGCAGGCCGGTGCAGGAAACCGGCGAAACCCCACGAGAATGGATCAGAGCCATTCAGAGGTCCCTCAACCCAAACCGGAACTTGCAGACCCGCCTCAGATCAGCCGAGACAGCGGCGAGGATCGGAGCGGAACAAGGATGGACCGATCATCGCCGCGCCTACCCCTATTTCCTGATGGGACGGATGGAACAGTTCGACAAACCGGACGAGGCGCTGCGCCATTATGATCTGGCGCTTCAGTACCTGCGGACATCGCCAAGTACCGAAGTGCACCAAGCCTACATAACCACCCAGCTGGGCGCATATGCCTTAGCACAGGACCGCGGCCCCCAGTTCTTGCCAGAGCTGGACAAGGCCATCGACGTAATGACCCGGGCCGAAAACGCCTCACAGTTGGCGACGTTGTTGCTGCTGAAATCCGAAGCGCTAAATCAGGCTGGTAGACCAGATCAGGCACGTTCGGTCAGGCTGGACAGTCTTGGATGGGCGCGATACGGGTTTGGCTCGGAAACGGTGGTCCGGTCGCTGATGCAGGATGTTGCTGAGGCACCGTCGGAAAACAGAGGCGGTTAACGCATGGTAGTGGTTCTGGGAATGGCGATACTGGGGGCGATCCTCGGGACGCTGACCGCTCGTAAACGCAATGGCAGCGGGGCCGACATGGCACAATACGCCGCCGGGTACGGAATTGCTTTTGCCCTTGTGGGGCTTGTTATGTCTTTGATCCTTGTGCGGCTGCTAACCTAGACGATGTTTCTGCCCTTTTTCGATAACCTCCGAAAAGCCGGGATACCGGTCTCGCTGCGCGAGTATCTGACGTTTCTGGAGGGTATGAAAAAAGGGTTAGCGACCTATGATGTCGAGGCGTTCTATTACCTTGCCCGCGTTTCGATGGTGAAGGACGAGCGCAATATCGACAAGTTCGACCGCGCCTTTGCCGCCAGCTTTGAGGGGCTGGAAGAAATCAGCTTTGACCAAGTGCTCGAGGCCGTCGACATCCCAGCCGAGTGGTTGGCGAAAATGGCCGAAAAACACCTGTCCGAAGAGGAAAGAGCCGAGATTGAGGCACTTGGCGGGTTCGACAAGTTGATGGATACCCTGCGTGAGCGCCTGAAAGATCAGCAAGGCCGCCATCAGGGTGGGAACAAGTGGATCGGCACTGCCGGAACGTCTCCGTTCGGTGCATATGGGTACAATCCCGAAGGTGTGCGGATTGGCCAAAAGGAAAGCCGCCATCAACGCGCGGTGAAGGTCTGGGATAAGCGCGAATTCAAGAACCTTGATGACACGGTCGAACTGGGTACACGTAACATCAAGGTCGCACTGAAACGACTGCGCCGCTGGGCGCGCGAGGGTGCCGCGGATGAGCTGGACCTTGACGGCACGATCCGCGCCACGGCAGAGCATGGCTATCTGGATGTCAAAACCCGTCCCGAGCGCCACAACGCGGTAAAAGTGCTGCTGTTTCTGGATGTTGGCGGCTCGATGGATCCGCATATCAAAGTGGTTGAAGAGCTTTTCTCTGCCGCGCGAACCGAGTTCAAGCATCTGGAATATTTCTATTTCCACAATTGTCTGTACGAGGGTGTCTGGCGTGACAATCGCCGCCGCTGGGATCAACAGACCCCGACGCATGAGGTGCTGCGAACCTACGGCCCCGACTACAAATGCATCTTTGTCGGCGATGCATCCATGAGCCCGTACGAGATTGCCTATCCCGGCGGCGCGAACGAACACTGGAATCCAGAGGCCGGACAAGTCTGGCTGCAAAGGGCACGCGATCAGTGGTCTTCGAACCTATGGATCAATCCGGTGCCCGAGAAATATTGGGAATACACCCATTCAGTCAGCATGATCCGTGAAATCTTTGAGGAGCGCATGGTCCCGATGACCCTTGCCGGATTGGAACAAGGGATGAAGGAATTGACGCGGTAGCGGATCTACCCGCTACACCTGCAAGGCAGGTGCCCACGCAATCCGGAATGACACGGCGATGAAGAACAACAAGCTGCCGGTCAGAACGAAGACATGCCAGATCGTGTTGTGGAACGGCAAGCAGTCCAGCAGGTAAAAGGCAATACCGGCAGTGTAAACGATGCCCCCCGCGATCATCAACGCGACGACCGGTTGGGATAGGTCGGCCAACAAGGATTGACCTGCCCAAATCGCGGCCCAGCCCATCAGCACATAAAGCGCCAATCCAAACCATCTGAAGCGATGCGGGTCGACCATTTTCAAGATCGAGCCGAGCGTCGCGGATGACCACAAGCCGATTAACAAACCTGTCGAGGGCACACCGGACAGCAGGATGAACGGCGTGTAAGTCCCTGCAATTTTGACATAAATCCCGGAATGATCCAACCGCTGTAGCAAAGCGCCCCATCTGTCAGACTGCACCATGTTGTAAAGGGCGGAAAACGACAGCATCAAAATGAGCGTGAACCCATAAACCGACGCCCCTAAAACTGCGAGAGGTTCAGTCCGGTATTCCGCCGTAAGCACGATAAGAACAGGCACAGCGATAATCGCTGCAGACAAACCGATAATGTGAACGACCCCGTCGCTGATACGTTCAGCGCGGCTATAACCCGGTCGGATATCGGCAAAAGACCACATATATCAATGCTATGGCGCTGAATGGCTTGCGGCAAGTCTAACGGTCGCAGTGTTTCACGACCTCACCACGGGTTGACCATTTGAGAGTATATCGGCTGGACATGTTTCACTGGCCATTTCCTATTGCTCTCACAGCAGTCGGGACCCATATCTAAGGCATGCTTCGCCTTACCCCGATCCTGCTGGCAATTGCCTACGCCGTCGTCATGTACCGCATCTCTGTTTGGCGCACACATCGCGAGTTGGATGCGAAGTCCACGGAGCTGGCTGATCCGGCCTTGAAACGCATGACGGACCGTCTGGCTGCCGCACTCGAGATTGAGCGGGTGCCGGTTTATATTTACGAAATTGACCCGGTGAACGGTCTGGCCGCGCCAGATGGGCGCATTTTTATAACGCGTGGGTTCTATCGAAAGTTCCGCAACGGCGAGGTATCGGCCGAGGAAATGGCGAGTGTCATCGCGCATGAATTGGGCCATGTGGCATTGGGGCATGCACGCCGTCGCATGATTGATTTTTCAGGTCAGAACGCGTTGCGGGCCGCGTTGATGATGCTTCTGAACCGGTTCATTCCCTTCATAGGTGCCTGGATCGCGAATATTTTGACCCACCTTCTAGCGTCACGTCTGTCGCGCGGCGATGAATACGAGGCCGATGAATATGCTGCCGCGCTTTTGACAAAGGCAGGGATCGGAATCGGGCCGCAAAAATCGCTGTTTCACAAACTGGAAGAGTTAACTCAGCAACGTGCCGGGGTAACGCCCGCGTGGTTGATGAGCCATCCCAAGACCGATGAGCGCGTTGCTGCGCTGGAGGCGCTTGAGCGGCGCTGGGGTGCAGGCGGATAGGTCGGGCAGCGAGGGGCCAGCCCCTCGCGCTCCCCGGGATATTTATAGCCAGATGAAGAGCGGATCAGTCTTGAATGGCAAGCGCTTTGCCAAGGCGCGGCAGACGCGCTTTTTTCATCAACGCGCGAAGGGTCCATTGATCACCTGATAGACGGTTGGCTTGTTCCAACACTTGGTTCGCGACACCTGCTATGCCTACGGCGTCATCGCGCCAAAAACCGCGCAGAAGGCCGTCGGGGTCGCAGCGTTGGAGGCCCTCTTCGGCAAGGAGGTTACGCGGAAAGTCTTTGGCATTGACGGTTACGATAACATCAGCTGACGCGGAAACAGCCGTCGCCAAGACGTGAATATCAGCACTGTCGGGTAGCCAAAGGCGTTGTTCGACGCCGGGTCTGGTCACATGCTCGGCTTGTGACCAGCCGGCCTGAGTCAAGGCGATCTCTGCGCGGGCCTGAGCTTCGCCCGTTGGGCCGAGCTTGCGGGCTGCGCGCGCCCATTCTTCGAGGATGCGCGCGGACCAGATCGGTGTGAAATGGCCCAACCGGGCTGCGCCCAGCAACATCTCTCGCATCACCGTTGGATAGATGACGCAGGTGTCCAGAACCGCCTTCACAGCCGAAAAAACACAGATTTCAGATAGCCGCTTTCAGCGAGTTGAGGCAGCTGTGGGTGGTCAGGCCCGGCAAAGCCCGTATGGATCAGCTGCGCCGACCGCCCCGCCCGGCCGATGCCGCGAGACGAGGCATCGCGAAACCGCCCAAGATCAGCAGCATGAGAGCAAGAGCACAGACCCAGGTAACCGCCCGGTTTGACCAATGGCGTCGCCAGCCTTGCCACGCGCTCATATGCGCGCAGACCTGCGTCCAGCGCCTGTTTTGAGGGTGCGAAAGCAGGTGGATCGCAGATTACAACGTCAAATCGTGCGCCTTCTTCGTTCAACTGCGCGAGTACGTCGAACGCATCGCCTTGCCGGGTTTTAAATCTGTCGGCACATCCGGACGCCTTAGCCCCTTGCATGGCCAAATCCAAAGCCGCAGATGATCCATCGACCGACAGCGCCTGCCCTGCTCCGCCCGCCAGCATGGCCAATCCAAATCCCCCGACATGACTGAAAACATCTAACACTTTAGCCCCGGGTTTCACCAAACCGGCGGCGAAAGCATGGTTCGGGCGCTGATCATAAAACAGGCCGGTTTTTTGCCCACCCGTCAGGTCCGCCATATAGGTCGCACCATTCATGGGAACCGGCAGAGGAGCATCTGGTGCCGCGCCGCGCAACGTGAGGTTCACATCATCTAACCCTTCCAGCCCACGTGTCCTGCCCGACGCGTTTTTAAGGACTGTCGAGACCCCGGTCACTGCGACCAGCGCATCGGCGAGGACCTCAAGATGCGCTTCGGCCCAGGCTGCATTGGGTTGGATTACACAAGCATCGCCGAACCGGTCGATGATAACACCCGGGAAACCGTCTGCCTCGGCGTGAACAAGGCGGTAATATGGTGCGTCAAACAAACGTTCGCGCAGCTCAAGGGCGCGCTGCAATCGCGTTTGGAACCATTGAGCATCCAAGGTTGCGTCAAGGTCGCGATCCAGTACACGGCACATAATTTTGGATTCGGGGTTTACCGCGACCAAAGCGATAGGTGACCGCTTGTCGTCTTCTAACACCGCCAGAGTTCCTGCTGGTATTTTGCGCGTTCGACGATCCGTGACGATGTCATTTGCGTAGACCCAAGGGAAGCCGTGGCGCACGCCGCGCGCGTTGGCTTTGGGTTTCAGGCGAATACGGGGGCGATCGGCGGATAGGGTCATGACGCCCTCATAGAGGCGAACCGTCCGAGGGAAAAGCCCTAGCGCGGTCGAGACCGCCAGCCACCCCGTCGTTTCGGAGCTTTTGCAGCCTGCAGACCCTCGGCCAATACTTGCGTCATGGGATGCTCTGCCGCGTGTGCCACAAATTTCTCGTGCAAATCGCTTAGTGCCTGCGCTTGATCGCGATCTGCTGGCAGGCTCAACGCCCAATCTAGGAAGATGCTGCGGCATTCAGGCAAAGTTATCCCATCGATGCGGTACGCCTCGTGGATCAGGCCCTTGTGATCATTCGGATCGTCACTGCGCGCCATCGTCATCCTCCGTAATCACGCGGCCGATGATCTCGGCGGCGGTGTCGTAGCTTTCCTGAAGCGCGGCCTGAAGTTGTTCGACCTGCTCAAACCCTGTCGCTCGACACAGGAATCCAGCGCCGCCTTCGCCAATTTTGTCGGCCTCAATCACCTTGCCAGACAGCAGCCGTGCCGCGCATTGTACCGACCAGCATAAGTCGTAGCACTGTTTCAGCGTCTGCGCCTGTGCGACATCCAATAGATCAGCAGCGACCGCAGCTTCTAAACCGGTGTGCACGTCACGTTCTGCCACGCCCGACAACAACGCGCCAGTCTCGGCCATAAGCTCGATATCCATTAGGCGACCCGCGCCGTTTTTGGCATCCCAGATACCCGCAGGTGACTTTGCAGCGGCCAGGCGGCCTCGCATCTCGGCCACTTCGCGCAGAACATGGGCGCGGTCACGCGGTTGCGACAGCAAGTCAACGCGAAAAGCTTCGATATCATCTGCAAGGCCATCGTCCCCAGCCACAACATGCGCGCGTGTCAGGGCAAGGTGTTCCCATACCCATGCCTCTTCTTGCTGGTAGTTTTTGAAGCTTGCCCAACTGGTGGCGACCGGCCCCTGGTTACCCGAAGGGCGCAAGCGCATATCGACCTCGTAAAGCTTGCCTTGTGACATCGGAGCAGACAGCGCGGTTATCAATGCCTGTGTGAAACGCGCGTAGTAGGTCCGCGTGGCCAGTGGACGCGGCCCCTCCGACATCTCCTGATCCTTTGGGTCATAAATGACGATCATGTCCAGATCAGATTGAGAGTTTATCTGCCCCGCTCCTAGCGAGCCCATCCCAAGAACAGCAGCGCCCCGCCCCGGGGGCGGCCCGTGCTTCGTGGCGAATTGTGTCGCAACGCAAGGCAGGATCGCGGCAATTACGGCGCCGGCCAGATCGGCATATTGCCGTCCTGCCTCGGCCCCGTCGATCAGGCCGCGCAAATGGTGCACGCCGACACGAAAATGCCATTCCTTGCACCAACGCCGCGCCAAATCGAGCTGCCTTTCATAGTCGGATTCTTCGGCCAGTGCTTGTTGCAGGTCAGCTTGCAGAGTTGCCCGCCCGGGCCAATCATCAAAAAAGCTGCCACCGATCACGGCGTCAAACACAGATGCGTTGCGCGACAGATAGGCCGCCAGCGCATGCGACGTGCCGACGATATCAACCAAAAGATCGATCAGGTGAGGGTTGGCTTCGAACAGCGAGAATAGTTGCACCCCAGCCGGTAGGCCCGAAAGAAACCCATCCAGCGCCAACAAGGCCTCGTCAGGTTTTGCGGTCTTCGCCAACCGAGACAACAATTCGGGCTTCAGGCGCTCAAAAATCCGCGCGCCCCGCTGCGACCTGAGCGCGGGATACGCTGGCCAGCGTGCCATAACGCCCTGATCGAATGTGACAGGTGGCGGAGACGCGACCGTTGCACCGCCCGGGGCAAAGAACCCCTCGGTCAACTCATGCACCTCGGTCAGGCGTTGTGTCAGATCAGCCGTCAGCTCGGCGCTGTCGATCCCCATGAGGCAAGCCACGCGTTCGATCCCGTCGGGTGTTTTGGGGACTTTGTGGGTTTGGGCGTCATGGACCATCTGGATGCGATGCTCGACTTCGCGGTGCGCACGGTAATGGCCAGTCAACTTCTCGGCCACATCTTGCGGTACCCATTCCTTGGCCGCCAGCGCCGCAAGCCCTTCAACCGTTCCGCGCACGCGAAGATCAGGATCGCGTCCGCCCGCGATCAATTGACGGGTCTGGGTGAAAAACTCGATCTCGCGTATGCCGCCCTGCCCCAGCTTCATGTCGTGCCCCGGGATGGTCAGGGTGCCCCCGGTCCCTTTGTTCTCGCGGATACGCAGCCGCATGTCGTGGGCGTCCTGTATCGCCGCAAAATCCAAATGACGTCGCCAGACAAAGGGGCGCAGTGTTTCTAAAAACCGCAGCCCTGCTTGGATATCCCCTGCGCAGGGACGTGCCTTGATATAAGCGGCGCGTTCCCATGTACGGCCCAAGCTTTCATAGTAACGTTCCGCAGCCTCGGTCGCTATGCAGACCGGCGTCACTCCGGGGTCCGGGCGCAGACGCAGGTCGGTGCGAAATACATATCCGTCTGCCGTCTTGTCGCTGAGCGTCGCGCAAAAGTTGCGTGTCGCGCGCACCATTCCGTGACGGGCATCGTAAAAATCATCCGGCTCAAAACGCGTTTCGTCGAACAGCACGATCAGATCAATGTCTGAGCTATAGTTCAGCTCGTGGGCACCCATCTTACCCATCGCAAGAACTATCAGGCCGGCGGCGGTTTCGACATCACCCTCGGCCATTCCCGGCAACTTGCCACGGCGGATCAAAGCAGAAATTTCGGCCTTCGCGGCCACATCCACCGCCAAAGCGCCAAAGTCAGTCAGCGCGGCAGTCACTTTTTCCAACGGCCACGCACCAGCAAGGTCTGCAAGCGCTGTCAACAAGGCAACCCGTCGCTTTGCCTGACGCAAACCCGGTTTTAATTGGTCCGAAGGCAGTTCCTTCACCGCCAACATAACCTCGGCCAAGGCCTGATCAGGCTGTTGCATGGCCTGCGTCAGCCAATCCTTTTCCCGATCCATCAGACCTTTAAGGTATGGGCTGGATCCTGCAGTACCGGCAATCAATTCGCCTTGTTCTGGTGTCGCTACGGGCACCAAGGCGCGCGTTTCATCGCCCAAAGACCGATCAAACGGGCGCGGCATTCTGCGAATGACAAGAGCGTCAGGCATGTACCCTCCAGCGACATACTGTTCAGAGATGGCCTGATTTCAATGGCCTGCACAAGTAGAAAGTGCGGTCGTTCCAAGGGTCTTAGCTGTCCCATCTCTTCCAATGTAAAAGTTTTTCACATTTGCCTCTTGCAACACCCGCAGCAGCTACCATCTATTGAATGTGAAAACGATTTACATCAACCCGGAGAACGAACATGACCGCACTGACCAACCACGCCGTCCCTGAAAATCCGGGATGGCTTTACCGCGCCGAATCCTGGCTTGACGGCAAGGGCAAAGGGGCATGGATCGCGGCCATGATCCTTGGATTTATCCTCTTCTGGCCTGTCGGCCTTGCCCTTCTGGCATATATGATCTGGAGCAAACGCATGTTCAACAAATCCTGCAGCCGCCGCAAAACTTGGCACAGCCACATGAGCGCGATGAAACCTTCGGGCAACAGCGCGTTTGATGCCTATAAGGCCGATACGTTGGCCCGCCTTGAACGCGAACAGAAAGACTTTGAAGCGTTCCTGCATCGCCTCCGCGAGGCCAAGGATAAGGCCGAGTTCGACCAGTTCATGGACGAACGCGCACGCGAAAACACCGACGATGCGGAAAGTGACGATCGCGCCTGATGCAAACTTGCCCTGCCCCGCGTTTCGGGACAGGGTAACTTGAATAACCAGCCGGAAATAGTTGAATGACCCACCTGCCCGATCCCGACCGCCAGCCTGAGTTTTATCAGTCGGTGGCCACCAAACGATTTGTCGCTTGGCTGTTTGATATCGCCCTGATCTCGTTGCTATGCATCGTGCCCGTCTTCCTGACACTGGGTACAGCGCTTTTCTTTCTGCCGTTTATCTATGCGGTCGTCAGTTTCGTCTACCGCGTTGTCACTATTTCAAATGGTTCGGCAACTTTGGGCATGCGCTTTATGGGGATTGAACTACGCGATTCATTCGGCGCGCGTATGGATCTTGGGAAAGCGGTGGCCCACACGGCTGGTTACTTCATCAGCATGACTTTCATAGTGATACAGGTCATTTCGGCCGTCATGATGATGACCAGTGCACGTTGTCAGGGCCTGACTGATGCCTTCCTGGGAACAGTGATGATCAACCAACGCGCGTAAAATAAAGCAAGCCCCTTGAATCACTTGGCGGCTCCGGGATCGGTTGTTATCATCCGGTCCAGGAAACACAGGACGTTCATGCGACACACGCTGCCTATCGCGCCACAATTCTATGTGACGGCACCACAGCCTTGCCCATATCTTGAGGGCAGGATGGAGCGTAAACTATTTACAGCCCTTCAGGGCGAAGGCGCAGATCAACTCAATAACTCCTTGTCTCAACAAGGGTTTCGCCGATCTCAGAATGTCCTGTATCGACCGTCATGCGCGGATTGCGCGGCCTGTCTTTCGGCGCGTATCGACGTATCGGCTTTTACCCCTAGCAAAAGCCAGAAGCGGGCGGCGAAAAAGAACGCCTATCTGCAGCGCAAAGCCAACTCACCTTGGGCGACGGACGAGCAATATGAGCTGTTCCGCCGGTACCTTGATACGCGTCACGCTGACGGTGGGATGGCAGACATGGATGTGTTCGAATTTGCCGCCATGATCGAGGAAACCCCGATCCGCAGCCGGGTTGTCGAATATGCCGATCCTGAAACCGACAATCTGATCGCCGTCAGCCTGACCGATGTCTTGGATGACGGCCTCAGCATGGTCTACTCGTTTTACGATCCGCAGCAGCCACAAAGCTCTTTGGGGACCTATATGATCCTCGATCATATCGACATCGCGCGCGAGGCGGGCCTGCCCTATGTTTACCTTGGCTATTGGGTGCCCGGCAGCCCGAAAATGGGATACAAAGCCCGCTTCTCGGGGCTCGAGGCCTATATTCGCGGTAAATGGGTGCGCGTGGGCGATCCATCTGATTTGACAGACTCCAGCCACCATCCTTTGTCGACCGCACCGATCGCAGAGCAGGTGGCGAATATTCAACTGCCCGATCGCCACCCGACCAAAGGCTGACAGCCCATGCGGCAATCGCTTCATGCGGTGACTCTGGTCGTGCCGAACTATGACGAGGCAATTTCTTTCTTTACCGAAAAGCTGAATTTTACCCTGCTCCAAGATATCGACTTGGGTCACGGCAAACGGTGGGTGCGCGTTGCACCGCCGGGGTCTGAAGGCGGCACCTTACTCTTGGCGAAAGCGGACGGACCCAGCCAACGCACTGCTATCGGCAATCAAACGGGCGGACGCGTTGGGTTCTTTTTGGAAACAGATAACTTCGATCGCGACTATGCCCAGATGCGAACCAATGGCGTTCATTTCGAAGAACAGCCACGAAACGAAGTATACGGCAAAGTCGCCGTTTGGCAGGACCCTTTTGGGAACCGCTGGGACCTCATTGAATTCCGCAGCCAAGAAGGCCCATAGGGTAGTTTTTGAAAGGGCTGCAGCGGCCATATCCCAGCCTTCTGCGCGAAAATTAAGCAAACTTAATGTTTCGCCTATTCTCTGGGCAGTTGAAACTTGCCCTAACGTCACCACCTAATTTCAACCCCCGTGCAAATCCGCACATTTAGCTGGCCCGCCTCTCTGGGCCTCACTGACTTTGCAGTTCTGGCGGCAGGCACGTGACCTGCTGTTCGGGGTTTGGGAAGAGGAAGTTAAATGACACATATGTTGCGTAAACTGGTTTCAGCAAACCTTACAACTCAGATCCTGACAGCATTGGCGTTGGGGTCCATTCTGGGATTGGCCCTAAACTATTGGCATGTTCCGGTCCTGCAGGACACGCTGGTCAACGGTTTGTTCACGATGATCGGGCAAATGTTCCTGAACGCCCTTCAAATGCTGGTCGTTCCACTGGTGGTGTTTTCACTTTTGTGTGGCGTTGTCGGCATAGGCGACATCAAAATTCTTGGGCGCGTTGGCGGCCTGACATTTGTGACGTACCTGGCCACCACCGCGCTGGCTGTGATGACGGCGTTGGTCTTTGCCAACCTGATCAATCCGGGCATTGGCTTTACCGGGATGCACCTTGCAGATCAGGGCGTTTCTGTCGCGTCGCAAGAAACGGCATGGCAAATTCTGGCTAACATCATTCCAAAGAACCCCGTTCAGGCTTTGGCCAATGGGGAAATGCTGCAGATCATTTTCTATGTGATCGTTGTCGGTATTGCTGTTTTGATGATGGGCAGCCGCGCCAAGAGCTTTGTAGAGGGTTGCACCTTCGTGAATGATCTGGCGATGAAGATCGTTGGAATTGTGATGGCGTTCGCCCCAATCGGCGTTTTCTGCCTGATCGCCAAGACCTTTGCGATGGAGGGTTTCAGCCTATTTGCTCCGGTCATGGGATATCTGACGACGATCACGCTGACATTGGTGTTCCACCTGTGTGTGACACTGATGGTCTTGCTATATGTCTTCACCGGCCTCAGCCCACGCGAGTTCCTGCGTAAGATGCGTTCGGCACAGGTCTTTGCGTTCTCGACCTCAAGCTCGAACGCGACGATCCCTGCAAGCATGCAGTGCGTGACCCAGCGTGTGGGCGTTGATCGCTCGGTCGCGTCCTTCGGCATTCCGCTGGGCGCAACGATCAACATGGACGGCACGGCAATCATGCACGGTGTCGCCACGGTGTTCCTGGCAAACGCCTATGGGATCGACCTTGGTATTGGTGGTTACATGACCATCATCTCGATCTCGGTTCTTGCCTCGATCGGGACCGCCGGAGTGCCAGGTGTCGGTATCGTCATGCTCGCCATGGTCCTGAACCAGCTGGGCATGCCTCTGGACGGGATTGCGATCATCCTGGCTGTGGACCGGATCATCGACATGATGCGGACGGTCGTTAACATTACAGGCGACGCCGTGGTCACCACCGTCGTTGCGCAAAAGGTCGGCAAACTGGACCGCGCTGTATTCAACGACCCCGAAGCTGGCACCATGACATCGCAGTCTTTGGAAATAGACCACGAGACAGAGACCAGCTTTGCAGAGTTGACGCATGCAAAAGCACAAAGCTGAAAACAAAAAACCGGAGGCCAACAGGGCCTCCGGTTTCGCGTTTCTATTTCCGCCAGATCAGTTCGGGATCAAATCCGGAACGATGGTGACGATGGACGGGAAGAACCAAAGGATCGCGATCCCCACCACCTGGATCAAAACGAACGGTATGATCCCGCGGTAGATATGGCCCGTCGTGACCTCTTTCGGGGCAACACCCCTGAGATAGAACAAAGCAAACCCAAAGGGTGGCGTCAGGAACGACGTCTGCAGGTTCACCGCAACCATGATCGTGACCCATTTCGGATCGAATGACCCGCCGTAAATCACCGGACCCACGATTGGGATCACGATGTAGATGATCTCAAGGAAATCCAGCACAAAGCCCAGAATGAACAACACCAGCATCACGATCAGGAAGACCGTGAATTCGTTGTCGAAACTACGCAGAAACTGCTGGATATAGTGCTCCCCGCCGAACGAGATCACCACGAGGTTGAGCAACTGCGACCCGATCAGAATGGTAAACACCATCGAGGTCACTTTGGCCGTCTCGCGCACGACCGGTGTCAGAACACCGCTCGCAAACAGGATCCAGCATCCGTAGAGCAAACCGAACAGGGCAAACAGATATGCGCCGTATGCGATGATAAAGGCGATCCAGGTTTCAGCCGTGGCACTACCCTGATTGATCCGCAGGTCAAAGTTGACCCCCATCAGTAGGGCAATGATCACCGCAAGTGTTGCCCAGATGATCACCTTGCCGGACCGGCCCTGATCCTGAAGCTTGCGATAGGCGGCCAGCATGATCGCGCCGCCCGCGCCCAACGCGGCCGCAGGGGTCGGGTTGGTAACACCACCAAGGATGGATCCCAAAACCGCAATGATCAGGACCAGCGGTGGGAAGACCACTCGGATCAGATCGTTTGTCGCGCAACGCGCCGCCGCTTCCTTACACCCGTAGATTGCCAAAGCAAACGGAACCGCCAGCATGATAAAGGTCGCACCTGATGAAGTGACGGGCGAGATCAGGACGACGTCGACCAACAGCATCAACAGAAGACCGATTGCCCCAACAATCAGCGGCTGCGTCGGCTTGGACGGCGCGATACCCCGACCCATGACCAGCGTCAGACCCAGAAGCAGGACCATGACCGCAACACCCGTACCGATCGGAGCCGCGGCTGCAATCTTTGCCTCTTTGGCAGCAGCCAGTTCTTCGTCGGTCAACCGGGTGGACTCGGTAGTTCCCCCTGCTGCGTCGATTTCTTCCTGCTCGGCGACGGCTTGATCCCACGCGGATTGACCGTGCAGCTCGATCATCGAGATCTTGCACTCTTCGGACACATTGGTGCGCAGCGATGCGCCCTGCCCGATGTCAGAGAATGCCGAAACGGTGGTGTTCTGGCTACCGATCACACCCGCACTGCTGAGAAGAACAGTGCCAACGATCAGCGCAACCGGTGCACCCAACAGCCAGGTCAAACCTTCGGAGCGGGTGATTGGCTCTCCGCTGCCGCCAGAAATCTCAACGGCGGGTGCCTTTTCCGGATTCAGCAGCGCGTAACCAAAGGCATACAGCGCGTATAGCAAGGCCAGCATGATCCCCGGCAGCAGCGCCGCCTGGAACAATGTGCCAACCGAAACCACGGCGGGCTCGCCCAGATAGGTCAGCGCATCGGTACATCCGGCCTCAACGGCGCGTGATTCCTGCGCGGTTGAGTACAGATCGCCGGCCAGCGTCCCCAGCAGAACGATCACGATCGAAGGTGGAATGATCTGACCCAGCGTCCCCGAAGCCGCGATCACACCCGTCGCCAATTCCGGCGAGTAGTTGTTTCGCAGCATGGTCGGCAGTGCCAGCAGGCCCATCGTTACCACGGTCGCACCCACGATACCGGTCGAAGCGGCAAGGAATGCGCCCACGACAACGATCGATACAGCCAAGCCACCCGGCAACGGGCCAAAGACGCGCGCCATTGTGGTCAACAGATCGTTCGCGATTTTTGAGCGTTCCAGCGTGATGCCCATCAACACGAACATCAGCACAGCCAGAAGGGTTTCGATCGACTGACCCGCCAATACCCGTTCATTCATACGGTTCACGATGAACGAGACGTTGCGATCCAGCGCGGTTTCCCACCCCTGCACAAAGACCGGCTCGGCTATCCTTGGTAAGTCCGGAAAGCGGAAAACCGAAACCGAGTCAGGTTTAACCCCAGAGTTCACAAGGTCTTGGTAGGCCTGCGAACTAGTGTCAATCGCCTGGTGGATCAGCAATCCTGCGCTGTCCAGCGCGGCGATAATCCCGAAAGAGATTACCCCTGCGCCACCGATAGCGAAGGCCACCGGAAAGCCCGAAAGGATGCCCCCGAAAAGGCAGAAGAATACGATAATGAGGCCTATCTCGACGCCATCAAGTCCGAATAACATAGTCTGGGTCTCCGTCCCTAATGTGCGCCTTCGTAGGCTTCTTCACCCTCGCCAAGGCTGTCCTTGTCGAGGTATTTTCCAACGCTGTCCGGTCCTTCCGTGTATTCCAGGTACGAGCGGTACAGGAACGCAATAGCGTGCAGGAACACCATGGCAGCAAAAGCAACCAGCAGAATTTTGAACAGGAAGTAGGCGTTGAATCCGTTGGGGCTGAACCCGATGGTTTCCACGTTCCAGCGCAGCGCGCGGGATTTGGCCACCAGGCGATCCAGCGTGTCACTCGCTGAGGGTTTCGGCACGATCAGGTGACGCCACATGAAATACCAGCCGTACATCCAGGTCAGCACAGCCATCGGCATCATGAACAATACGGCACCGCACATGTCCACGACACGTTTCGCGCGGTGGCTAATACCCGCATAAATCAGGTCAACGCGCACGTGCCCACCCTGCACAAATGTGTAGGTGCAGCACAGGCAGACGACCATCGCATTGTAAAGCTTCAGCTCTTCTGCAAACCAGCTGATGTCCATTTGGAATGGGATACCGAACCCAAATGCCATGTCAGGGCGTGTAAAGACGCGCTGCATGAAAACGATGATGATCTGTTGGATCACCATCAACAAACCAGCCCATGCAAAGAACCGTCCAGTCGTGTTCGCAAACCCTTCAAGGACGCGGACCATGCCCCACATGAAGTTCCGATAGTACAATCCGAACCCTGTCAGAACGAGGAACAGTGTGAAGACCACAAAGAAAAACTCGACCGAACCGCCATAGTAGACAAAGCGCATGATGGCTTCTTTGTCCGACCAGTTCAGCCAGAGCTGCGGATGCGTGATGGCATATCCGAAATTGTAGAAGGCTTCGGCAATGTTCTGAATGAACCATATCAGCCCATTCCACAGGGCGCCGAAGAACGAGATACCGTTATCGTCCTGCATGTTGTCCCCAGGGTAGCTTCAGTTGCACAGCAGCTTTTTCTTGGCGTGTCCAGGCCACGCTTGTGCAAAGGGAAAGGCCTCCCCGCACAGGGCGGGGAAACCGTTTGAGCATTGAACCGCTGCTTAGCCGCGTACGCGGTCGCGCTGGGTTGTGTAGGCGTTCGACGACAGGTTCTGCCAAGCGGAAGAAGCGGCCATCGACGACATTGCGCTGTCGTGGATCTTCTTGAACAGCTCGTCGCCCATGTTTTCGTCCAGAACTTCTTGGCTGGCCTTACCAAAGGCATCCCAAACGCTGTCCGGGAATTCCAGAACCTTCACGCCGCCGGACTGCAGACGCTGCAGGGCAGCACCGTTGTTGGCCAGGAACTGCGCCAGGTTCCACTGGTGCGCCTCGGCCGCTGCGATCTCGATGATCTTCTGCTGTGCAGGTGTCAGTTCGTCGAATACGTCACGGTTGGTGGCCAGCGACAGACCCGCACCCGGCTCATGGAAGCCCGCAGTGTAGTAGGTTTTGGTGATTTCCTGGAAACCGGCTTTTTCGTCGGCCCACGGACCGATCCACTCGGTTCCGTCGATCGCGCCAGACGACAGCGCCTGATACACTTCCGAACCCGGAATGTTCTGAACGGACGCGCCGAGTTTACCCAGCGCCTGACCACCCAGACCCGGCATACGGAACTTCAGACCTTGGAAGTCCTCGGGGCCGTTGATCTCTTTCGCGTACCAGCCGCCTGCCTGTGCGCCGGTGTTACCAGCGAGGAAAGACTTCAGGCCGAAGATCGAGCCCAGCTCGTCATGCAGCTCCATACCACCATCATGGTAGTACCAGTTCACCAGTTCCTGCGCGGTCATGCCGAACGGAACAGCGGTGAAGAATGCGTAGCCCGGGTGCTGACCCACAAAGTAGTAGTCTGCCGCGTGGTACATGTCGGCCTGACCGGACGATACCGCGTCAAACACCTCGAACGCGCCAACCAGCTCGCCTGCGGCTTTGATTTCAACCGTCAGGTCGCCATCCGACATTGCAGTGATGCTGTCGGCGCTACGCTGAGCGGCGTCGAAAACACCCGCCAAGCCGCGACCCCACGATGTCACCATGGTCAGGGTGCGTTTACCCTGTGCGTAAGCCGGTGCTGCCAGCGTGGTGGCTGCAGCTGCCGAGCCGCCCAGAGCGGATGTTTTCAGAAATGAACGACGATCCATATGAGTGTTCCTCCCCTACATATCAAAACCCCCGGCCGTTGCCGGGGCAGTCGTTTTCAGTGCGGGCCAGCCTAATCACCGGGGTTTGAAAGGGAATACCTAGTACTACGTAGCCGGATGGGTTTTTTGGCGGCCGTTAGCGCTAAAATCGCGTTTGTTACATTAAAACTGGCTCGGAAAACATCACGCTTTGGGTATCCAGCCCAAAAATTTTGCATTTTCCTGCGCGCTTGCGTATCGATTCGACCATGAGGGGAATCCGCAACATCATCTCGTTGACCTACGGCCAGAAGCTGTCGCTTGTCGCTGCCATCCCGATGGTGGCTGCTGTGGCCGCGATTGCGGTGTTTGTAACCTATGAAGCGCGGGCAACTGCCGAACGGGAAATTCGCGCTCTGGAAGGCCGCCTGATCGAAGCGAAAAAAGAAGAGCTAAAAAATTACGTAACGCAGGCCCGCAACGGGTTTGCGTATATTTACGGCCGCGCATCCCCTGACGATAAAGTGGCACAAAACCTCGTCACTCAAATCCTGTCAGCGATGATCTACGGCAAAGACGGTTTCTTTTTTGTCTACGACTACGACGGAAACAACCTCGTCAGCCCGCGCCAGACACAGTTTATCAACCGCAACTGGGAAGGCCTGACCGATAGCGACGGTACTCCGGTCGTGGATGAGTTCATTCGCCTCGCCCGGCAAGGTGCCGGGTGGCACAGCTTTATGTGGCAAAAACCGTCGACCGGTGAAGAGGCGCAGATGATCGCGTACGTCGTCGGCCTGCAGGATTGGCGTTGGGCCGTGGGAACAGGCGTGTTTATTGACGACATCGTGGCCACTGTCGCGAACGCACGGGCCGAGGTCGAGGCGCGCGTTCAACGTACCTTCATGTATATCGGCGGTATCGTTCTGGCAGCCGTTTTGATTGTGTTCGCCTCTGGCATGCTGCTGAACTTCCGCGAACGGCGGTTGGCCGATGCCAAACTGAAAGAGCTGACCCAACGCGTCTTTGACGCGCAGGAAGAAGAGCGCGGCCGCGTTGCGCGCGAACTCCATGATGGGATCAGCCAGATACTGGTCGGCGTTCGGTACGCATTGGATAACGCCAGACGCCGCCTGTCACGCGGCGACGATGGCGGCGCGCGCGAACCGCTGAACAAAGGGATTGACCATCTTGGCACCGCCATTACCGAAGTCAGACGCATCAGCCGCGATCTGCGCCCCGGCGTGTTGGACGATCTGGGCCTTGGCCCTGCCCTTAAGGCGCTGACAGATGATTTTCGCGACCGTACCGGCATCGAAACCGAGTTTTCGACCGTCGTTTTCCGTAACCGCTTGGATCAGGACAGCAAAATCGCGTTGTACCGGATCGCGCAGGAAGCGTTGACCAACATAGAACGTCACTCGGGCGCGACCCACGTCACAATTGATTTGCGCGGCCACAAAAAAGGCGCAACGATGCGGATCACCGATAACGGTCGCGGCTTGCGCAGCGGTCCAGACCAGACAAGCACCGGAATCGGTCTGCGCAACATGCAAGAGCGGATCGAACAGCTTGACGGCTCGTTGCGCATCCTGTCATCGCGAAGTGGAACGGCGATCGAAGTTGGCTTGCCACTCAGCCATCTGCTGCCACCACAAGAAGAAGCGACCCCAAATCGAAAGGCCGGTACATGAGCGATCGCACGATCCGGGTTCTGATCGTCGACGACCATCCAATGGTTGCCGAAGGCATTCAGTCGATCCTGGAAAGCTATGACGAGATCACGGTGGTTGGAACGCTTGGTAGCGGTCAGGACGCTGTCGATCAGGCGGCAACGTTGGCGCCTGACGTCATCCTGATGGACTTGAACATGCCGGGTCTTGGTGGGCTAAGCGCGACAGAGATAATTCTCGAACGCCTGCCCGAGACGCGCATCCTGATCCTGTCGATGCATGACAGCCCCGAGTATATCTCGACCGCGCTCAGCCACGGCGCCAAAGGGTATGTCCTCAAGGACGTGCCCACTGACGAAATCAAGCAAGCCATAGATGTCGTCATGCAGGGCGGGCAATACCTGTGCACTGGTGCCAGTGGTTCACTCGAACCCAAGGGCGACAGCACCCGCGAAGCGCTAACGGGGCGAGAGCAGACCATCCTTTTGGAACTGGCACAGGGAAAGTCCAACAAAGAGGTCGCGCAAACGTTGGATATCTCGGTTCGCACCGTGGAAACACATCGCAAGAACATCAAACGCAAACTGGGGATCTCATCAACGGCGGGCCTGACGCGCTACGCTCTGGAGCATGGGGTTCTGCAAGGTACCAGCCCCGGGTTTTGACCCGCAGCGCGCAGCGCTGCCCGGCCCAACCGGCGAAGACGCGCCAAAGGCGTGTCGACAACGGGCGGGAGCGCTTTCACCCTTCCCGCCTGTCAATCCAACAGATTGTCTGCTCGTATCCCTTCCTTCGCATAATGATGCGGCAAAACCCGACCATATAGTTGCCGCGTTCGCTCAACACCGCCGCACATGCCCTCGGCCTCGACGAATGAGAAAATGCCGACGTATCGACGCCGTGGTCCGCTGACCGGTGCCACACGATGCAGGGAATATCGCCCTTTGAATATCTGCAGGTCGCCCGGCTGCAATTCCAACTGCCGAACCCGCGCGCGATTGCCAGCCAAAACAGACGCCACCGCATCAAAATTCTCTTCCCGCGCGTCGCGCAGGTTCGGTACATATTCAAACGCTCCGCCTTCTTCGCTGTTCTGAATGGCCAGCGTCACGGTGAAGTTGTTGGTATCAAAGTGCCATGGGAACCCTTGACCGCCTTCAACCATGTTTACAATCACATCAGCCAGCGGATCGTCGTATCGAAAGAATTTGTCCTCTGGCTCATTCAAGGCATCGCGGATGAATGGCAAAAAACCCTCAAACTCATAAATCCGCCTCAACGGCCCGGATTCCGAAAAGTTGTCTGCTGGGATGAACGCATTCGACCTGTCGAAAAAACTCCTGACAGGATGCGAAAGCGGTAAACTGGGATCGTCCTGCGTAAAATATGCATTGGTTCGGTTGAAAGACCGATGTGCTTTCGCAGCCTGCGCGTCAGCCTCGTCCAACAGCATCGCGACACCCTGCGCGTGAACAAAGCCTGGCAAAACAGCACATCCGTCCTGATCCAGTTCGCGCCGTAAATCGCGGATCAATTGATCATAAGCGCGCGAGCCTGGGCAATCGATCGGGTATCGGCCCAGATCCACAAGATCGTGCAGCATGAACCACCTCAACATTACTGAAAGGTCCAGACCAGCGTGACTCAGCTCTGACAAGGGATCATGCCCGTTTAAGACACCGCAATGACGCTTTCTGACTGATTGGAAAACGCGCGAATCCACGCAAGAAAACGCTCACATTCACGAAAATTCCCGTGATGCGTCAATCTGCGCAATAAAATGTCGCAAAATTCGTCACTGAGGATAGAAAATTGGTGCGATTGCCTGTTGACGGCCTCATCGCCCGCACATAATGTCCCCTCACGAAAAAAAGGAGCCTCTGGCGATGAGAACGCTAGTCGTAATCGTAGGAAAGACGCGCATGGGCCGGTAACGGTAAACCATAATTGAACCCATGCGCCTCCGAAAACCTCGGGGGCTTTTTTTTGGCAAACGCAAGACACATGTCGCGAACGGAGCAAAGCAGATGACACGTGAGATGACCGGCGCAAAGATGGTGGTTCAGGCCCTCAAGGATCAGGGCGTGGACACGGTATTCGGATATCCCGGCGGCGCCGTGCTACCCATCTATGATGAGATTTTTCTGCAAAACGACATTCGCCACATTCTGGTGCGGCACGAACAGGGCGCAGTTCACGCCGCCGAAGGGTATGCCAGGTCGACAGGCAAACCCGGCGTTGCGCTGGTGACATCGGGCCCGGGGGCCACGAACGCGGTCACCGGTTTGACAGACGCTTTGCTGGATTCGATCCCGCTGGTTGTTCTGACCGGTCAGGTACCGACATTCATGATTGGCTCGGACGCATTTCAGGAGGCTGACACCGTCGGCATCACGCGCCCCTGCACCAAGCATAACTGGCTGGTGAAGGATACCGATGCACTGTCCGAAACACTGCACGAGGCATTTCATGTCGCCACCTCGGGCCGCCCCGGCCCGGTGCTGATCGACATCCCAAAAGACGTTCAGTTCGCCTCTGGTGAATACAGCCCGCCGAAACCTTCGACTTCGCATTACCAGCCCGTTCTGAAGGGAGATCTGGAAGAGATCACCGAACTTGTTGCGGCGATGGAGACCGCTAAGAAACCTGTTTTCTATACAGGCGGTGGCGTCATCAACTCTGGCCCTGCCGCCAGCCAATTGCTGCGCGAGCTGGTCGACGCGACAGGCTTTCCAATCACCTCAACGCTGATGGGGCTGGGCGCATATCCCGCGTCGGGAGAGAACTGGCTGGGTATGCTGGGTATGCACGGTCTTTACGAGGCCAACCTTGCGATGCACGACTGCGATCTGATGATCAATATCGGCGCACGCTTCGACGACCGCATCACCGGTCGCATCGACGCATTCTCACCCAACTCGAAAAAGGCGCATATCGACATCGATCCCTCGTCGATCAACAAGGTGATCCGGGTCGATATACCCATTGTCGGCGATGTTGCACATGTTCTTGAAGATGTGCTGAAAGTCTGGAAAGCGCGTGGTCGAAAAACTGACGCAGCCTCAGTCGCGCAGTGGCAAGGTCAAATCAATGAGTGGCGCAAAATCAACTGCCTCGCCTATACCAACAGCGAAAAGTCAATCAAACCGCAATACGCGCTTCAACGTCTTGAGGAATTGACCAAGAACCACGACCGGTACATCACGACCGAAGTTGGTCAGCACCAGATGTGGGCAGCGCAGTACTTGGGCTTTGAAGACCCCAACCGCTGGATGACATCGGGGGGTTTGGGCACAATGGGCTACGGCTTCCCGGCGTCCATCGGTGTTCAGATGGCTCACCCAGATGCCTTGGTGATCAACGTGGCGGGTGAAGCTTCGTGGCTGATGAACATGCAGGAGATGGGTACAGCGACGCAGTACCGCCTGCCTGTAAAACAGTTCATCCTCAATAACGAACGTCTGGGCATGGTCCGCCAATGGCAGGAACTGCTGCATGGCGAACGTTACTCACATTCCTGGTCCGAGGCGTTGCCGGATTTCGTCAAGCTCGCCGAGGCATTTGGCGCGAAGGGCATCCTTTGTTCCGATCCGGCCGATCTGGACGACGCGATCATGGAAATGATCAATTATGACGGTCCGGTGATCTTTGACTGTCTGGTCGAAAAGCACGAAAACTGCTTCCCCATGATTCCGTCAGGCAAGGCGCACAACGAGATGCTGCTGGGTGAGGCCGAAACGCAGGGCGTTATCGACTCCAAAGGTTCGGTTCTGGTTTAACAAAATTCGTCGAATTTTGTCGGGCGCTCCGGTGTCCGACTTACGCAGGATGATGAAAGGGACATAAATGTCTGCCCTACATATCAAACAAGGCTCTACCCGCCATTCGGCCTATAACCTACGGCCCACCTTCTCGGATCTGCAGGAACGGCACACGATCGCGGTTCTGGTCGAAAACGAACCGGGTGTTCTGGCTCGTGTTATTGGCCTGTTCTCGGGCCGTGGATACAATATCGAAAGCCTGACCGTTGCCGAAGTCGACCATACCGGTCACCTGAGCCGGATCACTATCGTCACCACAGGTACACCCCAAGTTATCGAACAGATCAAAGCCCAGCTAGGGCGTATTGTCTCCGTCCGCGATGTGCATGATTTGACAGTCGAAGGATCCTCGGTCGAACGGGAGCTGGCGATCATCAAAGTCGTAGGTGAAGGTGACAAGCGGGTCGAAGCCCTGCGGCTGGCAGATATCTTTCGCGCAAATGTCGTCGATAGCACGCTGAACTCCTTCATTTTTGAAATCACCGGAGCGCCTGACAAGATCGACGCTTTTGCCGACCTGATGCGTCCGCTGGGCTTGGTCGAGATCGCGCGAACCGGCGTTGCCGCGCTTTTGCGCGGAGATTGAACATAGTGGCCCCGCAACACAAAAAACGACAGCTGCGGGGCTACAAATTCATGTATCTGTTTTTACGAGATTAAACTCACTCTGGGGTTTCTTTCCGTCATAAAACCTCGGAATTTTTAGACAAAATAGTCAAATGCCTATTGCGTTTGCGTTTTGGAACGCTAGCCTCGGCGCGTAACTTGGCGTTGGGATGCGTCAGTTAGGGTCTTCGTTACGATTGCTTGAAAGTGGTCGACCAATCGGTCGGGCAAACTGGGTTTACAAAAAAAACACCAAGTAACCGGGACGGAAATGAACAATAACAGCCGCAACCCAACTGAATTGCGCAAAGTGTTCGGCGCAAATTTGCGTCTACTTTCTCAGCAGTACCCCTCAATCTCAGAACTCTGCCGCCAGCTTGGTATCAACCGGACACAATTCAACAGATATCTGAGCGGTGAGAGCTTTCCGCGGCCGGACGTATTGGACCGTATCTGTCGCTTTTTTGACGTAGACGCACGTATTCTTCTGCGCCCGTTACATGAAATCGATCGCCCTGCCCCTCACCCGGCCGCAATGGCGCTCACTGATTTTCTGGGATCAGGACCAAAAACGCTGAATGAAAATCTTCTGCCAGCAGGGTTCTATTATGTGTCTGAGACAGCACTGGACAATTCACAACCCGCACGTCACAGAGTGCTCCATGCACGCCGTTTGCCGCAGTGCACGATGGTCCGCAGTTTTGAACCCCCGACCAACGACGCGTTGAACTCACCGCAAGCCCGCGAAGTTCAGGGCATTGCCGCATGCGCCGGGCATCAGATTTACATTCTGATGTCCAGTCGTGCGGCCCAGAATAGCAAAATCTACCTGATGAGCCGTGACGCCGATGAACAACTTGACAGGTGGCGTGGAGTCGCCATCTGCCTGTCAAAGACCACGGCAAACGCGACGACAATGCGTCGATTGAACTTACGTTATCTTGGTACGAAACCGGCCGGTGCACTTGCTGCTGCCCGCGCCGCGCGACATGCAGAGGCCGTCGCTGTCAAAGCAGCGATCTGACTGCAAACAACCCTTGGGTTTGCCGACTATGTTTCGGCTTCAGCTTGGGTAATTTGGCGATAAAGATGCCAACTTGCGTGGCCCAGTAATGGAAGCACAACCAATAGACCCAAAAACCACGGGATCATTGCGAGAAAGGTGACAACGGCCACAAACATCCCCCACACCAGCATGACAGGCAGATTCGCACTTACATAACTGTAGCTGGCGATCATGGCGGTTACGAAATCAAGCTCTCGATCCAAAAGCATCGGGATCGACAACACCGTAATCATGTACAAAAGCGTGGCGAAAATGGCCCCGACCACAGTCCCAACGGCCAGCATCATTAGCCCGTTGGCCGTCATGTATACCTCGAGTGAGGTTGACACGTTCGTCATAGTGGACAGCCCCATGAACAGCGCGAAAATCATGTGCCCCAGAAAAAACCAGAACAGGAACACCACGACAATTATGGCGCAAATCGAGGGCAACTGACGGCGTCCCTGCTGCACGACAACTCCGAAAATCGACCGATAGGCCAGCGGCTCTCCTTGTTCCAGCCGATGAGACACCTCATAAAGTCCGACGGCAGCAAAAGGGCCCAGCAACGGAAATCCGATGGCTGCAAGCACAAGCCAGTAGGATGTCTGGGTTTGCACCGTAACCAAGGCCATTGCCCAACCAGCCAAAACGTAAAACCCGGCAAACAGCAGTCCAAAGACAGGCGCGCGCCGATAGTCGGCCCACGCCTTGCGCAACGCCTCGCGCAGCATGTCTGTCGTTGCTGGACCCATTTTCGGAACACCAAACGGCTTTTCCATTCTGTGTTATTCCTCCCTAATTCCGCCCTATGGCCGGGCAGGTTTATTTTGCGGCCACTGGGTTGCAGCATGATAAGCGGCCCCAATCGACAAAAGCCGCGCATCCGCGCCACGCGGGCCGAATATCTGCATTCCCATCGGTAGACCGTCATCACCAAAGCCCACCGGAACCGACAAGCATGGCAACCCAATCAAGCTGACCGGCGTCATGACCTGCATCCAGCGATGATAGGTATCCATTTTTGTATCCGCGATTTCGGTCGGATACGGTGTTTCTATCGCGAATGGCCATACCTGGGCCGACGGCAGTATCAATGCGTCGTAGCTTTCGAATTGGGTGAGCGCATGCCTGAACCACTCAGTCCGTTCAGCGCTGGCGCGATGGACCTGCATCGCAGTCAAAGCCAATCCGCGATCCAACTCCCACTGCGCTGTGTCTTTCAGCATAGACCGGTGTTCCGTCAGCGGCGCCAGGCTGGATGCAACGCTCCACGATCTCAGGGTTGTCCAGCTATCCCAGATACGTTCGGCTTCGAAACCAGGCGTTACTGCTTCGACATTCGCCCCCATGTCTTCCAGAACTGAAACAGCGGACAGACAGAGGTCGGCAACCCCAATTTCATATGGAAACGCCCCCGCCCAATCCCCAAGCCAGCCAATCCGTAAACCTTTTAGGTCCGCGATTGAAACAGGAGACACCGATGTACTTTCCACGCTCAAAGGTTGCCTTGGATCAGGGCCCGATATCACATCCAAAAGCAGACCTATATCCTCTGGACTTCGCGCCATTGGACCTAAGGTTGAAAGCTGATGTAAGAACGCGTCACCTACAGGTTCTGCCGGCACCCGCCCCCAACTGGGCCTGAACCCATAAACATTGTTCCACGCGGCCGGGTTTCGCAGGCTGCCCATCGCGTCCGACCCATCCGCCAATGCCACCATTCCGGTTGCCAAGGCAACGGCTGCGCCGCCCGATGAGCCACCGCATGTTCTGGTGTCATCATATGGGTTGCATGTCGCGCCATAGACCGGGTTGAACGTGTGCGAACCCAACCCGAACTCAGGAACGTTGGTCTTTCCGATCAAAATCGCCCCCGCAGCCCGCATCCGGGCCGCAATCAGATCGTCCTTGTCCGGCACGTGATCCCGAAACAAAGGAGATCCCTGTGTCGAAACAACCCCCGCTACATTGACCAGATCCTTGACCGCAATGGGCAAACCATGCAGTGCCCCTTTGCTAGGTGCTTCGTCCAACGCTCTGGCTTCGGCCATCAGATCGTCTTCGTCGCGCAAACCGACAATCGCGTTCAACGGACCATTGAGCGCCGCGATACGGTCCAAGGTCGCGCGCATGACATCCGCGACAGACAAATGACCCTTGGCCATCTCATTCAAAAGCGCTGTCGCAGTTACCTGACTTAAATCCATTGATCCCTTTGGTCCACGTATACTCTCGTATGCGCAGCCTAGCGGGGGCTCTTCGCCAATTAAACCCACAGTTTCAATGTATCTTTTCAGGGCTTAATCCGTACAACCGGATCCCTTCATCTGGCCCTAAATATCCCGGGGGAGACGCGCAAAGCGCGGCGGGGGCAGAGCCCCCGACCAAGATCAATCGCCTTGCGCTTCCGATCGGCTTTTGCCTGCAACATCCAAAGCAAGTGTCGCCGCCATAAAACCATCCAGATCCCCATCAAGAACACCCTTAGTGTCCGAGGTTTCATGATTGGTTCGCAGGTCTTTGACCATCTGATAGGGCTGCAATACGTAGGATCGGATTTGGTTACCCCAACCCGCATCCCCCTTGGCCTCATGGGCTGCGTTGATATCTGCGTTCCGACGATCCAGTTCCTGCTGATACAGACGCGATTTCAGCGCCTTCATAGCAATATCCCGGTTCTGGTGCTGAGACTTTTCCGAACTGGTAACAACGATCCCCGTGGGAATATGCGTGATCCGAACAGCTGAGTCGGTTGTGTTCACGTGCTGCCCACCAGCGCCCGAAGACCGGTACGTGTCGATACGGATATCTGCCGGGTTCACTTCGATCTCGATATTGTCATCAACAACCGGATACACCCAGACCGAACTAAATGATGTGTGCCGTTTGGCCGCCGAGTCATAGGGCGAGATACGCACCAAACGGTGCACGCCACTTTCCGATTTCAGCCAGCCATAGGCGTTATGCCCGGAAATCTTGTAAGCGGCCGACTTGATCCCGGCCTCTTCACCTGCTGTCTCGGATTGCAGCTCGACCGTGTAACCCTTCTTTTCAGCCCACCGCACATACATCCGCGCCAGCATCGAGGCCCAGTCACAGCTTTCGGTTCCACCTGCGCCCGAGTTGATCTCAAGAAACGTGTCATTGCTGTCGGCCTCACCGTCCAGCAAAGCTTCCAGCTCTTTCTTGGCGGCCTTTTCGCCAAGCGCCTTGATCGCACCTTCAGCATCGGCGACGACCTCGTCATCCTCTTCCATCTCGCCCAGTTCGATCAGCTCGATATTGTCGCTGAGATCTGTCTTGATGGTTTCATAGGTCTCAATCGCATCAACCAGCATCTGACGCTCGCGCATCAGCTTCTGTGCGTTCTCGGGGTTGTCCCACAGGTTCGGGTCTTCAACGCGCGCATTGAATTCCTCGAGACGATGAGGCGCTGTTTCATAGTCCATGCGCTGCGCCAGCAGCTCTAGCGACTTTTCGATTTCCGCCACGATGTTCTGGGTTTCGGCGCGCATGGTCAGGTCCCAACTTGCTCAAACAGGCCTGCGTGATAGCAAGAGCTTGGGGCCACCACAAGACAGCGCAGCCCCGAAAGCGCAAGTGGGTCAGTAAAGCCCGCCGCCCTGCAGTTCGCCCTGGCTGGCATTGGGTCCAACGGTGATCGTGTTTCCGGTAGACGTGGTGACCTGACGACCCGAACTGTTGACCTCTTCGAACAACGGCAGGTCGGAGCCCATCGCAAAACCACCGTCGTAAACGCGGTCGATAAAGCCGTCGACGCCATCACGGAAATACTCGGCCACAACATAGTCACCGGCCGCATCCGCAGGAAGGCGCGCGCCGCTAAAGCGGTCGATCTTGATGAAATGCCCGCCCTCCGGCACGTCAAACGGACCGCCGCCGTATTTCTCGACGGCATGCTCCATAAAGCTCTGGAACACCGGGCCGCACATCGTGCCGCCATAGGCCCCCCGCCCCATCGGGCGCGGACGGTCGTAGCCGATATAGCAACCGGCCACGATGTTGGACGTGAAGCCAATGAACCATGCGTCTTTGGATTCGTTGGTCGTGCCGGTCTTGCCAGCAGTCGGCACCGGCAGGTTCACATGGGCCGAAGCTGTGCCGCGATCGACCACGCCCTTCATCATAGATGTCAACTGATACGCTGTGATCGCGTCCATAACCTGCCAACGGTCGGTTTCGATCGTGGGCGACTCGTCGGGTTCAAGCCACGCAGAATTACAGTCCAGACATTGGCGGTCATCATGGCGATAGATTGTCTTTCCGAACCGGTCCTGAATACGGTCCACAAGCGTAGGTTCGACCCGCTCGCCTCCGTTGGCGAACATGGCGTAGGCAGCAACCATTTTGTACAGGGTCGTTTCTTCGGACCCCAGCGAGTTGGCCAGAAACGCGCCCATTCGATCGTATACACCGAACCGCTCTGCATAGCCTGCGACCACCGGCATCGTGACCTCTTGGGCCAGACGGATCGTCATCAGGTTCCGAGATTGCTCAATCCCGGTTCGCAAAGGCGTCGGGCCATAAAACTTGTTGGACGAGTTCTTGGGCCGCCACAAACCCTGCGGTGTGTTGACCTCAATCGGTGCGTCAACGACGATAGTTGCCGGGCTATAGCCACTGTCCAGCGCCGCCGCATAGACAAACGGCTTGAAGCTGGACCCCGGCTGGCGCTGCGCCTGAGTGGCCCGGTTAAACACCGAATCCTGGTACGAAAATCCACCCTGCATCGCCAGAACACGGCCCGAGTTCACGTCCATCGCGACAAAGCCGCCCTGTACCTCGGGTACCTGACGCGCAGACCACTGACCGTCTTCGCTGGCCATGACGAGGATCACATCACCACGTTTGAAATTGTCGAAGAAATTCCCCTGCATCCACTGGATGTCCGAGCGCGGAACGATACCATCCGCCGGGCCACCTTCGACGCCAACGGTCAAAGCCTGATCAGCCACGTTCAGCACAACAGCAGGATACCATTGCGTTGGCAACACTACGTCACGCGGGATTTCCATAACCGACAGCGCCTCGCGCCACTGGGCCTCATCCCCCAACTTTTCCTCGGGGATCACTTCGTCCGTGCCGCGCCACCGACCACGTGAGCGGTCATATTTCTGCAAAGCGGTCCGCAGAGCCTTGGCAGCCTCAACCTGCATTTCTTCGTCAACCGATGCGCGAACGGTGAAACCACCCGTAAAGAATTCACCTTCGCCGAAGTCCTCGCTCAACTGGCGGCGTATCTCGTCGGTAAAGTAGTCACGCGGTGGCAGAGCAGTGCGAAAGCTTTCAAAGTCGCCATTTTGGACTGAGCGCAGCGGTTGCGCGACCTCAGTCTCATACGTGGCTTTGTCAATATAGCCGTTCTGGTTCATCTCGCGCAGCACATAATCCCGACGGGCCAACAAACGCTCTTTCTCGCGCACCGGATGGTAATCTGAGGGTGCTTTTGGCATGGCAGCCAGCGTGGCCGCTTCGTGCGGGGTCAGCTCTTGCAGGGTTTTGTTGAAATAGGTCTGAGCCGCCGCCGTCACGCCGTAAGAGTTCTGGCCAAGGAAAATCTCGTTCATGTAGAGTTCGAGGATTTGTTCCTTATCCAGCGTATCCTCAAGGCGCGTTGCAAGGATGATCTCTTTGATTTTTCGCTCAGCACGGCGATCGCCAGACAAAAGGAAATTCTTCATGACCTGCTGCGTGATGGTCGATGCACCACGGACGTTTTCCCCTTTGGACTTAACCGCTTCGACACCGGCCGCGAGTATACCGCGCGGGTCATAGCCCTGATGGGTGTAAAAGTTCTTGTCCTCGGCGGAAATAAACGCCTGTTTCACCAGATCGGGAATTTCCTCGGATGGGGTGAACAAGCGGCGTTCCTGCGCGAATTCATCAATCAGTAGGCCTTCGCCCGAGTAAATCCGGCTGATCGTAGGGGGCTTGTATTGCGCCAGTGATTCATGGCTGGGCAAATCCCGACCATACATCCAGAAGATCGCACCAATCACCAGTGCGGCCATGAAGAAACCCAAGGTGACGAGGCTGAAGATCGCCCCGAAAATCGAAAGAATGAAACGGATCACGTTACTGCCTTTTGCTCGCGGTGCCGCCTATATAGTTATGCCCCTGCGCGGGGTCAAAACACGATAGCTTATATTAGCCGTTTTGCGCCGTCGGGTCACTGACCAATCAGTGATCGCCTGATCAAGTCTTCCTGACGCCAGTTTTCCAAGCCGTCACGAATCCCGCGCGCCATGCCCTGACGCCAGCCCGGATTCCTGATGTTTTCGAGATCGCGTTGGCTGGATAGAAACCCAAGTTCGATCAAAACCGAAGGAATATCCGCCGCTTTCAAAACTGAAAAGGACGCTGTCCGGATCGGATGGCTGTTCATCGGCCCCCCTTGTTGCGTCATTCCATTGGCCAGCGACCGCGCCAGCGCATCCGTGCGCGGCTTTGTTTCCTGACGCGCCATATCCAACAGCACATCCGCCACCTGATCATCAGCCCCGCTGAGGTCGATTCCCGAAATCAAATCGCCGCGGTCATGACGCTCGGCCAATTTGTGGCTGGCGACGTCCGAGGCGTCATCTGAAAGCGTATAGACAGCCGCCCCGTGCGCGCGCCCTTCTGAAAGAATATCTGCGTGCAACGAGATAAATACGTCTGCCCCCGCGCGGTGCGCCAAGGCGATGCGACGCTCGAGCGATACAAAGTGATCATCAACCCGTGTCATGACAACCTCGTACCCGCCCGCCCGTAACAGCATCTCACGTAATTCCCGTGCAAAGGTCAGCATAAGCGTTTTTTCGTTCAGCCCATCGACTTCGGCACCAGGGTCGATGCCACCATGGCCGGGGTCCAGCATGACCCGCAAAGGTTGCGGACCGTCAGTTGGCTGCGCTGGCAGAACGGTCGGCTCTGGCAAATCCCAACCCGGTTGCCGTGGAGCACCCGACGAGGCGGCGAAATTTTCGAGCTCGACCCCTTTCAGATTAATGGCCAACCGCGCAGCGCCGGTCACCTGATCAACGCGTAAATCCGCAGTGTCGACCACCATAGGTGCACCAAGTTCCAAAACCATGCGGGACCACCCAGGGACGTATGCCCCAAAACGGACGTCCGTTATCTGGTCCGTTCGCAAAAAGTCATCATGGATCAGCCCAGTCCAGTCCACCTCTTTGAAATCCAGGACCACGCGATATGGGTCCGTGAGGGTAAAGACTCGGTAGGGAACGCCCTGCGTCAAACCCAGTTCGACCCGAACTTTGGCCCGGTCTTCGTCGACTACGCGGCTTTCGTCCGGCAAAACGCGCGCCAAAGCACTGAAATCATGCGCGATTGCAGCACTGGCAAGCGCCCATACAAGCGCTATAGAGAAGATAATCCTGCTCATGGCCTCAAGTTTTCCCGAGATCGTTTGGAAAACAGCCTACCCCACAAGCGTCGTGTTGTGAACGCCTTAGGCTTTGACGGCCATTCTGGGACGATCGGCCATGAACCGTTCCAGGCGCTTCAGACCCTCAGCGATGTCGTCGGTTGAACGGGCATAGGAAAACCGCAGCGTTGTGTGGCCACGTTGTAGATCAAAATCCAACCCCGGTGTAACAGCCACGCCCGCCTTGTCCAAAATCTCGGCCGCAAAGGCCCGGCTGTCATTTGTCAGATCGGACACGTCAGCGTAGACGTAAAACGCGCCGTCCGGTGGCGCTATGTTTGCGAAGCCTGCCTTTGGCAGGCCTTCCAGCATCAGCGCCCGGTTTCGTCGGTAAACATCCAGATTGGCCTGCAATTCGTCATCACACCCCATCGCCGCCAACGCCGCAACCTGGCTGGCATGCGGCGCGCAAATGAACATGTTCTGCGCGATCCTTTCGACCACACGCACCTGATCTTCGGGTACAACCATCCATCCGACGCGCCATCCCGTCATCGAAAAATACTTGGAGAAGGAATTGATGACATAACACTCGTCCGTCAGTTCTAGCGCAGTGACGGCTTTGGCCTCGTACTCGAGCCCGTGGTAAATCTCATCGCTTATGAAGGATGCGCCCTGCCCGTGGGCTGCGTCAATCAATGCAGCCATCGACGCACGATCCAGCATTGTGCCGGTCGGGTTGGCAGGGGATGCGACCATCAAACCCTGTAAATCAAGACCCGCGAAATCGGCTGCCACGGGTTGCAAACGGTTTTCGGGTGCAGTGGGCAAGTCAACCGGAACCAGACCAAGCGCTTTCAGAATCTGGCGGTATGACGGGTATCCCGGCGCACCGATCCCGACGCGGTCGCCACTGTCAAAAAGCGCGGTGAACGCCAGAAGGAACCCACCAGAAGACCCCGGCGTAATCACCACACGATCCGGGTTCAAATCCACGTTGTACCATTCGCCATACATCTGCGCGATCCGTTGGCGCAAGGCAGGCAAACCCAAGGCAACCGTATACCCCAAAGGCCCGTGCTGCATTGCTGTCGCCAACGCTTTGGTTGCGTCTTTTGGGGCTCCGGTTCCGGGTTGACCGACTTCCATGTGAATGATGTGTTCACCGGCTTCTTCGGCTTTGCGCGCGGCCTCCATCACGTCCATCACGATGAAGGGATCGACCCCGGACCGGGTTGAGTTTCGCATGCCCATCTCCCATGTTGCTTGTATGGCTTTTGAACGTGTATCCAGGCTGGCGTCAATCCCGGCCCTGTTGCTGATGGCAGTGACATGGGTTGCAGGTACCGTTCAGTCCAGTGCACAAAGCCTGATCCGCGATCCGGACATAGAATACGGCCTGCGTGAACTGGCCTTTCCCATCCTCAGGGCGGCGGGCCTGAACACGAACCGGGTTCAAATTCTGGTGGTCTATGACAGCACGTTCAACGCCTTCGTCATCGATCACAATACGATCTACCTGAACTACGGCCTGATCCTGACCGTTGAAAACCCCGAGATGCTGCAAGCCGTCATCGCACATGAGGCCGCACATATAGCCAATGGACACCTCGCCCGGCGATCAGAAAACCTAAGGGCTGCACAGCGCAAAGCGCAGCTTGGTACGGCTCTGGCCCTGGTTGTTGGTGCCGCCGGAGGTGGAGAAGCCGCGCTTGGTATCGCAGCTGGAACCTCATCAGCGTCTCTTCGCAGTTTTTTGGGCCATACCCGGGCCGAAGAATCTGCGGCTGATCGCAGCGCAGCCAGCTACCTGCGCGCGGCAGGGATTTCCCCGATCGGTATGGTTGATTTGCATCGAAAGTTCGCTGGCCAGGAATTGCTGAGCGAAATCAATCAGGATCCCTATATGCGCTCGCACCCCACCAGCCGTGAGCGGTTGCGCGCAGCAGAAACCTTTTTAGATGAATTTGGCGACAAGGCCGCGAATAACAGACGTGCAGATTATTGGTTCGCACGGGTCAAGGGAAAGCTTTCGGCCTTTATACGATCTCCGGCCTGGACCATGCAGCGGGCGAAAGAAGAAAACGCGCGCGATATCCGTATGATGCGAGAGGCGGCCGCCTATCACCAGAACCGTGACTTGATCAACGCCCGGGCCGCGATAGATGAGGCGCTGACCCTTCGTCCTGACGATCCCTATTACCTGGAACTGAAAGCGCAGATTTTGCTGGAGAACCGCCAGATCAAGGATGCCGTTGCGGCATACGGACGCGCCGTTGACATGGCCCCGAACAATCCGCTGATCCTTGCGGGGTACGGTCGTGCGCTTTTGGCACACGGTCAAACCAAGAATGCCTTGCAAGCCCTTGAAAAAGCACGTGCCAGAGACCATCGTAATGCCAGATTGATGCAGGACCTCGGGGTTGCGTATTCGAAAACCGGCAACAACGGTATGGCGTCGATGGTAACGGCCGAAAGATATGCCTTGCAAGGCCGGCTGGCTGATGCAGGTATTCATGCAAGACGCGCCATCGGGCAACTTCCCGAAGGTTCACCCGGTTGGCAAAGAGCGCAGGACGTTCTTATTGCCTCAGAACGAGCGAATAAAAAGAAAAGGAAACGGAAATGATCCTCAGACATGCTGCACCGGCCCTTCTGGGGCTTTCCCTGATCACCGGCCCTGCACAGGCACTGGACCTCAACACCATGAGCGCCGCCGAGAAAGAGCAATTCGGCGCGCAAGTCCGAGAGTACCTTTTGGAAAACCCCGAGGTGATCATCGAGGCCATCAACATTCTTGAGCAGCGCAACGCAGTCGCCGAAGCCGCCGCGGACAAGGAACTTGTCGCCGTAAACGCGGAAGAGCTGTTCAACGACGGTTATAGCTGGGTTGGTGGCAACCCGGACGGCGACATCACATTGGTCGAGTTCATGGACTACCGCTGTGGCTATTGCCGACGCGCGGTACCCGAGGTTGCAGAACTCTTGGCGAAAGACGGCAATATCAGGCTGATCATCAAAGAGTTCCCAATCCTGGGGGACGCATCGGTCATATCCTCTCGATTTGCCGTAGCGACTAAGCACGTTGCGGGCGACGATGCGTATAAACAGGTACATGACGCGCTGCTGGAATTCAGCGGCGAACCTACCGAAGTCACACTGCGCCGTATCTCAGACGGTCTGGGATTGGACAGCGACGCAATCTTTACTGCGATGAACAGCGATCGCGTTACTGATGAGATCAATCAAACGCGTGAATTGGCGCGTCGCATGCAGATTTCTGGAACGCCCTCATTTGTTATGGGTAATGAAATGCTGCGCGGTTATCTGTCTGCCGATCAAATGCTGCAGATTGCTGACGTAATCCGTTCGGAACAGGGCTAATGGCCTTGGGGTGGCTCATCTTGCGCCACCCCGCCGCAACAACACGTCGGCGTGAGATTATTCGTTCGAAACCTGATATTGACGCGCGACCGACATCGGAATCTCGCGCAATAGTTTTCGCCTGAGCGCGTCGGCATAGTCAGCGTATCCCGCAGCAATTTCGACGAACGCGCCATGTCCCGAAATGACGTGCGTCACGTAATAGGACAGCACTTCGGGATCGGCACCTTCAATGACCAACGCATTGACGGTGACCCCCTGCATGACATCCATTTCTCTGGCGACATGCGGGCGGAAACCGTTGTTGTGTTTTCCGTCTCCTGACACATCGATCACCCGCCGCCTGCATTTCGGTCCATACTCAAACATATGCGCGCCGAATGCCACGGCGGGGCCGATGCCCGTGCCACCGGTCGCACTTCTGGGGGCAGCAAGGACGTCTGCTGCAACCGCTCGCAGCCCGATTTCATCCTTAACAAGCCGCCATGCAGCGATTTGATTCTGCTGACGGGAATCCGACCATTCGTAAACCAAAAAGGCAACGCCACCAGGTTGCGCCGAGACTACTGTGACAACATCGGGGTCCAGCAACGCCACAGCTAAACCTTCGCGCTGTAGCTGGTGTTCATCCGCATCGACACTGCCTGAAACATCCAGCGCAAACGCAAGCGCCAACTCACAGGATCGAGCCTCAACAGTTGAAATGACAAAGGCGAGGAAAAGGAAAACGGCGCGGCGCAACATAGCCAAAGCTTGCCTCCACAGCTTAAGGCCCGTCAACACTGGGATCGTGAGTTCGCGTCAAGTTCAACAAGCCGCTTGTCAGAGCTGATGTCGCCACGAGATCGGCCTGTGGCTTTTTTTGCGCCACCGCAACAACAAGCCCAAGCAGCCAATATGGCTTACTCAGCCGCTTCGGCGGTTGCTTCTATTTCTGCTGCTTTCTTTTCGACCTGCTCTACGATGTGGTCGATCATTTGGTCATTCGACATCTTGTGGCTGGCTTTTCCCGCCAGATAGACCATGCCTGACCCCGCACCCCCGCCGGTAAAGCCGACATCCGTCATCAGGGCCTCACCGGGGCCATTCACCACGCAGCCGATGATCGACAAGCTCATCGGGGTTTTGATGTGCTCTAACCGGTGTTCAAGCGCCTCGACGGTCTTGATGACATCAAAACCCTGTCGCGCACAGGACGGGCAGGAAATAATGTTAACACCGCGATGACGCAGCCCCAGTGACTTCAGGATTTCATAACCGACTTTAACCTCTTCGACCGGGTCTGCGGATAGGCTGACGCGAATTGTGTCGCCGATCCCCATCCATAGCAGATTTCCCAGACCGATCGCCGATTTGATGGTGCCCGAGACGAGCCCACCCGCTTCGGTGATACCCAAGTGGATAGGTGCATCCGTGGCTTCCGCGATGCCCTGATAGGCGGCTGCCGACAGGAACACGTCGCTGGCCTTGACGCTGATCTTGAAGTTGTGAAAGTCGTTATCTTCCAGAATGCGGATATGCTCTAACCCGCTTTCAACCATCGCTTCGGGGCATGGTTCCGCGTATTTCTCCAGAAGGTGTTTTTCAAGGCTGCCCGCATTGACCCCAATGCGGATCGAACAATCATGGTCGCGCGCGGCCTTGATCACTTCTTTGACGCGCTTTTCATCCCCGATATTGCCGGGATTGATCCGCAGGCACGCGGCGCCGGCCTCGGCCGCCTCGATACCGCGGCGATAGTGGAAATGGATGTCCGCAACGATTGGAACCGGGCTTTCGCGCACAATCTCTTTCAACGCTTTCGAGGAGGCTTCGTCAGGGACAGAAACTCGCACGATATCAGCACCCGCCTCAGCCGCTGCCTGAACCTGCGCAACGGTCGCCGCGACATCGGTCGTCAGCGTGTTGGTCATCGTTTGCACGGCAATGGGTGCATCACCCCCTATCGGCACGTCACCGACCATGATCTGGCGGGATTTGCGGCGATAGATGTTACGCCACGGGCGAACGTGATTAAGGGACATGGGAACGGGTCCAAGACTACCTGAGTTGCGCTTTTAGATAGTCCGCCTGCCCATGCATCGCAATGGTAAGATCACTCGGCTTCGCTGTTGACTTCCTGCGCCTGCAGTTCAGCAACCAATTGTTTGAGCGCGCTGTTCTGTTCGGCCTCAAGATCCGCTACCTCGTACCGCTCGGCAACCGCGTCTTTGGACAGAACAACCCCTTTGGCCACGGTTCCCGGCGCACCAACAGGGCCAAAATGCTCACCATTCATCGAGAAATACACCGAGCCCGAGGCCCCTGCCCTCAGCTGCGGCGGTTCTTCTGTCAAAGGCACCTCGAAGGTGTTGCCTTGTTCAACAGTCCCTAGCGTTCCTTCGAAGATGACACTGCCATCAGCCGCGGTCACGCGCATCCAGGACGGATTCACTGCTACGATCTTAAGCGTGGTGTCAAGTTGCTCGACCACTTGAGGCAGGATGGGGCGTTCGACGGTGTGTACCTCTGCCACCTCGATCTTTGGGGGCTCGGGTGGTTGGAAGGTCCCGACCCGACGCGGATCAAGGGTCGAGATCGGCGCATCACGCGCCACCAGAACCGGTACGTCTAAGGCCTGAGGTCGATAAAGCCGGTCCAACGCTTCGACAGTTGGCGCGTCGACCGCAGCAACATCGTCATCGCTTACGGCGCTGCGTGCTGCATCCAGCGGGTCCAGATCGGACAAAACAACCGGAGCCTGTTCCACCGGACTGACCTGTACCTGCTGAATCTTGTTCAGCACAGCCCAACCGCCATAGCCAATGCCGCAAATCACTGTCAGCAGAACCAGCGAAGATCCGATCGCACGAGGCTCGATCTGGCTGACGATCGACTCGCGCCCGGGAATGTAAGGTGTATTTGGCGAGGTAAACGGGTCGCGCCCCATCGGGCCGCGCGCGGGCAGACCGCCTGTGGGTTTGCGAACAACCGAGGCTTCGGCAGACATGCCGTGGGCCACTTCGAACCCGCTTTCAGCGCAGAACTCGGCGAAGGTTTCGTCTGGGTTCATGCCCAGATAACGCGCGTAGGAGCGAACGTAGCCTGCAATAAAGCCCGGAGTATCGAAAGCGTCCGGATCAGCATCCTCAATGGCGGCAATGTAGTTGGCTTTGATACGCAGTTCACGCTGAACATCCAGAAGAGACTTGCCCATCGTCGCACGTTCACCGCGCATCCTGTCGCCAAGTCGCACCTCGTAATCGTCAAAGCCCTTAGGCCGGACGTCGGTGTCGTCTTCGGAATCGCGCTGAGATCTGCGCCCAATCATCCCTGCTGCCCCATTCTGCCTACGCGTGTTTCACGCAAGAGACGAATCAATATTAACGATTCGTCTGCTACTTTTGTTAGCTTAAGCCTAACACGCTATGAACGCGTTGCACACTTTGGCGTGAGGTTAACCTGCAAGTTCGGCGCGATTTAGCGCACAATGTGACCAAAGTTCGTCCATGGCTTGCACCAGTCGATTCACCTCATCCGGGCCATGAACCGGCGACGGGGTAAAGCGCAAACGCTCAGTTCCGCGTGGAACGGTGGGGAAATTGATCGGCTGAACATAGATTCCGAAGTCGTCCAACAGCATGTCGCTCAGCTTTTTGGTGTGCACCGGGTTACCGACAATCACAGGCACAATGTGGCTACCGTGATCAATCAGCGGCAGACCCAATCCTTTCAGGCGTAGCTTCAGAACTTTAGCCTGTGTTTGGTGCTGCTCACGCAGCTCAGTCGCCTCTTTCAGATACGCGACTGACGCAGCCGCCCCAGCGGCCACAGCAGGTGGCAAGGATGTGGTAAAGATGAACCCCGGCGCATAAGACCTTACTGCATCACACATTTTCGCGCTTGCCGCGATGTAACCACCCATCACGCCAAATGCTTTGGCAAGGGTTCCATTGATGATGTCAATGCGATGCGCCAAGTGATCACGTTCAGTCACACCGCCCCCACGCGGGCCGTACATGCCGACCGCGTGCACCTCGTCGATATAGGTGAGCGCGCCGAATTCATCCGCCAGATCACAGATTTCCTCAATCGGACCAAAATCTCCGTCCATCGAGTAAACCGACTCGAAGGCGATCAGTTTGGGTGCAGCCGGATCATCTGCTTCCAACAGCTCGCGCAGATGCGCCACGTCATTGTGCCGGAAGATACGCTTTGCTCCACCGTTGCGGCGCACGCCTTCGATCATCGATGCGTGATTCAGCGCGTCGGAATAAATAATGAGGCCCGGGAACAATTTGGGCAGTGTGCTTAATGTTGCATCATTGGCAATATAGGCCGAAGTGAACAGCAACGCGGCCTCTTTACCGTGCAGATCTGCCAGTTCCGCTTCGAGCTGCTTATGATAGACCGTGGTGCCCGAGATGTTGCGCGTTCCACCTGAACCCGCGCCTGCCGCGTCAACGGCCTCGTGCATTGCGTTCAAAACCACCGGGTTTTGGCCCATGCCCAGATAGTCGTTGCCGCACCAAACGGTAATGTTCTGCTGCGATCCGTCAGGACGCGTGCGAACAGCGTGCGGGAAATGCCCGTTGCGACGTTCAATATCAATGAAGGTCCGGTAGCGTCCTTCGTCATGCAGCCTGGCAATCGCTTTATCGAGCTGAGCAGTATAGTCCACCGGTCTCTCCTTACATGCCCGACCAATCCGCATTGACCGAACGTCTTTCACAGCGTTTTCGACAGGTCTCTCTGCCTTGGCGCCGATCGTTCCCAAGTGCTCTTAACATATAAGCGAGTCTGGGGATGCTAATTTGATTTGCATCAAATATCCCGTCGCACCCCACCCGACAAGTAAACTTACGCACAATAGACGCGAGGAAACGACGCAGGGGTTCGACATTTTTTCGCTCGTGTTTCCGATAATATACCAGTTTGCGGCCGCTACGGGCTGGACGGCACGGGCCGCCCTGATAGGGTCGCGCCAAATATTCACTTGTCAGGAGCTTACCAATGACACTGGACGCTGTTCTGAGTCGCGTAGATGCGGATCTTCAAACCTCAATTGACCGTCTGATGGAGTTGCTGCGTATCCCATCAATTTCCACTGACCCCGCCTACAATGAGCAAGTGTCCCAAGCTGCAGATTGGCTTGTTTCAGACCTGCAGAGCATCGGCGTTCAGGCAGAAAAGCGTAAGACCACCGGGCACCCAATGGTCGTCGGCCATATCGGCGAAGACAGTGACGCGCCGCATGTGCTTTTCTACGGGCATTATGACGTCCAACCCGTAGATCCGCTGGAACTTTGGGACCGTCCCCCGTTTGATCCGGCGATCGAAGATACAGACAACGGACCAGTCATTCGCGGACGCGGGTCGTCAGACGACAAAGGGCAGCTCATGACATTTGTCGAAGCTTGCCGCGCCTGGAAAGCCGTTCATGGCGCGCTGCCCTGCCGCATCACGTTTTTCTTTGAGGGCGAAGAAGAGTCCGGCTCTCCTTCATTGGTTCCGTTCCTTCGTGAAAATGCAGCCGAATTGAAAGCAGACCTGGCGCTGGTGTGCGACACGTCGATGGTTTCACGGGGCGTTCCGTCTATTGCGTCGCAGCTGCGCGGGATGCTCAAGGATGAATTCACTGTAATAGGCCCTCGGATCGACCTCCATTCGGGTCACTACGGCGGACCGGCTCTGAACCCTCTCAGAGAATTGTCCAAAATCGTCTCTTCTTTCTACGACGACCAGACAGGTCGGGTCGCTGTAGACGGATTTTATGAAGGTGTTCACGAGGTACCAGAAGATCAGCTGCGCCAATGGCAGAATTGCGGGTTCGACGAGGCCGATTACCTGAATTCGGTTGGCTACTCGCAGCCGCACGGCGAAAAAGCATATTCAACACTGGAACAACAATGGGCCCGGCCCACGCTGGAAGTGAACGGCCTTTGGGGGGGCTATAACGGAGCCGGCTCCAAAACGGTGATCCCATCTCGCGCGAACTGTAAAATAACCTGCCGTCTGGTGGGTGACATGGATCCCGATGCTTTAAGGGACAAAATCCGCAAACACGTTGAACAACAACTTTCGCCCGATGCCACAGTCGAATGGGACAATGATCTTGAAGGCTCACCTGCTTCCGTCATGAATATCGACCGGCCCGAGTTTGAAGCTGCCCGCAATGCGCTGTCGGACGAGTGGAACCGCGAGGCCGTATTCACCGGCATGGGTGGATCAATTCCGGTTGTGGGGTATTTCAACACAGAACTCGGCTTGGATTCCATGTTGGTTGGCTTTGCGAACGAAGATGACGCCATTCACTCGCCCAACGAAAAATACGACGTGAAAAGCTTTCACAAAGGCATCCGATCCTGGGTCCGCATTCTGGATGCTTTGACAAAGTGAACTTTTGCGAGGCTCTGCCTCGCGCTCCGGGATACTTTCGGCCAGATGAAATACAGATCCCCTGCTTCATCTGGCTATGAATATCCCGGGGGAGTCGCCCGAAGGGCGGCGGGGGCAGAGCCCCCCACCCGCCAGATCACATATGGATAACCCGGTCATAGGCGTCCAGGACGCTTTCGTGCATCATTTCTGACAGAGTCGGGTGCGGGAAGACTGTGTTCATCAGATCTTCTTCCGTGGTCTCCAACTGACGGCCTACCACATATCCCTGGATCATTTCGGTCACTTCCGCACCGATCATATGCGCACCCAGCAATTCACCGGTCTTGGCATCGAATACCGTTTTGATCATCCCCTCGGGCTCGCCCAAGGCAATGGCCTTACCGTTACCTATGAATGGGAAGCGACCGACTTTGATGTCATAGCCCAGCTCTTTCGCCTTGGCCTCGGTATAGCCCACCGACGCAACTTGCGGATGGCAGTAAGTACAACCAGCGATGCTTTCTGGCTTGACGGGATGCGCGTGCTTTCCTGCGATAAGATCTGCGACCATGACGCCCTCGTGGCTGGCCTTGTGCGCCAACCAAGGAGCGCCGGCGATGTCGCCGATCGCGTAAAGGCCTTCTACGCCAGTCCGGCAGAATTCGTCCGTTATGACATGCGAACGATCGATTTTGACCCCCAGGGCCTCTAACCCGAGGTTTTCGACATTGCCCACGATACCGACGGCCGAAATGACGGTATCAAAGTCGTGTTTTTCAACTTTACCCTTCACTTCGATATGCGCCGTGACTTTACCTTTGGAGCGATCCAGCTGCTTGACCATCGCCTTTTCCATGATGGTCATACCCTGCTTGGTGAACGCTTTCTTGGCGAATGCACTGATTTCAGCATCTTCGACAGGCAACACGCGATCCATCACCTCGACGACTGTCGTGTCTGCACCAAGCGTGTTGTAGAAACTGGCGAATTCGATGCCGATAGCGCCGGAACCGATCACCAGTAGTTTCTTCGGCATACGTGGCGGTTGCAGGGCATGCTTGTAGGTCCAAACCAGATCACCGTCAGCCTCCAGCCCCGGAAGCTCGCGCGCGCGCGCGCCTGTCGCCAATACGATATTCTTGGCGCTCAGCTCTTCGGTACCCTTTTCGGTTTTGACAGACACCTTGCCTTTGGCGGTAATTGTCGCCTCGCCCATCACTACTGACACTTTGTTTTTCTTCAGCAGGTGCCCGATACCACCGGACAGTTGCCCGGCAACCCCGCGCGAGCGCTTTACCACCGCGTCGAGGTCATACCCGATCTTATCCGCCTTCAGGCCGAAATCCTTGGCACGCTCCATCAGGTGAAAGACTTCGGAGGACCGAAGCATCGCCTTTGTGGGGATACAGCCCCAGTTCAAGCAGATACCGCCCAGATGCTCACGCTCGACCACGACTGTTTTCAGCCCAAGTTGAGCAGCCCGGATAGCCGCGACATAGCCGCCGGGACCGGCGCCAATTACGATCAGATCAAAAGATTGTGCAGCCATGTTTCCCTCTCGGCGCAGGTCGATTTAGAAATTAGTTTACCATTAAACTAATTTCGCCAACGCATCAATACAGTTGCCCCGCGACAAAAGCGACGCAGGGTCAATCCGCGTGTAACGCGCGGTTTTCAGCCTATACCGCGACGCCCTCAATAGCTAGAACAGAGGAAACCGTCCGATTAAACCGCCGTTTTATCCTTAAGAAATAGAAAGACTTACCATGGCCAGAACACTTACCGATCTTTTACTTGCGATGCTGAATGCCACCCTGATCCTTGTTGCCTTGTGCCTATTTCTTGGGTGGAAACTTGCCTCAACAGTTGAGGACGTCACCCAAACATTCGCTGAAAAAGTGGAAATTGTCGCCCCGCTCAGAACTGAAGTTCAAGGGGTGCGCGGAGAACTGACCGCTTTGCGCAGTGATCTTGCTTCGATCTCATTCAGCGACGTCACCGCCGACAGCGCAACCGCCCAACGTGTTGCAGACGCATTGAACAAATTGGATCACTTGGAGCAAAAACTGCAGAATACCCAAACGCGCATATCTGAGGTCACAGAGGCGCCGGAGGAGCTTATCAATCTAGCAGTAGAAAAATCGGCCGACGTGATCGTCGACCGAGTCATTGCCATTCGAGGTTGCGTGCCGGCAGGTTAACCTGCCGCCTGCAACTCTCGCACCGTCGCTCCGTATCCGCCTGTGCTGACATAGGCGGCTTCGGGTTCGGTCATCGGGCGCGCCAATGCTTCGTTGCGGTAGGGAAACCGACCGAACTGGCGAATGACTTCACGATGAGCGCGGGCGTGCAAAAGGTTGCTCGAGTTTGCGCTGAGGTTCTGGCACATAAGACGCACACAACGTTCCTGGTCGCACAGGTTTTCCGAGTGCATCATCGGCAGATAAAAGAACTGCCGCGCCGGTTCGTCGATCTTAAGATCCCATCCTTTGTCGACCGCACATTTAGCTGCCGACAGCGCCGCGCGATCCGATGAAAACGCCTTGGCGCTGTCGCGGAACATGTTGCGCGGGAACTGGTCCATCAGGATTATGTACGCCAAGGCCCCGCTTGGGTATGTCAACCATAGGGAAAACTTGCCTTCGTTCGCTGCTTCCCAAGTGGTCAGGAACTTTTCGCGGATTTCAGCATCCAGTGCGTCATCCTGCAAATACCAACCCTTGGGACCAACGTCATCCAACCAAAAACTCAGTACGTCTTCAGGCCCTGTCATTGCCCTTAACTCCGTATGTTCGCCTCCCCAGGGACGTAACGTCATTAAAGGCCGTTTTACAGATTTGTGACAGTAACATATTGCAACATATGCGACATAAATCTGTGTGTTAGGCAACATCCTGCGTATCGTGCTCGGCCTCGGCCGCTTCGATGGCGACCTCTTGCGCAACTTCGAACGCCACCGGCGAGGCCGTTGGATACAGCGGAGACATGGTGCCGGTTTCGTCGACCGGGATCGCTGCGCGCTGTGTCATGCGGTACATGGCGTACAATGCGGTGGCCACCAAAAGTGCGGCGATGATCAGGAAAAAACCCGGTGGGCCAAACACGGCGTCACCCATCAGCCAGCCAGTGATCACCGGGCCCGCGATTGCGCCCAGCCCGTTGATGAATACCAAACCGCCGGACGCAGCTGCCATATCTTCGTGATCAAGGAAGTCGTTCGCATGTGCGATCAGCAAGGAATAAAGCGGGTTCGACATCCCGCCAATAATAAACGCGGAAAGCAGCAGGAACGGAAAGGCCATACCAAAAAGCATGCCGGTAATCGCACCAGCCGCCCCGGTCAGGGCTACGATCATTATCAACAGACGGCGATCCATTCGGTCCGAGAACCACCCCAGCGGGTATTGCAGCACGACCGCGCCCACGTAAAAAGCCGCAACGAAGGTCGAGATTTCAACCAGTGTCAGCCCAGCTTGCGCGCCATAGACCGCAGCCATGCCGAACTGAGCTGAAAAGACGCCACCCAACAAAAACATGCCGACACATCCCAGCGGGGATTTCCCCATCAGTTCGCGCAGCGTCATGGGTTTGGTCGTATCAAATGCGGGTGTCGGCGAAATTGACAACAGAATTGGCGCGAATGACACCGAAACCAGGATCGAGGCGATGACGAACGTCTCGTATCCAGACGGGTCGCCGATCAAGACCAACCCCTGAGCGGTGATGATGCCGATCATTTGCACGATCATATAAAGCGAAAGCGCCTGACCCCGATTTTCATTGCTGGCTGCGTTGTTCAACCAGCTTTCAGCGGTGACATACACTCCCGAAAAACAGAACCCGATAATCACTCGGCCAAGAAACCACGCGACGTGATCCGTCAACAGTGGATACATGATCATGACGGCCGATATGAACGAGGCGAGCGCCGCAAAGACGCGAACGTGACCGACCCGGCGGATCATTTCGGGCGCCAGACGAGATCCCCCGAGAAACCCGACAAAATAAGCTGACATCACAAAAGACATCTGAAGGGTGGTAAACCCCTCAATCTCGCCACGGACGCCGAGGATGGTGCCTTGCAGCCCGTTGCCCACCATCAACAGGCCCATACCAAGAAGAAGCGCCCATGCGCTGGAAAGGACCTGAATCATCGCGGCCTCCGAATAATGCCAACTAAGTCTGGAATCGTTTTGCTATGAAAAACGTCTCTGGTCGTGCTTGTCTACGACATCAGCGTAAGTTGACCCCGACACAGCGGCTTTTAGGGTATCAAAAGCGACGCGTCACCATAAGAAAAGAACCTGTATTTTTGTTCAATGGCATGGGCATAGACGTCGCGCATTCGATCCTGCCCCATCAGCGCCGATACCAGCATCAGCAACGTGGATTTTGGCAGGTGAAAATTCGTCATTAGCGCATCTGTGACATGGAACTGGAACCCGGGATAGATAAAAATATCCGTCTCACCTTCCCACGGCTCGATCTGCCCACTGCGCGCGGCGCTTTCGATAAGGCGCAGGGCCGTCGTGCCCACTGGGATTACGCGACCGCCCTGAGATTTGGTTTCTTGAATCTCTTTCGCCGCCTCGGCGCTGACACGCCCCCACTCGGCGTGCATCTTATGGGTCGTCACGTCTTCGACTTTTACCGGCAGAAACGTTCCCGCGCCCACGTGCAACGTGACATGGCTGATAGACACGCCTCGGGCTGTCAATGCCTGCATCAGCGCCTCATCAAAGTGAAGCGATGCGGTTGGTGCCGCCACCGCGCCTGAATTTCGGGCCCAGATCGTTTGGTAATCCGTTTTATCACGCTCATCCGCAGGGCGTTTCGCAGCGATATAGGGCGGCAAGGGCATAACGCCTGCTTGGTCCAGCGCAGCGTCGAAATCCTGCCCTGTCAAGTTGAAACGCAAATAAGCCTGCCCGTCTTCAACCCGCTCCAAAACCGCGCTGAGGTGTTCCGAGAAACGGATTTCCTCCCCCGCTTTGACCTTTTTCAATGGTTTTATCAATGCCGCCCAAGTGCCGTCAGCTTGTGGATCAAGCAACGTCGCCTCAATACCTGCGGATACCGGCCCTTGCGCACTGTCCCGATGGCGGCGGCCATTTAGTCGCGCGGGGATAACGCGCGTATCGTTCAGCACCAGTCGGTCGCCCGGCTTTAGCCAATCGGGTAAGTCAGAGACACGTGCATCTGTGGTCGAGTTGCCATCAGCCACCAGCAATCGCGCCGAAGAACGGGGGCTGGCCGGTCGTGTGGCAATCAGTTCGTCTGGGAGGTGGAAATCAAAATCGCTGAGTTTCATGCGCGCGCCATACTAGGACCCGCCCAAGACAGCAATAACCCACTTCAATTGTCTTTCGGTGGTGCGCCAAAAGTCTTCCGCGGTTGATCCGGCTTGACCGGCAGCGAATTGGGCCCATCGGAAACCTTTGGCGCAGGCGCGCGCAACAGGTTACGCAAGAATAGCGGTGCCAATCCAGACAGCGGGTTCACCGACACTTTCGGCGATCTCATCGGCCCTGTGATGTTGTAGTTGAAGCCGATGATACCTTCGCCTTTTTTTGTAAAGACGCTTCCGATCGCATTCACCAGATAAATCGGTGATATCGCACCGCGCAAGTTAAGTGTTTCGGCGACGGTATTGATTGTGCCGTCAAAAGACAGGCCCATTGACGGGCCGACGGCGCTGCCGCTGAGAACCTTTATCTCGGTCGGAGTGATCCGCATTCGGCTTTCGATTGCAGAAAAGAAGATACCCGAGCCCGTCATCTCGTCGATCAGCCCAACCAGGCTGATCGCATTCAGCAGTGCTGCCATCGCCGGGGCATCGGTGATGTAGGTATTCTTAATCTTTAGGTCGACATCATAGTTGCCAGCAGCGCCAACCGGCTCGAGGCTCATGGTCAACGTACCGCCGCGCGCTTGGGTGATCACGCCAGCAGAACGCAGGGCCTCTCCGGCATCGTTCGAGGTCAGGGAAACCGCGCTACGCTCTCCACGCGGTGTGATCTGCCCGCTGACCGGTGCTCCTCCGTTTATGCGAGCATTGAAGGCACCAGTAACGCCCCCAGTCGTCTGAAAAGCGCCAGTGAACCCGGTCAGCGCGATGGATTCCGTAACCTGCAGCCGATCGAGAACCACGTCCAGTTTCGGACCATTCCCTGTTCCGCCGCCGCTGCTTCCACCTTCACCAAAGGTTGCAGCGCCAAGATTCATGATACCGCCTTGCACCCGGATATCAGGCACCGCAGATCCCCTGCTGATCAGCTCTGCCGGAACCGCCAGCCAATTTCCAAGGTCAAACGAGCTGAATTCGACCTTGTCGAACTCTCCGTCCTCGCGGAACGAAATGGTGGCTGTGCTGCGCAACCCTGCGGCATCCAGCTTCAATGAATCCACCCGTAGCTGATCGCCCAATGTTGCGTCGACGATCATAGAACCCGACGCAGGTGGCCCTTTGCGCCACCCAAGTTCCGGAATATTCAAACCAACCCCAACTAAGTCGGATGTCGCGGTTAGCTTGATTGGCTCCCCTGCTCCGATACCTAACGAAATATCCGCGGTTCCCCGCCCCGTCAGCATTCCCTGAGGCAGACCGGCTTTCAATTCTGTCATAAGCGCGGGCGAAAGCTCAATCTCACCGGTCAATTCGCTACGCTGTTGCTCAGTTCCGCCGATGGGTTGGCGCCACGTGGCATTCATCGGCACATCCCCGAAAAGACCATAGCCAGAAATTTCGACCGCATCCTGATCACCTGACAATGTCAGACGATCAGCGCTGACCGAAAACCCCGGCACCAAACGGTCGCTTTCAACCCCATCGATCTCGCCAGTAAAATGAAACTCGGTATCGTCGAACTTTAAGCCCTTTTTCATAGGCAACGACAATGTGCCGGACAGGCTGACATCCCCTGACGCAAGGTCCACAGGCAACCCCGCTTTGGTCAACAGTTCCAGCGGCGCTCGGTCAAGCAAAGACAGGGCAGCCGTCGCCGAACCTTTGGCTTGAATGCGTGCAATCGCCGGGGATTGTTGTTTGATCGAGGTGTCAGGAATAATGAAAGACGTCCCCGATGCGTCAACGGCACCGCCCTGATCGGCAATGACAATCCCGTTTTCCGCCGAAGCGGTAAATCGGTTGTTCAACAAACTAACGCGGCCTTGTGCCTCTTGAATCGGAGGCAAGGTTTTGGCGAACCGGATCTTTGCGTTTTCAAACCCAAAGCCAAGATAAATGTCCGGTTTGCTGTCCGGTTGCCGCCTCAGCGAGAACTCGACATCCGAAAAATCGCCTTCGTACAGGTTTTCTGAAACCCATTTGCGCGGCTTTGGGGCTAGAATTTCGGGCCAATAATTCAGCAGGCGATCTGATGTCATTGTGTCCAGATGCGCATCCAACGCAGCCACCCAACCGTCGGGTTCGCCTACCAGACTGCCCGACGCACGCAACGTGTGGTCGGCATCAACCAGGGTCAATTGTCCAAGCCGCAAATCAAACGGAGCAAGCTTGAGCTGAAAATCCAGATTTGCCCTTGCCGATTCCAATGCCTCAGGGAAAAGGCCGCCGGGGTAGATGTCGATGCTGTTCAAGCTCAACTGCGCCGTCAGGCTTTCCAAGGCTCCGTTTTCGATTCCTTTCAGAAACGCCTTGCCGTCCGCCTGTATCGCACCAAGGTCCGAAACCACCGAGGCTTCGTTAAAGTCCAAAACCTGCTGGCGCGGGTCGTAGGTAAAGTATGTGCGGGCCGAGTCGAAACGGATCGGTTGCGTCTCAGGCGTTGGTTGAACCGCACCTGCCCCAAGGTTCAATGTCGCAAACAGCGGACCCAAAGCCGCGTTGCCATCAATACTGCCACGCAAGGCACCGGAGATCGGAGCGTTCAACACCTGCAACCAAGAAAGCGCGAGACTTTGACTTGCAATATCTTCGGATGGAAGGTCCGTGATTGAAACCCCAAAGCTTGCCTGCGGTGTCCCCAGCACGCTTGTATAATTCGCTTCGATCGAACTGGCGTAATCACGTCCGGTCAAAACCGAGAACCCGGTCGCAAGACGCATTTCGTCACCGCTGCGGGTGATAGTAATGTGGCCCCCATCGAACACCCAGGCACGGTTCAGGCGCAAATCTTGATAATCGAGCGTCAGGGATTCCAGTTCAATCGACCGCAACCCGGACAGGATCGGCGACAAAAAGGCATCATCCGATTCCTCAATCAACTCGGCTAGCGTAGGAGCCCGCTGAACCGGAGAGCTGCCCGATCCGACGGTCAGTGACAGTGCGCCATCCTTATCACGGGTCAGAGCGATCTGGGCATCGCGCAAAGTAATGCGGCGCGGACGTATCTGCCCCCGTAGCAGTCCGCGCATGGACAATCGCGTTCTCAGGTCCCCGACCTGCGCGATCTGCTGACCTGCCGCGTCACTGATGGTGACATCCGTCAAGCGCAACCTTGGCCGCCACTCTTCATTCACGATGAACGTGGCCTCGCCAAATCGGACTTTTAGACCACCCAGCGAGTCATCGAGCCGTTTTTCCGCCTGTGTCCGCATCCATTGCGGCGCATGTAATTGCTGCCCAATCAGAAAAAACCAGCCGAACAGGGCAAGCCCAGCCAGTAAAACGAGGGTTCCAAGCGTCGCGTAGGCAAACAGGCGACGGCGTGACCTGCGGCGAGAGGGCTCGCCCTGGTCTGCACTTTTTTCTTCGTGCTGCACCAATTTGCTATCCACGCCTTTCAACCCGCTCGTGCCGCCCTATGGTAACGAACAGCACTAAAACCTTTAGCGGAGTTTCCAATGCCCGACGTCACAGACATTGCCCCTGATTTCACTTTGCCCCGCGACGGCGGCGGCGAGGTCACGCTGTCAGACCTGCGCGGCGGCGCCGTCGTTTTGTTCTTCTATCCCCGCGATGATACGCCGGGCTGCACCAAGGAATCCATCGGTTTCTCGGAACAACTTCAGGCCTTTTCCGATGCAGGTGCTCACGTTTTCGGCATCTCGCGCGACAGCGTTGCCAAACACGACAAATTCGTTGCCAAACACAGCCTTACAACTCCGCTTTTATCTGACGAAGGCTCTACCGTATGTGAAGATTACGGCGTTTGGGTCGAGAAAAACATGTATGGGCGAAAATCAATGGGCATCGAACGCTCGACATTCCTGATCGACGCCGAAGGCAAAATCGCCCGCGTGTGGCGCAAGGTCAAAGTCCCGGGTCACGTAGACGAGGTACTGGAAGCGGTTCGCGCGCTCTGACCCTCTTCACCACGGTCGCCATCCGGTTTAAGACCCGCAGAGATCCAAAAAGCGGAGACAACCGGTGTCGAAAACACTGACCCAGATGGCGACCGAAGTTCTGACCACCGCGGATGGGCGCGAGAAAACCGCCCTGTCCAAACGCCATGCTGCAGCATGGTTTGAATCCCGCTCGGATGGTGCCGCTGTGATCGAGGTCGGGACTGCGACGCCTCCACTCTACCCGGCCCGTCCTGAAGAACCTCAGCTTCTGTCCCCGCGAGAGGTGCCAAAACGTAAACCCGGCACCGAAGCAGGGCGCATCGCGCTGTTGCATGCGGTCGCGCATATCGAATTGAACGCCGTGGACTTGCACTGGGATATCATCGCCCGTTTTGGCCACGTCCCCATGCCTATCGGGTTTTACGATGACTGGGTGAAGTGCGCTGAAGAGGAATCGCGCCATTTCGAAATGGTCTGCGATTGTCTTGAACACATGGGTAGTCATTATGGTGCCCTGCCCGCCCATGCAGGAATGTGGCGCGCTGCCGAAGATACAGCCGAGGATCTGATGGGCCGACTGGCGGTCGTGCCGATGGTTCTTGAGGCGCGCGGGCTGGACGTGACGCCCGGCATGATCGACATCTTTCGCAAGGCAAAAGACGACAAGGCGATCGCCGCGCTCGAGGTGATCTACGCCGAGGAAGTTGGCCATGTTGCCTACGGATCAAAGTGGTTTCACTTCCTCTGCGGTCGCGAAAACGCCGACCCCAAAGACGTGTTCCATGCGCTGGTGCGGCGCTATTTTCACGGGGTCCTCAAACCTCCGTTCAATGAAGAAAAGCGTGCCGAGGCGGGCTTACCCCCCGATTTTTATTGGCCTTTGACAGAAGACTTGCCTGCACCTGGCCGGGCCTAAAAAGCGGGCTCACGAGACCGTTATCGGCAAAATCCCGCCGAGAATTGGCGGTAAAAAACCTGTTTCTTGTGTGAACTAGTTAACAAACTTGCCGAAATCACATGGTCTGTTTATGCAGTTGCACCAAGGAACGGAGATAACTCACAACCGGTTCCGATGTTGGGGATGGACAGAGGGAAGACGCGTGCGAACACGTCTGGCAATCAAACTACATTCATTGCTCGAGCGGCATTTTCCTGAACGCCGAGTGTTTCTGAAATCTGACAATGACACGCGGTTCATCCGCCTTAGTTCTGAAACTCAGGTCGCGGCTGTGGCAGGTGTTTCGGTTATCGTAGGCTGGACGGCCGTAGCGACCGCCATCCTGCTGATGGACAGCATCGGGTCGGGCAATTTCCGCGAACAGGCAAAACGCGACCAAGCGACTTATCAGGAACGCCTGAACATTCTATCTGCCGAACGCGATGTTCGCGCCGAAGAAGCGCTCATGGCTCAGGACCGTTTCAATGCGGCGCTTGAGCAAATTTCGGCGATGCAGTCCGAGCTGCTTGCATCAGAAAACCGCCGTCGGGAACTGGAAACCGGCATCGAGGTCATCCAGACCACGTTGCGCGCGACCATGAAGCAGCGCGAAGAAGCCCGTGTTGAACTGGCCAAGCTGCAGCAGGAAAACGGTGCCGACGACGTCTATATGGCAAGTGTCGGCAACCCCGCACAGATGGGGTTCATGACCGAAGCGTTGGCGCGAACTGCGGTAGAGCGTGATCAGATCGCAGCGGATGCCAAGGACGCGCTTGAACAACGCGATGAACTTGAGCTGGAAATCCGGCTCATGCAGGAACGTAGCGACGAAATATTCCGTCAACTCGAAGAGGCGATGGTCATCTCGGTCGAACCACTCGACAAGATGTTCCGTCAGGCAGGCATGCCCACTGACCGTATCATCGAAGAAGTACGGCGTGGTTACAGCGGCATGGGTGGCCCCCTAACCCCCATATCCTTCAGCACGCGCGGTGAGGAACTGACCCCCGACGAAATCCGCGCCAACACTCTGCTGCAGCAGATGGATCAGCTGAACCTCTATCGCATTGCTGCCGAAAAGGCGCCATTTGCAAGCCCGGTGAACGCCGTCGTGCGTTTCACAAGTGGCTATGGCACCCGCCGGGACCCCAAAACCGGTGGCCGCCGTATGCATAACGGTGCCGATTTCGCGGGAGCGCATGGAACGGATATCTTCGCGACCGCCGACGGAGTGGTCACCCATGCTGGCTGGCAATCCGGTTTTGGACGGCTGGTCAAAATAAAGCACGCCTTTGGGATTGAGACACTTTATGCCCATAACACCAAGATACAGGTAAAGGTTGGTCAAAGGGTCTCGCGCGGGGATCATATTGCTGATATGGGTAGCACCGGACGGTCTACCGGCACGCATTTGCACTATGAGGTACGCGTGAACGGAAAACCCGTTAACCCAATGACTTACATCAAGGCTGCGAGAAATGTTTTCTAAGAGCAAAATCAACGAGCCCGGATCCAAAGAGACTGAGGCAGCAAAGCCGGCCGCTCCGGCCACACCAGCGGCCCCGGCCCCTTCGGAAAGCAAGGCAAGCACGGCACCCAAGCCCAAGCCTCCGGCATCCGTTCTGTCGTCAGATCTGCACATCACTGGCAACCTGAAAACATCTGGCGATATTCAGGTTGAAGGCACAGTCGAAGGCGACATCCGTGCACACCTTTTGACAATCGGCGAAACCGCTACGATCAAAGGGGAAGTCACCGCGGATGACGTTGTCATCAACGGCCGCATCGTTGGCCGCGTGCGCGGTCTGAAAGTGCGCCTGACCTCTTCGGCACGAGTCGAGGGCGACATCATCCACAAAACAATCGCCATCGAAAGCGGCGCGCATTTCGAAGGTTCGGTGCAGCGCCAGGACGACCCGCTGAACCCGGGCCGCGGCGGCAAATCCGGTGCAAACCCTGCGGCTGAAGCCAAATAACAAGGCTTTTCTGCCGAGAGTATCAGCGCTGCGGTTAATTCCGCGGCGCTTTTTTGTGGGCGCACCCAACCTGCGTTTTCGGTTTCAAGTCGCGATCAGCGCAGCTAGGCTGCGAATATGTTGATACTTTTCATTGTTCTGGCGCTGGTTCTTGGCTTTTTCGCCTATCGCTACTGGTCCAAAAATCAAACACGTAAAAACCTGTTGGCCACCCCGCTGTCGCCCCAGCAGCGTCGAATGATTGACGCGCAGGTTCCATTGATACGTCGGCTTCCTGATGACCTAAGGGCGCATCTGGACGGCAAGGTGAACCTGTTTCTTGATCAGGTCAGATTTCACGGATGCGACGGGCTGGACGTCACCGAAGAGATGGAGCTGGCAATTGCAGCGCAGGCCTGTCTGCTCGTGATAAACCGGGACATCTGGTACGACAATCTGACAACTATCCTGATCTACCCAAGCGCGTTCAAATCGCGCCAACGCAGGCAAGACGGTTATGTCGTCAGCGAAAAAGAGATCGTGCGCACCGGTGAAAGCTGGGACCGTGGCCCCGTGATCCTTTCATGGACGCATAGCCAACAGGGCGCATTGAATGATCACGATGGGCAGAACGTTGTCTTGCACGAATTCGCGCATCAGATTGACGATCTCTCAGGCGGCACAAACGGAGTACCCATTCTGAGCGACGGTCAAAGCTTTGCTGAATGGGAAAAAGCCTTTCTGCACGCATATGACGCGCATGTACACGCAGTAGAAGCTGGGCGACCAACCGTCATAGATCCCTATGGCGCAACTGGCCACGAAGAGTTTTTTGCGGTTTCCGTCGAGGTTTTCTTTGAACGGCCCAGGGACCTCAAAGCAGCCGTTCCTGAAGTCTATACTCAGCTCTCCAAATTGTTCCAGCTTGACCCTGTGACATGGAAATAGCGTCGATTAACAAGCAGGATTCACAAAAAGCGTTTTTTGAATTACATTGAACCTGTTGTTTTTAGGAGGGCTTTTTATGTCATCAAAACTGATGGCCGAGTTTTTCGGCACGTTCTGGCTTGTGCTGGGCGGTTGCGGCAGCGCCGTTTTAGCCGCAGGCGTGGCCGATGTAGGTATCGGCTGGCTGGGTGTTTCTTTTGCCTTTGGCCTGACCGTCCTGACTATGGCTTATGCCGTTGGTCATGTCTCTGGTGGTCATTTTAACCCCGCAGTCAGCCTTGGCCTGATGATGGGTGGCAGGTTCCCCGCGAAACACCTGATCCCGTACTGGATTGCTCAGGTCGCCGGTTCTGTCGCAGCGGCCGCAGTGCTCTATCTGATCGTCAGCGGCGCTCCGGGATTTGAAGGGGTCGGCAGTTTTGCCACCAACGGGTTTGATGAGGCCTCACCCGAAGGGTATTCGATGACCTCAGCGCTTGTGATCGAGGTCGTGATGACAGCGTTCTTCATCGTGATCATCCTTGGATCGACGTCACGCTGGGCGCCCGCGGGCTTTGCGCCGATCGCCATCGGCCTTGGGCTTACACTCATTCACCTGATTTCAATCCCGGTAACCAACACTTCGGTCAACCCGGCGCGATCCACAGGGGTTGCCTTGTTTGCAGAAGGTCCCGCGCTTGAGCAATTGTGGCTGTTTTGGGCGGCACCGCTTATTGGTGGTGCGATCGGGGCCGCCATCTGGAACACGATGGGCGACGACTAAGCCCCAATTAATATAGCCCCGCTGTCAATTACAGCGGGGCTATTTGTATTACTCTGTCACTGTCACGCTTTTCATGACGTCAGGCTGGCCGATGACAGCACCGTTCGGTCCTTCGCCACGTTTGATCGCGTCGACCACTTCCATGCCGCCGGTCACCTGACCAACAACTGTGTATTGTCCGTTCAGGAAAGGACCGGGCGCGAACATGATGAAAAACTGCGAGTTCGCACTGTTGGGATCTTGCGCGCGCGCCATTCCAACAACACCGCGGTCGTAGTTGAAATCGGAGAACTCGGCAGGCAGGTCAGGTCGGTCAGAGCCACCTGTACCGGCGCGACGCAGGTCACTGCCAAGGCGACCATGTTCCACGTCGCCCGTTTGCGCCATGAACCCGTCGATTACGCGGTGAAACACCACGCCATCATATTTCCCTTCGGCTGCCAAAGTGCTGATCTGTTCAACATGCTTCGGAGCAAGGTCATCAAAAAGGTCAACGGTAACGGTGCCATTTGCACCCTCACCTTCAATCTCGATCTCCAAGCCTGTGGCCAAGGCGGGGCTGGCCAACAAAGCGAATGCGGCGGCCAGCTTATACATCGGCAGCCACCTTAACGCTTATCATGCGGTCCGGGCTCATTGGGGGCTCACCACGGGTGATGGCGTCCACATGTTCCATGCCTTCAATGACACGGCCATAGACGGTGTATTGGCCATTCAGGAAATGGTTGTCCTTGAAGTTGATGAAGAACTGCGAATTGGCCGAATCCGGGTTCTGAGACCGGGCCGCGCCCAAAGTTCCGCGATCATGGGGCAGTTTGGAAAATTCGGCCGGAACGTTCGGCAGCGATGATCCACCAGTACCCGCCATACGTAGGTTGAAACCGTCTTCCATGTCACCATGCTGTACGTCACCGGTTTGCGCCATGAAGCCGTCAATCACACGATGGAAAGCCACGTTGTCATACTCGCCGCCCCGAGCAAGCTCTTTCATCCGTGCCGCGTGCTGAGGGGCCACGTCAGGTAAAAGCTCGATGACGACATTGCCGTCTTTCAGCTCGATGATAATGGTGTTTTCGGGATCTTTGATCTCGGCCATGTGGCCCTCCTGTCGATTGTCTTGCGCAAATACCTATGCCGCAAGCGTGCGAATGCCAAGTGACGCATTGACCTGAGGGCAAAAAGCCGGAAAAGAACCGCCTAAAGCGATTGGAAATGCGAGGACAGCACGATGGGTTGGAAAACACTGGACGAAATGGACCTGAGCGGAAAGCGCGTGCTGGTACGTGTGGATATCAACGTTCCGGTCGCTGACGGTGTCGTGACCGACGACACCCGTATCCAGCGCGTTGTACCAACTGTTCGTGACATTCTGGCCGCTGGCGGTAAGCCAATCCTTCTGGCCCATTTCGGACGCCCCGGTGGTGAGCGGAAAATGGACCTTTCTCTGCAGCAACTTGTCCCTGCCCTTGAAGCCGCATTTGGAACCTCGGTTCAGTTCGCGCCCGATTGCGTCGGTGATCAGGCAGAAGCCACTGCCGCCGCCTTGCAACCCGGTCAGGTGCTGCTTTTGGAAAACACGCGCTTCCATGCGGCGGAAACCAAGAATGACGCTGACCTCGCCGCCGGTATGGCCAAGCTGGGCGATGTGTATTGCAACGACGCGTTTTCCGCGGCGCACCGGGCCCATAGCTCGACCGAGGCTATTGCACGACTGCTGCCCGCGTGCGCCGGTCGCCTGATGCAAGCCGAGTTGCAAGCCTTAGAGGGTGCACTGGGCGCCCCGAAACGCCCCGTGACAGCCGTTGTTGGAGGTGCCAAGGTCTCAACCAAGCTCGAGCTGCTGGGCAACCTGATCGAGAAAGTCGACTACCTTGTGATTGGTGGCGGCATGGCAAACACATTCCTTGTTGCCAAGGGTCTGAACGTCGGCAAGTCACTGGCCGAAAGCGCGATGAAAGAGACAGCGGCGGACATCATGGCAAAAGCGGAAACATCGGGATGCAAGATCGTTTTGCCGTCTGACGTTGTCGTGGCCGAAAAATTCGAAGCCAACGCACCGCACCAAATTCTGCCAGCCGATCAGTGCACCCAAGACGGTATGATCCTGGACGCTGGCCCCGAGAGCGTGGCCGCCGTTTCCGAGGTTTTTGATCTGAGTAAAACGCTGATCTGGAATGGTCCGCTGGGTGCGTTCGAGATCGAACCGTTTAATGCCGCAACAAATGCCGCAGCACTCAAAGCAGCCGCTTTGACCCGGTCTGGAAATCTGGTTTCAGTTGCCGGTGGCGGCGATACTGTCGCCGCACTCAATGCCTCTGGCGCAGCCAATGATTTTTCATACATTTCCACTGCGGGCGGCGCGTTTCTGGAGTGGATGGAAGGCAAGACCTTGCCGGGTGTCGCGACACTGGAACAATAAAATCGCTGCCTCATACGTTTTTCTGGCAACAAAGGATTCACAACCCGAATCACCTGTGTCATAGTGCTTTCAGAGGCCCGAAAAGGGCCCGTTATTGAGGCAAACTTCATACGGCGGTAAACAGAGTGTCCCGTTCCAATCGGCCCGGTTTGGGCGCAGTTTTGTTCTTCATGGTGGCTTTTATGCTGGGTGTCTATTTCACCTTCGCCGCCGTGCAGGGCGACTATGGCCTGTTCAGACGGGTCGAGATTGCAGCGGAACGGGACGCCCTGTCGCGCGACCTGGATAAACTTCAGGCCGAAATCGCAGAAATGGATAACCTGACACGTCGTCTTTCGGACACGTATCTGGACCTCGACTTGCTGGATCAACAGGCGCGTTCGGTGTTAGGCATGATCCGCGCCGACGAGATTGTTATCCGCTAACGCGCTCTACCTCACGTCAAAGCATTATAAAATAGGCGTTTCTACGCCGGATTCCGCGCGAGTGGACGCTGCGTCACATTTACACTCGCCAGATGGATCGAAATGCTTTAAGAGATAGTTTAACGCTAAACTATCTTGCCGAGAGGGGGAGATCGCCACAATGGCTGCGCGAAAGACCACAAAGAAACCAAACGTTTCTGCGGAAGAACTCACCACCTATTACCGAGAGATGCTGCTGATCCGTCGATTCGAGGAAAAAGCCGGACAACTCTACGGCATGGGACTGATTGGCGGTTTCTGCCATTTGTATATCGGTCAAGAGGCGGTTGTCGTCGGGCTTGAGGCCGCAGCCAAGGAAGGCGACAAGCGGATCACATCCTACCGCGACCACGGCCACATGTTGGCCTGTGGAATGGACCCGGGCGGCGTCATGGCCGAATTGACCGGGCGCGAGGGTGGTCTGTCCAAAGGCAAGGGCGGCTCGATGCACATGTTCTCGAAAGAGAAGCACTTCTATGGCGGCCACGGTATCGTGGGCGCACAGGTTCCACTGGGCGCAGGTTTGGCTTTTGCCGACAAGTATAAAGAGAACGGCGGCGTGACCTTCACTTACTTCGGTGACGGTGCTGCAAACCAGGGTCAGGTTTACGAAACATTCAATATGGCGGCGATCTGGGATCTGCCGGTCGTGTTCGTGATCGAAAACAACCAATATGCCATGGGGACATCTCAGGCACGCTCGACCTCGACCAAGGACATCTACCATCGTGGCGAAGCGTTCGGCATTCCCGGTGAGATCGTGAACGGCATGGATGTTCTTGCGGTAAAGGAAGCCGGTGAAAAAGCCGTCGCGCACTGCCGCGCAGGCAAAGGCCCCTACATCCTTGAGGTCAAAACTTACCGCTACCGCGGCCACTCGATGTCCGACCCGGCCAAGTACCGCACCCGCGAAGAGGTTCAAAAGGTGCGCGAACAAAGCGACCCGATTGAACATGTGCGCGAGCTGCTGCTGACCGGCAAACACGCGACCGAGGATGACCTGAAGGCGATCGACAAAGAGATCAAAGAGGTCGTCAATCAGGCCGCCGAATTCTCAAAAGAAAGCCCCGAGCCCGCGTTGGACGAGCTCTGGACAGATATTTACGCCTGAGAGGACGAATAAGACATGGCAACCGAAATTCTCATGCCCGCCCTTTCTCCCACGATGGAAGAGGGCACGCTGGCCAAATGGCTGGTCAAGGAAGGCGACACCGTATCCTCGGGCGACATCATGGCCGAGATCGAAACCGACAAAGCCACGATGGAGTTCGAAGCCGTCGATGAAGGCATCGTCGGCAAGATTCTGATCGACGAAGGCACCGAAGGCGTCAAGGTAAACACCCCTATCGCGATCTTGGTCGAAGAAGGCGAAGACGCCTCCGCCCTGCCCGCGGCTGCGCCCGCAGCCGCAGCGGCGACCGAGGCCGCCCCTGCGGCGATTGAGGCCCCCGCTTCCGCAGCAACGGCACCGGCCGCACCGGTGGTCGACCTTTCGCCCGACTGGCCTGCAGATGCTGAAATGGCACAACAAACCGTGCGCGAAGCTCTGCGCGATGCGATGGCCGAAGAAATGCGCGGTGACGGTGACGTCTACCTTATGGGTGAAGAAGTTGCCGAATATCAGGGCGCTTACAAAGTCTCCCAAGGTCTGCTGGATGAATTCGGTGGCAAACGCGTCATCGACACGCCCATCACCGAACATGGTTTTGCTGGTATCGCGGTCGGGTCGGCCTTCGGCGGCCTGAAACCCATTGTCGAGTTCATGACCTTCAACTTCGCCATGCAGGCGATTGACCAGATCATCAACTCCGCCGCCAAGACGCTCTATATGTCCGGCGGTCAGATGGGCTGCCCCATCGTGTTCCGTGGTCCCAACGGCGCTGCCGCCCGCGTGGCCGCGCAGCACTCACAGGATTACGCCGCATGGTACATGCAAATCCCCGGCCTGAAAGTCGTCATGCCCTACTCGGCCGCAGACGCTAAGGGTCTGCTGAAATCGGCGATCCGCGACCCCAACCCGGTTGTCTTCCTGGAAAACGAAATCCTCTACGGTCGCTCCTTTGACGTGCCGCAAGTGGATGACCTGACCGTCCCGCTGGGCAAGGCGCGCATCTGGCGCGAAGGCTCAGACGTGACCATCGTCAGCTTCGGTATCGGCATGCAATACGCATTGGAAGCCGCTGACAAGCTAGCCGAAGTGGGCATCAGCGCCGAGGTCATCGACCTGCGCACCATACGTCCGATGGACACCGGGGCGATCATCAACTCCGTGATGAAAACCAACCGTCTGGTGACCGTCGAAGAAGGTTGGCCGCAAGGCTCGGTCGGCAGCTACATCAGTTCGGTCGTGATGCAGGAAGCGTTTGACTATCTCGACGCGCCGGTCATCAACTGCACCGGAAAGGATGTTCCGATGCCCTACGCCGCGAACCTCGAAAAGCTGGCACTGATCACCACCGATGAGGTGATCGCCGCCGTCAAACAAGTGACCTACCGGTAAGGAGCGACAGACAGATGCCCACCGAAATTCTGATGCCCGCCCTTTCGCCCACAATGGAGGAAGGCACACTTGCCAAATGGCTGGTCAAAGAAGGCGACACCGTCTCGTCCGGCGACCTGCTGGCCGAGATTGAAACCGACAAAGCCACGATGGAGTTCGAGGCCGTTGACGAAGGCACGATCGGAAAGATCCTGATCCCGGAAGGCTCCGAGGGGGTCAAGGTCAACACAGCCATCGCGGTTCTGCTGGAAGACGGCGAAAGCGCGGATGATATTGCCGCTGCACCTGCCGCAGCCCCCGCGGCTGCACCCGCAGCCGCCGCAGGCAACGAGGCCGCCGCGCCAGCGGCGTCCGAGGCGCCTGCCCCTGCCCCGGCTGCACCGGCCAAAGCTGATGGCGGTCGCATCTTCGCCTCACCGCTGGCCCGCCGAATTGCGGCGCAAAAAGGCCTCGATTTGGCGCAGATCACTGGGTCTGGACCGCATGGCCGTATCGTCAAAGCCGACGTCGAAAGCGCAACAGCGACTGTCCCGGCGGCAGCCCCGGCTCCTGCAGCGGCAACCCCCGCAGCGGCGGCACCGGCTGGCCCATCCGCAGACGCCGTCGCCAAGATGTACGAAGGCCGTGACTATGAAGAAATAAAGCTCGACGGGATGCGCAAGACCATTGCTGCGCGCCTGACCGAAGCGAAACAGACAATCCCGCATTTCTACCTGCGTCGCGATATCAAATTGGATGCGCTGCTCAAGTTCCGCAGCCAGTTGAACAAGCAGCTGGAAGGCCGGGGCGTCAAGCTCAGCGTCAACGACTTTATCATCAAAGCCGTCGCCAACGCGCTGCAGCAGGTTCCCGAATGCAACGCTGTCTGGGCGGGCGACCGGGTTCTGCAACTGAAACCATCGGACGTGGCGGTCGCCGTCGCCATCGAGGGCGGTCTGTTCACCCCGGTCCTACAGGATGCCGACACCAAGTCGCTGTCTGCCCTGTCGACCGAGATGAAAGACCTCGCCGGTCGTGCCCGCGAACGCAAGCTGGCCCCGCATGAGTATCAAGGCGGCACGTTTGCGGTCTCGAACCTGGGCATGTTTGGTATCGACAATTTCGACGCCATCGTGAACCCACCGCATGCCGGAATTCTGGCTGTGGGCACCGGGCTCAAGAAGCCAGTTGTAGGCGATGATGGAGAGCTGACAGTAGCAACCGTAATGTCCGTGACCATGTCGGTTGATCACCGGGTCATCGACGGCGCCTTGGGTGCTCAGCTGCTGCAAGCCATCGTAGAAAACCTCGAAAACCCGATGGTTATGTTGGCCTGATTTCCGCATAGTCACTCGCCGCGCCGGTGTATTTCTGGCGCGGCTCTCATTTCGACTGCTGTGATGTGAGCGTCCGTGAACCGGCGACCCATTGCCCGCAGCGCAAAGCAACACCACACTCATTGCATGCCATTACGGACGCAAAGGTGTGCTATGACTTTGACCCAATCAGCCCGAACGTTTCTGATCTTGCTGCTGCTTGCGGCTTTCGCGCCAGCAGATGGCCACGCCAAGCCAAACTCGTATCCAGGAGAGAATTCCAAGTTCAATCACAAAGACCCAAATGCCGTGGCAAAATGGGAAGCTGAACGCGCCAAAAAGATTGAACTACGCAAGCAACGACGTGAAGAGCGTAGATTGAAGCGGCTGGTCAAAAAGAACAACCGCTCCAACTAAACCGCGCAAAGATCAGTTACTGATCTTTGCCAAGCATATGGTCCATTGAGATAGAGGGCTGATCGCACCCGGCTTCACCCACGATTTTGGCGGGGATACCAGCGACTGTTTTGCACGGCGGAACCTCTTGCAACACGACCGAACCAGCGGCAATGCGGCTGCAATGGCCAACTTCGATGTTCCCAAGAACTTTGGCACCAGCACCAATAAGCACACCGTTCCCAATCTTGGGGTGCCGCTGTTCTTCTTCCTTGCCGGTACCGCCCAGCGTCACAGAGTGAAGCATTGAGACGTTGTCACCAACAACTGCCGTTTCCCCGATAACGATCGAGTGGGCATGGTCAATCATGATACCCTTGCCGATCTTGGCCGCCGGATGGATGTCAATTCCAAAGATTTCAGATGATCGCATCTGGAAAAAGTAGGCCAGGTCGAAACGGCCCTTCTGCCACAACCAATGACCGACGCGGTAGGCCTGCATAGCCTGATACCCTTTGAAATAAAGGATCGGCTGCAAAAGGCGATGGCATGCAGGATCGCGCTCATAAACAGCCATAAGATCGGCCCTGGCAGCCTCAATCAGAGATGCATCATCCGCATATGCCTCATCCACGATTTCACGCAGAACCATCATCGACATCTCGTTCGAGCACAGTTTGGCTGAAATCCTGTAGGACAACGCGCGCTCAAGGCTTTTGTGGTGCAGCACACAGGCATGTACCAGACCGCCCATAAGCGGCTCATTCTCAACTGCGGATTGTGCTTCGACCGTGATCCGATCCCAGACCGGGTCAACGGTGGCTACGTGACTGCGCTTTTCCAACATGGCTTTTGATCCTTTGCTGCGCCTAGAATGCCATTTAGTTGTAAAAACGCCAAACGCAAACCCGTGATCCTCAGGATAACGAAAATGAATGGTATAAATGACAACGACTTTTTTGCCTGCATCCAAGCTCGGCTGGCTGAACTGGATGCGAGCTCGCAAAGTGGGAAGGATGCGCAATCCGTCGTTGAATTGGATCAACAGGCAATTGGTCGTCTTAGCAGGATGGACGCATTGCAAAACCAGGCAATGGCCAAGGCGCAACAAGCAAACCGAGACCTGGAGAAATTAAGATTACAGGCTGCGCTATCGCGCCTTCACGACGGCGAGTATGGGTATTGCGAAGATTGCGGGGATGAAATTCCGGTCAAGCGTTTAGAACTGGATCTCGCGGCGACCAAATGCGTCAGCTGCGCGTCCGGCTAAGGTGACGCTGAACCAGACAGCTGATTACAGTTTCAAAGCAATGGCAATAATTCAAGTCGTCAAACCCGGGCTCATCCGCGAGACGGCGTGTATGGGCCACTGTCATCAATGACCCATTCCCAAAATCGGGATGAAGCTGACCTGTTCGGCGGACATGGTCATGCGCCGTTTCAGCTTCGGCGATCATCCGAAGGCACAACCGACGTCTTTCTGGAACCGGCGCGCACAAAAGAGCGCGCGCCGCAGAGCTTACATCACCATGAAGAATTGGTCGCATGTGTTCACGCCACGGTCAGGGTCGCCGGCAGCCCCGGACCGTAACTGGATGATACCTGCGAAATCTGGGCATCATAGGATCCGGACACTCCGTCTGCGGTTTTCGTGGCCGCAGAGTAAGTCCAGTGCGGGCTTGTGGTCATCGCTTCGCGCACCAATGTCCCACCCGCACGAATTTGAATCAGATAGGCCTCGGCCTCTTCACCAAGCGGGACATCAATTCCAGACCAGTCATCACCGTCAATTCTTGTGCGGCGTATCCATGACAACGTGTCGCCATAACCGTCTTTTGAAACACGCAAATGCGACGGTGTGTACGGCCTTAAACCATTGCCGTTGAAGGTTTCCACTGTGTGCACAAAGGATGCATCATCATAACCGCGCGAGGCTGGCCCGATCCGATAGTGTTTGGCAATACGGCGCTCAGACCGCAGAAGGCTGGTTTGATAGACACGCTGATCCAGCAAAACAAAAACTGAACCTTCGGGCCAAAAATCTGGAATTTTGGCGTCAGTTCCCAACTGCCCACGCAAACGGCTTGAAAGCTCGTACACACCGCGGTCCGTCAGATTTGCGCTTTGGAATTGGAACAGCTCCCAATTGTCCGCGGAACCGTCGCCAATGGCCGCGAGGTTTGCGCCATTCAGAATCGCTTGTCGGGTTCGAGACTCCAATTGTCCCGCTATCAGACTGACGCGTAGCGGCGCACCATCGTCCCACAATCCGGCGCTGGCGCGACGCATAGGCGATTGCGTAAAGCCAATAGTGGCCTGAGCTGTAATCACCTCTTGCAACTCATAGTCTTCGTCAGCGCTGGAAGAATAGACAACTGCACTTCCGGGCCACGGGTCAGCAGTCACCGCCAAGTAGGGTGCATGCGGCACTTCTGATCCAGTGATCAGCGGCAAGTCCATGAACACAGGATAAACCGGTACAGGCGCGACAAAGGCCGTCTCGGAAACCACATCATCTGGCAAATCAGATGGTGTATACACACCGGGTTCAACGCGCACAGCCTCTGCCATCTGCATCTCGGCTTGCTCCAAACGGTCAATGCGGTAGCGCGCGCCGTTCGTGCCGTCGTTCAGGCTGATGACGTCGCCCGCACCGACATTCAACTGCGAAGGTGGAAGCCCAAACCGGATCGTTTCGCGCGACACCCTAGATTCGCTTAGCCACCGTTCGGCAACCTGCCGACCTTCAGCCCGTGTCATGGACAAAGGCATCTCGTTTTCTGAAACGGAATGCGTGCGCGCGTCAGGCAGAACGGCCTCTTCCGAAACGATGGCATGATCCGAGTCAGATTGCACAAACCGCAAGCGAACGCGTCCGGTCATCTCGGCTTCGGCCTCTCTGCGGTATTCGATTTCGCCGTCAATCTCATCGCTGGCCGCAAGTAAATCGATATCCAGCTGAACTGGCGCACGCGCATCTCTCATCTGAAAGCAAAGCAAGCCATCTCTTTCAATCGCGTCAAATCCGTAACGCAACATCAACGGTTGCAGGGCTGCACGACCGTCCGAGACCTGTTCGACAGCGTAACCTCGAACAACACCATCCAAACCCGAGGTGTCGATATCCGTCACCCCCGCACCGTGGCAGATTTCGGTGACAACCGAAGCCAGCGTCCGCGACCCGGAGCGCCCGTTCAGCCAATGCCCGCGGGCATAGTTTGCACCGTCGCTCCATCGGCTACGCAAGTTAGGAAACGCCGGATAGGGACGCGCGTCCCAAGCCCACACATAGGCGTTGGACATATCCACCATTCGATCGCCATAAACATCGGAGACAGGGTTAATCTGCGGATCGGACCAATACCCCAGCATCGCGCGCAAGTACTGGACCTGCATGAAATCATCGCGTTGTCCGTTGGAATACCTTGGCAAGCTGGATTCTGACGACTTCGGATCCAGGAACTTGTTCGGTTGGTTCGTTCCTTTGTCTATAGCGGCGCATCCGAGCTCTGTGAACCAGATTGGTTTTGAGCCTGGAATCCACGCGGTCTGCTGGCTCTGCCGGACACCTGCAATACGCTCGTGATGCGGCTGCGACCACCAGTTGCGCAAATCCTTGTACCGCCAAATCCACGGTTCATCGTGGTCGCCGTCCTCGATCGGCGTACGGATTTGAGCTGCGGCTTCTTCCGGTGAGGCATAAAACCAGTCAAACCCTTCACCGCCTTCGATATTGTTCCGAAGGTAGTCAATGTCGTAAATCGCGCGAGCACCGGCTTGCGCGTCCAGGTGATCTTCGCCTTCTCGCCAATCAGACAGAGGCATATAGTTATCGACGCCGATAAAATCGATATTTTCGTCTGCCCACAGCGGATCGAGGTGAAAATACCTGTCGCCACTGCCATCGGAGGGCTGATAGCCGAAATACTCGCTCCAATCCGCCGCATACCCAATTTTGGTATGCGGCCCCAATAGCTTGCGCACTTCTGCTGCCAGCACACGCAATTGGGCGACGGCAGGGAAGCCCGACATTCCTCGGATTTGTGTCAGACCACGCATTTCCGAGGCGATGCAGAAGGATGCCACACCATCGGCTGCCTTACACAGGGCCGCGTAGTGCAATATGAAGCGGAACAGACCCCATTCTTCCGGGCCTGTGTACGTAACATCGCCGCCAACAACCGAAAAGTCATTGGCACGCGCATTCCCGAAAAATCTGGCCACTTCGGCATCTGCGGAAGCCTGTCCATCCGGGGAACCGCTGCGTCCGGGTGCCCGGCTAAGGGTAATACGCCCCCGCCACGGAAGATGGGGCTGATCACTGGCGCCTGACCAAGGGTCCGGCAAGCCATTGTTTTGCAGCTGGTCCATCAGGATGAACGGATAAAACATTACCCGCTTGCCCTTATGTTTGAGATGCCGAATGGCCTGAATTACGGACTGGTCCGTCGGAGTTGCACCATATACGGGACGGTTCTGGTGCTGTTTTACCTTTTGCGCCGCGCTGCGGCTTACACCAGCGACCCGCCAAGGCATGCTCTCGCCCTCAATGTCTTTGTGCAGAACTTTGGGTCTGATTTGGCATTGACCGCATCGAAGATCGTCACCGAACCACGAGACGATCAGTGAAGTCGCCTCACAAGAAGGCAATTCGGCATTCAGAGCCCGCACCGAGGTTACAAGATCCGACACGCCCGACGCCGAATTCACATTTGCGGCCCAGCTTTGACCCTTGCCCTTTGTGTAATTCACCTGCGCGCTGGCCAAGGCGTATTCACCTGTTCCTGGCATCAAGGCAACGCCCCGGACGATATTGGACAAAGCTTCATCTGTTTCAGGCAAGTCTGGTTGATCAAGTCGAACCACTTCGAAAGAAAACTGCGGCACACGATTTCCAAACGACGCCAACTGCAAATCTTCGATGACAACATAAGCAGTACCCCGATATGCCGGGACATTGCCTGCACCTTCAACCGCTTCAATCAGTGGGTCGGGCAGTTGGGTCTGGGTTCCATGATAAACCCTCATGTTCAGCCCAGCGCGCTCAATTTCCTCACCATCGGCCCATATGCGCGGGATATCTGCGATGGTCCCTGCACCAACTGCGATCGCCAGGGAAACAGAGTAACTGTAGCTATTGGTGGTGGTAGTAACCTCGGGAGGTTTTGGTGAACCCTTGCCTCCTCCTCCGCCCTGAGTGGTCGTGGTGCTGCTTCGCGTTTCCAAAAAGTCTGAGGCCCAAATAACCTGACCGCCCACGCGCATACGCCCAAAAACGGTCGAGACAGGTGCACCCTCCCCGGTTTCAGTCAACCTGAACCGATCAAGGCGTCCTGTCTCAACGACTTCGCTACCGCCACCCATGACCGATTGGCTCATGAGGCGTTGGTCAATCACACGGCCCAAGGTGGCACCAATGGCGCGCCCGACCACGGCGGTGGACAAACCCGCGACAGTGCCGCCGATGGCACCACCAATCGCTGCACCAGCAGCAGAGAGTACGATCGTCGCCATTTACTTGCCCTCCGTAGGAAACCCAAAACACGCGACCACCCGACGCCGCCAGGGATCGCTCAAGGTATTTTCCACAACACCGTGTCCGGAATAGGCATGGATAAAGCGCGGTGTGTCGCCGTCCTCGCTGACTATTCCAACATGCTTGGCAACCCGCCCCTCTCGCATCCGAAACAACAACACATCGCCCTTTCGCAGATCATCAAGCTCTTTGGTCAAAAGATGGCGGCGGGCCGCAGCCCACATGCGTTCCTCTCCCTGAGGTTCGGACCAATCCATACTGTAGGTCGGGGTCTCTTCTGGCTCGGGCCCAAACAGTGCTCGCCAGACCCCCCGCAACAACCCCAAGCAATCGGTTCCCGCACCTTTGACGGATGCCTGATGCACATAAGGTGTCCCCAACCACGAACGGGCTTCGTCAACGACCTGATGTCCGGTAACGCTCATCGTAGGCTACCCCCTTTGTTTGGATTTCCTTTTTTGGGTACTGCCATTACCCAATCCTCACCGGGAAGGTCCGGAAAGCCTTGAAAGTTCAGAAGGTTGTTGAATTTTTTACGGCAAGTCACCATCCGCTTGTCGCAACCAGCCGTAAGTCTGACACGGTCGCCCACGGCAAGACCCCTACCGATCCCAGACCACAGCGTGATACGGCGGCCGCGCGACAGCTTGAGGTCCTCTTTTACGGATGCCCACAATCCGGCGGCCGCGCCCGAGATAACATCCAGCCGCCCTCGCTCGAACCAGGAAGCGTCTGGCCCATCGGCGCCTATCAGATGCAAAACGCTGCCCGCCGTAAGATCAGACACTTCCGCCTCAGCAGTAAACCCAGCTGTGCTGGTATCAAACCGACAGGCTTGGTCACCTAAAACGGCTGTACAGGGTTTCTGGTAGATCCGACCCAGCGGCCTGTTCAACAAATCGGTCAAACCGCGAAGCTCGGCGTGGAAAGCACCGCCCGCCCGACGCACTTCGCCAATCGAGCCGCGAAATTGCAACATCCGCTGTTCCGGGGCAGCCCAATTGACCAGCCAGGCCAGAACTTCGGCCCCGTCAAAGCGACCAGCTTCAATATCTGCGTCAGTAACAGCTGCATCAGATAGGGCACCCATCGCCTCAGAGTTGTCGATGGAAAGGCCAGTAGCTTGCTCAATGGCAGAAGCGGTCAAGCCGGTGCTTGCCTTGAACACAAGACCGTCGAAATTCAATTCCATATCGTGGTCGGTAAATCCAAAGAACTCGCCATCCGAACGCTTGATCGCCCAACAACGGCAAGTCGTTGTCAGACCGGTCTGCAGGTGCGCAAACAGGTCGTCTTTGCCTTGGTCGATCATACCCGCACCTCCACTACAGGGACGTTGGGTACGTCGCCTGCCTGAAAGCTGGCCACGCTGGTCTGGATCTTATCTGTATCGAACCGCACGGGGACGTCGAATTCGAACCCGGCTGTGATTTCGACACCATCAGGTGGTGGATCGGCAAATGTGACAAGGCCGCGGGTGAGGTCGACGTCGAAATCTACGCCTTCTCGAACTTCGTCCTGATCCAACCCCACTTTTACCGTTCCCAATACCGGCTTGATTATGGGACGCACGTACTGGAACCCGCCGGAAGCGTAAGTCTTTATCAATTGAAACTCAGACTTCAGGCCGTCCCCACTGGCAATCACTTGGTCAGCTTTGTCGGCCTCCTCTGACGCGGCACCAGACTTGTAGTCGGACCAATCCTTCCAACGGAACCCGAACATTTGCCCTCTGCGCGCTTCGAAGAACGAAATAAGGGTCTCAATATCGTCCAGTGACCGCATTCCAAACCCAGCGTCATAGCGACGGCGGGAATGAGCCCAGGGCGTGTTGCGTTCCTCGAATCCGTTGGCGAGTGTAACGATATCCGTGCGCCGCTCTGGACCACCGACCGAGCCAAAGCTCAGGCTGGCGGGAAATCTCACCTCGTGAAAATTCATGCCTTGCTCCCCTTATCTGTTGCGACTTCCGCGACCCAGCGCGCGGCTCATCTGTGCGGCGATCTGACTTTGGCTGCGGCGAAAACCCTGCACATCGGGCGTGGTGATGTTCATCACCACATTGACCGCACCGCCGCCGCCCGAGGTACGCACGCCCAACTTGCCATCCGGACCACGCGCCAAAGGCATGATCGCCTCGGGACCCGCCTCACCCATCAGGCCGGTCGCTCCACGCATCGGGAACGTTGTCGGACCGCTTATCACACCACCATTGGCAAACGGCATCACACGGCCCTGACTAAAGCTGCCGCCGTTGGCAAAGGGCAGGATGCCTTGGACAAAACTGCCGATGCCACCGGCAATGAGGCCACCAAAATGATCCGTCACCGGCTTGATCGCCGCCGAATAGGCCGTGCGTATCATCGAATTCTTCAACAAATCCAGCGCGTCCGACAGGTTCATCCCGTCCAGCACAACGCCATCAAATGCCTTGCGCAGACCACCGGACATGCCACGCTCAAGCGTAGCTACGTCTTTACCGGTTTCTTCAAAAGCCTGTTTGATCCGCCTCATCTGGCCGTCAAACGCCGCCGCCATGGACGCCGCATCCCCCAGCGAGTCGCCCAGCGCCTCACCCCGCTCCTGCAGGTCGTCCATCCCGTCACGATCCGTCGTCATCACGCTCTCCTTGTTCCTTGTCCGGGTAGGCCGCCAACAATGCGTCCAGCCCAGCCCGGTTCATCGTGGGCATCCCAGCGCCCTGCCCCAGCATCAGCCGCAGCTCGGCCGGGGTAAGGCGCCAGAACTGGTCCGGCTTCAGACGCAGGCCGGTCATCCCGGCCCGCATCAGGGCGGGCCAGTCGAACCCGCTCACCGATCCGGTACCATGAAGGCGCGTGCCAGCAACTCGGCCGCCGCCCGGGCGCCCGCCATCGGGCCGCCCTCGATCTCGGCCCGCAGCAGGTCGGCGCGGGTCACATCCGCCCCGCCCCCCCGCAGCCCGGCCACGATCAGCGCCAATACATCGCTGCTGGAATAGGCCCCGCCTTCGAACCGCTGCACTAGCTCCACCAGTGTCCCGGTGCCCAGTTCCTGTTCCAGTTCCGCCAAAGCACCCAGCGTCAGCTTGAGCACCCGCAGCTGCCCATCGATGGTCAATGCCACCTCACCCGTCCACGGATTGGCCATCGGCTTACAGCGCCGTAAAGGTCAGGGCGCCGGCGCTGGCCAGGCTCATCTCATAGGTGGCCTCACCATTATGCGAGCCCGCATATTCGATGCCCGTCACCTGAAACGCGCCTTCGACAATGCCGAAATCGGGGATGATCACCTGAAACGCTGGCGTCTCACCATCAAAAAACAACTGACGCGCACGTTCATCGGTGCCTTCGTCCTTGAACACGCCGGAGCCCGAGATCGAGGCCGATTTGACCCCCGCACCCGACAGCAGCTCGCGCCATCCGCCCTGACTTTCAAGGCTGGTGACATCCACACTCTCCGCGTTGAAACTGACCCGCGTGGCGCGCAGGCCCGCGATGGTCTCGAACAGGCCCGAGCCGTTCATATCCACTTTGACCAACAGGTCTTTTCCGTTCTGGGCAGCCATATTCTCTCTCCGTTGATTGCTTAGTCGTCTTCCACGCGGGCGCGGAATCTCAGGTCGATCTGGCGGATCGCGCCGCCCGTTCCCGCGCGCCGGGCACTGGCGCGTTCGAACCACAGCCCCACAAGGCGACCCCGTTCCAGGGTTAGTGCCGCGCCTTCCAGCGCATCACACACCGCGCCCGCCAGCGTCTTGGCCGCGCCGAAACCAGCGGCCTCGGACACCACCGACACGGTGAACCGATGCACAGCCCCCGCGCCCGATCTGTCCGAGGCATCTCGCACCTCTTCCGGCCCCAGCGTCACATAGGTCTGGGGCACCGCCCCCGCCGGAACCGCGTCATAGATCGCGCCGCCTGACAGCGTGTTGATCTGCGCGTCGCCCGACAGCTGTTGAAACACTGCCGCCTGCAAAGCGGCTGAAACGCCGTAACTCATGCCGCCACCTCTTCATCCGCGAAACAGGTCAGGTACTGGCCGCGCGGGTCACGCTCGGCCACCGCGCGGATCACGAACCGGCGCGTGCCCTCTGAGAACCGCTGATCCGGGGTTGGGCGCATCGCCGATCCTTCGGGCGCGCCGCGCACCACGATGCGATAGCCAACACGCGAGACCGGGACACCTGCAACAGACCGCTCGGACCCGCTGCGGGCCGTGACCTCGGCCCAAACCGTTCCTACCGCGGCCCATGTCTCGGTATACCCACCAGCCCCATCCGCGCTGCGCACCGGTGCCTCAAGCACCAGTTTTCTGTTCAATCGGGGCGTCTTCATTGCGCCCCCCCCGCACCAAAGCGCACAATCCGGTAACGTTGGATCAAGCTGGTGACGCCAAAGGGCATACAACCCGCGCCCAGCGCCGTCTCATCGCGGTATTCGTAATAGTGCGCGGCCAGCAACAGCACCGCCTGCCCCAGATCAGCAGGCAGAGCGCCCCAATCCGCAGCCATCCCGGCAGTAAAGGCAATCTTGACCGACCCGCCCGTGGGAATAGTCGGAAGGCACGCGCCGGCCGGACGCAGACGCGGGCGCTGGATGTCTTGGGTCAGACGATACCGGGCACTGTCCACGACCGTGTCGGTACCGGTCGGACCGGTCACAGTCACCGCGCTGATCGCTATGACAGGGGCCACCGGCAACACCTCACCCGCTGCATCGCGCCAACCGTTCAGATCCCACGAAAACTCACGCGCGATCAGCACCTTGCCGGTGCGCGCCTCAATCGCTGCAATCGCTGCACGCAGAAAACCTTTCAGAACTTCATCCTGCACGCTGTCCTCGGCAAAGCCGGTCCCCAGCCTCAGATGCGCCTTGAACTGATCCACCGGCAGCGCCGCATCCGCGATGGCGGTTTCTTCGATCAACATCATCCATACACTCCGCAATCTCGGACCCCTCCGGGGCCGTAACTTCAGGAATTGACGGGCACGCGCCGCCCCACGTTGCTCGGACGGAGGGGAGCAGCTAGACAACGCAAGGGATCTCACCCCGGCCCGCACCCGCCGCCTTGGGGGGCCGAAACCCCCCAAGGATTCAGCCCGCGTTAGGCGGTGCCGAATTTCACCAGCTTGATCGCGGCAAAGTCGCTCACGTCGCCGCCCACGCGCTTGGTTGCGTAGAACAGGACATGCGGCTTGGCGCTGAACGGGTCGCGCAGGACGCGCAGGTCAGGGCGTTCGGCAATGGTGTAACCTGCCTGAAAGTCACCAAAGGCGATCGAGAAGCTGTCGGTGCCCGCATCCGGCATGTCCTCGGCGATCAGCACCGGATAGCCCATCAGGCGCGCGGGCTCACCCGCCGCCAGACCATCCGACCACAGGAAGCGGCCATCGCTGTCTTTCAGCTTGCGGATCAGACCGGCGGTTTTCGAGTTCATCACGAAGGTACCGTTCACGCGGTACTGCGCGCCCAGCGCATAGACCACATCGACAATCGCATCCGCATCGACACCACCGTCGATACCGGTGGGTACAAAGCCGATATTGCCCCAATCCCAGACGTCATTGTCGACCTTGGTGTGGTTCAGAATACCGTTAGGCTTGTCCGCACCGTCGCCATTGATAAAGGCCGAGGCCTCAGCGCGGGCGAACTTGTCCGCAATGCGGCCTGCCAGCCAGCCTTCGACGTCAAAGGCACTGTCATCCAGCAGACGCTGCGAGGCTTTGGGAAGCGCGCTCAACTCGTGCAGCGGGATCGAGATACGGTCAATCGATGGGGCCGCCGTCTCGGTCGCGGCGGCGTTCTCATCGGCCCAACCAGCACCCACATCCGTGTGGTCGATCAGCACGTCGAACGAGTTCGCCTCGACATTCACCACCGACGCGATCGAGCGGATCGAGGCGGTGGATTTCAGCACCGACTTGATCATCTCGGCGGTCTGCGGGTCGATCAGATAGCCGCCATCGCTGTTTACGGCGCTGGACAGGGATTTCGACTCCATCTCAAGCCCGCGTAGGCCGTCATCCTCGCCCGAACGCACATAGGCGTCGAATGCTTTTTGGTGCGGTGCGCCGTCCTCAATCGAGGCCGCAAGATGCGGGCGCGCCGCGATTGTTGATTTTCGATCCAGCATGGTCAGTCGCTCTTCTGTCTGTTGCAGTTTGGTTTTAACTTCGGCCTTGAGGCCCTTGAATTCATTCACGAAGCCAGCCATCGCCTGCTTCACCTCCTGAACCAGGGGCGCACCCTCTCCGGTCAAGGCCGGGGTTTCGGTCTTGCTCATCAGCACTTCCATTTCTTGGGTGGGGGTTGAGGCGCGCTAGGTCCGCGCCAGCTCCTGCCGGGCGTCGTTGAACACCTCGGCAATACTGCGCCAGGTGTTTTCGGTTTCAGGCTCAACGCCCTTCGCCGCCACCCGCGCACTGGGCAGCATCGGGAACGTCACCAAAGACACCTCCCACAGCTCCAGTTCGGTCAGGACCCGTTGGCCCTTTTCGTTCTTCACGGCCCGCTTGGTGCGGTAGCCAATCGACAGCCCATCCATCGCACCGGCCCGGATCAGCTCGGCTGCCTCACGGCCCTTTTGCGTGGCCTCCAGCAGACGCCCTTTGACCCACAGGCCACGGTCATCCTCGCGCACCTCATCCCAGACGCCGATGGGCTGCGCCGGGTCGTGCTGCCACAGCATCTTGACCCGTTGCCCAGCGGCCTTGAGCCCTTCAAGCGAGCCTCGATACGCCCCGCGTTGCACCACATCGCTACCCTGATCGACTTGTCCGAACAGGCTGGCATAGCCCTCGATCACCGCATCCTCGGACACCGAAAGCCCGTCTCCGAACCGTGCGAACTTGTGTTCCAAATCCATGAACACCTCCTCATAAGCCTCTGAATTCACGGCACTGCCGCTAGAAATGACTGAAACACCTGCGCAAGAATCACGGCGGCGACACCATAGACCGTCAGCCACAACCGCTTCTCCAGCCGCTCCATCATCTCTTCGATCTGGTCCAGCCTGCGACACAGATGTGCATGCTGGATTTCAGCCACCCGCTCATGCGCGGCCAGACGCAGGCCCGGCGCGCAGTCGAACGGAGGATACCCATCAGCCATCCGCACGCTCCGGCAACCCCAGCAGGGCACGCTTTTCGGCATCCGTCAGGAAATCGGCCCCGTTGACCCGTGCCCATTGCGCGTCGCGTTCCGCCGACAGTGCCGGCACCTGATCCAGATCGGGCTTCAGCACCAAATCCTCACCCGTATAGCCCGCCAGCCATTCCGACACCGCCGCCGCCACCCGCGTCACCAGAGGCAGCACGGTCAGGCGATAAAACGCCCGGTTGGCCTCCTGATAGTTCGAATAGGTCGCGTCGCCCTGGATCCCCAGCAACATCGGCGGGACTCCAAAGGCCAGCGCGATCTCGCGGGCGGCGGCTTCCTTGGTCTTTTGAAACTCCATATCGGACGGCGAAAAGCCCATCGGCTTCCAATCCAAGCCCCCTTCCAGAACCATCGGACGGCCAGCATTGCGCGCCCCGCGATAATTCTGCTCGATCTCATCCGACAAACGCCGGAACTGATCCTCGGCCATCACCCCATGGCCATCGCCTTTCCACACCAGCGCCCCCGAGGGACGCGCTGCATTGTCCAGCAATGATTTCGACCACCGAGACGCGCTGTTATGCACATCAATCGCCATCGCCGCCGCCTGCATCGGCGAAAACCCGTAATGGTCATCCTGAGGGTGGAAAGACTTGATGTGACAGATCGCATCCGCCGGGAACCGGTGTGTTTTACCGCCCGCCGTGTAATCATAGGCCTTGGGCCAGCCATCCGCGCCCGGAACCACGCTCATGCGGTCCGAGCGCAGGACGTGCAGCTCAATCGGCAAGCCCTCTTCGGCCTGCACGGCCTCGACATACGCGTTGCCCGACAGCAGCAGCTGCCCGAACAGAGCCTCCATCAACTCGGCCCGCCCCTGCGCCGCATTCGGACGACGCATCAGAGACAGGATCGGATGCGCATCATAGCGCTGCGCATGATCCTGCAACACCAGAGGCAGAGCCGCCGCCGCCTCAGCAATCAGCTTGACTGAGCGAAACCCCACCGGGTTCCCCGAAAACCCAGTCCGCGTCAGCGACACCGCGTCCCGAGGGCTCCACGCCACGCGCCCGCCTGTCTGCCACGCCACCACGGGGCTCGCCGCGCTGGCCTTCGCCTCGGGCGCTTCCCCGGCCGCTCCACGACGCAAGAAATCGAATACCATCTGTGCTCCTTTCTTTCGCCGCTGTGTCCGGCTTGTTGAAAGGAGTTATGACGGAAAGAAGTTTCGGGCTTGGGAATGGAGCGTACGGGGGTTGCGCAACGCCTGCACTACTTAGAGCATCCCATCAGAACCGATGGTCTTGCCGGTGAAAGAATCGTAGGAGCTTTTATTAGCCAGCTTTGTCTAAAGACTTGACCACTGACAGCCACAACGCAAGCGTGTGTCGGTCTTCCAACTGTACCATGCGTTGATGAAGCTCTCGCTCCCTTTTGCCCATACGCTGATGAAGCGTTCGTTCCAACCAATCGTCATGATCGGAACGCGCATCTTGGAGAGCTCGTTTAAAAGCCCCTATCGCGTCTTCCTCTCGACCAACTTGAGATAAAACGATACCTTTTTCGAGTTGGATTACTGACCTTTTTGCCCGTTCTCTCGAAAAAGTATCCATCCATGCCCCGGCTACAATCGAAGTATTGCAGAACCGAAGTTTCTTCTCACCTTCATGTCGGCTGTTGAGACATGCTCCGGCCGTCAGGCTGGCAGTCATTCCGCTTAGCCAAATGCAAAGAAAAATCCCGATGGCGATGGTCCGGAACCGAACCTTTCTACTCGCAGGCTTTGATGTGCTCTCTTGCTCCATAACGCTTACTAATGATTTGATTAAAAAAAGAAAACACAGACAGAACTTCTTCTAAAAAAACGAACAAACTCAACGACGGCATCAACAACGGTTACCCTATTGTCATGCGCCTTGGAATTCTATGCAGCAAATCCTTGTCAAAATCATGATTAAGGACAAGGTATTTTATTGTTTTAACGAGCATTCTTATTTTTTGGACTGAGTTGTCATTCAGATAGGGCTCAGAGCGATTGTACGATTTCCAACGCTGAAGCATTGACACTTTCACAAAGCCCTTACCCTAGGCCGCCGATACGCTCCCGCAGGCCCCACAACCAACTCATGCAGCGCCCAAACCAGCGCGTCGACGCGGTCGGGTGAGCCCTGCCCTTCGAACCCGCGCGGAGTCATCTGGCACATTTGCTCCTCCAGCGCGTCCAGTCCGGCGACATGGCGCACCCGCTCCTGTTCGTACAAGGCCGCCACAGGCTCGGCCCGCGCCACCTTGCCGCGCGACGCCCGCACCGCGCGATAAGGCACCAGAGGGTCCACCTGCCGCACGACCTCTTCCACCAGCTGCCCGCCCTGATTGACCTCGGCCACCAGTCGTTCGGCCCCAAATTCGTCCATCGCGTCAATCGCCGCCTGCGCCCAGCCCGCCGGGCCAACGCCCTGCACCGTCCGGTCGGCCAGCACATAGGCACGCCACTGCTCTGGCGGCCCCTGCACCTGCGCGCCCACGACTACGATCCCGCAAGCATCCGCATCCGCCCCCGCCGTCACCGCCGGGTCCAGCGCCACGACGATGCGATCCAACGCAGGCACCCGCGCGCACCGCGCCGCCTCCAGCATCGAGCCCGTCCACAGCGCCCCCTCAGCATCCGACAGCAGCACCCCGTCCAATTCCTGCCGCCCCAGCCGCGTACCCGCGTAACGCGCGCGCACTTCGGCCAGAAATGAGTCTGCCAGATTGGCCCGGTTCGCCTCGGTCGGCGCATGGGTTTGCACGGTGGAGGGCGACGCCAGCAAATCCTTCAAAACCTTCACATTGCGCGGCGTCGTGGTCACACAGACCCTCGGACGAGCCCCCAACCGCAACGCGAATTGCAGCATATCCCACGTCTCGCCCGCCTTCTTCCACTTGGCCAACTCATCCACCCATGCGGCATCGAACTGTGGCCCCCGCAGCCCTTCGGGATCATGTGCGGAAAACGCCTGCGCCTCGGCCCCATTCGGCCAAACCAGCTTGCGCTCCGATGCTTTCCACACGGGCCGACGATCCGGCGGTGAGCATTGCAATATGCCGCTATCGCCAAAGATCATCACATCGCGCACCTGATCGAATGTCTCACCCACCAGCGCCACACGGCGCGCTTCGCCCTTATCCAGCGGTTTGGCCCCTTCAACCATCGACCGCACCCATTCAGACCCCGCGCGCGTCTTGCCTGCACCGCGCCCACCCGTGATCACCCAGGACCGCCATTCGCCCTCGGGCGGTAGTTGGTGCGGCAGTGCCCAGAACTCAAACAGGAAAGGGAGGGCACACAGCCCCCCCTCCCCGATCTCACTCAGAAATCTGTCCTGCACCGCAACAGGTGCGGAGGCGAGCCAGCCTGCACCCGATTTCAAATCGAGCGCGCTCAAGGTCGAGCGCATATCCCCCTTGGGCAATTCCGGCTTGTCTGTGATGTTGTTCGACAAAGCTTGTCTCCACTTTCTGGCAACTTCGGATCAGCCCCTCTAGCTGAGCCAGTTGCTTGCCTGTTCCGGCAAGGTCTGCATCCTCCCCGGCACCGATCTGCCTCCGCAGTTCTTCCGCTGCATTGCGCAGATCGCGAATGGATCTCTCGAGCGACTGCAACAAGTCGGCCGTTTGAGAAATCCGCTCTTCCGGGGTAATCAAAGTCATGTTTGCCTGTGACCTCATGCGTGAGTTTTCTCCGCACGAGAGAAACGAAAAAACGGCCACCGGGTCGCCCCGGGGCCGTTGCCCACTTCTTCTAGCATGCCATAATCAATACGCCATAAAGTTCGCAAAGTCAATGCGTTACGCAACGCGACCGCAACACCCACCGCACGCTTTCGTAGTAAACTGGAAACTGAAGCGCCCTCCCAAAGGGCTGAATTTCCATGCGCGCTTTCAACACCTGCTGCATAAATTGCGGTAAATCCGCCGCACCGTGGCCCAGCGCTGCGCGACCACTAAAAGCAAAGCATTGACATTTGCCGGCTCAAAGCCCATGTGCGCGATAACAAAGCGCTGACGCGTGAGCATTCGCGGCCCGACGGCCCCACAGCGCCGAAATCATCCCCTAGTTCCCCTTCACGCAGGGTTCTTGACGCAGAAACCAGATGTCGCAGGATGCACCTGTACGTCCAGAGGTTGCTGCATACCCCTGCCGATCGCGCAAAACTTGCGTGGTCAGTCTTCATTCGTTCGCAGCACGCGCTGCGGGCTCTAAAGGATAGTTAATTGTTCGACTTTGATATGCTGGGTCTTGCCCCAGCCCTGAACGAGGCGCTGAAACGTGCCAATTTCTCACAACCAACCCCAATCCAGAACCAAGCCATTCCCATGGCGCTGCAAGGCCGTGACATTTTGGGGCTGGCTCAAACCGGTACCGGGAAAACGTTGGCCTTTGGCCTGCCACTAATCGACCACCTTCTGGCTCAACCTGGCAAACCAGCACCCAAAACAGCCAAGGCGTTGATCCTTGCTCCGACACGCGAATTGGTGAACCAGATCGCCGAAAGCCTCCGCAACCTGACCCGCTCTACCAAGCTGCGGGTCGCGACTGTTGTGGGGGGACAGTCTATCGGCAAACAGATCTCTTTCCTCGCGCGCGGGACTGATATTCTTGTTGCTACACCGGGGCGCCTGATCGACCTGATGGAGCGCGGTGCCGTCGACCTCAGCTCCGTCCGGCACTTGGTTCTAGACGAAGCCGACCAGATGCTGGACATGGGCTTTATCCATGCGCTGCGCCAGATTGCGCCTCAGCTTGGGACACCGCGTCAAACCATGTTGTTTTCGGCGACCATGCCAAAACAAATGGAGGAGCTGAGCCAGGCGTACTTGAATAACCCCCAGCGTATCCAAGTCTCTCCTCCGGGGAAGGCGGCGGATAAAATCACGCAGTCCGTTCATTTTCTGAGCCGCGCCGAAAAGCCGGGAAAACTGCGTCAAATCCTGTCGGATGACATGGACGCCCTGACACTGGTTTTCGCGCGCACCAAGCATGGCGCGGAAAAGCTTATGAAAAGCCTTGTTGCAGACGGCTTCAATGCCGCTTCTATTCACGGAAACAAAAGTCAGGGGCAAAGAGATCGCGCGATCAAGGCATTCCGCGCCGGCGAGATCAACATTCTTGTTGCGACCGATGTCGCCGCGCGTGGCATCGATATTCCCGGTGTTGCCTATGTGATCAACTACGACCTTCCCGAGGTGCCCGACAACTATGTCCATCGGATCGGACGAACGGCCCGCGCGGGCCGTGAAGGTGAGGGTATCGCCTTTTGCGCACCCGATGAACTGGATCAGTTGAAGCAAATTCAAAGGCTAATGAAGATCGACATTCCAGTCGCCAGCGGAACAATGCCGGAATTTGCGGAACCCAAGAAAGCGCGCCCAGGTCGCAGTTTCCGCCGAACGGGTCCCGGGAAAAAGGGGGCGAATGTACCGTCCAAACCGCAAGGTTCCAAACGCCGTCGTCCGCGCAGAAAACCAGCAGCTTAAAATAGAAAAGGTGCCGCGATGCGGCACCCTATTAGTTACCAGAGCTTTGCCGCTCCGCCTCTATTTCCCGCCACTTGGCCACGTTGCGGTTGTGCTCATCCAGTGTCTCGGCAAATGCGTGGCCACCGGTGCCGTCCGCAACGAAGAAAACGTAGTCTGTGCTTGCCGGTGAAACAGCAGCCTCAAGGCTCGCCATCCCTGGATTAGCAATTGGCGTGGGCGGCAAACCGTCAATTACATATGTATTCCAGGGCGTTGCCCGCCTAAGCTCACTTCGGCGCAACCCGCGCCCCAACGTACCTTGTCCTTTTGTGACGCCGTAAATCACGGTCGGGTCTGTCTGCAACTTCATGCCCCGCTCAAGGCGATTCACAAAGACACTTGCGACCTGCTCGCGTTCACTCGGAACACCGGTTTCCTTTTCGATAATCGAAGCAAGGATCAACATCTCTTCTGGGCTTGTAATGGGTAGGCCGTCCTGCCGGTTTTCCCAAACGGCATTGATGCGCAGTTGCTGCTTATCCTGCATACCCTGCAGGACAGCAGTTCTGTCAGCACCGCGTACAATATCATAACTGTCCGGGGCGAGCATGCCTTCGGCTGGAATCTCACCGACGTTACCCGTCAACGCGTCGATCTGTTTCAGGCCTTCGACAACTTGCCAAGACGTCACGCCTTCGGCGACCGAAACACGGTAACGCGTATCCGCATCCTCGCGCTTTTCGGTATAGGCGGTCGGCACCTCTTCTTCGGTGATGTCAAAGGTAGCGATCTCATCAAAGTCCAGAGTCGCGGGGTTCAACTCGCGCACGCGCGTCTGAATACGCGTCACGCCGATGCGGTATTCGATTTCCGACCCACATGTACTGGCACCACTGCGGGTGATCTCGTCGATGATCTGTTCCATCGACGCGCCCTCGCGTACCAGAAAACTTCCCGCCTTCAGTTGCGGTGCCTTATCCGTGTAGTCCGCCGCCATGCGGAATACCATCGCGCTGGAGATGGCGCCCTGATCCTCCAACTGTTGGCTGACTTGGGTCATGTTCGAACCACGTTCAACCTGAAGGCAGATTGCCGTCTGCAACGGGCCGGGGTTCGTGTACCGTGTTTGCCCCCAGAGGATCAGCCCGCCCATCAAAAATGTACCGACCACCAGAATGGTCAGCATGTTGGACGCCAGAGCCCGCCACATTTAGCTGACCTTTCCGAAGATCACACTGGCATTGGTACCGCCAAACCCGAACGAATTTGACAGCGCCACATCAATCTTTCGCTCACGCTTTGCATTCGGTGCAAGATCAATCGGTGTTTCAACGGCCGGGTTGTCCAGGTTGATCGTCGGCGGCGCCACCTGATCCCGAATAGCCAAGATCGAGAAAATCGCCTCAATCGCACCGGCCGCACCCAACAGATGCCCCGTGGCCGATTTGGTCGATGTCATCGTTGCATTCGCCGCATGATCCCCGAGCAGCCGTTCGACAGCACCCAATTCAATCGTGTCAGCCATGGTCGAGGTACCATGCGCATTAATATAATCCAGATCCTTGGGCTCTAACCCAGCGCTGCGCAGTGCAGCTTTCATGGAACGCTCTGCCCCATCGCCATCCTCACTCGGGGCGGTGATGTGGTACGCGTCACCGGACATTCCGTAGCCCAACACTTCGGCATAGATTTTCGCACCGCGCGCCTTGGCATGTTCATATTCTTCCAGAACGACAATTCCGGACCCTTCGCCCATGACAAAACCATCACGGTCCACGTCATAAGGACGGCTGGCGGCTTTGGGGTTATCCGCATATTTTGTCGACAACGCCTTGCAAGAATTGAATCCAGCGATGCCGATTTCACAAATGCATCCTTCGCCACCACCTGCGACCATGACATCGGCGTCACCGGCGCGAATGATACGGCTTGCATCGCCGATTGCGTGCGCCCCCGTCGAACACGCCGTCACAACAGAGTGGTTCGGTCCCTTGAACCCGTGGCGGATCGAAACCTGGCCAGAAGCCAGATTGATCAACGCACCGGGAATAAAGAAGGGCGATACTCGGCGAGGTCCCTTGTCACGAATAAGATTGGCTGTTTCCGCGATGGATCCCAGCCCACCAATACCCGATCCGATCAGAACGCCGGTACGCAGCCTTGCCTCTTCATCCTCTGGCAACCAGTTTGCGTCCTGACAGGCCATGTCAGCAGCGGCAATCGAATACAAAATAAAGTCTTCGATCTTGCGCTGCTCTTTCGGCGGCATCCAGTCATCCGGATTAAAAGTTCCGTTTGAACCGTCACCGCGGGGCACTTCGCAGGCATATGTCGTGGTGACACCACTTGCCTCGGCATCGAACTGAGTGATTGGGCCTGCGCCGGATTCACCGTCCAGCAGACGTGACCAGGTTTCCTCGACCCCGCTGGCCAAAGGAGTGACCAATCCCAGTCCAGTTACAACGACTCTGCGCATGAAATGCCTCTTGCCTGCTTCGTATTTAAGAAACGCTCATACCCCGGCCCGGGGTCCGGGGGCAAGAGCAAGGCTGCATTCCTAATCTGCAGCGTGTCGCTCAGGACCGGAAAATTAAGGACGTTAGACATTAAAATGAAAAAGCTCCGCCTTCTCTGGGTTGAGAGCAGGCGGAGCAGAATTTGCATTCTTGGTTTACTGGAACTCAGCGACCGGTTCATGCGCGGTACGCGCAACTTCAAGTGCTTCGCCCAAGTCGACGGTTTTACGGAACAATGCCCGTCCGACCAACGCGCCCGAGATATTCGGGACGTAGGCCAACCGCGAGATATCGTCCGCAGTCCGCACTACACCGCTTGCGATAACAGGGGTCCGGGACTTTTCAGCCAGCCCTGAAATCAAGCCCAACTGCGCTTCGACATCCCCCATGTCGCTATCAATATCCGTGACCAGAATTGCCGCGAAAGGTGCCTCGGCAAAGGCTTCGATGAAGGTATCAGGCGTAAACGCGCTCTGGCTACGCCAACCTTCGGTCATCACGTGGCCTTGCCAAACATCTACGGCCAGAACGATCTGGTCCGGGTAAAGCTTGGCAAGCTCTTTGACCAGGTTCGGGTCCCAAGCGGCCAATGTGCCGATCACGATCCGACCTGCCCCTTTGTCGATCCAATGCTCGACCTGCTCACGGGTCCGCATGCCACCCGCCAGTTGAACCGGGATTTCTGCCGAACGAATGATCTCTTCAACCAGTTCAGCGTTCGTATCACGGCCTTCGATCGCGTCAAAATCGGTCAGGTGCATCCACTCGGCGCCAGCCGTCGCCCAGCTGCGAGCAGTTTCCGAAGGGTTCACGTGCCAGATCATCGCCTCTTCCAGACGGCCCTTATCCAGTGTCACACACCGACCATTCTGCAATTCCATCGTTGGGTAAACCCGCATGAGCTCAATCCTCCACCCAGTCGTTTGCACATCGACTGTATCATACACGCAGGAATCGCACCGGTGAGAACCAGTTTCGGCAAACTACGGACATTTTGCGGCATTGCAGCGCGGCGTCAGTGGCGCGTCGGCGGCCCATTTCTGCGCAGCAATTGCACCGCGCTTCCGTCGTAATCACACTCGCGGATCAGCTCGTAGCCAAGCCGTTCGGCAAGCTTCTGCGACGCGCCATTTCCGGAATTTACCATTGCAACCAATGGCCCCGGCATTATCCGATCAAACCAATCATGCGCGGCCTGAGCGGCCTCCAACCCCATGCCTTGGCCTTGTGCTTCGGGCGCCAGAACCCAGCCCGCTTCGGGAAAGCTGTCAAAATCTTCCCCTAAAGAGCGGTTACCGTAGAAAAACCCTGCCTGACCGATCATCTGGCGATTCGACTGCTGGATCACGGCCCATTGGCCGAAACCAGCCATCTGCCAATGCCCGGCATTTCGCAGGAAGGAATCCCATGCCTCGCCACGCGATCGGGGTTTGCCACCGATATGCTGCACGACACACGGGTTACGCCAGATCTCGGCGAACCGGTTAAAATCCTCTGGACGCATGGCGCAAAGCGTCAAGCGTGCCGTATTTATCATCGGGGTGGATCGTATCATGCCCTGCCCGCTCTGAAATGTTTGCCTCAGGCGGAAGGGTGCGAATGAATTTGGCGGCTGGCAAGCCTCAATAAAGGTAAAACAAAAAAAACGGCGCTTCCGTTGCCCAGAAGCGCCGCTTTTAGCCGAATTAGAAGGTCTTAGGACGCTTCAGAGATGAATTTGACGGCGTCGCCAAAGGTCTGGATGGTCTCGGCTGCGTCATCAGGGATCTCGATGCCGAACTCTTCTTCGAAGGCCATAACCAGTTCAACGGTGTCCAGGCTGTCTGCGCCCAGATCGTCGATGAAGGAAGCGTTTTCCGCTACTTTGTCTTCTTCAACACCCAGGTGCTCAACAACGATCTTTTTAACGCGATCTGCGACGTCGCTCATGTCTATTCCTCATTCCATTTCAGGGCATATTGCCCGGTTCTGCCCTTGCCCGCACAGGCTGGCCTTGATTTGCCCTGTCTGGGCGGTTTGGGTCCCCGTTTACCGGGAAAGTAGAAGGTCGACCCAGCAGCCGACCCCTGCATTCATGCGCCGCCTATAGCACAGACAACGCCCAAGGCAAACGCTTTCGCACCCGCCTTGATACGCGGTCACAACATGGCCATACCGCCATTCACATGCAAGGTTGTTCCGGTAACATATCCCGCTTCGGGGCTCGCAAGATACAGAACTGCCGCAGCAATTTCTGATGCGTCGCCCATGCGACCTGCAGGAACCTGACCAAGAATGCCGGATTTCTGATCATCGGTCAGCTTGTCAGTCATTGCGGTCGTGATGAAACCCGGCGCAACGGCGTTCGCCGTGATTCCTCGGCTGGCGACCTCATAAGCCAGCGATTTGGTCATCCCGACCATACCAGCCTTGGATGCAGCATAGTTCGCCTGCCCCGGGTTGCCCGTCGCGCCAACTACGGACGAGATATTGATGATCCGTCCCCAACGCGCCTTCATCATACCCCGAAGCACACCTTTGCACAGCTTGGCGGTCGAGGTCATATTGACGTCGATCACGCTCTGCCATTCTTCATCCGACATACGCATGAACAGGTTGTCGCGCGTAATGCCAGCGTTATTGACCAGTATGTCCACCGAACCCATCGCATCTGCTGCCTGCTTGGGCAGTGCCGCCACGGCGTCGGGGTCGCTCAGGTTGCACGGCAACACATGCGCACGATCACCAAGTTCGGACGCCAACGCTTCCAGAGGTTCAACCCGGGTTCCTGACAGCGCAACTGTTGCGCCCGCTGCGTGGAGAGTGCGCGCGATCTCGCCGCCAATGCCGCCCGAGGCACCGGTGATCAGTGCATTCTTACCTGTCAAATCAAACATTCTGTTTTCCCTATAAAGCGCTTAGCGTCGACTTAAGATTCTGAATTGGTGACGTTCTGAACGTCTTCCGGTGTGCCAACAGCCTTGCCAGCAATCGAACGGTCTATCTTACGGATCATTCCGGACAACGCTTTGCCCGCCCCGATTTCCCAGGTTTCCGTCACACCCTGCGCCGCCATGTACTGAACACTCCCGCGCCAACGAACGGACCCGGTGACCTGCTCGACAAGCAGCTGGCGGATCAGATCGGGGTCACTGACCGCTTCGGCGCGGACATTGGCAACCAGCGGCACTGCCGGTGCCTTGATTTCAACATCGGCCAGCGCCTCGGCCATGACATCAGCCGCAGGCTGCATTAATGCACAGTGAAAAGGGGCGCTGACCGGCAACATGACCGCGCGCTTTGCGCCTTTTTCCTTGGCAATCTCTGCCGCACGTTCCACGGCTGCTTTGGCACCCGAGACAACAACCTGCGTCGGATCATTGTCGTTGGCTGCCTGACATACCTCGCCCTGTGCGGCTTCTTCGGCGACGGCCCGAACGGCCTCTAGGTCCAGACCCAATATAGCAGCCATTGCACCCTCGCCGACGGGAACCGCGCTCTGCATTGCTTGCCCCCGAGTACGCAACAACCGTGCCGTGTCTGCGACTGACAAAGCACCAGCCGCTGCAAGCGCAGAATACTCACCAAGTGAGTGCCCAGCGACAAACGCCGCATCAGTGACCGAGACCCCTTCGACCTCAAGCGCGCGCATTGCCGCCATCGAGGTCGCCATCAGCGCTGGTTGCGCGTTTTGCGTCAAGGTTAACTCAGCAATGTCACCTTCCCAAATCAGGCTACTCAGCTTTTCACCCAGCGCCGCATCGACCTCATCGAATACGGCCTGCGCGGCGGGATATGCCTCGGCCAGAGCCTTGCCCATGCCGATGGTCTGGGCGCCCTGCCCCGGGAAAACAAATGCGCGTGTCATTGCAACCTCTTGGATGACGTTAGGTTGCGGCGGGGTGTAAACTGACTGAACGCGCGGCACAAGCTTTGCCTGACCTCTGCACTTTGGCACCGTTTCTGTGCGTGTCGCGCTATTGAGTCCTGTCGTCCCGTCGATAGGTTGAACACTGCCACCTTATCGCCGGAGCGCACTATGTCCTCGACCAACTCATTCTCAAGTTACGGCAGCGTGACAAAGACCTTTCACTGGTTGACCGCCTTGCTGATTTTCACTGCTTTCCCTTTGGGATGGTTTGCCAATGAACTGGCCCATTCGATTTATGATCCGAATATCCCAACAACCGAGGATGACATCGCCCGCGCCGCGCGTCTGTTTTCACTTCATAAGACCGTCGGGGTCGCAGTCTTTTTCGTAGCCATCGCGCGTATCCTTTGGGCCATGACCCAAACCAAGCCCGGCCTTCTGAACGCCGACAACAAACCCGAGGCCTTCGCCGCGGAAACTGTGCACTGGCTGCTTTACGGTTCTCTCGTTTTGGTTCCTTTAACCGGATGGATTCACCATGCGGCAGCCGAAGGGTTTGCGCCAATCCTTTGGCCCTTTGGGCAGAACCTTCCCTTGGTACCCAAGTCTGCCCCGTTGGCCGAGTTCACGGCAAGCTTGCACTGGTTGTTTGTATGGACGCTCGGCGGGTCCTTGGCGTTGCATATCGCTGGGGCGCTCAAGCACCACGTCGTAGACAAAGACAGCACATTGCGGCGCATGTTGCCGGGTTCAGCACAAGCGCCGGAGCCTCCGGCACAGCACCACTCGCGGGCTCCGGCAATCGCTGCACTGGCTGTCTGGGTGGGTGTGTTGGTCGGCGGTTGGGGCATTGGCGCGTTCAGCCATCAGCACTCTGATGCTCACACCGACGCCGCCGAATTGGCAGAGGTGCAATCAGAGTGGCAGGTGCAGGAGGGCACGCTAGGCATTACCATCACCCAATTGGGTAGCCCCGTAACCGGTAGCTTCGAAGAGTGGACCGCCGCTATTGCCTTCGACGACCCCGATGTGCCCGGCTTGGCTGGGACGGTGGATGTCACAATCTCGATCCCGTCTCTCAGCCTCGGCACGGTAAGCGGTCAAGCGATGGGCGCGGATTTCTTTGACAGCGCACAATTCCCAACGGCCCAGTTCAAAGCAGATCTGTACAAAACCGAAACCGGCTATGAAGCACGCGGTCCACTGACCATTCGCGACAAATCCTTGGATGTCGTGTTGCCGTTTTCATTGGAGTTAGCGGATGACACCGCGACGGTCTCAGGCCAGCTTGAACTAAACCGTATGGACTTCGATGTGGGCACCTCACAACCCACCGAAGACTCACTGGGCTTTGCAGTCACAGTCTTGATCGACCTGACGGCCAAGCGTGGCGAATAAAAGAAAACCGCCGGAGCATTGCTCCGGCGGCTTCGTGTCAGAACAGCAAAACTGGTTTATTCGGCCTTCTGCGCCTCAACCGAGATCTGGACCTCAACTTCGTCGCCAACAAACGGGGCGAACTGGCCAAGATCAAAATCGCTGCGGACCAATGTGGTCGTTGCGTCAAAACCGGCCCAGGGCTTGCCCGCCATCGGGTGTTCACCAACCTGGTTCAGCTTGGCGTCCAGAACGACTGACTTGGTTACGCCGTTCATGGTCAAATCGCCGGTGATGTTTGCGGTGTTTTCACCGGTCACTTCGATACCCGTCGAAGTAAAGGTAATCAGGTCGCCTTCGGTCACACCAAAGAAATCTTCGGTCATAAAGTGATCTTCACGCGGCTTCCAACCGGTGAACATCTCGATGACAGGCATGGAAACAGTTACGCTGGATGCAGCAGGGTTTTCCTGATCGAACAGTATCTCGCCTTCGAAACCCGAGAACATGCCATAGGTCGTCGAAAAACCGAGGTGGTTGTAGTTGAAGATGACCTGGCTGTGGCTTGGGTCCAAAACGTATTTCTCGGCACTTGCAAACGCCGAAGTCGCCGACACGGCCAGTGCAGCAGCAAGAAGGGTGGATTTCATGACAATCTCCGCAGTGTTGTGGATGCAAACCGATTGGGTTGCTAGATAACGAAAATGTGCCGCCCAAGGGCGGCACACAAGCTTTATTCTCTCACAACTTCTGTTCCTATATGAACAGAATAAATTTTAGGCGAAGATTGTTACACTTCCGCTCAGTTGCCCTTTGAGCGCTCGGCTGACATCCGCCGATTGCAGCGGCAATTTCATCAGCAGGCTACCGTCCACGTCGAACAGTTCAACCTGATCATCGCTGAACTTCGCACCACCCAGCGTATCATAGCTACGGCGCAGAACCGTCTGCGGACGACCATTTTCGTTCTTTTGCAGCACCCGAACCTCGCGACGGATCGGATCAAAGTAAGCATCTGGACGCGCATCCAGCACCTGTATGGTCAAAAGGCTTACGCCAACCACCAAAAACGCCAGCGATGCTGCCAGCTTGATCGGCCAAACTTCGGTGGCCATTGCCGAACCCGAGGCCAGCCACATTGAAAAAGCCATCACAATCAGAAAAGCGCCGACCATGCGGGCCAAAACCATTCGAACCTTCCAGTTCGGTGCAAACTTGATCAGAACTGGTACAGACTTTTCGAAGCTTCCGCTCTTGGCGGTTTGTTCGAATGTATTCGTATTAATCGCGGTCATTTCTCTCACCCTGTGTTCAGGTTGCCGTCTGGGTCCGGTATGTCCGGCTTTGTCCCCGGTATGGCATTCAATTTCGATTTGAAAAGCGTCAGGAATTGGGCGACCCAAAGGAAATAGCGGGACTTCACCAAGGCATATGTGACGGGACTTGCCCCTCCGCCATAAACGTGTATACGGGGCCATCCTTCGCTAATCGTATGAATCGCGCAGCCTCTCGTGGCAGGGTCGCGAAGGGTTGAATGACCCCGCCTATGAAATGCGCCTTGATATAAACAGGAGTGCACATGCCACTGTATGAGCATGTAATGATCGCGCGTCAGGATCTGTCCAACGCGCAGGCAGAAAGCCTTGTCGAACACTTCGGCACCGTTCTGGCTGACAACGGCGGCAGCGTCGTCGAAAGCGAGTACTGGGGCGTCAAGACGATGGCTTACAAGATCAACAAAAACCGCAAGGGCCACTATGCCTTCCTGAAGACCGACTCGCCTGCTGGCGCGGTTCAGGAAATGGAGCGCCTGATGCGCCTGCATGAAGACGTCATGCGTGTTCTGACCATCAAGGTCGACGAGCATGCCGAGGGCCCCTCGGTCCAGATGCAGAAGCGCGATGAGCGCGAAGGCCGCCGCGAGCGCCGCTGATCAACGCCTGACGAAAGGACACCAAACCATGGCCGCAAAACCATTTTTCCGCCGCCGCAAGGTCTGCCCGTTCTCGGGTGAGAACGCGCCCAAGATCGATTACAAAGACACACGTCTGCTGCAGCGCTACATCTCTGAGCGCGGCAAGATCGTACCTTCGCGCATCACCGCCGTATCGGCGAAAAAGCAGCGTGAACTGGCCCGTGCTATCAAGCGCGCCCGCTTCCTCGCCCTGCTGCCCTACGCTGTGAAGTAAGGAGAGACTGACATGCAAGTTATCCTTCTGGAACGCGTTGCGAAACTGGGTCAGATGGGCGACGTCGTTGACGTCAAGCCCGGCTACGCCCGCAACTTCCTGCTGCCCCAAGGCAAAGCCCTGAGCGCGTCCGAGTCGAACATCGCCTCGTTCGAAGCACAGAAAGCGCAGCTTGAAGCCCGCAACCTGGAAACCAAGAAAGAAGCTGAAGCACTGGCTGAAAAGCTGGACGGTCAGCAATTCATCGTGATTCGCTCGGCATCGGATGCTGGCGCTCTGTACGGCTCGGTCACCCCGCGTGACGCCGCCGAAGCCGCGACCGAAGCAGGTTTCACCGTCGACAAGAAACAGATTGCCCTGATCGCGCCGATCAAGGAACTGGGTCTGCACAACCTCGCGGTCAAACTGCACCCCGAAGTCGAAGTTGAAATCCAGATGAACGTCGCCCGCTCGGAAGAAGAAGCCGAACTGCAAGCGTCCGGCAAGTCGATTCAGGAACTGGCTGCTGAAGAAGAAGCCGCAGCAGAGTTCGAAATCGCTGAACTGTTCGACGACATCGGTTCCGCCGCTTCTGAAGACGACGAACTAGTCGCCGAAGAAGCCCCGGCAGCAGAAGAAGACGAAGCGAAAGCCTAGTCTTCCCTGTGCAATGATTAAGAAAAGGCCGCACAAAATGTGCGGCCTTTTTGCTTACTTGCAGCACGGGCATAATTCAGCCTGAATTTCCACCTATGCTTGCGGTCGAACGTTTGTCACCTATCATCGCCTCAACAAACCCGGAGATCTCGATGACATATTTCACACGTCGCAGCCTGCTGGCCCTCATCTTGGCCGCGCCACTAACCGCATGCGGCGAGCCTGACACACCGACCCGGGCTGCTTTTGATCCGCCACTTTACCCGAATGAAACGCCTGAATTGCGTGAGTCGATCAACAAATGGGCCGATCACTACGAATTGCCCCGCGAGCTGGTGCATAAACTTGCAATCCGTGAAAGTACCCATCGACCCTGGGCCGTTAACCGTCCCTATTATGGGTTGCTTCAGATTTTGCCAGCGACCGCCAGGTCCATGGGATACACCGGCGATCCACAAGGTCTTTTGGACGCGAACACTAATCTGGAGTTTGCGGGCAAGTACCTACGCGGCGCATGGCTGTTGTCAGACGGAGACCAGAACAGGGCTATATTCCTCTATGCGAAAGGCTATTGGCCAGAAGCAAAGGCGCGCGGCATGCTGGTCGAGACAGGTTTGGTACCAGAATAGTTTGGTGCCTTTTGCCTTGGGCGAAAAACCGCAAATTACAGCCTCGTTTACAGGCTTAAATCCGACAATGGATGGATATCCTTAGCAATAAGCCCATTCACAATGCACAATTTGCTTGCCCACAATCGCTGGTTGACGCAACGTATACTATAGTTTGGACAGATAGGACTATTCTCAGGGGAGAGGATGGTCGCCACGAAGGTAGAACAGTTGAAACTCATCGACCTGGCCGCAATCGACCAACAAGACAGGTCGGCGGCCGACATTATCAATGCAGTCTGTGAAGAACTTGGCTTTGACTACGCCTCATACGCCACGTTCAATCCCTTGAAGGGGGATGTTCAGGGATACGCGAACTATCCGGACGAGTGGAAAATCCACTACGGTAAGCACGGCTTTCACCAATTCGACCCGACGCTCCACCAATCCATGCTTAGCATCGCGCCGGTGGATTGGGGCCGCTTTGACCATGATGAAAAATTTCACACTGTCTTCAAGGACGCCCATGATTTCGGCATTACAACACGCGGGCTGACTGTTCCCGTGCGCGGGCCTTATGGTGAGTGTGGCCTGTTGAATGTCACTCGCGACTGCACTGACGAAGAATGGGATGGGCTGAAGCGAAACGTCATGGGTGATTTGCAGCTCGCTGCAGTTCAAGCCCACGATACTGTCATGCAATCTGGTCTTCTATCGAAGGCACTCTATCTGCCATCACTGTCCAGCCGTGAGAAAGAGATCCTGCAGTGGGTCGCCGAAGGCAAGTCGCAGCAAGATATCGGTGACATCCTGTCGATCTCGCACAGAACAGTAGAAGTGCACGTTCGTTCAGGGCGCGAAAAACTGGGTGCATTGTCCACCCCACAGGCCATTGGGCGCGCAATAGGACTCGGCCTAATCTCCCCTGGTTAATAAAAAAAACCAAAAATCTACGGGATACCCCCAATAGCATCTGTTCGTGAGTTGGTTAATTTTCAGTTCACGGTAACCAGACTGTAGGGGGATGGAAATGATCATCGTGATTGATGGTATTAACCAACACAAATTCAAAGACATCTTGGACAAGATGCACCAACTGCGCGCGCGCGTTTTCGGCGATCGCCTGGGATGGGATGTTCACATCAAGAATGGGCGCGAGCGCGACCAATTTGACGAACTGTACCCGGCGCATGTGGTCAGCATCAACGACGATGGGGACGTCGTTGGCTGCATGAGACTGCTGCAAACCACCGGTCCGCATATGCTGTCAGATGTTTTCAATTCAATTCTGGACGGAGAACCACCAATCCGTAGCTCACAGGTATGGGAAGCCACAAGGTTCTGCGTGGACACCAAGAAACTGGGGCGCGGCCGCGGCAAAAACTCAGTCTCTTATGTCACCAGCGAGGTCATGATTGGTTCGTTTGAATACGCTAAGGCGGCAGGTGTTCTGGACTCGATTGCTGTGATCGATCCTGTGATGAACCGCGTTTTGCAACGTTCTGGCAACGCGCCATACGACTACCTTGGAACCGCCAAACCTATGGGCAAGGTTGTTGCGATGGCAGCGATGATGGATTGTTCTGACGAGCGTATCTCAGGAATTCGCGAATATGCAGGCATCCGGCATGATGTCTTTCTGACAGACGAACAAGCGCTGGACCTGATTGCAAAAGCGAAAGCCAAACCACAAGCGGCTAATTGCGACCGCAAACCGCTTACGCAGATGGAAAGATACTTTGTCGAGCAGATAAGCGCAGCAACGACCAAAGCTGAGGTCGATGACGTTCTAAGGCTGATCGAAGCGCTCTCGGACAAGGTCACACCAGAGCAGAAAATCGCCCTAATGAGTACCCCCCGTGCTTTAGCTCATGAGGCCTGACCCCCTCACCTCAGGAGAATAAAGCCACTCAAGCGGAGCCGTCCATTTCAGACGGCTCCGTGTTTTTTTGGCATCCAAGCAAGTTGGACGGAAAAGGATTATTCCTCTTCCAGTGCCTCAACGGCCTTTTGCAGATCGTCTTTGCTGACTTCCTTGTCAGCGACCTGCGCCAATTCGACGATGTAGTCGATGACTTTGTCTTCGAAGATCGGCGCACGCAGTTGTTGCTGCATCTGTGCGTTCTGCTGAACGAACTCAAAGAACTGACGTTCCTGACCGGGGTACTGACGTGCCTGGTTCATGATCGCCTGAGTCATCTCGGCATCGGTTACTTCAACTTCGGCCTTTTGACCAAGCTCAGCCAGCAGCAGGCCCAAACGGACGCGGCGCTCGGCCAGTGAGTTATGCTCGTCAGTTGCCTCGATCTCACCGTGATCGTGGCCTTCGACTTCGGGGTTCTCTTCGTGCCACAGCTGGTGGGCGATTTGCTTGGCCTCAGCCTCAACCAACGACGGCGGCAGTTCGAACTTTACCTTCTCGTCCAGGATGTCCAACAGCGCACGCTTCATGACCGCGCGCGATGCACCGGCGTATTCAGCTTCCAGACGCTCAGCGATCTGACCTTTCAGTGCTTCCAGGTCTTCGGCACCAAATTTCGTGGCCAGTTCGTCGTTAATTTCTGCTGCAACAGGCTCTTTGACTTCTTTCACCGTGCAGGTGAAGACGGCCTCTTTACCTGCCAGATGCTCGGCACCGTATTCGGCAGGGAACGTCACGTTGACGTCTTTTTCTTCCTCGGCTTTGACGCCAACCAGTTGCTCTTCAAAACCGGGGATGAAGCTGTTCGAACCCAGAACCAGCGGATAGTCCTCGGCGGAACCGCCTTCGAATTCTTCGCCATCCACTTTGCCGACGAAATCGATCACGACCTGATCACCGTCCTTGGCTTTCGAGCCTTTGCGGCGTGCTTTGAAATCCTGCGCGGTTTCGGCCAGGTTGTTCAGCGCTTCTTCAATGGCCGCGTCGTCTGCTTTGACGACCAGCTTTTCCAGCTCGACAGATTTCAGGTCGACCTCTGGGATCGCAGGCAGTGCTTCATAGGACATCTCGACATGGACGTCGTCGCCCTCTTTCCAGTCCTCGTTGGTCATCTTGACCTCGGGCTGCAGAGCTGGGCGGTCACCGCTGTCTTCAAAATGCTTGTTCATCGCACCGTCGATGCTTTCCTGCATCGCTTCGCCCAACAGACGCTGGCCAAACTGCTTTTTCAGCAGCGCCATCGGCACCTTGCCTTTGCGAAAGCCCTTCATCTCAATTTCAGGCTGCGCCTCGACCAGTTTTTCATTTACTTTGTCGTCCAGCTCAGCTGCGGACACGACGATGTTGTAGCCGCGTTTCAGACCTTCATTCAGCGTCTCGGTAACCTGCATTATGGTAGTCCCCATAGGATTCGGGGCGCGCAAAACGGCGCGCCGGGCAAATTTGAGGCCTTCTATTTGTCCAGCGGACTACGCGCAAGGGGCAAAGGCCGGATCAGCCTTGTTTTGCCGCCGATTTGAAGAAAAAAACGCCCCTAACCGTGCCAGAACGTTTGATGTCTGGATCAACCGATACTCAGAATTTCCAGAGCGCGCCCAGAACCCAAGCCTCGTTCTCGTCAAAGTCGACTGTGTCGTCAAAATCATGGTTTCGGTACTTGAGGTAGGCATCCGCGTTGATACTGTCGATCCGCTGGACCACCGCGATCCCCCAGGCCTTGGTACTGGACCCATCGTTTTCGAAATCAGATCCATCAAAATAGTCTATTCCGAAGCCGGTTTTTCCCCACGTTACCCAGTCGGCCTCATACGCCAATTTGGCATACCAATAGTTTGGATCGCTTACCCCATTGGCTGTGTCATCACGTGCACCCAAGGCCGCTGTAAAGCTAAAGCCGCTGGGTAAAAGAACCGAGGCAGACCCAATTGTGTCTCGGCGTTCGCCTGTTCCATCATCAAAATCCCGAACGGCATAGGCGACACTTGCGGCGAACTCTGCCCCATTACCGAAGGTATTTCGGTACCGCACGGCAATATCGTAATAGTCGTCGTCATCGCTGCTGGAGAGGATGTTCTGCCCGTAGGCAATAGCGGCGGAAAACCCGTTGAAACCCGGCGTGTCATAGCGGATGCGACCACGGCGCGCGCCGTCAAAGTTACTGGCTGAGTCCCCGACTGTAATGCCGCTTAGAACGCCGTCTTCCTGACGGTAAAAGAATGCCCCGTTTTCGTCATTGGTAAATGAGTAGAGAGCCGTCCCAACGAAGGATAAATCCGTTTCGGCAGCACCATCAGATGCCATGCTTCCCTGACCTGCTGAAAACTTTCCGTATCCGCCCTTCAACGCAAAATCGACATGGCGAATGTCTTCTCGCGACCAGCCATCGTTGTTCGTGCCATCCTGATTGGCAGTACCGGTGCTCGGCAGGCCCAGACCTGTTTCGAAACGGAAAGTGAACTCGTTGCTTCCGTACGGTTGCATCAGCCGCAACCCTACGCGGCTGTTTGACAGGTCATGGTCCAGCAGTCGCGTAACAGTCTCTTGTCCATCGTCTACTGAGACAATCGCCGGGTGGAGTTGGCCGTACAACTCCACATAACCGCCACTATCGTTCTCGTATTTCAATTCTGCCGCAGCGGAACTCGCCATTACTGTTGAGAAAACTGCCAGAGATGTACTCAAATTGCAGACGTGGGCCATCTTGATCACCATAAAATTTCCGGTTTCCAGACGGGTGCGATTTGGCACCAGACCACCTGAGGCCACGGGCACCCGAGTGTTCCCGGCGCTCCAATTGAACGCCGCCCACCACCTTTGGTTAAGCGGCAGTAGTTGAAGTAATTTCAAAGGCTTATTTATTGGGCCTTCGACAACTCGCCCTCATGATGAAGTTTGGTTGGAAGCTCATTAAAATGCAAACATTCGATAATGTCTATATTATTAACGTTCGGCCAGTTGTCGCCGAAAATACGGCGCATAGGCTATTCCGCGCCTATAAATTCATAAATTGTGTTTTCTGAACACTTTTGGCAATTGTTCCGGCAAATCTTCTGCGATCAGCCCTGCTCCAAATTGCAACGCGCATTCAACATGCAACCAAGCCGCAGTTTCAGCTGCCTGCTTTGGACTGAACCCGCGCGCTAATAAGCCGACAACAAAACCCGCCAGAACATCCCCTGAGCCCGCTGTTGCCAACCAAGGGGCCGAACGCGCGTAAGCGGCCGCGTTGATCGCGCAGCGTCCATCAGGGGATGCAACAACCGTATCCGGCCCCTTGAACAGAACCACGCACCCAGCCCTTTTGGCGGCTTCTCGCGTTGCATCAACCTTGGAATAGGCCGGGCCTTTGGTCGGCGTCACAGCCAAATTCTCTGCAATATCGGGAAAAAGACGATCAAATTCGCCGCCATGTGGTGTCAAAACACAGTTCTTATGAAGCGTCTGAAACAAGGCTGTGGGATCATCTGCAAACGCCGTCAGCGCATCAGCATCCAACACCGTCGCGCGCTGTGCCCGAAGCGCGACCGGCACCATTTCGCGCGCCCTCTCAATCCCTAATCCGGGCCCTAAGCACAGAGCACTCAGCCGCTCGTCCGCCAGCACATCCGAAAGCCCCTCAGCGCCTTCAACCCGCTGCAACATGATGGCAGTCACCTGCGCCGCCACCTCGCTCTGCGCGGCTGGTGGCACCCCCAGTGTCACCAACCCCGCTCCGATCCGCAAAGCGCCCCGGGCTGCAAGCCGCGCCGCGCCGGTTTTGCCCGGACCACCCGACAGGATAAGGGCATGCCCGTGTGTGTATTTGTGCTCAGACGCTTCTTTGCGCAGGTAACGAGAAAGAATGCTGCGATCCACCTCCACACCCAGCACCCGACCCAGCTTTTTTTCGCCACTCAGTGCGAATGACGCGTTGCGTGAAATCGAACCCGGTTCTCCCGGGCGGGATAGCCCGATGTCGACTACAGCGGTTTCTCCGCTGTATCTGGGGCCATCCGCAAGGACATGGCCCGGCTTTTTACTATGAAAAGTAACCGTCAGATGCGCACCAACCTGAACAGGATCGCCTCCCAACGTCCTGCCACTGTCAGCACACAAACCAGACGGGATATCGACCGAAACGACCCGCGGCCACCATGGGTCAATGTCCGCTTCAGAACTGATCTGAATTTCATCAAGAACACTTTTGAGCCCCTCAATGGGCCGCGTTAAACCGTTCCCGAAGAGAGCATCCAAAACCAGGTCAGGCCCCTTGGATGCGAACGTTCTTGCGGCCTTTTCCTCCAAAAACTCCACTTCGCGCCCCGTTGGCACCGGAAGAGACAGTGTCGCTACCTCTCCAAGCGCCGTCCACCGCTCATAATTCACCTTCGCATCCGGCGGCAGCTTGTCTGCTTTACCGTACAGAAAAACCTCCACTTCCCAGCCCTGCGCATGCAAAAGACGCGCCACAACAAACCCGTCACCGCCGTTGTTTCCAGGTCCGCACAGCACCACTGCGCGCAGTGGATCCCCTTCATCTGGCCCTAAATATCCCGGGGGTGCGGGGGCTGGCCCCCGCGTTAACTCCGGCCATTCCTGGAATATCGCCTCGACAACGCCTTGCCCTGCCCGCTCCATCAACTCAAGCCCAGTCACTTCACCAGACTCAATCGCTGCCTGCTCAATGGCACGCATCTGCGCAGCGGTAAGCAATTCCGTCATCTCAAAATCTCCAGGCGATTCAATTTTGATTATTTTTTACGCAAGTCGATCAAAATTTAACACGTCGCCCCTTTTCCCGGCACCCAAACAAGGTCAAATTCGCAATCGGATTGCCGACCGATCTTAGACGTGGTCACTGCCATCCTGACAAGAGTTAAAGGGAGCCCGGGATGAAGAAGATCGAAGCGATCATCAAACCGTTCAAACTCGACGAAGTAAAAGAGGCATTGCAGGACGTTGGTGTCCAGGGTCTTAGCGTGATCGAGGTGAAAGGGTTTGGCCGTCAGAAAGGCCACACCGAATTGTACCGTGGTGCGGAATACGTTGTCGATTTCTTGCCCAAGGTAAAGGTCGAGGTCGTATTGGACGACGATCAGGTCGATGCCGCCATCGACGCGATCGTCTCGGCTGCGAAAACCGACAAAATTGGCGACGGCAAGATTTTTGTATCGCCTGTTGAACAAGCCATTCGCATCCGGACCGGCGAGACCGGTTCGGAAGCGCTGTAATCGAACACTCCAATCAGAGGAATAGAGAGTATGAGCAAGGACGCAGTTCTTCAGCTGATCCGGGACGAGGATGCTGAATACGTCGATATCCGCTTCACCGACCCGCGCGGCAAACTTCAGCACGTCACCATCATGTCTGATCAGGTTGACGAAGACTTCCTGGAAGAAGGCTTTATGTTTGACGGCTCGTCGATCGCAGGTTGGAAGTCGATCGAAGCATCCGACATGAAACTGATGCCCGACACCGACAGCGCCTATGTCGATCCGTTCTACGCGGAAAAGACAATCTGCATTCACTGCTCGGTTGTTGAGCCTGACACTGGCGAAGCTTATGAGCGCGACCCGCGCGGCACAGCCGAAAAAGCCGAAGCGTACCTGAAGTCTTCGGGTATCGGTGATGTTGCCTACTTCGGTCCCGAAGCCGAATTCTTCCTGTTTGACGACGTTCGCTTCTCAAACAGCATCAATAAAGTGTCCTACGAGGTCGATGCGACCGACGCGTCGTGGAACACCGACACCGAGTACGAGATGGGCAACATGGGCCATCGTCCGGGCGTCAAAGGTGGTTACTTCCCTGTAAACCCCGTGGACGAAGCGCAGGATCTGCGTTCGGAAATGCTGTCGACCATGAAGCGTCTGGGCATGAAAGTTGACAAGCACCACCACGAGGTTGCGTCCTGTCAGCACGAGCTGGGCCTGATCTTTGACAGCCTGACCAAGCAAGCCGACGAACTTCAGAAGTACAAGTACGTCATCCACAACGTCGCGCACGCCTACGGCAAATCGGCCACGTTCATGCCGAAGCCGATCGCAGGTGACAACGGCACCGGCATGCACTGCAACATGTCGATCTGGAAAGACGGCAAACCGCTGTTCGCTGGCGACAAATACGCTGACCTGTCGGATGAGGCGCTGTACTTCATCGGCGGCATTCTGAAGCACGCGAAAACGCTGAACGCCTTCACCAACCCGTCGACCAACAGCTACAAGCGTCTGATCCCGGGCTTCGAGGCCCCTGTTCTGCGCGCCTACTCGGCCCGTAACCGTTCGGGTTGTGTCCGTATTCCGTGGACCGAAAGCCCGAAAGCCAAACGCGTCGAGGCCCGCTTCCCCGATCCGGCCGCAAACCCCTACCTGGCGTTTGCCGCTCTGCTGATGGCCGGTCTGGACGGCATCAAGAACAAGATCGATCCGGGCGAAGCAATGGACAAGAACCTGTACGATCTGCCTGCCGAAGAACTGGCCGACATCCCGACCGTATGTGGTTCGCTGCGTGAAGCTCTGGAAGCTCTGGCATCCGATCACGACTTCCTGCTGCAAGGCGACGTGTTCACCAAAGACCAGATCGACGGCTACATCGCACTGAAGATGGAAGAGGTCGAAACCTACGAGCACACCCCGCACCCAGTTGAATACGGCATGTACTACAGCTGCTAATCCGGCGTTGGGTTTACATCTTCAAGGGCGTCCGAAAGGGCGCCCTTGTCTCATTGGGGCGCATCTTTCACAATCGACCTACCCGGTTAGGAGAGATCGCATGCCCTCAGACGCCCCCTTCTCGCAGTTCTCGGATATTGTGACATCAACGGAAGAGCTGGAGCAAATTGTCGGTGCCCCTCTTCCCCAAATCATTGCCAAAGAGCTGCCCGCTCTGGACGAGATGTGCCGCGATTTTATCGCCGCCTCACCTTTTTGCCTGATCGCCTCCGCAAATCCGGACGGGCATCTGGACATATCGCCAAGAGGTGATCCCACGGGTTTTGTCGAGGTCATCTCAGAGACCTTGATTGCGATCCCCGATCGCCCTGGAAACAAACGTGTCGATACGTTCCACAACATCCTGAAAGACCCGCGCGTCAGCCTGATCTTTTTCGTTCCGGGCAAAATGGAAACCCTGCGCATCCGCGGGGAGGCCCGCATTTGCGCCGACAAAGATCTTTTGGAAAGCATGTCCGTTCAGGGTCACGCCCCAAAACTGGCCTTGTTAATCCACATCCACACCGTTTTCGCGCATTGCCCAAAATGCGTCATCCGCGCGAACCTGTGGCAACCGGAAGAATGGAAGGATTCGTCGAACCTGCCTAATATGAATGCCATGATGGTCCGGCACGCAAAGATCAGCAAAACGCCTGAGGAATGGTTTGAAAGCCTCAAAGGCACGGGCGAGTTGGACCTGTATTAAATCCCTTTGCCGAAGGGCATGTTCGCAATAGGCTTTCAGGTATCATTTTGAACTAAGGGAGTTCAACGATGTTGCGTTTCGCACTCGCATTAGTGCTGACCCTACCGACGACTGGCATGGCGGCAACCTGTGGTAACACAAGTGCGGGCTTTGAAGCATGGAAGGCCGATTTTGCAAAGCAAGCCAAACGCGCCGGGGTTCGGAAAAAGGGGCTTCAAGCACTGGCGCAAAGCTCTTACGCGACGCGAACGATTGCAGCGGATCGCAATCAGAAAAGTTTCAGGTACTCGCTAGACAAGTTCATGCAGGTCCGCGGTGCCAACACAATCGTTGCCCAAGGTCGCAAACGTAAGGCCCGCAACCCACAGTTTTACGAAACGCTCGAGCGCCAATACGGCGTCCCTGCCGGCGTGCTGCTTGCCATTCATGGAATGGAAACGGGTTTCGGAAATTTCATGGGCGACAGTCAAGTTGTTTCCGCAATAACCACGCTAGCGTATGATTGTCGCCGATCCGAGTTCTTCATCCCGCACGCTATCGGAGCCCTGAAACTTGTAGATCAAGGCAGTATTACGACCCAGACCAAAGGGGCAAAACATGGCGAATTAGGGCACACTCAGTTCCTGCCGGGCAATGCGCTCGACTTTGGAGTGGATGCCACAGGCGATGGCAAGGTCGATTTCTACAACATGACAGATGCCTTGGCCTCGACAGCCAACTTTTTGCGAAAAAAGGGTTGGAAAAAGGGGCGCGGCTACCAGCCGGGACAACCGAACTTTGCCGTCATTCAGCAGTGGAATGCCGCGACGGTGTACCAACAATCCATCGCAATAATGGCCGCCCGAATCGATAATTAGGCATGGTCACAATTAAGTGTAGCTCTTCCTCAATTCAGCCACATTGTCGCCACAGACATTAAACGGCCCTTAAAATGCCTAGGTTTCCATAGCGTAACCAATCTTAGCGTTTTGTCATTTTTTTCCATTTTTGCCCAAATCTGCCCTTTTTCCCTTGCTAAATTGGTTCTCAAGCAAAAGTGCGGCAAAGGAATGCGCAGTGACTCCGAAGAACAGCTATCACGGTGGTTTGCAGTTTGACGGTGAGACCGATGGCGCGGTCGAGCGGTTCAGCGCAATTGTCGCTGCGACTTTGGAAGATTATGGCCATCTTGTTGAGCGCAAGAACGTTCTGAACGCGACCGAAGCCAGCATTGTTTGTAACCAATACCTTGTGCGCCTGGCACTCGATACGCAGGTCCCTGCAGAGGAAACCAACCTTGTCGGCGATGACCGTACGGCCGAGCTGAAAACGCTTCAAAAGCCGGTTGTGACGCTCCCGCAGAACCGGCTTACAATCACGATAACCCCGGTTTCCGAGCTGCTGGACGACAGCGAAATTTCCGAGCTTATGCTGGTCGTCATTTTGTATCGGATGGTCGATATTTGCGCGACGCAGCGCGTCGAGTGGCTTTCGCCCAACACCGTGTTGACCATCCAGCAATTCATGAGTGCGTTTGACACTCTGCCCCCCGTTAAAAAAAAGCGGAATAGAAAACAGATTTTCGAGGCGGTTTCTGGCCCATTTGCGGGACTGGACACCATTGAGGAAGACCATCTGGACGAGCCACAAAAAAAGGCGCCGAAAACGGCAGCCCGGCCGATCCAGTTGTCGGATGAGCAGTTGCTCAGCATCGCTTTTCGGACAGAACCTATCGAGCAGCCAACCGATCGGGAGGATACGCACCCCCTCGACCACGAACATCCCAGTGACATCCTGCGACTGACAAGTTGGGGAATAACAGGTGCCGTGGCCAGCGTATCCGTGCCGATTGCGGCTTCAATGGCCGCTGTGAACCTGATACGAGGCGAAGATTTTCGCCTTAATACACAGGTACTTGCCTACACGGTCGCGATCTCCGCTCTCAGCACAAGCGGAGCTTTCGCGGGCGTGGTCAACGCGTTGGGCATGTAACACACGAAACCAAGACCCTCCTAGGAGGCCCCGCCATCAGGCGGGGTCTTCCGTTTTCGGGATACGGTCAGCGGCCAGCACATAAGTATGTATCGAAAAGACCACGGCCTGTGTTCTGGGTAGCCGCAGCAGCGTCTGACGCTCACTGCGCAAAAAACCAGCCGATCCTTTGTCTGTGATTTCTCTTGGCTCCTTCGCGCTGCGCGGCTGAAACAGCTCGGCATCGTCATACCAAAGCGCATTAAACCGCCATAGCGGTCGCCCGATTTGTATCCCGTCAAACAGGCGCTGCACGCGGCGCGCGATGTTTTCGTCGTAGCTTGAAACCGGAACATGAATATCGACCAACGGGCGCATGAATTTCTCTGACAAGGTCCAACTGGCTGGAAAACACAGAATGGCTCCGGTCAGGACATGTTCGTCACCATGTTTTTGCAAAATGCAGAAGTCTTCCTGAGCCAACCTGCACAACGTATCCAGCGGTTGCGAGCGGTCGATTTCTACGGCCTGACCATCCGGTCGATCTGCTCGATCTACGCATTCAGGATAGGCTTGTTCCAGCACCATATCCAACAACTCTTGCGCGGCAGGCTCAGCGCTGGGATCCAATGCCAGCACGTCTGCGCGTCGGGCACGCAGCAGATTGTCGCGATGTTGCATCTGTTCGTTAAATGCGTCGTCCCGATGTAACCAGTGATCGAAAGTGGTTGGCAGAATGCCCGGCAAAGGGCGTGGTTTCATTGGATTATATGGGATCGAGGTCTGCAGGATTGTCGCCATGAGGTTTGCTTAGCATCAGTTCGTTAGGGTGTCGGCCAAAAAACGACGATTTTCCGGTCGCATTTTCTAAAGACGACTCGAAACAGATTCTCCATCCTCGACGAACTCAGGCAGGGAGACTCACCATGAACCAGCACTATCGGGACAACCGAAAGATCGACCCGAACAAAGGCGCCACCCTGGGCGATGGCACACCGAATGAGCTGGACCGGATCGAAATTGGCCCAACACAACTGGCCTTTGCCGAATGGGAAGCTGCAGGCCTGTCCCTACCGAACCTTGCCCGCATGAGAGAACACCGCTGGAAGCGCCTGACGCAAGCCGTCGTCGATCGGGGCTATGGCGGGTTGCTGATGTTTGATCCGTTGAACATCCGTTATGCAACCGACAGCACCAACATGCAGCTTTGGAACACGCACAACCCTTTCCGTGCCGTGTTGCTGTGTGCGGATGGCTACATGGTGATCTGGGACTATAAAAACTCGCCCTTCCTGTCGACGTTCAACCCACTGGTACGCGAGCAGCGCTCGGGCGCTGACCTGTTCTATTTCGACCGGGGCGACAAGGTCGACGTGGCGGCGGATGTTTTCTCGAACGAAGTGCGCGTGCTGATCGAAGAGCATAGCGGCGGCAACAAACGTCTGGCCGTGGACAAGATCATGCTGCACGGCCTTCGCGCCCTTGAGGCGCAAGGGTTCGAGATCATGGAAGGTGAAGAGGTCACGGAAAAAACCCGTGCTATCAAGGGGCCGGACGAAATCCTGGCCATGCGCTGCGCCAACCACGCTTGCGAGACCGCTGTTGCCGAGATGGAGAAATTCACCCGCGCGAATGTAGGTGACGGCAAAACCTCGGAAGATGACATTTGGGCTGTTCTGCATGCCGAAAACATTCGCCGTGGCGGCGAATGGATCGAAACCCGCTTGTTGGCCTCGGGTCAACGGACAAACCCCTGGTTTCAGGAATGCGGCCCTCGCATCACGCAAAAGAACGAGATTATTGCCTTTGATACCGACCTGATCGGTTCCTACGGCATCTGCATTGATATCTCGCGCACTTGGTGGATCGGGGATGAGAAACCCCGCGCTGATATGATTTATGCAATGCAGCACGCGCATGAGCACATCATGACCAACATGGAAATGCTCAAACCCGGCGTGACGATCCCCGAACTGACCGCTAACTGCCACAGGCTGGATGACAAATTCCAGGCGCAGAAATACGGCTGCCTGATGCACGGGGTTGGCCTGTGTGATGAATGGCCTCTGGTCGCTTACCCTGATCAGGCCGTCGCAGGTTCATACGATTACGCGCTGGAGCCGGGCATGGTTCTATGCGTTGAGGCTGCCGTTGGTGAGGTCGGCGGTGACTTCTCGATCAAGTTGGAGGATCAGGTTCTGATCACCGAAGACGGGTACGAGAACCTGACAACCTACCCATTTGATCCACAGTTGATGGGTCTGGCGTGACGCCTTAGTCCGGCCAATTCGAACGCCGGACGTTTCCGTGCCAATCCTCTGCTTCTATGGTCGCAACCGGTTTCGATTGCGGCCAATTTTGCCCGGCGCTGAACCCGATTGCAGCGGTCAGGGCTGCCACAAGCAAAAGATCGGGGCGAAGTACTGCAACATGCTGCGGTGACGTGACATTTCCCATAGTTGCCTCCTGGCTGATTAAACACAGCTTCAACATGGGCGCATCGGTGAAATAATTAAAACGAATAATTAAGCGCCATATCATCACAGAAATTGAACTATTGCGAAGCGCTTACGAACAAGCGCCCGATTTGGATGCCTACTTATTACTCACCTTCACGTGACGCTGCCCACTTGGGGGTTGAGCGCATTCTCTGATAACCACAGTATTGGCGGCAACCCGATACGTAAGGAACTACCATGCCCACCGAACGCGTTAACTTTGCCGGCCACGACGGCAATCAGCTTGCTGCGCGCCTAGATCTGCCGGACGGGCCTGTACTGGCGACTGCATTGTTTGCGCATTGTTTTACGTGCTCAAAAGACATCCCGGCGGCCCGCAGGATCGCCGCACGACTTGCGGCAATGGGCATTGCTGTTTTGCGGTTTGACTTCACCGGCCTTGGGCATTCCGAGGGTGAATTCGCCAACACGACCTTCACATCCAATGTCGAAGACCTGATCGCCGCCGCGCACTACCTGGCCGGGCGAGATATGCCCCCGGCTTTGCTTGTTGGCCATTCACTGGGCGGGGCGGCCGTCTTGCGTGCCCGCGCAGGCATCCCCAGTGTCAAGGCCGTGGTCACCTTGGGTGCGCCCTTCGATCCGGGCCATGTTTCCCACCACTTCGAAGACGCCTTATCCGAAATCCAGGAAGCAGGATCAGCCGAAGTCTCATTGGGAGGTCGACCCTTCCGTATTGGCAAAGCCTTTGTGGACGACATTTCACAAGCTGCACTGACCCCCGCGATACAGGAACTGAAAGCTGCCCTGCTGATCCTGCACGCCCCTTTGGATGAAACCGTCAGCATCGACAACGCAAGTTCGATCTTTATGGCTGCGAAACACCCCAAAAGCTTTGTAACGCTGGATGATGCCGATCACCTGATTACCCGCGCCACGGACGCCGAATATGCGGCAGACGTCATCTCAGCCTGGGTGACGCGTTACGTGACGCTCTGCCCTCCTGCCCCGCCGCCGGGTGCTCCGGAAGGTGTTGTGCGCGTGACTGAGGCTGATCCCAACGGCTTTTTGCAAGACGTCCAATCCGGCCCCCGTCACCATGTTGTCGCAGATGAACCGGCGTCATATGGCGGCACTGATCGGGGCATGTCCCCATACGGGTTTGTCTCGTCAGGTTTGGGGGCATGCACTTCGATGACCATCCGCATGTACGCCCGCCGAAAAAGATGGCCGTTGACCGGTATTATGGTCGATGTGTGCCACGACAAGGTTCACGCACAAGACGCGGGTTTGGTGAGTGACGCGAAGGTCGATCTGTTTCGCCGGAAAATCCGTCTGGAAGGCCCGTTGGACGAGGAACAGCGCGCGCGTCTTTTAGAGATCGCCGACAAGTGCCCTGTACACAGGACACTTGAAGGCACTGCAAAGATCACGACCGAACTGCTGACTTAACCCCCCTAACGCCGTGGAGACGGGCGATGGATCGGCGGCCGGGCAGCCGGTGGGCGCGCAACGGGTGGGCGTGGCCGCGCCGGTGGTTTAGCCACAGGCGGTCTTGGGCGGGCAGGCGGTTTGCCTACGGGCGGCTTGGGTCGTACGGGCGGTTTGCCTTCGGGCGGGCGGGGGCGATTGGGACGGTCCACATCAATGTCTACGTCGACATCGTGATAATAATCGTTCCACAGCAGCGAGTCGTAGAATGGATCGTATCCATAACCGACACCCACCGTTACGCCGTCGCATGCGGTTATCGTGAAGCCAGCAATTCCCATTCCTAGTGCGAGGATGGACCGTTTGATCAGTTTGCGTGTCATCTGCCCCTCCTTATCGCGCAGACCGGAACGAGGCGAAAACCGCGTTCAGATCGTCTACATAGGCCGGGTCTGCGCCGTCTCGTAAGACCGCGACTGCAACGGCAACCCGGTCGCCGGGCAGATCGATAACGGTGGCGGTGAAGTTCACGCCACGCCCCTCTCGGCTTCCGGTGCCTCGGACCACGCGTGCGGGCAGGCCTCCGATGCTTAGTGAAACGGCTTCGGAGACCTCGGGATCTTTAACCAAAAACTTATCGACGTCCTGCAGATAGCGCAGCCCACCTTCGATCGACGCCACTCCTGCCGGAGATACAAACCCGATCCAGACATTATCATCTGTCAAAGGGCGCACCCCCATGACACGAGCCACAGCGCGCGGGTCCCCCAGCTCGGTGTCTTCAATCTCACGCGGCCCACCAGTGCGAACAGCCCAGAAGTCCGGGACCGAGAAACTGAACAACGCGCGCCCGCCATCCGTGTAGGTCACAGGCGTTTCAGCCGCGACAGGTGCGGCCATCAACAAAACCGCAGCAATAGCGGCGCATGTCGAACTCAAACGAAAAAACATATCATGATAACCTGTTGTTTCTGTTGCGTCAGAGTGGACCTTGGCAAACAGCTTTGTCCAGTGCTGTGGTAAAACAAAAAAAACCCGCGCCAGGATCGCTCCGGGCGCGGGTAAGATTGTTAAGTCTGGCTGGAAATCAGGTGCGGGCGTCGCCGACCAGTTTCCACAGACCAGGGATCAGCAGAGCAGCCAGAACCAGCTTGATCGCATCACCCACCAGGAACGGCGTCAAACCCCATGCCAGAATAGGTTGATCCCAGCCGTACAGCTGACCCAGCCACAGCAGGCCAGGCACATAGATCGCAACATTCGCCAGAACCAGCGCAACTGCCATCTTGCCGATCGAACGATCCCAGCCACGCGCGGCCAGAGCCCCCAGCAGGACGGTCGCCATCAGGTAACCGACGAGGTATCCGCCAGTTCCGCCCATCATGTAAGTCAGGCCGAATTTTTCAGCCGACGAGCCGGCAAATACATCAAAGCCCAACGCACCAATCAGCAGATAACCCAGCATGGTGACCAGACCCAGACGCGCACCATAGGCGGTACCGATGGTCAAAACGGCAAAAGTACCCATTGTGATTGGAACCGGCCACATCGGCACTTTGATTTTGGCGGCAACGGCCAGAGCCACGATGCCCAGCGCGACCAGGATCGCCTGCTTGACACGCAGCGCTGTACCCTCACGCGGGCCAAATGCGTTGGCCAGTACGTTTGCATTCATCTTCACTTCTCCCACTTCGGATCGTAATTCTGCGACAGCAATGCCCTGTCAGGGCGGTTTCTGCAACATGATTACGCTATCGCAGAGCGTACTTCGTGTCCATTTCATAGGATTTTCGGGGACCTGCTACGATCCATCGCACGTTCCAGACCGGCCATTGCCCGAAATCATACAACGCATCATAGCTGTCCGGCGCGCAATCGTGATGATCGGTCGCTTGCGGCGTGCCAAGCTTCAGGGTGTGAAAAAACCGGCCATCCTCAAAGTAAACGGCTATCCCGTCATCGCTATCGCGCCAGAAATAGCGGCGTGTGCCTTTCATCGCGGGTTGCCCCGGTATGCGCAAAGACACCTCTTCGTCATACACAAGGCCGTCCTCGCCCTGATACAGGCGCGCGATACCCTCGGCGTGCACATCGTGTCCTGCCCGCGCGTCCCGGATCGTGCGGGTCAAGGCCCAGTCCCCTTTGAAATCAGACAGGCAGGTTGGCAAACTCATTCTGCATACCTTCCATCGGTGCGACCCCCGTTATCATCGATAAAGCGGATGACGTCCCCTGCGCGATGCACGTTGTAGCACGCCCACAATGAGGACGGAGGCCAGACCGAGCAATACTGATCATCACGCACCGCCCAGCGCCCGGCACTGGGACGGCCCGAGAAATACTGGGTTGCCCCTGACGCATCAAAGGTCTGCCAAACGCCGTCTCCGTACCCAAGTTTTGCACCGGTCAAGGCCGCCGTAATCTCAGCCCCCGTCAAAGGACGAAACGCATCGGCCATCGTAGTGGTGGGCCACAGGGCTAAAATCAGGGCAAACCGTCTCATCATTGCACTCGTGCCTTGTTCCATTGCGCGGGTGGGTTTAAACCGCGCCGCATCGTCCTCTGCCAAATCACAAAAAGGTGCAGCTGCCAATGATTCCGCGTTATTCCCGCCCCGAGATGGTTTCCATCTGGTCGCCCGAAACCAAGTTCCGCATCTGGTTCGAGATCGAGGCGCATGCCTGCGACGCCATGGCTGATCTAGGTGTGATCCCGCGCGAAAACGCCGAGGCAGTGTGGAAGGCAAAGGACGTGGAATTCGACGTCGCTCGCATTGATGAGATCGAGGCCGTCACCAAGCACGACGTCATCGCCTTTCTGACTCACCTGGCCGAGCATGTCGGCAGCGAAGAGGCCCGCTTTGTACATCAGGGCATGACCAGTTCGGACGTGTTGGACACTTGCCTGAACGTGCAGCTGACCCGCGCTGCTGACTTGTTGATCGCAGACCTCGAAGGTCTTCTGGCCGCCCTGAAACGCCGCGCGATCGAACACAAGGATACCGTCCGCATTGGTCGTAGCCACGGCATCCACGCCGAACCTACCACCATGGGTCTGACATTCGCGCGTTTTTACGCCGAGATGGATCGCAACCTGTCCCGCATGCGCGACGCACGGGCCGAGATTGCAACCGGCGCTATCAGCGGCGCGGTCGGCACCTTTGCCAATATCGATCCGGCGGTCGAAGAGCATGTGTGCGACAAGCTGGGCCTGGTGCCCGAACCGATCAGCACTCAGGTTATCCCGCGCGACCGTCATGCGGCCTTCTTTGCGACCTTGGGCGTCATCGCCAGCAGCATCGAAAACATCGCCATCGAAATCCGCCACATGCAGCGGACCGAGGTGCTGGAAGGGGCCGAGTTTTTCTCGATGGGCCAAAAGGGTTCGTCGGCCATGCCGCACAAGAAAAACCCAGTGCTGACCGAGAACCTGACCGGCCTAGCCCGTATGGTGCGCGCCGCCGTTATCCCGGCGATGGAGAACGTGGCACTTTGGCACGAACGTGACATCTCGCATTCTTCGGTTGAACGGATGATTGGGCCGGACGCCACGATCACTCTGGATTTTGCCCTGGCCCGTCTCACAGGTGTGATCGACAAGATGCTGATCTTCCCTGAAAACATGATCGAAAACATGAACAAGTTCCCCGGTCTGGTCATGAGCCAACGGGTGCTTCTGGCCCTGACCCAAGCCGGTGTCAGCCGCGAAGACGCCTATGCCATGGTTCAGCGCAACGCACTGAAAGTCTGGGAACACCGCACCGATTTCAAAGAGGAACTACTGGCTGACGCCGACGTCACTGCTGCCCTCAGCCCCGCTGAGATCGAAGAAAAATTCGACCTCGGTTATCATACCAAACATGTCGACACGATTTTTGCGCGTGTGTTTGGCGAATAAAAGCCTCGCGCTCAAATAGTTGCAGTGACCCGGATCGCGATCAGTGCTCCGGGTCTCTGTTTTTTGAATTTCAGGTCAAATTCGGATATAATGATTGTGTAGTTCCATTCAGGAGACGCATGATGATCCGGACAATTCTATGCGCATTGGCTTTTGTCAGCTCGACCACGGCTGCATTGGCGTGCAGTGCCCACACCGAACAGACGCAATCCTGCGCCCCGGGAACATACTGGGATTCCGAGACCCATAGCTGCACAAAAATTGTTAACAGCTAAATGTTTCTTTCCTACTCGTGAATAAAAGCGAGCCTCTGGTTGTTAGCTTTCTATCGGATCGCACTATGATTGATCAGAGCAGACTTGAGAACGGAGTAGGAAAATGCGTCTCGTACTAGCTTCAGCCATTGCCATTCAGGCATTTGCTTTCGCGCCGGCCGTGCACGCCGCTGGCGGTGGCGGCAGTAATAACCCGCCAAAGACGACCAACACGACAAAGAAGTGCCTGTTTGGTCGGGTATATGACAAGGATCGTGGTCGCTGTGTTAAACCCAGCACGACCAACTTTACCAATGACGAGCTGTACCAAGCCGTGCGCGAACTGGCGTATGACGGCCAGTACGAGAACGCGCAAAGCATCCTGCGCATCATGGATCAGGACGATGATCGTGTTCAGACATACTGGGGCTTCACCTTCCGCAAGATGGGTGAATTGACGCTGGCAAACATGTTCTATCAAAACGCAATTGATGCGAACCCAGACAACATTCTGGCGCGCTCATACATGGCGCAGGGTTTCGTCGTCGAAGGCAAGACTGATCTGGCCATCGAGCAGTGGCGCGAAATCAAAGCGCGTGGCGGTGAAGGGACATGGGCCGAAGCGTCGCTTCGCGAAGCGATCCGCACCGGGTTGACGTTTAACTACTAAGCTTCAGCTTTTCTTTACCCGACTCTCCGTAATCTGCCTGTGGGACAACAACTTGGCACCACAGGCAGATGCAGGACTCAAACACTTTGATACAGGTGGCTCCGGGGCGTGCAGCACCCGTAGCTGACAACAGCGACGATGGACCTCGGGTCGTTCCACGTTCGCTAACCAGTCGCCAGAAGGCAGCAGTGGTTGTTCGCCTGCTGCTGAACGAAGGCGCGGATATCCCGTTGGAAGACCTTCCTGACGCATTGCAGGAAAAGCTGACCCATCAACTGGGGCAAATGGGTCTGGTTGACCGTGTGACACTTGACGCGGTTGCTGCCGAGTTTGCAGAGGCGCTGGATAGCATCGGCCTGTCCTTCCCCCACGGGTTAGCCGGCGCGCTGGACGCCGTGAACGGGAAAATCGCGCCAGCAACTGCTGCGCGGCTGCGCAAGGTCGCCGGGGTCCGGCAGATCGGAGATCCCTGGCAACGTCTGCGAGAGATCCCAGCAGAAGATCTTGCCGAACTCGCACAGGCAGAAAGTACCGAAATAGCGGCTGTCCTGCTTTCTAAACTGGACACTGCAAAAGCTGCGCAATTGTTGGGCAACCTACCCGGCCCCGTCGCCCGTCGCATCACGTACGCGGTGTCAAAGACAGCCAATGTCACACCCGAAGCGGTTGAGCGGATTGGTTGGTCATTCGCTGCCCAACTGGACCAACGGCCCGCAACGGCCTTCAGTGATGCGCCCGGTGCCAGAGTTGGGGCGATCCTCAATCAATCAGCAGCATCGACCCGCGACGGACTGTTATCCGCATTGGACGAAGAGGATTCGGATTTCGCCAGTGTTGTCCGTCAGTCAATTTTTACCTTTGCTCATATCCCGACACGCATTCAGCCGCGCGATGTTCCGGCCATCCTGCGCGGCGTCGAACAACCCGTCCTTGTCACTGCACTTGCAGGTGCCGCTACTGAGGCTGACAAGGCGTCCGTCGAATTTCTATTAGCCAACATGTCTTCGCGGCTGGCCGACAACATGCGTGAGGAAATGCAAGAGCGTACACCTGTAAAACAAACAGACTCCGAAGCTTCAATGTCTCAGATCGTCGGTGCGATACGAGCCTTGGTGGATGAAGGTGCCATTACACTGATCGAGGATGAGAGCGTCGAATAGAAACCGTTCCGCAAGAATTGCGGCATGTTGCTCAGGGTGCTTGTGGTTGCGAGTTCCCGAATGTATGTCTGACCGGCAATTCGCAACAGCCGCCGAGACCTTCTGATGCCCGTTGAAAAGTCTGAACTAAGCCGATTTGAGCTTGGCAAATACTATGTAACCGGTCTGTTCCTCAAAGGTGTTATCGGGGCGATGCGTCTGCTCCCATACGAGCGTCGCATCGGTGCCATGGGCGCGATTGTCAGGGGGCTTTCCCCGCTTGTCGGTTTCACCAAACGCGTGCGCAGCAACCTTAAACTTACCTGTCCGGACCTTCCAGAAGACGAGGTGAATCGTATTTGCCGCGCAGTTCCCGACAATGCCGGGCGCGCCATTATGGAGCATTTTTCGCCCGAAGGTTTCACCCAGCGCCAAAGCACGGCCAAAGTCTCTGGCCCTGGGATCGCAGCATTCGACGCCGCGGTTGCCGAAGGTAAACCCGTGATGATGATCACGGCCCATTTTGGCCACTACCTTGCGGCGCGCATTGCGTTGCAGGCCCGCAGCGGACAACCCATCGGGTGTTTGTACCGGCGTATGGCGAACCCGTATTTCAACGACATGTATGTCGATGCGTTCTACAAAACCGGAGCCCCAATGTTTGAACAAGGGCGGCGCGGTATGGTCGAGATGGTCCGCTCGCTCAAAAAGGGTGGCATCATCGCAATCGTTTCGGACTTGCACGCCCATGGCGGCGAAGAGCTCATGTTCTTTGGAAAGCCCGCGGTGACATCAGTCCTGAACGCGGAATTGGCCATCAAATATAAGGCCGTCCTGATCCCATGCTATGCAGTCCGTCAGCCGAACGGTGTGGACTTTGAAATCGTTCTGCACGATCCCGTGCCGCACACCGATGCGAAAACCATGACGCAATTCACCAATGATGACCTTGAAGCCATGGTCAAAAAGCACATGGGACAGTGGTTTTGGATTCACCGTCGGTGGAAATATTGGAATGGGCTGGGCGTTCGACCAGAGGATATGCCCTGATCACTTAACCCGCGTGGCCGCTACGATATGGCCATGTCCAACCCATTGAACCATGACGACAGCCGGCAGGTCAGACGCGAGCGACACTGAGAACTGCTCTGGATCGGTCCCGTCCCATTGTCCAGCCATCTGCCAGGACTCGACAACGTTTGCATAATCCAGTTCATGCCCCGCCAACTCTCCACGGCGGATTGAGGCATGACGCAACGGCGAGTACTGCACGACCCGAATATCGTACGCGCCATTGGCTGAATCGTTAAGCGGCGTGACGTCGACCGTTACCTCGTTGCCGTCGCGTGCCGCGGTCACAGACACCTTGGGTTCGGCATTCAGGTGGGAATCGATCAGTTGGTTCAGTTCCAACGCCTGTGCGCCCACAACATCCTGCTGGCCGTTAATGACCATCTGTGGCGTATAGATCATCGAGCGCCCACCGCTGCGGGCATAAGCACGCTGACGCACAGTGTGCCCCGGATCGGCGTATTCATCTTCCCAACCAATGTAATCCCAATAGTCCACATGAAGCGCCAAGCCGATCACATCGTCGCGTTTCGCCAGATCATGCATGATCAGGTCAGCAGGGGGACAGGATGAACAACCTTGCGAGGTGAACAATTCGACAACGACCGGGTCATTTTCAGCCACTGCAGCAGTTGCCATAAACAAAGAAACAAGCGCGGTCGTGGTAACGGTTTTGAACATGTTCGCTCTCGGATTTTCGTGGGATACCCATTCTGTTTACGCGGATATCCCCTCAACCTCCAATCAAGGTTTCTTGAGAGGCGGAACACCCCAGATGTCAAAAATGTGTGCAATGGTATACAAATATTTGACTACGTTTCGCACAGAACCTTGAAACAAAGGCTTGCGTGATGCAGATATCACTCAGCGAACCCCACTATCCAAGTTATTTGAGAGGGAGGCCATTACATGCCCATTACAGTCGGACAGGACACCGCCAAAACACGCCGCAGCCTGAGCGTGAACGGAAAAACCATTGCCTATTATTCGATTCCCGCGGCGCAAGAAGCTGGACTAGGTGATTTCTCGAAACTGCCAGCCGCGTTGAAAGTGGTGCTCGAGAACATGCTGCGTTTCGAAGATGCAGGTTTTTCGGTCTCGGTCGACGATATCAAGGCCTTCGCCGAATGGGGTGCGAATGGTGGAAAAAACCCGCGCGAGATCGCGTACCGCCCTGCCCGCGTGCTGATGCAGGATTTCACCGGAGTTCCGGCCGTGGTGGACCTTGCCGCGATGCGGGATGGGATCAAGGGGCTGGGCGGCGACGCACAAAAGATCAACCCGCTGAACCCGGTAGATCTGGTCATCGACCACTCGGTCATGATCGACGAATTCGGCAACCCGCGCGCGTTCCAGATGAACGTGGACCGCGAGTATGAGCGCAACATGGAACGGTATCAGTTCCTGAAGTGGGGTCAGAGCGCGTTCAACAATTTCCGTGTTGTCCCCCCCGGCACCGGTATCTGCCACCAGGTGAACCTGGAATATCTGGCCCAAACGGTTTGGACGGACACAGATCAGAACGGCGAAGAAGTCGCCTATCCCGACACGCTGGTCGGCACGGACAGCCACACCACCATGGTTAACGGCATGGCTGTTCTGGGCTGGGGCGTCGGCGGCATTGAGGCTGAGGCCGCGATGCTGGGTCAGCCTATCTCGATGCTGATCCCCGAGGTTGTGGGCTTTGAGTTAACCGGCGCGATGGTCGAAGGCACCACCGGCACCGACCTGGTGTTGAAGGTCGTCGAAATGCTGCGCGAAAAGGGCGTGGTTGGTAAATTTGTTGAATTCTACGGCGAGGGCCTGGACCGTCTGCCGCTGGCTGACCGCGCAACTATTGCCAACATGGCCCCCGAATACGGCGCGACCTGCGGGTTCTTCCCAATCGACGGTGAAACCCTGCGCTACATGCGCAATACCGGCCGCGATGAAGATCGGTTGGCTCTGGTCGAAGCCTATGCAAAAGAGAACGGCTTTTGGCGGGATGAGAACTACGCGCCGATCTACACCGACACCCTTTCGCTGGATATGGGCACTATCGTACCCGCCATCTCGGGGCCGAAACGTCCGCAGGATTATGTTGCACTAACGGATGCCAAGGCCGCCTTTACAAAGGAAATGGCCGAAACCTTCAAACGTCCGATGGGCAAAGAGGTTGCAGTCAAAGGCGAGGACTACACACTGGATTCGGGCAAGGTTGTGATCGCTTCGATTACGTCATGTACGAACACGTCGAACCCATACGTGATGATCGGCGCAGGTCTGGTGGCACGTAAGGCCGCTGCGCTGGGTCTGGATCGCAAGCCTTGGGTCAAGACCTCACTCGCGCCAGGATCGCAGGTTGTTTCGGCCTATCTTGAGGCCGCAGGTCTGCAGGAAGATCTGGACAAAATTGGCTTTAATCTTGTTGGCTATGGCTGCACGACCTGTATTGGTAACTCGGGCCCGATCCAGAAGGAACTGTCCGAAGCGATTGCCGAAGGCGATCTGGTCGCCACTTCGGTTCTGTCGGGCAACCGCAACTTCGAAGGGCGGATTTCGCCAGATGTACGTGCCAACTACTTGGCGTCTCCGCCTTTGGTGGTTGTCTATGCTCTGGCCGGTACGATGGATATCGACGTGACATCGGAACCGATTGGACAAGATAAGGACGGCAATGACGTCTTCATGAAGGACATCTGGCCCACCCAAAAAGAAATCGCCGATTTGGTCGAGGCCACTGTAACGCGCGAGGCGTTCCAGTCGAAATATGCGGACGTGTTCAAAGGCGACGAGAAATGGCAATCGGTGGAAACCACGGATGCCGAAACCTATGACTGGCCGCCGACCTCGACCTATATCCAGAACCCGCCTTACTTTCAGGGAATGGGCCCCGAGCCGGGCACAATCACCAACATCGAAGGCGCCAAGGTTCTGGCGATTCTGGGCGACATGGTCACGACCGACCACATCTCGCCCGCTGGGTCTTTTGCAACCACTTCTCCGGCCGGCCAGTATCTGATCGAACGTCAGGTCCAGCCGCGCGAGTTCAACTCTTACGGTTCGCGCCGCGGCAATCACGAGGTCATGATGCGCGGCACCTTTGCCAATATCCGCATCAAGAACGAAATGCTGGACGGCGTCGAAGGCGGCTATACCAAGGGACCGGTTGGCGCACAGACTTCGATCTACGACGCGTCCATGGCCTATCAGGAACAAGGCACGCCGCTGGTCGTCTTTGGTGGCGAGCAATACGGTGCCGGGTCTTCCAGGGACTGGGCAGCCAAGGGAACTGCGCTGCTGGGTGTCAAAGCGGTTATCGCCGAAAGCTTCGAGCGTATCCACCGTTCGAACCTGGTCGGTATGGGTGTGATTCCGTTTGAGTTCACGGGTGGCGACACGCGCAAGTCGTTAGGTTTGAAGGGGGATGAAACCGTTTCGATCCACGGTCTCGACACAATCCAGCCCTTGCAGGAAGTGCCCTGTACAATCGTCTATGGGGACGGCACCGAAAAAACCATCACCCTGAAGTGCCGGATCGATACAGCACCCGAGATCGAGTACATCGAAAACGGCGGCGTGCTTCATTACGTATTGCGTAATCTGGCCAAGGCGGGCTGAAACAGCACAAAAGGGCACATATCACATGTGCCCTTTTCCTGCGTACGGTTGGGAATGGAAACCGGCACTCTGAAATGCCCTTGAATTTACGTCGCAGAAACGCGATTTTCTCTGATGTGCCTATACCGCACCGCGTTTTTGCAAAGCGTGCCCGAGCCGCCGCATTAACTTGAAAATAGGCAAAAGCGGCCTTATATATTGGTCACACAGAGGAGATTATGAATCATGCGTATTGGCCCTGATCCGATCCAGGTTTGACGTCAAAGCCGCTAATCTGGCTTTCAAGTCACCCTCGTCACCGTCCAGGTGCCCGAACATCCGTTCCGGGCGCCTTTTTAATTTGAGATCCGAGTATTTGCGCTCCATCCGTGAAAGGATGCTTTTTCCGGTGCCCTCGCAGGCACTGCAGGTATCGTAAAGGCCGCGAATCGTCCCCACTTTTCCGGCAACTGATATCTCAAGGAAGCTCGGTTTGTGCAAACCTTCGATTTGCGTCCGGATTTTTTCAAGACCACCATAGAATTTCACAAACTCTGAGATCAGGTCATCTTCGAGAAAATGCAATTCGCGAATGCCAGACCTGTAAACATCCGTATGGCGTGCGTCCGTGACATGCGGAATATAGCTGTCTTTTTCGAACAGCTTTTCAAACAAGGTCAAAGCCGGGGCTGTTTCCAAAAATCGCGTCAGATCATTGGTGTTGAAGTCCACCTCGGCAAACAGGGCGCGCAACAGGGCATTCCGGTCATCCCGACGCTGTTTGGCTTTAAGCACAACTTCCCAGACCCGAGTGCCCGCCCAAAGCAAAACGGTCACGACCCCTAAACGGGTAATCGTGACCAGATCATTCAAAAAGCCAGCATCTTCCATCTGAAGACAGCCCTACCGCATTAATTGGCCGCTTTTTCCAGCGCCGGGCGGATCGTGCTTTCGATCACGCGCTGGGTAACGGGGCCCGCGAAGCGTAAGATGATCGTTCCTTCCCCGTCAACGACGTAGGTTTCGGGCATGCCATAAACACCCCAATCAAGCCCCATCCGGCCCTGTTCATCACGACCAATTCCCTCGTAAGGATCGCCAAGTTCCGTCAGGAAGGATTCTGCGTTTGCGAGTTGGTCTTTGTAGTTGATGCCATAAACCGGAATGCCCTCATCAGACAGGGCTTGAAGATTTGGATGCTCGACCCTGCAGGGCGCGCACCAACTGGCCCAATAGTTCACCAGCTTGACCTCGCCATCGCGCAGCGTCGCATCGTCGAAACTTGGCCTGCCTGCAAACTCGGTCAGTACGACTGGCGGCGCAGGTTGGCCTTCGCGCGCCGATGGCAACGCATCGGGGTCATCCCGGAACATGCCGATCCCGGCCAAAACGGCAAAGGCGCCAAAGATCAGCGGCGGCGCAATCATCAGGGGCGAGATTTTAGCCATTGCGTGTCATCCGTTCTTCGACCTTTTCCATTTCGCCTCGTACTTTGCGGCCACGCAGAACACTGAAGACGATCAGCGCCACCAAGAGCCCGATCGAAATGACGTAAGACCACAAAACTGTATCAGCATATTTTCCCAGATCAGGCATCATCCGTTTACCCTTTCACGTGCAAGCAACGCCTTGATTCGACGAGCGCGGATCTCGGTTCCTGTGCGGTACAATACTAACGCAATGAACAGCAGAACGAACCCGATGATGCACACCAGCAGCGGATAGAAGAATATGTTGCTGACTTTTTCTTCGGTATCCGTACCGGTAACAGCAGCCGCGCGCATCACCGATGCGCCTTGATGGAGCCCTTGGTTCCAGAAGTTCACCGCATAGCGGCTCAGGATCGCAAAGACCGATCCCACCAAACATAAAACCGAAGTCAGATCAGCAGCCGTGTCCGGATCTTCGATGGCTTCCCACAGGGCCACGTAGCCAAGGTAAAACAGGAACAAAATCAGAAATGACGTCAGGCGCGGATCCCAGGCCCACCATGTACCCCACATCGGCTGGCCCCAAATTGCACCCGTCGCCAGCGCGATTAGCGTCATCACGATACCAATGGGTGCCGCAGCACGAGCAGCCAATGCACTGACATGGTGACGACGCACCAGCCACACCAGCGAGGTCGCCAGCATCATCAGCCAACAGTTAATCGCCATCAGGGCCGAAGGGACGTGCAGGTAGATGATCTTTACGGTCGAACCCTGTTTGTAGTCATCCGGCGTAAAGAAGAACCCCCACACCAGCCCCACGACAATGCATGCAATGGACGTAATCCAGAAGAACGGCATGACGCGTTCACTGGTCGCAAGGAACTTGCGCGGGTTGGCGTATTCCCAAAGGGCGTTGGCTTTAGCTGCGATAGACATAGGCCTTATCTAGTCCGAGTCGGGCGCGTTCTCAATTGACCTCGGTCAATCTTAGAGAACGTCACCGAAGGTTGATACGCAAAACGGTGGCGCTGGCGAATGGCAACAGCGCGATCGTCGCCGCCGTTATCCCCGCCAGCATCAGCAAAGGGGTCTGTGTTTCCATTCCGGTCGCACCACGGCGCGCGACCTCTGCCCCAAAGATCAGTGTCGGTACGTATAGCGGCAGAACCAGAAGGGACAGCAGCAGGCCTCCGCGTTTCAGGCCCACGGTCAGGGCGGCACCAAAGGTTCCAATCACGCTCATCGCCGGAGTACCTATCAGCAGAGATATCACCAGCCAGAAAAAGCCGGGGACCGGCAGGTTCAGCAGAACGCCAAGGAACGGTGCAGCCAAAACCAATGGCAGCCCCGTCGTAAGCCAGTGCGCAAGCGCCTTGATCGTTACAACGGCTTCCAACGGCAACGGAGCTGTCGCCAACAGATCAAGCGAGCCGTCCTCCCAATCCAGTGCCAGAAGACGATCAAGCGACAGCAGGCACGCCAGCAGCGCGCCCAGCCAAAGCACGCCGGGCGCGATCGTCGACAACAGAGAGGATTGCGGGCCAACCGAGAATGGCACCAGAACAGTAACGATCAGAAAGAACGCCAGACCCAGGCCAAACCCTCCACCTGCGCGGAAGGCCAGTTTGAGATCGCGCAGCAACAAGGCAATCACAGAAAGCCTCCGTCGAAATCATCAATGGGTTTGGGCTTGGCCTTGTTAGGGCCAACGTCCAGAACCTCTCCGTCCAGTCCCAGATCAATATGCGTGGCGATCAAGGCGGATCCCCCCTGCCCCAGATGCGCGCGCACAGCGTTCGCGAACATTTGCACCGCACTTTTATCCAGCGACACCGTGGGTTCATCCAGCATCCAGATCGGGCGCCCGGTTACAAGCATCCTTGCAAGCCCCAAGCGACGCTTCTGCCCCGCAGACAGATTACCTGCATGACGATCCACCAGATCGTTCAATGCAAAGGCATCAACAGCGGGCTGGATATTATCCGTGCCGAACACCGCCGCCCAAAAGCTGAGGTTTTCAGCCACGGTCAAGGTTGGTTTCAGCCCGTCAGAGTGTGACGCATAAGCGATTTGATCCTCTGCGCCATCGATCTGCCCCGCGATCGGAGGTTGCAGCCCCGCGAGCGTGCGCAACAGCGTTGTCTTGCCGATACCATTTGGCCCCCGCAGGATCAGGGCACGCCCGGCATCTAACGTAAAGCTGAGCCCTTCGAGCACAGGAACGCCCCCTCGGGCGATGGCCAGATCGGTTACGGTCAGTGTCATGCAGCCCGCTTAACGGATTGTACGTGCGGGCAAAAGGTCGGAATTGCCGCAGAGGGTTCGGGCCTTGAAGCAAGCCTTTGACATCTGGAAAGGTCATACGAAGCCGAGACAACGACCACTGCATTGATGTTTTCGCAGATCAACACACCGGTTTTCAAACAGGGATCAGCGCCAATGCAACGCGTCGCCCCTCGGATAACAGGACATTATAGGTCCGGCACGCTGCAGGAGAATTCATGATCTCAACACCAATGCCGGCCTCTTCCAGCGTGGATCGCAACGGGGCCGGAATGTGGGTGAGTTCTTTGCCGGTTCCGACGAACAAGACGTCGATGTGATCGACAAGGTCCAGCAGTGTGGCGCTGTCTCCATAGCCGCTCCACGAGGTTGTTCCAGTCGGGCCGGTAAGGACGGCGCCATCAAATACCTCGCCCCCGATACGAAAGAAGCCGGGGCCGTAACCATCCACCGGGACAGCGTTGTTATATGTGATCTCATTCAGGCGCATGGGTGCGTTTTATCCCCAAAGCGGCAGGCCCGACAAGGCCGCAAGCGCAATCGCCACATAGGCCGCCGCGCGATAAAGTTTTTCGCGATTTGGATCGAACAGCCAACCGCCCAGCAAATTGCCTGCAAGGTTGGGCACCGCCAATAGCAACCCCAAGCCAACTGCAGCCCATGTAACGCGGCTCATGCCGGTAAGGTATCCTAGCAGCAGAAAATCAAAGGCAAACAGAAACAGCAGAATGGTGGCCCGAATAACCGCAACAGGCAGTGGACGTGACATATAAAACAGGATGACAGCAGGCCCCGGCAGCCCGGCAACACCGCCCAGAAAACCAGCCGCAAAACCGATGCCGGTAACCATCGCCCGGCCAACATGGCCGTGATACCGAAGCCCAAGGATCAGAATGGCAAGCATGAAGAACGCCAGTAGGCTGACGGCATACCGAAAGACATTCGCGTCAACCATCGTCAGCACCCACAGCCCAATGGGCAACACAATTGCACAGCCTCCAACCAGTCTTGCCAAGTCTGCTTTGTTTACATCGCGCCATGCACGGCGCAGGTTTGGCAGTGGCCCAAAGATATCCATGATGGTCAGGCCGATCAGCGCGCCAAACGGGCCTAGAAACGGTGTCGCGATAGGAAGGAAAATCAGTGCGGTACCAAAGCCGGAAAAGCCGCGTACGATGCCACCCAGAAAGGCGGCCGAAACAATGATGGCCAGCCCCATAGGGGACTGGCCGAAAATATCAGGCATCGATATTGGCGAACTGGTTGCCCGCCGTGTTCGACGGCTTGGACCAATCGCGTTTGACACCCAGCCACAGCAGGATCGTCGACGCCACGAAGACCGACGAATACGTGCCAACGATCACACCCCAGATCATCGCAAAGACGAAACCACGGATCACATCTCCACCCAGTATATAAAGCGAGATCAGCGCCAGCAGTGTCGTGACCGAGGTCATCACCGTCCGGCTAAGGGTTTCGTTGATCGAGATGTTCAAAACCTCTTTGAGGTCTTTCTTTTTGTATTTCCGTAGGTTCTCTCGCACACGGTCAAAGACCACCACGGTATCGTTCAACGAATACCCCACAATGGTCAGCAGCGCCGCGATGATGGCTAGGTCGAACCGAATTTGCAGCTCTGAGAAGATGCCTATGGTCAGGATAACGTCATGCACCAGCGCGGCCACAGCCCCCAGGGCAAATTGCCATTCAAAGCGCAACCAGATGTACACAAGCACAGCACCAATTGCCAAAACCACAGCGATTACAGCGGTCTGGATCAACTCACCTGACACTTTGGGGCCAACGGATTCGACTGACACGAACTGAATATCAGGTACTGCGACCTGCAACGCCTCTTCGACTGCGGTGACCGTCGCTGCCGAGACGGACTCGGCATCAGCCTGAGCCTGAATACGGATCATGGCTACGTTTTCGTCTTCGCCGAAGGTCGGATCAAAAATCTCGGTGATGGTCACATCACCCAACTCCAGCGGTGCGATTGCGACGCGATAGACGCCTACGTCAATCTCTTGCGTGCTTTGGGTCCGAATTGTGGTGCCGCCCCGAAAGTCGATACCAAAATTCAGCCCTTGCAGCATGAACGACGTGAAGGCGATCACCATCATCAGGCCCGAAATGCCCAGCCATACTTTCCAGCGGCTAAAAAAATCGAACGAGGTTTCTTGCGGTACGAGTTTCAGTCTCATGTCAAACCTCGATGGTTTTCGGGCGGCGGCGTTCGAACCAGGTTACGATCATCAGACGCGTCACGAAGATCGCTGTGAAGACCGAGGTCAGAATACCCAAGCCAAGAGTGATGGCAAAACCCCGCACCGGGCCACTGCCCATAGCAAACAGGATCGTCGCGGTGATGAACGTGGTCACGTTCGCGTCCAAAATGGCCGACAAAGCTTTTTCATAACCCAGTTCGATTGCACGTGCCGGGCCTTTGGCAGACTTCAGTTCCTCGCGAATACGCTCAAAGATCAGCACGTTGGCGTCCACAGCCATACCGACCGTCAAGACGATCCCGGCAATGCCCGGCAACGTCAGCGTCGCGCCAATCAACGAAAGCAGACCAAACAGAAGGCCCACGTTCAGGATCAACGCAATGTTGGCAAAAACACCGAACAGACCATAGCTGAGTCCCATAAAGACCAGCACAGCGACAAAGGCGACAATCGTGGCAACCTTACCGGCGTCGATGCTGTCTTGCCCAAGCTCTGGACCGATTGTGCGTTCTTCAAGGAACTCAAGCCCTGCGGGCAATGCCCCGGCGCGCAACAGAACAGCCAGATTGGTGCTTTCCTCGACAGTGAAGTTGCCTGTGATGATCCCGGACCCGCCGGGGATATGGCTTTGGATTACAGGTGCGGAAATGACCTCGTCATCCAGTACGATGGCAAAAGGCGCACCAATGTTTTCGAGCGTATAATCACCGAATTTACGCGCACCAGAGGTGTTGAACCTGAAGTTGACGGCCGGGCGCCCATTTTGGTCAAAGGCGGGTTGAGCATCGACCAGCTCTTCTCCGGTCACGACGGGCGCTGATTCCAGCGTGTAGAAAACACCGTTCTCGTCGATCGACGGGACAACTTTTTCCCCCACGCCCGCAATAGCATCCGGGTCGGTTCCGCGTCCAACGACCGGGTTAAAGGTAAGCTGCGCCGTTGTTCCGATGATCTCTTTCAATTCACCGGCGCTGCCAATACCCGGCACCTGGATCAGTATGCGATCTGTACCCTGACGTTGGATCGTTGGCTCACGCGTTCCTACTTCGTCAATACGGCGCCTGATGATCTCAAGGGATTGACGTACGGTCCGGTCATCGGATGCAAGCTTTTCAGCCTCAGACAGTTGCACCACGATGGTATCGCCATCCGCGCGCGCTTCGATATCTGTTGCCCCTACTCCGGTCAGTGTTTGAACCTGACGGGCCAGACCGCGCACAACTTCCAGCGCGCGCGACATCCCTTCGGGTTGGCTGATGCGGACACGAATCTCATCGGGGGCCGAGTCCTGACGGCGGATCGTACCCACCGTACCGCGCTCATCCCGCAGGGCATCGCGGATTTCGGGCCACATCGCATCCATACGGGATTCGTAGACATCACCGACCTTGACCTCAGCCAGCAAATGCGCGCCTCCGCGCAGGTCCAGACCCAAGTTTACCAGAGATGACGGCATCCAGTTTGGCCACAAACCGGCCTCTGCCTGCATTTCAGGCGTGTCGATGCCAAGTTCGATTGCAGCTTTCGCGTCATTCGATTGCTCGACCCGCGTATAGAAAGCGTTCGGCAGGGCCATCAGCAGACCGATCACGCAGACCGCCCAGATCAGAACCCGCTTCCAGGTATCAATTTGCAGCATTACCCTGCCTTTTCAAGGGATTGTGGCGCGAAGTTATTTCGCGGGCTCGGTCTTGTTAAGAACCTGCGCAATGGTCGATTTGACCACACGAACCTTGACGTTTTCGGCAAGCTCGACCTCAATCTCATTCTCGCCTTCTTTGACCTTGGACACTTTTCCGATCAAGCCACCCTGGGTGACCACTTGATCGCCCCGGCGCACGGCCTCAACCATGGCCTGATGTTCCTTCATCTTTTTCTGCTGCGGACGGATCAGCAAAAAATACATGATCGCGAAGATCAGGATCAGCGGGAGAAACTGGGCGATTGCGCCACCTTCCATGGGATATTCCTTTTGGTTTGAGGCTGCGGATAGCTCCGCAAATTTTGCGAGAACCTATGCTTAGAACCGCCTGTTTGCAAGGAAAGCCGACACAGGTTTTTTCAACGATTGCCGCGTAATGCAGAAAGATTTGTCCAATCGTTGCAGTAAAGTCCTAGGAACATGCGCTTTGTTGGATATAGTCGGGTCAAAGAGGGCTCAATGACACAGACTTTTCAAAACCTTGGCTCGCTTATCCGTTTTCTGATCGCAGCCCTTTGGCTGGCTCTTTTGGCGGGCCCGGTCATGGCGCAGGAAGCGGAAGCGCCTACCGAAGAAAGCCCCGAGCAATCCGAAACCTTCAAGGCCCCCGTCATTGTCGACGGGGACATGTTGTTTTTCCTTCGCGGGTCCAGCGCGCTGCCAGCGTCTGAGCGGGCGGAGACCGTTCAAAGCAACATCATCGAGGCCGCCGAAGCGTCAGACGACCCGAGCGTCACTGTCACTTATGAAGAAACGGAACTGGGAACGCGCATTCTGGTGGACGGCAACGCTGTTTCTATTGTCACCGAAGCGGATGCCGAACTGGACCAGATGGAGCTGGACGTTCTCAGCTTTTTGCATGGCGAAGCGATCGAAACGGCGATCGTTTCCTACCGCGCGAACAGAACCGATCAGGCCCGGGTGTCAGGCGCAATCGAAGCTCTGGCATGGACGATTGGCTTTGCCTTGTTCATCGTGCTCATATTCTGGCTGCATCGCCGTGTACGCCGAAGAACGCTCCGGTTTGTTCAGCGCTACCTGAAAGACGTAGAAACCGCGACGGCAAAGCATGTTCAAGCCGAAGCCATTGCAGCACTGATCCGCTACGGGTTGAACTTCGTGCTGCTGGTCGTCTTCTTTCTTGGGTTTTATTACTATCTGTCCTTCGTCCTTTTGGCATTCGCCGAGACGCGGTACTTCGCCCAACTGCTGCTAACCTATCTGACCGAACCGGTTCTGCTGATCTTCAAAGGCGTGATCAGCTATTTCCCGAATCTCATCATGCTGGCCCTGATCACGTGGATCACGATGTACGTCATCAAAGGGATGCGCGTCTTTTTTGACGCGGTTGAGGCCGGGACCTTTGAGATGTCGGATTTCGAAAGCCACTGGGTCAACCCCACGTTCAACATAGCCCGCGTCGTGATCATCCTGATCGCGCTTGTATTCGCGGTTCCCTATATTCCGGGTTCGGATTCCGCAGCGTTTCAAGGCCTGACCATTCTGGTCGGCGCAATGCTGTCGCTTGGCGCAAACTCGGTCGTATCCAATATGCTGGCTGGTTTGTTCGTGATCTATCGCCGATCGACCTCTATCGGCGATCGCATACAGATCGGCGACCATATCGGGGACGTTGTTCAGATCAAGCTGATGGAGACGCACCTCAAGTCCATCAAGAACGAGCTGATTTCGATCCCGAACGCCCAGCTTATGAACTCGGACGTGGTGAATTTCTCAAAGAAAACAGATGGTAGCGGGTTGTTGCTACACACGACCGTTGGCATTGGATATGAAGAGCCGCCTGAAAAAGTCGAGGCTATGCTGATTGAGGCCGCACAACGCACCAAAGGGATTAAGGCCAAGCCTGAACCCTTTGTTCTGTGGACCGCTTTGGCCGATTACGCGATCAACTATCAGATCAACGGTTACACCACGCGGGGCAGCATAATTCCGAAAATTCGCTCGGACCTGCATCGCAACATCGTGGCTGTGTTCAATGAGAATAACGTGCAGATCATGACCCCCTCTTACATCGCGGATCCGGCCGAGCCTAAGATCCCAGCCGAGGAATGGGATGGCCATCTGGCGCATGAAACGCACGGGGATGCGGATAAGTCGTAACCGGTGCTACACCCCGCCTTTCAGATGGTGCATAAGCGGTCTCAGTGATTCACGCATTTAAGGATCTGAACCATGCACGACATCCGCGCCATTCGCGAAAACCCTGCCGCCTTCGACGCCGCCCTTGCGCGCCGTGGGGACGCGCCGGTGTCGTCAGACCTGCTGCGGCTGGACGAAAGTCGCCGTGCAAAGATTCTGGCCGCTGAAACCGCGCAAGCCGAACAGAACAAGGCCAGCAAAGAGGTCGGCGCCGCCAAAGGGCGCGGTGATGAGGCCGAGTTCGAGCGCCTTCGCGCATTGGTGGCCGAGAAAAAGGCCGAGATCGCGCAAATGCAGACTGAGGCCAAGGATCTGGACGCGCTGCTTGCGGATCAACTGATCCGCATTGCAAACCTGCCCGCAGACGATGTGCCCGAAGGCGCAGATGAAAACGACAATGTCGAGGTCAACCGCTGGGGCACCCCGCGCGAGCTGGACTTTGAACCGAAAGAGCATTTTGAAATCCAAGCTGTTCAGGATGGCATGGACTTCGAAACAGCAGCCAAACTCTCTGGCTCGCGCTTTGTGCTGCTGTCCGGCGGCGTTGCGCGCATCCACCGCGCGCTGGCGCAGTTCATGCTGGACACGCATATCAACGAAAACGACCTGACCGAGGTGAATGGCCCGGTTCTGGTTCTGTCCGAGATGATGCAGGGCACCGGCCAGCTGCCGAAATTCGGCGAGGACAGCTATCAGACCCGCGAAGGTTGGTGGCTGATTCCAACGTCCGAGGTCTCGCTGACCAATATCGTCAACGACACGTTGATTGAGGAAAGCTACCTGCCCCGCCGCTATACCGCGCATTCCCTGTGCTTCCGGTCCGAGGCGGGCAGCGCGGGTAAAGACACCCGCGGGATGCTGCGGCAGCACCAGTTTGAGAAGGTCGAGATGGTCTCGGTCACGCATCCTGACAACTCGGACGACGAGCAGAAACGCATGCTGCGCTGCGCCGAAGGTATTCTGGAAAAGCTGGGTATCCCCTATCGCACAGTAATCCTGTGCACGGGTGATATGGGCTTCGGCGCACGCCGCACGTTCGACATCGAAGCGTGGTTGCCCGGCCAAAACACCTACCGCGAGATCAGCTCTGTCTCGACCTGTGGTGATTTCCAGGCCCGCCGCATGAACGCACGGTTCCGGCCCGAAGGTGGCGGCAAACCGGAATATGTGCATACGCTGAACGGGTCGGGATTGGCTGTCGGTCGCTGCCTGATCGCAGTATTGGAGAACGGCCAGAACGCCGATGGCACCGTTACCTTGCCCGAAGTACTCAGCCCCTATCTGGGTGGCAAACTGACTCTGCAGGTAGATGGGACACTGACATAAATAAGCCGGCTCGCGGATCGCGACACCGGCTTAACGAGAACCGAAAGCGAGGAAGGGTTACTTCTTCGCTTTTTTCTTGTCTTTCTTTTTATCTTTGGACTTGTCGCTTTTTTTCGCGTCTTTTTTCTTTTTGTCTTTGGACTTGTCGTCCTTTTTGGATTTCTTGTCTTTCTTGGCCTTGGCCTTCACCTTGTCCTTGGCTTTGGAAAAGACGGCCTCCATCTCGGCCCGTTTCTCAGCTGCTTTTTCCGCCTTAGCCTTGGTCTTGGCTTTCTTTTTGGCTTTTGCTTCAGCAGCTTCTGCTGCGGCCTTTTCTTCGGCCGCTTTACGCGCAGCTTCCTGCGCGCGCTTCTCGGCAGCGGCGCTTGCAACGGTTTTCCGCGCGGCAGGTTTGCGGGCAGGCGCTTTGCGAGCGGTGGGTTTGGCCGCCGTCGGTTTAGCTGTGGTTTTGGATGCGATGGCTTCTTTGGCCGCCGCAATCAACAAAGGCGCACGTGCAGCACCGATGCGTGGGACCTTGACCAGATCGGCTGGGGCTGCCTTGGCAACGGCTTCGGCAGTCTTAAAGCCGTTTGCCGCAAGCGCTTGGCCCAATGCCTCTCCCACGCCTTTTACATCGGTTACTGCGGTCATTCTCATTCCTTTCGTTGTCTCTCTGCCAATACGTATATACACAAGATATACGCGACTTCAAGTCAGGGAAGCCGCTGTACCTCAGCTGCTATGTGCAAGGTCACCAGAATGCCCTTCTTTAGGAAATGGCACCAGCCGCTTTGTATCTTCGTCCCAAAGCTTGAGGTTCAGCGCCGCGATGGCCTCGGGAAACTTGATGCGTCTGGGTGTGAACTCCGGCGGCAGGTTATAGTGGCATGCACGCAATCGGTAAGACGGGATGCGCGCATTGAAATGATGGATATCGTGCAAGGTAATGCAGGCCACAGCGTTGTCGAACCACCAGCCAAAATCCAGCGCCGAAGACCCCTGTAAAGCTGCTATCTTGGGATCCAGATCCGGGCGTCGATCCCAATAGGTGTCTTCAAAATTGTGCTGAAGGTATACGAGGAAAACGCCCAGCATCCCCCCGACAAACGAAAACACCAGCCACACCAAAACGCCAGTTGTGCCCGCGATCAGGTAGAGCAGCCCCAGGAACACGACAATCGACAGGTTGTGCAGCAACACACCCGCGACACCAAAACGAACGGTGTTTTTCGGCCAGCGATACCGGATGAAGTATGTGAAAAGCGCTCCGATCGGGACAAGCACGAACGGATTGCGGTACAGGCGATAGAACAACCGGGTCTTCCAATCCGCCTCTTTCCATTCGCGCAAGGTCATCGTGTGAATCTCGCCGGTTTCGCGATGCTCGAGATTGCCAATGCCAGAGTGATGCAGGTTGTGGTTCTGTTTCATGACCTCGAATGGCGCGAACGTGAACGGAGACAACCCACGCCCGGCCCATTCGTTTTGCTGACGGGTCTCAAACAGCGAATGGTGGCCGCAGTCATGTTGCAGCACATAAAGACGAACGGCCGAAAACGCGAAAACGATTCCGGCTGGAATCATGATGTACCAGTGATTCACGAAGGCAATCGCCAGCGTCAGCGATGCGAAATACACCGCAAAGGTTCCAAAATAGCTCAGCGCGGCAAGCCTATTGTCCTGTACCGCATATTGTCGCGTGTATTCCCTCAGATCCATCAAGTCCGCTCCCCGCGATGGTCCTGTTAATTTATGATTCAAAACTAGGTGCGGAAAATCCGCATACAAGCGCTGTGCAACAAAACAAATGCACACACTGGAATGCTAACGCTCAGAAAGGGGGCTGTCACGCCCCCCGGTCGAAAATGCTGAAAATTGGCGCAGTTACGCGCGACCCTTGAGATGCTTGGCAAGCGCGCCTGCGTTTTTCTTGCGCCTTCCCTTGTAGGGGTTCTTGTCGCCCTGCCCCCGTAGGGTGAGGCGAATGGGCGTACCTGGCATATCAAAGTCTTCGCGCAGACCATTGACCAGATAACGCGTGTAGCTTTCCGGCATCTTGTCGGGATGGGAACACATCACAACAAAGCCAGGCGGGCGGGTTTTGGCCTGCGTCATATAGCGCAGCTTGATCCGGCGGCCCTGCGGCGCTGGCGGCGGGTGCTGTTCCAGCATCGCGGTCAACCAACGGTTCAGTGCCGCCGTCGGCACGCGACGATTCCAGACATCATGGGCCCGCAGGATCGCGGCGCGCAGACGTTCCAGCCCGCGCCCGGTTTTCGCCGATACCGTGACCAATGGCGCACCGCGCAGTTGCGGCAACAGGCGCTCGAAGGATTCTTTCAGATCGCGCAGCTTTTCCTGCTTGTCTTCTTCGATGTCCCACTTGTTCACCGCAACAACCACGGCGCGGCCTTCACGCTCGGCCAAGTCTGCGATCCTTAGGTCTTGTTGCTCAAACGGGATAGCGGCATCCAACAAAACAACGACAACCTCGGCGAATTTCACTGCGCGCAACCCGTCCGAGACCGACAGCTTTTCGAGCTTTTCCTGAACTTTGGCTTTTTTTCGCATCCCAGCGGTATCGAAAATCCGCATTGGGGTGCTTTCACCATCCGGATCGGCCCAATCGATACGCAAGCTGATCGCGTCGCGGGTGATCCCGGCCTCGGGCCCGGTCAACAGACGATCCTCACCAATGATCTTGTTGATCAAGGTAGATTTGCCAGCGTTCGGTCGGCCCACAACTGCAACCTGCAAAGGCTTGGCAGCGGTGATCAAAGGCGTTTCGCCCTCGCCATCTTCATCCAGTTCGATATCGGTTTCGGGCGCGTCTTCCTGCGCCTTTTCGGCGGCGGCGTCGGCCAAAGGCATCAGGTGAGTGTAAAGGTCCGTCATCCCTTCGCCGTGTTCACCCGACAGACGAACGGGCTCACCCAGACCCAGGTTATAGGCCTCGAGCACGCCTGCGTCCGCCGCTGATCCTTCAGCCTTGTTGGCGGCCAGAATGACGTGCTTTGACCGCTTGCGCAGAATTTCCGCGAACATCTCATCCGTGGGGGTCAAGCCGACCCGCGCGTCGATCATGAAAAGGCAGACATCCGCCATGTCCACCGCGCGTTCAGTCAGGCGACGCATCCGGCCTTGCAGGCTGTCATCAGTGGCGTCTTCCAAACCTGCGGTGTCTATCGCGGTAAAGCGCAAATCGCCCAGACGTCCCTCACCCTCGCGCAAGTCACGCGTCACGCCGGGCTGATCGTCGACCAAAGCCAGACGTTTGCCGACAAGGCGGTTGAACAGGGTGGATTTGCCCACGTTTGGGCGCCCCACGATAGCGAGGGTCAGCGACATGATACTCAACTTTCAAGACTCAGACGCGCCCTTTAGCGCATCTTGTGGTCAACGGAAAGCGTGTAGATCACCTTTGGTCGATACGACGTACAGTGTCTGGCCTGCAACCACGGGTGAGGTGGTCGCCCCGCCCGGCACTTCGACCTGATTGACCAACGTACCATCGACCGGATTGAAGAAACGCAAAAATCCGTCGTTTGATGCCAGCACAATTCGGCCTCCGGCCAAGATCGGACCGTAATGTGCCACGATCGGTCCGCGTCGGTTCGGCTTGTCCTTAATAAAGCCGGGCAAATCCTGCGCCCAGATTACAGAACCATCAGAAGCATCCAAACGCACAAGCTGGCTGCGATCACTGATCTGGAACAGGCTGCCCCCCGCCGGCCAAACCGTATCGACCGCACCTTCGTCAGCGGTCCATTGCCGCTCGCCCGAGCTGCTGTCAAATGCCACGGTCCGGCCCGAGTGGTTACCGATATAAATCGTGTCACCAACAACCATCGGGCCACCCGTCACGTCCACAATCTGCGCGGCAGCACGACCCCGGCGTCCTCCGGCGACAGAGGCGTTCCAACGGCGAATGCCGCCCTGACGGAAGGTTGCGGCCACGTCGCCCGAGCCAAAGGCGAACACCGAGAATTCAGATGCGATAACTGGCGCCGGCGCGCCAAGGACGTTGCCAACGCTGGGTGTGCCCTGAATTTGCCAGGCGATCCGGCCATCCGTGATATCAACGGCCCAGCCAGTTTCATCCCCAGCAACCAGATACAACAGGCCACCATTGACCAAAGGCGCACCGCTGCCCGTCGCATTCAGGCGCTTTTGCCAGCGAATGGCTCCGGTTTTCCCTTCAAGCGCTGTCAGGCGACCAAAGCCGGATGAGACATAGAGAACGCCGTTGGAATACGCCATTCCACCGCCTGTCGCATCCGATTCACTATCTGTTGCCGGGATCAGGTCCACGCTCCAAACCCGTTGGCCTTGCAGAGAAGTCGCGGACACAGTCGCAGCGGAGTCCAAAGTGTAGATCAAGCCATCAGCGACGACAGGTTCTGCGGTGATCCTTTGCTTGCGCGAATCCCCCTGCCCGATCGAGGCTGACCAAACCCTTTGCGGTGCCGACCGCAATTGGGCATGAGTCGTTCGGAACGCCTGTGTCCCCGGGCTTTGCGGCCAGCTGGAATTTGCCGTTTGCGCGGGCAGGCTTATAGGCTTGGATCCGCTTCTTTCGACAGTTTCTGTGTCCGTGGCTGGGCGTATGTCTTCGCGCGCACCGGGCAAGATGACTTCGGGCTCTTCACACGCAGCAAGAAGGGTCAGCGACGCTGCTGCAACCGACAACCCAACGCGGGAAAATAGACTTGTTACCATGATGATCCGAACTCGCCTGTCATAACTGGTTTTGCCGCGTTTTAGCCCTGACGGGCCACCAAAGGCTCGGGCTGGCCGCCAAGGGCAACAATCAATTGGGTCGCGCGTTGCTGCAAGTCTACCCCAATTTCGGCATCCTGGCGCAGGGCCTGCAGTCGTTCGATCGCGGCATCCGCGTTACCCTCGGCAACGTCGATCAGCGCCAGTTGTTCTTCGGCCAGCAGTCGCAATGGTGCACCCGGTGCAGCCAAGGCTTCGAATTGTTGGCGACGGTCTGCCGCAGGCAGTGTTTCGCTTTGCAAAAGCAGCGCTTTGAACGTTGCAATGGCGCGGTAGATTTCAGGAAGTTCACCCTGCAACGCAATAGCATTCAAACTGTCAACAGCCGCTTGTTCCGACCCCGCCTCTATCTGCGATGCCGACAGCAACATATTCAGAACGGCATCCCCGCCGGGCGAGCCTGCCTCAACGCTCTCCAGGCCCGCGGCACGCTGGGCCGAGTCATTCTGCGCCAGCGACGCCAGAATCGCATCGCCAAGTTGCTCGGCCTGAGAGGTTGTGCGTGCCTTGCGAATTTCATTGAACGCAGCACCGCCGACGATCAGAACCACCAGCAAAACACCGATCCAACCCCACCTGCGCAGCAGCAGATAAAGGCGATCTCGGCGCACCTCTTCGGTCACCTCATCAATAAAACTGTCGACGTCGCTCATCCCTGCCCTCCGGGCTGTGAAAGTGGTGTATGGCGCAATGTCATACCCCGGCGTCTTTGCCAAGCCAAGGGTCCGATTTCGCACATTTTGACCGGGTCCTGTCTGGGTTGCGCAAAAAAGTGAACCAAACTATTCAGTTTAGCGTAGAAAAAGTACATAATCGAACCCACATTACCGCGTGTGCGCCGAAGAAATCTTGGCGAAGAATTCTGGGAGAGTCTCTGTATGCGTTTGATTTCAATGATAAACGCTCTTCTCGTTACGATCGCCCTTTTCTTGGTGGTTTTCGAGCGCGACACCCTGTTCGCCATAGCCGGACGCGCGGAAGCAGACGGAAACGCGGCATCCACAGCCGAAACTGACGGCACGATCACTGCGGAACAGACTGCCGTAGGGGTTGTGGCCATCCGTTCTGTCGCACGCGAAATCGACAGTGCTGTATTGCTGCGCGGTCAGACAAAAGCCAACCGTCAGGTTGAAGTTTTGGCTGAGACGACTTCGACCGTCATATCTGACCCCAAGCGAAAAGGCACCTTCGTAGAGGCCGGAGATGTGCTGTGCGAACTGGACCCCGGAACACGCCCGGCCAGTCTTGCCGAAGCAATGGCAGGCAAGCTGGAAGCCGAAAGCCGCATCCCCGAAGCCGAGGCGCGTTTGGAAGAGGCGCATGCACTGGTGGCCGAAGCGGAAATCAATCTGACGGCCGCTCAGCGTTTGTCGGAAACCGGTTTTGGCTCGGAAACCCGCAGGATCTCAAGCCAAGCTGCGATGCGAACCGCAGAGGCTGGTGTGAAGACCGCCGAAGCCGGGTTAGAAGCAACGCGCGCCGGAATCGAAGCCGCCGTCGCCGAAGTAGAAGCTGCACGTAAAGAGATCGACCGCCAAACCATAGAGGCCCCGTTCAAAGGATTGCTGGAAAGCGATACGGCAGAGCTGGGCAGCTTGATGCTGCCGGGATCATTGTGCGCCACCGTCATTCAATTAGATCCGATCAAACTGGTGGGGTTTGTTCCAGAAACCGAAGTGAACCGCGTCACTGTCGGATCAGAAGCCACAGCGAAATTGGTGACAGGTTTGCAGGTCGCCGGGCGCGTGACGTTCCTGAGCCGATCCGCCGATGAAACCACCCGCACCTTCGAGGTCGAAATAAAGGTTCCCAACCCTGAACTGGCGATCCGGGACGGGCAAACCGCCGACATTCGAATTGCAGCCGAAGGGGCCAAGGCACATTTGCTGCCTCAGTCCGCTCTGACTTTGAATAACGAAGGTCAGGTCGGCGTGCGCACTGTGGGTCAAGACAACGTGGTGGACTTCAGGGCAATTCAACTTCTGCGGGACACGCCCGAAGGTGTTTGGGTTGGTGGGCTGCCGGAAACAACCGACATAATCGTTGTCGGGCATGAATTCGTAACAAGCGGCGTTACTGTTGCGCCGACTTATAGGGAAACCGCCGAATGACCGGAATCGTCAGTTGGGCCGCAGGCCGGGCCCGAATGGTTCTGGCCTTTATCGCGATTTCGCTGATCGTCGGTGGCTTTGCCTATGTCAGCCTGCCCAAAGAGGGCGAGCCGGATATTGAAATCCCGGCGTTGTTTGTCTCGGTCCAATTCCCAGGTATTTCGGCCGAAGACGCGGAAAACCTGCTGGTAAAACCGATGGAAACCGAGCTGGCCGATTTGGACGGCCTCAAGGAAATGACATCAACGGCAGCCGAAAGCTATGCCGGTGTCGCGCTCGAGTTTGACTTTGGCTGGGATAAGACCGCGATCATGGCCGACGTCCGTGACGCCATGAACAGCGCCCAGGCTGAGTTTCCCGAGGGCGCTGAACAATACTCACTGACCGAGATCAATTTTTCCGAGTTCCCAATTGTTATCGTCAACCTGACAGGAGCCGTGCCGGAACGGACGATGGCACGTGTTGCCAAAGACTTGCAGGACAATCTGGAAGCGATGGATTCCGTCCTGGAGGCTGGCATCGCTGGGAACCGCGATGAGCTGCTTGAAGTGATTATCGACCCTCTGCGGCTTGAGGCATACAACGTCACAGCCGCAGAGTTGATCAATGTGGTCCAGAACAATAACCAGCTGATTGCTGCCGGTGAGGTTGAGACCGCGCAAGGTACGTTCTCGGTCAAGATCCCGTCTTCGTTCAAAACCGCACAGGATGTGTATGCCCTGCCCATCAAGGTAAATGGCGACCGCGTGGTAACTTTGGGTGAGTTGGCCCAGATCAACTACACGTTTGAGGATCGGATAGGCACCGCCCGTTTCAACAGCGAGTCGACGGTCGCCTTGCAGGTCGTCAAACGCAAGGGTTTCAACCTGATCGACACGGTTCAGGACGTGAAAAAGACCATTGAGGCTGCGCAGGTCAAATGGCCGCCTCAGATGCAGGCCACGATCGAGCTTGGCACATCGAACGACCAAAGCCGTATCGTCGGCTCGATGGTCAGCCAGTTGGAAGGATCGGTGCTGACGGCAATCGCACTGGTTATGATCGTTGTCCTTGCTTCGCTGGGAACGCGCGCCGCGCTGCTGGTTGGGTTCGCAATCCCGACCTCGTTCCTGCTGTGCTTTGCCTTCCTTGCCGTGATGGGCGTCAGCATCTCGAACATCGTCATGTTCGGTTTGATCCTGGCGGTCGGGATGTTGGTCGACGGGGCCATTGTCGTTGTGGAATACGCCGACAAGCGCATCAAAGAAGGTGTGGGCCCCATGCACGCCTATGTCGAAGCGGCCCAGCGCATGTTCTGGCCCATCGTGTCGTCAACCGCCACGACACTCTGCGCTTTCCTGCCAATGTTGTTCTGGCCCGGCGTACCGGGTGAGTTCATGGGCATGCTGCCGGTCACCTTGATCTTTGTTCTTTCGGCGTCGCTGATCGTTGCGCTGATTTACCTGCCGGTTATGGGGGGTGTTTCAGGCCGCCTCAGCCGCGTGTTTGACCGTATTTCGGATTGGTTGCGGGCGCGCACCTCGTGGTGGGCGCGCGTGGCCATGGTTCCACCTGCGTTGTACATGATTTTCCTGGGTGCAATGCAGTTGCTGAACCCCACATACCTGCTGCCGCTTGGACCGACCGGCGGGCTTATCTTTGGAGCGATATTGTTCCTGCTGGGTGCGTTTGCAGGCTCTGTCACGCTGAGCGCCGCAAGGATTGAGCGCGCGCCAGAGGAACATGTGCACACGGCGCGCGAACACACACCCTTTGGCCGCGCTATCCGGTTCCTTGTCGGAAACCCGATCATGCCGGTGGTTTCAATTCTGACTGTGGCTTTGGCCGTTGTCGCGGTCGTGTTTACCTTTATGGGCAACAATCGGGGCGTGGAGTTCTTTGTTGAAAGTGAACCCGAACAGGCGACGGCCTATGTTCGCGCCCGCGGCAACATATCGCTGACAGAAAAGGACGAAATGGTCCTTGCCGCCGAGAAGATCATTGGCGCGCATCCAGCCGTGATCAACGTATTCTCGTTCGCAGGTGAAGGTGGTCTGAACCAGAATAACGGTGGTGCGCAAGAGCCTGCGGATACGATCGGCCAGGTGCAATTCGAAATCATTCCGTGGGAAGACAGACCAAACGTGTCCGATCCCATCTTCGGTGGTTTGCTGGATCGACATACGGTGGCGCCGGAATTCGACGGCGATTTTGTGTTGGACCAGCTGAACGCCGAACTTGCGCAGATACCCGGTGTCATTGTCGAGATCCTGCCTTTGGAACAGGGCCCCGCCTCTGCCAAACCGGTGCACCTGCGCCTGAAGGGCGACAACCGCGAAGAGCTCACGGCGGCGACGTTGGCTGCACGCGCCGTTTTTGATGAAACGCCGGGGCTGATCAAAATCGAAGACACGCTGCCCCTTCCGGGCATCGACTGGCAAATTGACGTGGACGTTGCCAAAGCTGGCCGGTTCGGCGCGGATGTGGCCACTGTCGGTGCTATGGTTCAGTTGGTTACCCGTGGCTTGCTGTTGGGCGAAATGCGTCCCGATACGACTGATGAAGAGATTGAAATCCGCGTACGCCTGCCCGATGAAGATCGCGTCCTGTCCACTTTGGACACGCTGAAAGTGCGCACGACGGACGGTCTGGTCCCATTGTCCAACTTTGTGACCCGTCAACCGGTCGCAAAGCTGGCCGAGATCAACCGAGTGGATCAAGAGCGTTACTTTGACGTGAAGGCTGATGTTGAACCCGGGCTGATCAGCATCATGGGCGCCCAGTCGGATTCCAAAGGCGCGCCAATCGAAAACCAGCCATTGGCAGTCGTTCGCGAAATCACGGCTGACAGCCCTTCTGGCTTAACGACTATCGAGCGTGATGATGGAACGCTTTATGAGGTTGTAAGCCTGACTGGCGCTCAGGGCATTGAGGAATTGCGCTCCAATACCTCAGCCGGTGATGTCAGTTTTGTCCCCATCAACCCGAATGAGAGGATTGCGGCCCTAACCCAATGGCTGGACACCAGCCCCTTCGGCAACTCAATCACTTGGGAATGGACGGGCGATCAGGAAGATCAAGCCGAATCCGGTGCCTTCCTTCTGAAGGCCTTCGCCGGAGCGTTGGGGTTGATGTTCGTGATCCTGCTGGCGCAGTTCAACTCGTTCTACAACTCGATCCTTGTTCTGCTGGCGGTCGTGCTGTCCACCACCGGCGTTCTGATCGGAATGCTGGTTATGCAGCAACCGTTTTCGATCATCATGACTGGAACAGGGATCGTGGCTTTGGCCGGGATCGTGGTGAACAACAACATTGTTCTGATCGACACCTATCAGGAATACAGCCAGTATATGCCCCGGATCGAGGCGATCATCCGCACGGCCGAGGCGCGCATCCGCCCCGTTCTGTTGACCACGTTGACCACGATGGCAGGTCTGACACCGATGATGTTCGGCCTATCGTTGGACTTTATCAATGGAGGCTATTCCATCGACAGCCCAACGGCCCTGTGGTGGAAACAGCTGGCGACCGCAGTGGTTTTCGGCCTTGGGGTTGCGACAGTGCTGACGCTTATCGTAACACCGTCGTTCCTTGCGCTGCGTGTGTGGGTGACCACTTACGCCATTTGGCTGGGTAAGTTGCTGGCCCGTGCGACCGCAGGTGAGTACAGTCGGGTGGCGCAGGATATGGAAATCGGCAAGGCCGCCAGACAAGTTCAGGCAAACGAAGTTCTGTGGGGCGATCTTTCTGATCCCAGTGAAAAACCGGACCGAGACCCGGGGCATCCACCCACATCCCCGTTGAAAGCAGCTGAATAGAAAAACGGCGGGCCTTTTAGCCCGCCGTTTTTTCTGAACCGGTTAGGTATATCCGAACTATTGCGATATTCGCGTCCAGGTTTGGTGACCGCAAACCAAATGCTCGCACCCCCGGATGGTCAGAGAATCTCCGTTCAATGTCAGTTGCGGAACAACGTCTACGTTCACAAGCGGGATCCAAATGTCGCCACCACCGTATTTTCCATTCCCTTCGCTGGCCACGTCCCAGAACAGCTTTTTGCCGATATTTGGCGTCTGAACTTCTTTCCCGGTGGAATCATAAGCCGACAATATCTGGCCGCAGAACTTGTCGCCGCAAGCCGTGACCTTGATGTGAGAGATGAGGTTCTTGCGATCCGGCTCTGTCTTCCAGACACCCACGATGGGATCGCTGGCAGCCATGGTCATGCTTGCCCAACACCCCGCCAACGATACCAATGCTGCACCAACGAATGATCTCATGACAATTCCTCCGATAAACAACGCGGAGTGTAGCACAAAACCCAAACGCGATCAGGCCGCCTGAGCGTCAGATTGCTGACGGTTCCACAGCTGCGCATAACGTCCTTCATGCTGCAACAACTCATCATGCGTGCCCTGTTCGATGATCTCTCCACGCTCAAGCACTACGATGCGATCCGCCTCGGCAATTGTGCTCAGACGGTGGGCGATGGTCAGTACAGTCCGGCCTTTACCGGCCTGCGCCAAGGCGTCCTTGATGTCTTGCTCAGTATCTGTGTCCAAGGCCGATGTCGCCTCGTCCAGCAAAAGGATTGGCGGGTTCTTTAGCAGCGTGCGTGCGATCCCCACCCTTTGCTTCTCACCGCCGGACAGTTTCAGCCCCCGCTCACCAACTTTGGTGTCATACCCTTCGGGCAAGGTGACGATAAAATCGTGAATCTGCGCGGCTTTGGCTGCTGCCTCTACATCATCCTGCGTTGCCCCGTCCCGACCATAGGCGATGTTGTAACGGATCGTGTCGTTGAACAGCACAGTGTCTTGTGGAACAACTCCGATCGCGGCGTGGAGGCTGGTCTGCGTCACGTCCCGCACGTCCTGACCGTCAATCTTAAGGGCACCGCCAGTGACGTCATAGAACCGAAACAGCAACCGACCGATTGTCGACTTGCCTGATCCAGTCGCGCCGACGATCGCAACTGTCTGACCGGCCGGGATCGTCAGCGAAACACCCTTTAGGATTTCCCGATCGGCGTCATAGCCAAAGTGGACATCCTGCAATGTCACCTCGCCACCTGTCACCGACAAATCTGGGGCGTCCGGCTTGTCCGTTACTTCGGCGGGTTGTTCCAGCAGATCAAACATCTGTCCCATATCGACCAGCGCCTGGCGAATTTCTCGGTAAACCGTTCCCAAAAAGTTCAGCGGCACGGTGATCTGGATCATGTAGGCGTTGACCATGACGAAATCACCAACAGTCAACGCGCCGTTCTGAACGCCGACGGCCGCCAGAACCATCACGCCAATCAGTCCGCACGTGATCAGGAAAGACTGCCCAAAGTTCAGGAACGCCAAGGAATACGCCGTCTTGAGCGCAGCCCCTGCATAGGCCTTCATAGACACATCATACCGTTCAGCTTCGCGCTGTTCTGCGTTGAAATATTTGACAGTTTCAAAATTCAGCAGGCTGTCTATAGCGCGTTGATTGGCCTCGGTATCCTGATCATTCATCTCGCGACGCAGCTTCACCCGCCACTCGGTCACCGCGAAGGTGAACCAGATGTAAAACCCAATCGTGACGGCTACGACGACCAGATACCATACATCGAACAGCCACATCAGGATGATGGCGACCAGTAGCAGTTCAAGGATCAGCGGGCCGATCGAAAACAGCAGGAATCGCAACAGGAACTCGACGCCTTTAACGCCTCGTTCGATGATGCGGCTCAGGCCGCCTGTGCGGCGCGTTACGTGATAGCGCATAGACAGTTGGTGTATATGCTGAAACGTCTCAAGCGCCAACGCACGCAGGGCACGCTGTCCAACCGGCGCAAAAGCGGCATCCCGCAACTGCTGGAAGCCGACGTTCATCATTCGGGCGACACCATAAGCCACCGTTAACCCGACAGCACCCAAGGCCAACGGCGGAACGCCCTCACCCGCCAAGCTATCCACGGCACCCTTGTAAAGGATAGGAGTACTAACGGCGATCAGCTTGGCCAGAACAAGCATGCTCATCGCCAAAATCACGCGCCGTTTCACCCACGGCTCATCTTCGGGCCAGAGATACGGCGCGACTTTCCGCACCGTCCTCCAGCCAGAGCGGCGCTCGTCAGTGTCAGGCATATCTTCGGATTGCATCGGGGCTGCTCGTCTCATCACGTACCAGTACTGCGGTCAGAGATAGACCTCGGGCCCGGATGGGCCAGAGGTGTCGAATTACTCTGGGATCGTAAACACTTGCCCCGGATAGATCAGGTCCGGATCGCGGATAGAGTCCCGATTGGCCTCAAACAGCCTCACGAACAAAACGCCGTCGCCGTACCGCTCACGCGAGATCGCCCACAACGTGTCGCCCTCTTGCACCGTCACGGAACGGATTGCTGCAACGTCGCTTTGGTCTGGCGCACCGTTATCTCCGTTGGCGGCTTGTAGAACTTCAAGTGGTTCGCGCTTGAACGGCGTTTCCAGACGGCTAACGACAGTTCCGTCAGTTCCAACTTCGTCCACACGCAGCGTGTAGACACCCGGATCAACATCCTCAAGCTCGCTCCGCCACTTGCCGTCATCGGTTGGCGGCAAATCCGCGACCAGTTGATTATTCAGATAGAGCCGTACAACAGAGCCATCCGGCACGCGTCCGGTCAGCTCAACCTCACCCTCATCAGAATACCCGATCGTATCGAGCGCAACTTGATCAGGATCGGTGTCCTGAGGTGTCGCAGGCTGAACAAGCTCCACTCCATCTTCACCTGAACGCAAGATAGCAATTTGCTGGTTTTGATCACCTTCCGGCGCAGTGTCCGCTTGATCTTCGGCTGTTTCACTGGCGGCATCAGCATCCGTTTCAAGGGCGGCAACATCTGTATCGGCCCCTGTATCGGTTACTTCAGAATCCGCGACCGCTTCTTCCGGTATCGCCGACGTTTCCGCCTGCGCGTCAGTTTCACTGGCAACCTCGGCTTCGGCGACCGCGATCTCGGGTTCAGGCAACGCTGCGATCAGATAGTCATCCGAACGCACGGGCTGATCCTCACCGTCGGTTTCAAGCGCAAGGCCACGGGCGGTATTCGCAAACGGTATCGAAACGAACTCGGCAAACTGGCCGCTATCATCGACGGTAAAGCTGTGCAGTGTTTCGCCATCCAGCAAAACACGCACGACCGCGCCCGGATCTGCACTGCCCGACAGAACAGCATTCCCATCCGGTTCGACGAAAATCTGATCCAGCGAAGGCGGCGTGGTCGCGGCAACGTCCTCGGCAGGTTGTTCATCTTGTGCAGCGTCCGCCTGATCTTCGGCTACGTCCTCGCTGGCAGACGGAACGGCCTCGGGCTCATCGACCTGAGCCTCGGCAGCGGGCGCTTCTTCAGCACCTTGAGATTGCTGAGGCGCGTTGCTCTCAGACTGTTGAACGGCGACGTCGGTTTGGGACACGGCATCCTCCGGAGCGTCGTCGAACACGCCGGACATGTAGGCCCCACCGGCCCCGACCAAAGCCAGTATCCCGATAATCACCCCCCAGGTGACTGCACCGGAACTTTCGCTTTCCGATTTGGCGTCCATTCTTTTCCTTTCACTCCGCAGTGCAAACGCTTTGACTTTAACGTATTCTGCCTGACGGTTGAGCCAATCTATCAATCTCGCTATCAGGGGTCAAAACCCCAGTTACAACCCCGGAGAACCCCCTTTATGTCTCAGAAATCCGTCTGTGTGTATTGCGGGTCACGAAATGGTGTTGATTCTGCCTATTCCGACGCCGCGCGCCTATTCGGTCAGCTGCTGGCGCAAGAAGGGTGGCGATTGGTCTATGGGGCTGGCGATGTCGGTCTGATGGGAGAGGTAGCCCGAGCCGCACAATCAGCCGGAGGGGATACATTCGGTGTCATCCCTGTTCACCTGCTGCAGCGCGAGGTGGGGAAAACCGATCTAACCCATTTCGTGATCACCGAGACGATGCACGAGCGTAAAAAGGTCATGATTATGAATGCCGACGCCGTCGTTGTCTTACCCGGAGGGCCAGGGTCGCTGGACGAATTGTTCGAAGCACTCACATGGCGGCAATTGGGTTTGCACGACAAACCCATTCTTGTGATGAATGTCGGTGGGTACTGGGACGCCTTGCGCGACCTCGTTCAACAAGTGATCAACCAAGGATTCGCTGACGCATCCCTGGCTGACTTCATCACTTGGGTTGATGACGCAGACACCGCTATGTCTGCATTGAGGCGTTTGTTGAAGACCGCCTCATAAGCGGGCGGCCTTGCGCCCGCTTATGCATCTTATAGGTCAAATGGCAGGCTTCAACCGACTGGTGAGGACCTGTTCAACCTTGTGTAGCGGGTGATTGGTCAGGGTCTTGTCAACTTCGGCGACCACTTTGCCCAAGACTTCGCTGTGCAACCTGCGACGCAAAAGGCCCAAAACATGGGGACTGGCCACCAGCACCAGACGTTTATAGGCCCCTTTCAGACCCTTGCGGTTCAACAGGTTGGCAACATCCTGCACGAACAGGGATTTGGCATGGCTTTTCCACTTGGGTTCAGCAACGGCTGATTTTTGATTGGGCCCGGTGTCTGGACGGCGTCCTGCCCGATCCGAAGGTTTCCCGTTTGGTACGTCGCTTTCTTCAACCGATACCACCACAAAATTGGGATCCTCGGCATCCGTGATATTCTCCATCACTAACGCTTTTTCACCGTCGGCGATGACAATCCATGTTCCCTGTGCAAGTGCGACCATTGTGATCTCCTGTTATGGTTTATGCGACCGTCCCCATTTCTTCGGACATAGTTAGACGGTTGCGCGCCAAACATTTTTTCAGCGCGTTGCCTGACCGTTTTTCATTTGATTTGCGGTTCTCTCCCTCCGCTCACTTTAGGTAAGCACTCCGCCACGCCATACAATCCCACTGACTGGCGAAAACGAAAGGGTCGGCGGGATTCCACCAGTCAGGCGGACAGCTCGATCAGCGTGATTTCTGGCGTTACGCCGAACCGAATTGGCAAAATGGAACACCCTATGCCACCTGATACGACCAGATCGCGCGACCCTTCCCGTACGTGGCCATAAGCGTAACGGTTACCAAAGCGAGAAGGTACAACAGGCGACCACCCGAACAACCGAACCTGACCACCATGCGTGTGGCCTGACAACGTCACGGCAACACGCTCGGGTACCTTTGGAAAAATATCAGGCTCATGCGCCATCAGAACCACCGGCGCGTCATCTGTGATTTGTGCAAGCGTCCCGGGCAAATCATCCAGCCCCCGGTAGCGACCGGGCCCGGTCACAATTGCCAACTGGTCTTCCAGCCCGGCCAGCCAACACCCTGCAGCATCAAGCTTTACTGCCTCATTGGACAGGACCTGAATGCCGTTTCGTTGCAATTCCGTTCCATAAAGATTTGGACCTGTGCCCCGACGTTGCGCTGACAGGTCATCCCACCAGTCGTGATTTCCCAGAACTGCGTAAACACCGTGCTTGGCTTGCAAACCGGACAGCACCGGCGCCAAGTCCTTGATCGCAACAGGGTTTGAGATCATGCGGTGACCCGCAGCAAAGTCCCCCAGCAGCAAAACCAGATCCGGTGACAGAGCATTCGTGCGTCGCACAACCTGCTTTATCCGGTTTAGCCCAATATGGGGTTCACCAACGTGCAGATCGGCCAAAACGGCGATGCGCAAAGGCGCAGCCGTCCAGTCTTCGCGTCGGATCCGCCACTTGCGAACACGCAGCCGCAGCGCAGGTTCAACGAAGAACGCGTAGGCGGTAACAAAAAGGCCTGCCAGCGTTGTCGCCAGCAGGCCCTTGATAAACCCTCGACGGGTCAATGATCACATCCGCGATGCAACGTTTTCCCAGTTCACCAGGTTGTCGAGGAAGTTCGACAGATAAGCCGGACGCTTGTTGCGGAAGTCGATGTAATAGGAGTGCTCCCAAACGTCACAACCCAGCAGAGCAGTCTGACCAAAGCACAACGGGTTCACGCCGTTCTCAGTCTTGGTCACGGCCAGCGAACCATCAGCATTCTTGACCAGCCATGCCCAGCCCGAGCCGAACTGACCGGCACCCGCGGCGCTGAACTGCGACTTGAATTCGTCAACCGAACCGAAGCTCTCGACCAGCGCCTTCTCCAGCTCACCGGGCATGGCATTGTCGCCGGGGCCCATCATCTCCCAGAACTGGTTGTGGTTCCACAGCTGGCTGATGTTGTTGAAGATACCGTTCTGCGCCACGGCGTTTGCGTCGTAGGTGCCTACGATGATCTCTTCCAGCGACTTGCCGTCCCATTCGGTGCCAGCGATCAGCTTGTTACCGTTATCGACATAGGCCTTGTGGTGCAGGTCGTGGTGATATTCCAATGTTTCAGCGGACATGCCCTTGGCTGCCAGCGCGTCATGTGCATAAGGAAGATCAGGAAGTTCAAAAGCCATCTCGGCCCCCTGTTGAAAATGATTGTTGCGGTTCCACAGGTTAAATGCTGCGGCAAGGGCCGCAGGTCAAGGGCCGAGATCACAAAACCCGGAGGCAGACGATGCTGACACAGGCGCGCAAGATGTTCTACCGCGCTCGCGGATACTATGCGGGCAGCCTGAACGGAGAGCGATTTCGGCTGGATCCCTACCATTCGAAGTTCTGGCGCAAGGCCGCCGCCGGAGAGTGGGAGCCTGAAACCTTTGCCATTCTCGATCAATACCTCTCACCAGAACAAGACTATCTGGATATCGGCGCATGGATCGGCCCTACTGTTTTGTACGCGGCCCGTCGCGCCCGTCACGTCTGGTGTTTTGAGCCTGATCCGACTGCTTTTCGGCACCTCGCTTGGAATCTGGAACTGAACGGTATTCACAATGTCTCGGCCTTTGGGGTCGCTTTGTCGGATCAATTCGGAATAGCCCGCATGGCCTCAACCCGAGGAGAGCCGGGCGATTCCACCAGTTCTCTTTTGCATGATGCAGCACATGGAACAGATGCTTTGACAATCGCATGGGATCAGTTCCAAGCAGCCCAGGACTTAGGTCGGGTATCGCTGGTGAAAATGGATATCGAAGGGGCCGAGTTCTTTGTCCTGCCAACGCTCCTAGGCTGGCTGAAACAGAAACGCCCCGCTCTGTTTCTGTCCCTGCATGCCCCACTTCTGGAAGAGGCAGACCGTCACTCCCAAGTCGCGGGTCTTTTGGAAAATCTGCAGTTCTACGGGCAAATCAGAGATGAACACAACAGGCCGATCCGGAAGGAAACGCTTGTGGCACCGGACGGATTGAATCGCTATCAGACCATCCTTCTGCACGACTGAGAGGTCATCGCTGGTCGACTAACTGCAGAAAACAGAAACGGCCCCCTTCGGAGAACCCCGTTGTCGCTCGGAAAAAAACGGATTAGAAAACCTGCCGATTTTAGCTCTTTGACCTCGATACTGGTAAACCAGCGGGCTAAAGTATTAGCGGAGGCCAATATCGCACTTTCCATGACCACTGGGCCGGTTATCATATCCCCAGACAGTCGCCCTAATCCGCATCTGAGCTTTAGTCGGATTGATGGTTGCGTTCCAAGATGCGCCAGCTGTCGTGCCGGCACGTATCGGGATACCCGAGACATCCCATTTAACCCGGATGTTGCCATTGCCCAGTTTCGAGTAGCTGGCAGGGATAGGTTCATTATGCACGTGCTGGATGTAAGGGTCCAAAACGGAAGCCGTTTGCTCCTCTTCGTTTACAATCACGATCACACGGTCGGCGATCCATCCAAGATGAGGTTCGATATTGTTCGGGTAACAATCAAAGATCGTTTCAGAGGCCTTCGCAGCACCCGAAAGGGCAACAATACCAGCACAAATAAGTGATGAAAACTTAAGCATTACTCAACTCCTGTTTGAGCGCATAAAACAGGAAAGAGATCCGACATACAATCCGAATCTCTCTAACCTTTCAATGTAATGCAGACAGAACTCAAACGGTCAAACCGCAGAAAATCGTCCGGTTTTAGTATATCCCAACTTCGCTGCCCGGCTGCGCTGCGATCTTCAACAGCTTGAACACGTAATCCGCCGCCGAACGGAAACAGACCACGCGGAAGGTTTCAGCGTCGTCCATCCAGAACGCCCCCGCCACCTGAGCCAGGCGAGAGCGGCGGATTTGACCAGGCTGGAATGCCTCCGCCGACAAATCGACCGGAGCCACTTTGCCAAGCACTTCGCGCGCGTTCGCACCAGAAACAGTAAAGACTGCGCGAGCGTCAGAAACATTAACCGCCAGGGAATGCGTACCACTTAGCGCGTCGGTCATGGCGGCCAGCTTCTCATTCACCTGGGCATATGGAACCAGAACCAGCAATTCGTCCGGGGACATCCAGGCAACGCCTGTATCGCCTTTGACCAAAGCTTCACGCTGGCCGGGTACTTTCTGCCCTGTTGCGTCCTTGACGGCTTTGGCAAGGACTTTATCGGACAATTCACCGCGCAGGGTGATCATGCCCTGCAGGCCGACTTCGGTCACTTTGGCGATGCCCTCATAGCTGGCGTGGTTCAGTGCACTGATGGGTTCAGACATTCTGCTTCTCCCCGTCCTTGTCGTAAAAGATCGGGTCTACGATCTTGGCTTTGTAGGTTTTGCCATCGGTTCCCGGGAACTCGACAATCTCTCCCATGCGATCCGGACCATGTTTGATCAGACCCATCGCGATACCTTTATCCAGATTGGCCGAATAGTAGGTGGATGTCACACGCCCGATCATGTTGCGCTGACCATTGGCGTTGACGCCTTCGCCCACTGCATAGGCACCGTCCGGCAGAACAGATCCATCCACAGTCTCAAGACCCACCAGTTTCCAACGCTCGGGATCCGCCATGTGGCTGCGCGAATGTGCCCGCTTACCAAGAAAGTCTTCTTTCTTTTTAGACAAAGCCCAATGCAGCCCCAGATCCTGCGGGATCACGGTACCGTCGGTCTCATCACCGATCATGATAAAGCCCTTCTCAGCCCGCAGGATGTGAAGACATTCGGTGCCGTATGGCATTACGCCGAACTCTTTACCTGCCTCAGCCAGAGCGTCCCAGAACGCCTGACCTTGGGACGCCGGAACCGCGATCTCATAGGACAGCTCGCCCGAGAACGAGATACGGTAGGCGCGCGCGTCGAACGCGCCGATCTTGCCGTCGCGCCATTCCATGAAGGGCAGCGCCTCTTTCGACAGATCCATACCGCCGCCCGCCTGTGCGTTCAGCTTCTCAAGAACCTTGCGTGCGTTCGGTCCTACGACTGCGACTTGAGCGTATTGCTCGGTTACGTTGGCGACGTAGACTTTCCAGTCCCACCATTCGGTCTGCAGCCATTCTTCCATGTGGCCGTGGATACGCTCGGCCCCGCCAGTGGTCGTGTGGCACAGCCATGTGTCTTCGTCGATCCGGGCAACAACGCCATCGTCGATCAGGAACCCGTTTTCCGAGCACATCAGGCCATAACGGCATTTGCCGACCTTCAGCGTGGACATCATGTTGGTGTACATCATGTCCAGAAACTTGCCCGCATCGGGGCCCTTGACGATCAACTTGCCCAGCGTCGAAGCATCCAGCAGGCCGAGGTTTTCGCGAGTGTTCTTGACCTCACGATTGACCGCGTCATGCACGGATTCACCGGGACGGGCATAGGCGTAAGTCCGGCGCCAATGGCCGACCGGCTCCCAATCAGCACCGTTCTTGTCGTGCCAATCATGCATCGGCGTTTTACGAATGGGTTGGAACACATCGCCGCGTGCTTCACCACCGATCGACGCTAGCGAAATGGGTGTATATGGCGGGCGGAAGGTGGTGGTGCCGACCTTCGGGATCTCTGAATCCAACGCATCAGCAAGGATCGCCAAGCCGTTGATATTGCTCAACTTACCCTGATCTGTCGCCATACCCAACGTAGTGTAACGCTTGGTATGTTCCACGCTCTCGTAACCTTCGCGCGCGGCCAACTGAACGTCGGACACTTTCACGTCGTTCTGGAAGTCCAGCCAAGACTTCATGCGCAATTGGATTTCTGCATTGGCAGGCATCAGCCATACAGCTGCCATAGGCGCTTCGCCTTCTGCCTCACCAACCGGTGCCTTGGTCCGTTTTGCCGAAAAGCCTGCAGCCTTGGCCGCCGCTTTGCCCGCAGCGTCGGCGTCCGCCAAAACATCGCCCAGAGACAGCGGGCCGTTTGATGACCCTGCGGCCAGTACGAACCCTTCTCCGTCTGCCCCCAGCGGAGGACGCGATGGGTCAGGCCGGAAATGCGCGTTGGCCTCATCCCAGATCAGCTTGCCACCGCAATGCGACCACATATGCACAACCGGCGACCAACCACCCGACATGGCGACCGCATCAGCTTCAACCTCTTCGCGGGCACCGCCGATACCGGCTTGGTTACAGATCGCAACTTTCTTGACGCGTTTACCGCCTTTGACCTTGGCGATCGCCTTGCCAGGATCAACACGGATACCCAACTCTCGCGCTTCATCAGCCAGCGGGCCCGCATTGTCGCGCGCATCGACAACGCGCAGAACATCCACACCCGCCTTCTTCAGCGTAATCGCAGTGCGATAAGCATCATCGTTATTTGTGGCAACAATAACGCGGTCACCCGGGGTCACGCCCCAGTTCACAACGTAGTCACGCATGGCTGACGCCAACATGACGCCCGGCACATCGTTGCCCGCAAAAGACAAAGGACGCTCAATCGCACCTGTGGCGGTCACAACCTGTTTTGCTCGGATGCGCCACAGTCGATGACGCGGACCCTGAGCACCCGGCTTATGGTCGGTCAGACGCTCATATCCCAGCACGTAACCGTGGTCATAAACCCCCGCACCCATGCAGCGAGTGCGCATGGTGACGTTGTCCATTGTTTCTAATTCGGAAACCAATTGTTCCACGAACTTATCCACAGGCTCATCGTTGACGGTGCCCCCGTCAACCGGTGCACGGCCGCCCCAATGCGCTGTCTGCTCGATCAGCAGTACCTTGGCACCTGACGCGGCCGCCACTTTGGCCGCCTGCAGACCGGCAACACCGCCGCCGATGACCAGAACATCGGTGAAAGCGTAGAAATGCTCATACGTATCCGCATCCCGGCTGTCCTTATCCGGCGCTTTGCCCAAGCCAGCAGATTGGCGAATGAAGGGCTCATAGACATGCTTCCAGAACGGCTTTGGGTGGATGAACGTTTTATAGTAAAAACCGGCGGGCAAAAAACGTGCCAAGGCCGTGTTCACAGCACCGACGTCAAATTCAAGGTTCGGCCAATGGTTTTGCGAAATCGATGTCAGACCGTTGAAAAGCTCGGTTGTGGTGGCACGCTGGTTCGGCTCGAACCGGTTACCCTGCCCCAGACCGACCAGAGCGTTCGGCTCCTCTGCGCCACTCGCGACGACGCCGCGCGGACGGTGGTATTTAAACGACCGGCCCACCATCATCTGATCGTTGGCCAGCAGGGCTGAGGCAAGCGTATCGCCCTCATACCCCTGCATTGAGGTGCCGTTGAAGCTGAATGTGAACTGTTTCGACCGGTCGATCAGCCGGCCTTGGTTTGCGAGACGGGTGCTCATGTTGCTGACCTTTCGCAGGCGGAATTACGGATGGCTGGGCGGATCATTCGTACTCTCTCCAGGTCCAGCCAGGACGTTTTGCGGTGATGGCGTCCTTGATCTCTTGCGGCGGTTCATAGACTTGTGCCGAGTAGGTGCCGAACACCTCCAGCGTGTTTGTGCAGCGCGCAGCGTGGAACCACTTGCCGCAGCCATTCGCATGGCGCCAGCGTTCAAAGTGAACGCCTTTGGGGTTTTCACGCATGAAAAGGTAGTCGTGGAACTCATCATCCGACGAGCCAGGGCCAAAACGCTTCAGATGCGCCTCGCCGCCCGCGGCCAGTTCAGTTTCTTCGGCATCGACGCCGCAATAGGGGCAATTCAGGATCAGCATACGTTCATCCTTTTGACGTCAGGCGCGCCGAAGCGGCCTGTAAATTCCATGTGGCACGGGCGCGAGATTTTTCGACGAAAAATCTTCATCAGTGCGCCACCCCGGCCGCGACGCTTTCGTCGATAAAGCGGCCCTCTTTGAAGCGATCCATCGAGAAGGCCTCGGTCAGCGGCGAATGACCCGTGGCCATCAGCTGCGCCATACCCCAGCCCGAGCCCGGAATGGCCTTGAAGCCGCCCGTGCCCCAGCCGCCATTGATAAAGCAGCCCTGCAGCGGTGTTTTCGACAGGATGGGCGACCGGTCGCCGGTCATATCTACGATACCACCCCATTGGCGCAGCATCTTCAGGCGCGAGATCATTGGGAAGGTTTCAACCAGTGCGCGGACGGTTTCCTCGATATGGTGAAAGCTGCCGCGCTGGGTGAAGTTGTTGAACCCGTCGGTGCCGCCACCAATTACCATCTCGCCCTTGTCGGACTGAGACATGTAGCCATGCACGGTGTTGGCCATCACGACCACGTCCATGCAGGGTTTGATCGGCTCAGAGACCAGTGCTTGCAGCGCAATCGCCTCCAGCGGCAGACGGAAGCCTGCCATCTCGGCCAGTTGACCAGAGTGACCCGCAACCACGATGCCCAGCTTGTCGCAATCAATCGCGCCCTTGGTGGTGTCGACACCGACAACACGACCATTGTCGGACCGAACGCCCGTCACTTCGCACTGCTGGATGATGTCCATCCCCATGGCCGAGCACGCACGTGCGTATCCCCACGCAACGGCGTCGTGGCGGGCGGTGCCGCCGCGTTCCTGCCACAGCGCGCCCAAAACCGGATAGCGCGGACCGTCCAGATTGATAATTGGCACCAGTTCTTTGACACGCTCGGGGCCAATCCACTCGGTCTTGACGCCTTGCAGTGCGTTCGCATGCGCCGTGCGCTGGTACCCGCGAATTTCGTGCTGCGTCTGGGCCAACATCATCACACCGCGCGGACTGAACATAACGTTATAGTTCAGCTCCTGGCTGAGATCTTCGTAAAGGCTGCGCGCCTTTTCGTACATCGCCGCAGATGGATCCTGCAGATAGTTCGACCGGATAATCGTCGTGTTCCGACCAGTGTTACCACCGCCCAGCCAACCCTTTTCTATCACGGCAACGTTTTGGATCCCGTAGTTCTTGCCCAGATAGTAAGCCGTGGCCAAACCATGACCACCAGCACCTACGATTATGACGTCGTATTTCTTCTTGGGTTCGGGCGAACGCCATGCGCGCTCCCATCCGGTGTGATAGCGTAACGCTTCGCGCGCCACTGCAAAGGCTGAGTAGTGTTTCATAAGCGAATCCATCCGGTTCGGTGATTGGGCGCAGATATGCCGTGTAACAATTACATACCCCTGCCGCGCAACGCCATAATATCGCGCTATTGCGACATAGCGTTCATAATTGCGCTATGTAGCGGCCTCGCGGCCATTTGTCCCTTTTTTCCTGCTAGGCCCGGGTCTAAGTCAGGGAAGTATCTCGGAGTAAACATGACCTTCTGGGCCCTATTGATCCTTACCGCACTGCTTACCGCAGTTTTCCTTGGCCTCTCCATGATCCGGGCGCGCAAGACGCGCGAACCGGCAGCGGCCTATGACCTGCGCGTTTATCGCGAGCAACTGGCTGGCGTGGATCGGGATCTGGCGCGCGGCGTGATTGGTGAGGCAGATGCCGAACGCGTTCGCACGGAAATCTCTCGTCGTATTCTTGCGGCAGACGCGCAGATGCAGACGCAGGGTGCTCAGGACGGGCCGCCCCGCTGGGCAAACGCAGCTGGCTTGGCCGCAGTCGCACTGACATTGATTGGCGGCGGTTTTTGGATGTACGGGCAGATGGGCGCGTCGGGCATGCCGGACCAGCCTTTGTCGCTACGGCTGGAAATGTCTGAAAAACTGCGCACCGATCGCCCCAGTCAGGCGCAAGCCGAAGCCGATATGCCCCCTGTTCCCAAGCCCCAGATTGAAGAAAGCTATGCAGCGCTTTTGGGGCAATTGCGGGAAACAGTCGCCGCGCGACCGAATGATTTGCAGGGCCACATATTGCTGGCGCAACACGAAGCAAACGCAGGTAATTTCCCTGCTGCTTACAAAGCGCAGCAGCGTGTGATCGAACTGTCCGGTGACGCCGCAGACGCAGACGCCTATTCCCACATGGCCGAGATGATGATCCTTTCGGTAAACGGATATGTATCACCCGAGGCTGAGGCAGCCTTGAGACAGGCCTTGCAACGCAACCCACGCCACGGTCCGGCGCAGTATTACATTGGGCAAATGATGGTCCAGGTTGGACGCCCGGATATCGCTTATCGGATTTGGTTCGACACCCTGCGTAGCTCCCCAGCCGATGCGCCGTGGGTCGAGGCGATCCGGTCGCAGTTGGACGAGCTGGCATTCCGCGCTGGCGTCTTCAACCCGCCAGAACTGCCAGCAGGAAGCGGCCCGACTCAGGACGATGTGGATGCCGCCGCGGCTCTGACACCGGAAGAGCGTCAGGAAATGATCGTGGGAATGGTGAACCAGTTGTCAGACCGTTTGGCGACCGAAGGCGGCCCACCCGAAGACTGGGCCCGATTGATTGCCGCGCTGGGTGTACTTGGCGAAGGTCAGCGCGCGATCGACATCAAAAAAGAGGCCACGACCCTTTTTGCAGACGATCCAAAGGCGCTGGAGCTTATCGACGAAGCGGCATTGCAGGCCGGTATCGCACAATGATCCACGACGCGTTTGAAGACTTTGCGAGCGCTCTATCCCCGATGACCGCTCTGATCGGGTTGGATCTGGGTGAAAAAACCATTGGCGTGGCTGTGTCCGACAAGATGCGCGGTGTCGCAAGCCCGCTAGAAACGGTCCGTCGCAAGAAATTCACACTGGATTCCGCACGGTTGCTGGAAATCATCGCTGACCGGGAAATCGGCGGCATACTTCTTGGCCTGCCCAAGAACATGGACGGCTCGGAAGGTCCACGTTGTCAATCGACCAGAGCCTTTGCGCGCAATATGTCTCGACTCACCGAGGTTCCGATTGGGTTCTGGGACGAACGGCTCAGTACAGTTGCGGCCGAAAAGGCACTACTTGAGGCGGATACGACACGAAAACGTCGCGGACAGGTTATCGACCACGTTGCAGCTGCTTATATTCTGCAAGGAGCGCTGGATAGACTGCGCTTTCTTTAGGGATCGGAACACGCCTATGACAAACATGGTCTGGAAACGGAACGAGGTCGAAAGCCCTTGCATCCAGATTTGCGTCGTTCACCCTACCGAACGCATCTGTACTGGCTGCTATCGCACCATCGACGAAATCTCGCGCTGGTCAAAGATGGACAGCTCGGAGCGGGCGGAAATCATGGAAGCCCTGCCCTCGCGCAAACCGCAGCTGACGAAACGCCGCGGTGGTCGCGCAGCCCGCATGAACAAATCCTGAAATCACACCCGACGGATAAGCCTGCGCCGTTGCAGGTTGGTCTGAACTCCGAGGGGGTCAAGTTCGAAGACAAGTGGTGTGTGGGTGGCAACCCACAACGGCGCGCTTCAGTGTCTGTCTTTCCCGCCGTGGTACCGCAGGAAAGCTCGCAAGCCTTAATTCTTTCTTGACTGACCAATCAAGCAAAAGATGCCCGGGCCCGGAATGACTTTACGTCAGACCCGGCGCACCACTGGTGCAATCAACCAGCGGCAAGCCAGGATTTCGCATTTTCCATTTCTTCCGAAGGGAAAAACTGTGTCCGTGCGCCCAGCACGTGACTGGCAACACGTTGTGCCAAATGCTGCCACGCCTTGTCGCCAACGATTGCAGCGCGATCGAGCATCCCGATATGCCCCTTCGCCAATCGTAAATGAGCCGCAAGCGCCGTAAGCCCTTGCCAGCCATCGAATTCACGTAGGTCGACCAATAAGCGAAAGCCTGTTTTAGCCGCCAGCAGAGTGTCCAGATCGGATTCGGCCTTGGAATATTCGTCCGGGTCCAACTTGCCCAAAAGGCTAATTTGGACACAAGGCCCACCCAAGTCGGTAACGTGAATGGACCCAAGGGACTCGCGCATCCAGCGGCGCGCGGACTCTATTTCGGACAGTTCGAACACCTGCATCGGACAGGGCATGATCGGGGCAGCCAGCCGAACGCTCGTTTGAACCCAACCCTGATCTGCCACGACCGCGATGCGGTCAAACCCGCGCCAATGGCTAAGGCCAAGCTTGGTGTCAGACCATGCGGCACCAAGGTCATAGCCTTTGAACTCTGGCTGAACGATTGCCATCAGACGCACTGTTTCATGTTCAGCCAAAGCTGCTTCGATGGCGGGAATTAGTCTTTCGGAATAGTCTGCACTTGTGACTTCGCCGGACAATTCAATCTCAATCTGTGCACCGTCCGAACCTGTTTGAACCGTAATCATGACCTAAAACCTCCTAACCCGAATAATGGCAGAAGGTTACGGAGATTCGATCCACTCGGCCACACCCCCTTTGAACTCAGGGCGGAAATAGGCAATCATCCGACCGTCCGGTCCCGCCGAGGCGGTATCGGGCCAAGGGGCAACGCCGTGCAGGCAGTGGCGATGCAAAAGATACACCTCGCCGGGCTTGGCAGGCAATTCCAGACGCGGGCAGGTATCAAAGACTTCGCGGCGCGCGGCCTGATAAATGTCGGTGATATCAACCTCGGCCAGCGCGTTTTTCGGATGGCTCTCAAGCGCAGCCGCAAATGCAGCGCGCAGTATTTTATGGCTCCCTTCCCACAAAACCATGGGCGCGGCGTCTTCGCTGGCATCGGTGAGCGGAATTCCCAAAATCCACGCATGAGGCTCATCCACCCGGCGTCTGCGGTCCGGTCCTGTCGGACGCAAACCATCCACATGCGCAGCGTCGCGATTGCGACGGTACCGCCCGGCGGCCTCGCTTTCACCGCTGCGCGGTCGTGGATAGCCCGGGTAGATGACGGATACCTGTCCCTTGTGGAGCGGAAGGCGACCGTAATGCTCGGTTGCAAACGCAATGGCTTGCCCACCCAAGGCGTTGGATTGTCCAACCCGGCCATCACTATCGTTATCCAGTGCGTCCACACCGATGAACCACGTCCCCTCGCAATCGAGCCATTGCGCATGCGCAGGATCAGTGACCGAAGCGCGCGCCGCTGGCAATGCGTGCGTCACCCAGTCTGCAACAGCCGCATCGTAGGGGAATTTCAGCCAGCCTTTTTGCCAAAAATCCATCACAGCCCCAACGCCTTGCGCAACATGTTCAAAGCGACCAGCGTCAGAAAGACAGCAAAGACACGTTTCAGCGGCTTTGGATCCATCGCGTGGGCCAGTTTCACGCCCCAAGGCGCAGTGATCATGGTCATCGCAACGACGATTGCAAAAGCGACGAGGTTAACAGCGCCGATTGTAAAAGGTGGGCGATGTTCTGCGGCGATCTCAAGAAACAAGAAACCCAAAACGGACGGCACGGCGATGATAACGCCAAAGCCTGCCGCCGTTGCAACGGCGCGGTGAATGGGCGTGTTGTAAAGGCTCATCAGGGGTACACCAAAACTGCCCCCTCCGATGCCCATCAAAACGGATAGGAAACCGACACCGGGCGACAGGGCTGCGCGACGCAGCCCCTTGGGCATGGCATCCCCCAGCCGCCATTCGGACTTACCAAACCCAAGGTAAGCTCCGATCACCATCCCCAGAACTCCGAACAGGGCCTGCAATGCCTCGGTTCGCAAGGCCGATGCGACCATCACGCCGATGACAGCGCCTATTGCGATACCCGGCCCCCAACCGCGCAGGATTTCCCAATCCACGGCACCCTTTTTGTTATGCGCAAGCACGGACCTGATCGAGGTCACGATGATCGTGGCCAAAGACGTCGCCAAACACAGCTGCATCAACTGCGGTCCTCCGTAGCCCAACGTCTGGAAGGCATAGAAAAACGCTGGCACCAGCACGATGCCCCCACCGACACCCAGCAACCCGGCCAGCACACCAGCCAAAGCCCCGATCACAAGCAAAAGGCCCAGCATTTGGGCCAGCAACAACGTCTCGGGCATTCTTCCCCCATTCCGACCAAAGGGCCGCGTCTTTAGTTCACTTCCACCTCGGCCAGAGGCTCAACGCAGCCCAACGCCTGCAACATGATCTCGGGGCCTGCGCCATCTTGTACCGCCCCTTCGGACAAGGTGCGTCGCCACGCCCGCGCGCCGGGTCGCCCGGCGAACAAGCCCAACATGTGCCGGGTGATCTGATGCAAACGCCCGCCTGCGGCAAGGTGCTTTTCTACATAAGGCACCATTTTTTGAACGACATGCGCTGGGTCTGCTGTATGACCTTTCTGGAAAATCAGCGGATCCGCCCCAGCCAGAATATCGGCAGGCTGATGATAGGCGGCCCGACCGATCATCACGCCATCAAGCCCGGCGTTCAGGTGCTTGGCGGCATCCTCGAGTGTCGCCACGCCACCATTGATCGAGATATGCATATCCGCAAAAGCCGCCTTCATACGGTAGACGAGATCGTAATCCAGCGGTGGTATGTCCCGGTTTTCTTTTGGGCTAAGACCTTGCAACCAAGCCTTGCGGGCGTGGATCGTCACGCGTTGACACCCAGCCGCGCGAATAGCCTCAAGAAACTGAGGAAGCACCTCTTCCGGGTTCTGCTCGTCCACACCGATACGGCACTTGACGGTCACCTCAACGTCAACCGCTTCGCGCATGGCAGCAACGCATTCGGCAACGCGGACCGGGTCCTTCATCAGGACCGCGCCAAAAGTGCCCGATTGCACCCTGTCGGACGGGCATCCGCAGTTTAGGTTAATCTCATCATATCCGGCATCGGCCCCAAACTTTGCAGCCTGCGCCAATTCGGCCGGGTCTGACCCGCCCAATTGCAATGCAACCGGGTGTTCCTGTGGGCTGTAGTCCAATAGGTGCAGCGCCCCGCCGCGTACCAAAGCCGGGGCCGTCACCATCTCGGTATACAGCAGCGTCTCATTGCTCAACAAACGGTGAAAGAAACGACAGTGGCGATCCGTCCAGTCCATCATCGGGGCTACGCTGAGACGCGCGGCGGTTTGGATTTTGTTTTTCACACCGTGACCCCCGCTTTTTGATGGAGCTTTCGTACCGCAGCCCTGTCCCAAGGCCACATATCGAACCGGAAAACTGCCCGCCCGATTCGCGCGGCCATTCCTTTAGCACACAACGTTATGAATAACAGGACCGCCGCATACGGTAACACGCACAGTTCAAACGCCGTAGCGGCTCAGGATCATCTCGACACTGCTGTCGATCGTGGCTTCCATTTCATCGTGGCTGAGGACATTTCCCGAAAAAACCATCGGCCAAAAAGCCTTGGCTTTGATAAGACCAATGAACTCTTGCCCGGCACTGGCGGGATCATCGATACGTAGCTGGCCGTCTTCGGCTGCGGCCTGCAACATGGCAACGAAGGTGGATGTCTTGTCCAACTTGCCCTGCGCAGCGGCTGCAAGAACGGGGTTGCGCAAAGTTTCGCTGATCACCATGCGCGACATCGCCATGACTTCGGGAAGCATCAGAATACGACCCTCGGCCCATGCCAGTTCCGTCAGTTGTTCGCGTATATCGCGCCCCTTTTCATAGCGGATATCAAGCACGCCTGCGAAACGGTTGGACAGCTCTACCACTATGGAACGAAACAAATTTTCTTTGCTTTCAAAATATTTGTACAGCGTGCGTTTCGATACCTCGGCCCGCGCGGATACACGATCCATACTGGCGGCTGCGAACCCCTTTTCCTGGAACTCTGCCACGGCAGCTTCGATGATCTGGGCATGTTTGGCCGCATTCGGCGCGCTGCTGTCGTTCATAATTCAAACCTATAGCCACATTGACAGAGACAGGTCAAACCCTAGGTAAACTCGTGGGTTTACAGATCACAAATCACAGCCTAGTGTAAACCCGCCAGTTTACCGATTCAGAAAACCAGCGCGAACAGGAGAATCCCCCCCTCATGTCATTGACCTTGAAACTGAACGGCCAGACCCACACGGTCGAAGCGGAACCCGGCACCCCCTTGCTGTGGGTAATCCGTGACGAACTTCAGCTGACCGGAACAAAATTCGGTTGCGGAGTAGCATCATGCGGTGCCTGCACCGTGCACCTCAACGGCGAGCCGGTACGCTCGTGCCAGACCTATGTCGAAGACGTCGAAGACGCCGAAATTACGACAATCGAAGCCGTTGGTGACGGCAAGATCGGCGCGGCGGTCCAACAAGCGTGGGTCGAACTGGACGTAGTCCAGTGCGGCTATTGCCAATCAGGCCAGGTGATGTCGGCCGTTGGGTTGTTGTCTGAAAACCCCAAACCTTCTGCCCAAGAGATCGACGATTACATGCATGGCAATGCCTGCCGTTGCGCCACCTATCAACGTATCCGCGCCGGTATCCAACGCGCATCCGAAATTCTGGAGGCCTGATCCATGACCATCAACACCTCTCGCCGTGGATTTCTGAAGGGTGCTGCCGCCGCTGGTGCCGTACTGCTGGTTGGCGCGCGGCCCGATGGCGCGCTTGCAGCGGCCTCGTCCGAGACCGCTCAGTTCAATCCATTCGTGAAAATCGACGCGGATGGCACCGTGACTGCCATCGTTAAACACTTTGAAAAGGGCCAGGGCCCGGCCACCGGCCTGCCGACGCTGATCGCCGAAGAAATCGGTCTCACGATGGATCAGATCGAGTATGAATTCGCGCCATCTGATCCGAACGTGTACAACAACCTGTTGTTCGGCCCCTTCCAAGGCACCGGTGGTTCGACCGCCATGGCCAACTCGTGGATGCAATACCGTCAGGCGGGCGCTGCCGCGCGCGAGATGCTGATCAATGCCGCCGCTCAAAGTTGGGGTGTGGATGCGTCCGGCATCACCATCGAGGAAGGCATCGCAAAGGCAGGCGACAAATCCGCGCCAATTGCTGAGTTCGTGGCCGCCGCATCGCAAATGGAAGCCCCCGCTGAGCCGCGCCTGAAGGATCCGTCCGAGTTCCGCCTGATTGGCAACGAAGCCGTTCGGCGCAAGGACTCGGCCATCAAGGGCAATGGTCAGGCGATGTATGCGATGGATGTGCATCTGCCCAACCAGATGGTCGCCATGATCAAACGTCCTGAGTCGAAAGGCGGTATCGCGCTTGGCTTTGACGATAGCGCATCGAAAGAGGTCAAAGGCTATATCAACGCAGCCGTCCTGCCCAATCAGGCCGGCGTCGCGGTTTATGCTGAAAACACCTGGGCTGCGATTCAGGCACGCGACGCGCTGGAAGTCGATTGGGACATGTCCAGCGCCGAGACCCGCGACTCGGACCAGATCAAGGCCGAGATCATGGCCGCTCTGGACGCGGAGCCGACGTATAATGTGAACAAGGCGGACATGGCGGCCGTGTCCGCGGCCATCGACGGCGCGGACAAGGTGGTTGAAAAAACCTTTTATTTCCCACTACTGGCGCACGCCCCGATGGAGCCCTTGAACTGCACCATCGAGCAAACCGCCGATGGCGACATTGTTCTGCATGACGGTGCACAGATGCCGACCGGGCCACATATGGCCTATCAGCAGATATTCCAACTGCCGCCCGAGAAGATCCACATCAAGACCATGCTGGCCGGAGGCTCGTTCGGTCGTCGCGCCACACCCGATGCGGATTATCAGGTCGAGGCCGCGTTGGCCTTTGTGATGACCGACCGCTCTCGTCCGGTGAAACTGGTTTGGACACGCGAAGACGATATCCGCAGCGGCTATTACCGCCCCGCTTTCGGCCACAAAGTTCGTGTCGGTCTGGATACCGAGGGAAATATCGTAGGGTGGCAGCATCAGATTGCCGGTCAGTCTGTGATCAAGGGCACCCCGTTCGAGGCCGTTCTGGTGCACGATGGAATTGATCACAGTTCGGTCGAAGGTGTGACAGACAATCCTTATGCCATTCCCGGCATGTCGATTGGCCTGACGGACACGCCCAAGGCAACCACGGTCTTGTGGTGGCGATCGGTTGGTCACACCCACACGGCCTATGCCATGGAGACTATGATGGACATGGCAGCCGAGGCTGCAAGCCGTGACCCGGTCGAGTTCCGGCTGGCCCATCTCTCCGACAGCGCCAACCCCGATCAGCAGCGCCATGCAGCCGTTCTGAAACTGGTGGCCGAGAAGGCAGGCTGGGGTAATGCTCCGGCAGGGCGTTCGCAGGGGATTGCGGTGCACAAGTCCTTTGGATCCTATGCCGCCGAGGTTGTCGAAATCTCGGGCGATCCGGAAAACGGTATCAAGATCGAAAAGGTCACCTGTGCCGTCGACTGTGGTATCGCGGTGAACCCTGACGTGGTGCGCGCTCAAATGGAAGGCGGTATCGGCTATGGTATCGGCCACGCGATGCGCGACCAGATCACGTTGACCAGCGGGGCGGTCGATCAGTTCAACTTCCCGGACTACGAGCCGCTGCGCATTAGCGATATTGCCGCGATCGACGTTCACATCGTGCCATCGGCCGAAGCACCAACAGGCGTGGGTGAGCCCGGAACACCTCCGTCCGCGCCAGCACTGGGGAACGCGATCCGCGCCATTTCGGGGGTCCAAGTGGCAGAGCATCCGATGGAAGAAAACGGCGTCAGCTTTGCTTGACGCCCTACCCCGCGCAGTCTGATCACCGCGCGGGGTAAATTTGATCAAATTCCGTGACAAGGCGCGCTGCGTCGACTAAACCTCGGGTAACCAGTGTGATGGAGACCCCGATGGACCTGAGCGCCTTGCACAGTTTTCGCGTTGCAGCCTGTGACCTTAACGGCCAGATGCGGGGTAAACGCGTGCCACCATCTTATGCCGACAAGCTGGAAAAGGGCTCGGTGCGGATGCCCTTTTCCGCGCTGAACGTGGACCTGTGGGGCGCAGATATCGACGGCAGCCCTCTGGTCTTCGAATCCGGCGACGCCGACGGAGTTCTGTTACCAACCGAGCGCGGCCCGGTGCCGATGCCATGGCTTGAGACAGAAACGGCATTGGTGCCCATGTGCCTGTATGATGACCACGGCGAACCCTTTGCTGGCGACCCGCGCCACGCGCTGGCTTCTGTTCTGCATCGCTATGCCCAGCGCGGATGGTCAGTCATCGCGGCGACCGAGTTGGAGTTCACGCTACTGGACTCGTCAGACGCGCAACCTCAGCCGCCGATGAATCCCTTGACCGGACGCAGGCTTGTGGATGAGGCCGTTCTTTCCATGGCCGAGATGGATGCTTTCGACGCGTTTTTCACCGATCTCTACGATGGTTGCGCTGCAATGGGCATTCCCGCGCAGACCGCCATATCCGAAAGTGGAGTTGGCCAATTCGAGATCAACCTGAACCACCAGGACGCCATGCGATGCGCGGATGACACGTGGCTTTTCAAGGCATTGACACGCGGTTTGGCGCGCAAACACGGGTTTACTGCCACGTTCATGTCCAAACCCTATTCCAACGATGCTGGCAACGGGATGCATGTGCATTTTTCGGTTGTCGATCAGGCGGGTCGCAATGTCTTCGACAATGGCGGCCCCGAGGGAACCGAAACGCTGCGCCACGCCATCACCGGATGTTTGGCTGCCATGCCGGGCAGCACCCTGATCTTTGCGCCACATGGCAATTCCTACACACGGCTTGTCCCCGGTGCCCACGCGCCGACGGGCGCAAGTTGGGCCTATGAAAACCGCACCGCTGCCTTGCGAATTCCCGGCGGCGCCCCGGTCGCTCGGCGGATTGAGCACCGCGTTGCGGGCGGGGATATCAACCCGTACTTGATGCTGGCCGCTGTTCTGGGCTCGGCCATGAACGGTATCGAAGACGCAATGGACCCGCCGGCCCCGATCACCGGCAATGCTTATGAAATCACCGGGCTGCCGCAACTGGCCCGGGACTGGGACAGCGCGATTTCGGCCTTCGAATCCGATCCTCACGTCGCGCGTATTTTCCCGGCCGATCTAATCCGCTTTATGGCGATGACCAAACGGCAGGAAATCCGCCGCTTTTCCGAGCGCCCACCCGAGGAACATTGGCTGAGCTACGTCGAGGCGGTCTGACCCCTCTTGCCCGGTTCAAAACGGTGCGGTAGAATAAATTTGATCAAATTTGGTGACCCATGAAAATCGGCATCCTTGTAACCGGCCACCCTCCGGACGAGCTATACGACGAATTCGGCGAATATGACGGCATGTTCCGCAACCTGTTGGATGGCAACGGGTTTACGTTCGAAACGTTCAACGTGGTGGACGGCCATTTCCCCGCCAGCACCGATGCCGCCGATGGTTGGGTCATCACCGGCTCGCGCCACGGGGCGTATGAGGACCATCCGTGGATACCTCTGCTCGAAGATTTGATCCGTGCAATCCGCGACAAGGGGCAACCGCTGATCGGCGTCTGTTTCGGGCATCAGATCATCGCCCAGGCCCTTGGCGGAAAGGTCGAAAAATTCAAGGGCGGCTGGGCCGTCGGGCGAACGGATTACGACTTGGACGGCCAGACTGTTACGCTGAATGCATGGCATCAGGATCAGGTTGTCGCGTTACCCGACAGTGCACGTGTTACCGGCACAAATGATTTCTGCCGCAATGCGATGTTGGCCTATGGGGACACGATCTGGACGGTTCAGGCCCATCCTGAATATGGTGATGGTTTCATTCAGGGCTTGATCCAGACGCGCGGCAAGGGCGTTGTTCCCGACGAATTAATGCAGGCGGCGACGAACCGTCTGCCCGCAAATGACGACAACCCCAAAATCGGGCAATTCATGGCGGAGTTTTTAAAGAAAGAGAGGGCCTGATGGCCGACTGGACAGAACAGCTGCCGCAGGCAGCCCGCAGCTATTTCGACGGCCACCGACTGGATGAGGTCGAGTGCATCATCTCTGATCTGCCGGGCATCGCCCGGGGCAAGGCGGTGCCAGCCTCGAAATTCGCTAAGCAAGCCTATTTCCACCTGCCCGACAGCATCTTTTACCAAACCATCACCGGCGACTGGGGCGAAGCTGCAGGCGAAGATGGGTTCATCGAACGGGACATGATCCTCAAGCCCGATTTCTCGACCGCCTCTGCCGCACCGTGGACCGGCGACTGGACGTTGCAGGTGATCCACGACGCCTATGATCGCGATGACAAGCCGATCCCGTTCAGCCCGCGTAACGTGCTGAAACGCGTGGTCCAGATGTATCACGACAAGGGCTGGAAACCGGTCGTCGCCCCCGAGATGGAGTTCTTTCTGGTCGCCCCGAATGTCGACCCCGCTCAGGGTATCAAGCCGATGATGGGCCGTTCGGGTCGCCCTGCTGCTGCACGTCAGGCATACTCGATGACCGCCGTGGATGAGTTCGGCCCGGTGATCGATGACATCTATGATTTCGCAGAACATCAAGGTTTCGAGATTGACGGCATCACGCAGGAAGGCGGCGCAGGCCAGTTGGAAATCAACCTGCGCCACGGCAACCCGGTCAAGCTGGCCGATGAGGTGTTCTATTTCAAACGCCTGATCCGCGAGGCCGCGCTGCGCCATAACTGCTTTGCCACCTTCATGGCGAAACCGATCGTGGATGAGCCGGGTTCGGCCATGCATATCCATCATTCGATCATCGACATGGAAACCGGTCAGAACATCTTTTCCGGTCCACAAGGCGGAGAAACGGACGCGTTTTATCACTTCATCGCCGGGTTGCAGAACCACCTGCCTTCGGGGTTGGCGGTGATGGCGCCCTATGTGAACTCGTATCGCCGCTATGTGAAAGACCACGCCGCGCCGATCAATCTGGAATGGGCGCGCGACAACCGCACCACAGGTATCCGCGTGCCGCTGTCAGGCCCCGAGGCGCGCCGGGTCGAAAACCGCATCGCCGGGATGGACTGCAACCCCTATCTGGGCATCGCCCTGTCACTGGCTTGTGGGTACCTTGGGCTGACCCAACAAGAACGCCCGCGCCGTCAGTTCTACGGTGACGCCTATGAGGGCGACGGGGATATCCCACAGGTCATGGGCAACGCGTTGGACCTGTTCGATCAGGCGACTGCCTTGCACGAGGTTCTTGGCTCTGAATTCGCCCGTGTCTACGGCATCGTCAAACGCGCCGAGTATGAAGAGTTTCTGCAGGTCATCTCTCCGTGGGAGCGCGAGCATTTGCTGCTGAACGTCTGAGGCATGCAATGAACCTGCTCTATTCCAATGACCGAAAGGCTGAGTTCCCGGCTAGTTGGTACGCAGCGACAGCCAATCCGATCGACCGGTTTCCGGTACTCAATCAAGACATCAAGGCTGATGTCTGTGTCGTGGGCGGTGGCTACACGGGCCTGTCCGCCGCGCTGCATCTGGCCGAGGCCGGGTTCGACGTGGCTCTGCTCGAGGCGCATCGCGTGGGCTTCGGCGCGTCGGGCCGAAATGGCGGTCAGTTGGGCAGCGCGCAGCGGATGGATCAGGAAGACCTTGAGCGGCTGGTCGGCGATGACGACGCGGCAAAGCTGTGGGAACTGGCCGAGGACGCCAAGGCGCTCGTCAAATCGCTGATCGCGAAACATCAGATCGCTTGCGATCTGAAACCGGGCGTCGCCGTTCTGGGCCTGTCCAGCAAGGAGCAACAAGAACTGCATGACCACGCTGCGCATCTGTCTGAACGCTATGGCTATGATCAGATGGAGCTGCTGGACGAAGGCGCAGGCCACGGTCTTTGCCCCTCACCTACCTACAGAGGCGGTTATCTGGACATGGGTGCCGCGCATCTGCACCCGCTGAACTATGCCCTCGGCCTTGCACGCGCAGCAGCTCAGGCCGGGGTGCGAATTTACGAAAGCACCGAGGTGACGGGGGTCGAGGAAACCTCGCCCGCCATTGTCCACGCCGAACAGGGCAAAGTGACAGCCGACCATGTCATTCTGGCCTGCAATGGGTATCTGGGTAATCTGAACGATAAAGTCGCAGCCCGCGTTATGCCGATCAACAACTTCATCGCTGCAACCGAGCCGCTGGGCACCGATGCCGCCCGCGTTTTGACGCGGGACGTGGCGGTGGCCGATACCAAATTCGTGGTGAATTACTTTCGCCTGAGCGCCGATAACCGACTGTTGTTTGGCGGTGGAGAAAGCTATGGCTATCGCTTTCCTTCGGACATCGCCGCCAAGGTCCGCAAGCCAATGACCGAGATTTTCCCGCATCTGAGAGACGTAAAGATTGACTACGCCTGGGGCGGTACCTTGGGTATCACCATGCGCCGTATGCCCTACCTGACCCGCTTGGCACCCAACATCCTATCGGCCTCGGGTTATTCCGGCCACGGGGTCGGCACCGCAACCCATGCAGGGCAGTTAATGGCGCAGGCCATTCAGGGACAGGCCGAAGGTTTCGACACCCTGGCCCGCGTCCCCGCCCTGCCCTTCCCCGGAGGCCCCGCCTTGCGCAGCCCCCTTTTGGTGCTGGCGATGACATGGTTCGCGCTAAGGGATAGACTGGGATTGTGATTGAAAAGTAGCCAAACGCGGCGGCGTAAACTGTCTCAACACACGAAAACCGTTAGACTGCGATCTAGCGTCCGCCTGTATTGGACCACGCGCGGCAACGCGAGAGAAATCCATTGCCGTCCAGTGCGTTCCACCACGGCCAACTCTCTCGTCACAATCTGCCGAAACAGACATTTCGAGGTACACGCTGGACGAGTTCCAAGTTTTGTGCCGATCACTCCAACATGTCATAGTTATCTCGGCTACATTCCCTGACATATGCCGGAAACCCCAAGCGTTGGCCGCATCAAGCTCTTCAACAGGGACCGGATGGCCTCTCCTAGCTAAATCTGGACGCTTTACGCCCAGCATTTCTTCGGTGGGTTTACCGTGAAAATTAACCTGATCGGTAGTGACTTCCTCTCCTTGAGCAAACGGTGTCTGAGTTTCTGCCCGCGCTGCATATGCCCATTCTGCCTCAGTGGGCAAACGGTACACATTTGCTCCGACTTTGTCGTTTAACCAACGAGTGTAAGCGACCCCATCCAAAAACGAAACGTTGAAGACTGGGTGACTACCTTGGGTTTCTAGACAGGATCCATCAGAGCGCGGTATGCAAGCACGCGGGATATATCCCCCACAACCTCCATCGTTCACGCAGGCCATCCATTGGTCATGGGTCACTTCATTTCGCGCCATTGCGATAGGCATGTCGATCCTAACCGGGTGAACTGGACCTTCGTGATGTGCAATATACGGCTCTTCCGGTGTCGCGAGACGGAATCCCTTTTTGTCCCAATGGAAGTTACGCTTGGATTCTCCCGGTGGGGCACCCATCAGAAACTCTCCCAACGGCAACACGATCATCTCGGGGCAGACATCGCATTCCTGAAACATTTCAAGCGGGGAGACCTCGGTTCCGTCGGTCAGATCATATTGGGCATGTGCCGGCAGAGCCAAAAAGAACAGTGAAATAGCGAGCCGGGCCAGCATGAAGGCAACAATCCGAATAGTGAAATGCATTCTTTAGATTGTGTCATTGCCACCCGACTTTCCCAACAGAAGCAAGACACATTTTCGAACCGCGTTGCGATTGCCACATCAAGTACGACAAATTGGTGAAATTTTGCCGCCCCCGCGAATGAAGGCTTGGATTGTCATTTGATTAGCTTTATCTTTCCCAAAGGTAGAATTTGGGAAAATCAAATATGACACTTCCTCCAAACGTTCATGACGCCGAACCCATCCCAGCAGCTGCCCGCGAGGCGATTGACGCTCTGATGCAATCGGGCGACCTGTTTCGCTATACCGCACCGCAAGATGCGCCGGTTGCCCTTTTGGAAAGTGAATTCGCAGAGTTGCTGGGATCGAAATACGCTCTGGCAGTTTCGTCCTGTTCAGCCGCTTTGTTTCTGTCTTTGAAAGCGTTGGACCTGCCCCGCGACGCGCGGGTATTGATCCCCGGATTTACCTTCGCTGCGGTACCATCGTCGATTGTGCACGCTGATTGCATTCCGGTGCTCTGCGAAGTGGGCGAGAACTACCGGATCGACTTGACCGATTTCGAGGCCAAGCTGGACAGTGTTCAAGCCGTCATCATCAGCCACATGCGCGGACATACCTCGGACATGGACGCGATCATGGCGCTCTGTACGGCGCGCGATATACCGGTCATTGAAGATGCAGCGCATTCGCTGGGTACCACGTGGCATGGGCGCAATATCGGCACCATCGGCAAGATCGGGTGTTTCTCATTCCAGTCGTACAAGATGATCAATGCCGGTGAAGGTGGCATCCTGATCACCGACGACGCCGATCTGGTAGCCCGTGCGGTGATCATGTCCGGCGCTTACGAACACAACTGGAAAAAGCATAAAGGGCCGCGTGGCGACAACTCTCCCGAGTTGGAACAGGCTTTTGTCCGGTGGCAGAACAAACTGCCATTGTATAACCTGCGTATGAGCAATCTGAGCGCCGCCGTTATCCGCCCACAGATTCCTGAATTGGCGCGCCGCGTGCAGGACGGGCTGGCAAATCATGACTATGTCGCCGAACGTCTAAATACTTCGCCCTTTATTGACGTCCCCGCCCCTATGGCACCCGAGCGTCGTGCACCAGATTCGATTCAGTTCAACCTTGTTGGCCTCAGCGACGAAGACATTCGCGCCTTTGCTGCGGCTTCCGAGGCGCGCGGCGTAAAGGTTCAGGTCTTTGGTCTGAGCCAGGACAATGCCCGTGCGTTCTGGAACTGGCAGTTCCTGCCTGAACAGTTTGATCTGCCGCAGACGCAAGACATGCTGATGAAAGCTTGTGACGTCCGGCTTCCGGTTCGTCTGACACGCGCGGAATTGGATGTGATCGCCGATATCATACTGGCCTCGGTCGGTGAGGTGACAGCACCCGTCGTCGCATTCGGCACCTAAGCAGATAGAAACAACGCAAATGGGCCCGCTTTTACTGGCGGGCCCTTTTGCGTTTTGTGCTGGATACTCAGTTCAGTTTCGATAACTTCTGCTGCAGCTCTGCCAGTTGTTTCTTGATGTCATCCAGATCTTCTTTGCCTTCTGGTTTGGCACCGTCGTCGGCATCGCCGCCCGTCCAACCACCGGACAATCCACCTGTCATCGCCTTCAGGAACGCTTGTTGCTGAGCCTGCATCGCCTCGAACCCGGGCATCTGCGACATCGGGTTCATCGCGTTCATATTCTCCATCATTTTGGACTGACTTTCGCGCAGCATCTCGAACGAGCTTTGCAGGAATTGCGGCATCACCCCTCCGCCAGGCAGCATGTAACTGCGCACCAGATCGTTCAGGACGTTGACGGGCAAAACGTTCTCGCCTCGGCTTTCATGCTCGGCGATGATTTGCAGCAGGTATTGCCGTGTCAGGTCGTCCCCGGTTTTAAGGTCGATGATCTGCACCTCGCGACCGTCGCGGATGAACGCAGCGATATCCTCAAGCGTGACGTAGTCGCTGGTCTCGGTGTTATACAGCCGGCGGCTGGCATAGCGTTTGATCAGCAATGGTTTTTCTTGTTCCGACACCGGGTATCCTCCCCAAGGAATGATGCGTTGCAGCAGAGATTATGCGAGCGCAGAACAAAAAGAAAGGGCAGGTCTTTCGACCCGCCCAACGCGATTGCACCTAAAGGGAGGATTGGGTGCGCCTCGCGGCTTAACAACTTACTTGGCAGCAGCAGCTTTCTTGGCAGCGGCAGTTACCTCGGTCGTAGCTTTCTTAACAGCAGCAGTTGCGTCTTCTGCAGCGTCCTTACCGGCAGCCATCAGCAGCTCAACGGTTTCGGACTGAACTTTTTTCGCGATTTCAGCGAAAGCAGCCATGTTCTCTGCAGCAACTTCAGCCGACGCGCTTGCGAAATCGGTCGCAGCTTTTGCGTAGTCAGCAGGCTCTGCCTTTGCTTTCGACATTTCAGCCAGTTTGGCCAGAGTGTCTTTGGTCCATTTGTTGGAGAGCTCAGCCGACTTTTCAGCCGCCTCCAGAGCAACACCCGACAGCTTTTCGTTCAGGGTTGCGGTCGACTTGAAAGCGCCTTCCATAGCGGTGGTGTCAACGGGAAATGCACCCATCATGTCTTTCAGAGTCGCGGTAAAGTCTTGAGTCTTTGCCATTGTCCTAAATCCTTTTGCCGAACCGGGCCCACCCCGGTTTTCATCAGCATGTCGATAATATGATTGCTGCGCCGCAGCATTGCAAGGTTTTTCTTGCTGCAGCGCAGAAAAATTTTAGTTTCAGAATGAAATCAGCGGTTTGCTTTGACCTTCACATAGGTCCCAGGCGCCGGTGCAAGGCTTGGGTGATCCGAATCGCCGGTATCACGCGCAGGCACTTGCTTGCCGGACCGCTTTTTCAACCAGGCTTCCCACATCGGCCACCACGATCCTTCGTGGAAGTCAGCCTCTTTCAACCAAGTGTCCGCATCGGCCTTGATGTCGGGGTTGGTATAGTGTCCGTATTTTTTCTTACTGGGTGGATTCACAATCCCTGCGATATGCCCGGACTCGGACACCACAAAGGTCTTGGAGCGCGACCCCGTCTGCTGAAAGCCGCGGTAGCAGTCTTTCCACGTAGCGATGTGATCCGTTTCGCAGGTGATAGACATAAGCGGGATGTCCACGTCGCGGATATGCAGCTTGTGCCCCATGAGGTCGAAACCTTCACCGACAAAGTCATTCGACTGGCACAGCCCTCGCAAATACTCGACGGCCATCTTGCCCGGCAGGTTTGATCCGTCCCCATTCCAGAACAATAGATCAAAGGCCGGAGGTGTCTCGCCCATCATGTAGTTGCGTATGGCGGGCGAATAGACCAAATCGCGCGATCTAAGGAAGGACATTGTGCGACCCAGTATCCAGGCATTCAATACGCCCTCTTTCGCCACGTGGTCCTCAATACCGTCTACAAAATGGTTCTGCAGGAACGGCGTGAACTCTCCCTGCTCGCCAAAATCGGTCAGGGTTGTAAAGAAGGTTGCGGATTTGACGGATTTGTCCCCACGCTGCTTCAACAGCGAAAGAGTCAGGTGCAGGGTCGTTCCCGCGATGCAATAGCCGACGGCATTCACTTGCTTGACCTTGCAGATCTTCTTGGCCTCTTCGATCGCCGCCAGAAAGCCGTCCTCGATATAATCGGCCATTCCGACATCCGCATAGGACGCATCCGGGTTAACCCAACTGACCACGAATAGGGTATACCCCTGTTCGGTGATCCATTTGATCATGCTGTTCTGGGCTTTCAGATCGAGGATGTAGAACTTGTTGATCCAAGGTGGGAACAAAACGATCGGCGTTTCATGTACCGTTTCAGTGGCCGGCTTATACTGGATCAGTTCCATCATACGGTTCCGGAACACCACATCACCCGGCGATGTGGCAATATTCCCGCCAACTTCAAATGCACTGTCATCAGCCAGTTTTACAACCAGCTCGCCATTATTTGCTTCCAGGTCGGATACGAGGTTCTCAAGCCCTTGTATCAGCGACTGACCCTCGGTCTCGAGCGCCTTTTCCAATGCGTCGGGGTTGGTTGCCAGAAAGTTGGTCGGCGCCATCATGTCAATAATCTGCTGTGAGAAGTACTGAAGGCGTTGCTTGTCCTTGGCTTCAAGGTCTTCGACCGATTCAACCGCCTGTGCCAGCGCATCGGCGTTTGTCTGATATTGTTGGCGAATAAGACGGAAATAGGGGTTGGTCTCCCACATCGGGTTGGTGAACCGCTTGTCATGCACCAGGCTATCCGGCACCGATTCCCCACCTTGAGCGAGCGCCTTTTGTGCTTCGGCAAAGTTTAGAACGGACTTGCCCCAATACTCTACTTGCTGCTCAAGCAGCTTGGCCGGATTCTGCCAAGCCTCGGCCCAATAGGCCGTTGCCGCTCGTGCGAAAAGATCTTGATTCGGACCGTCCAAAGCAGGCGTATGCGGTTTCTTTCCCGCCATGACTTCCATCAGACGTCGAGACAGCTCTTCAACTTTACCCAGATTTTCCTTAAGCTTTTCAAGGTTTTCTTCGGTCACCTGAGGCGTATCGCCGTCCGTAGTTGTCATTTTAACAATTCCCACTTAGTCTCGCTGCTATGCAGAATAACGCCGCGGAACCCTATGGGCAAAGCGACGAATGGTCCGAACTATCAGGCTGACATCCAGGAGGCCCATCCAATGCGATACATGATGACGTACGATCTGATGGAAACCGTGCGCAACACCAATCAATGGATGGGTGCGACAGCCAGTTCGATGGCATCCTACCCGATTTTTGCGATGGTCCCAAACCCCGCGTTCAGCATGATGGCCGCTTGGGGCGAAGTGACCGAGCGGACGTTCCAGCGCATGATCGTAAAGCCTGATTGGGGCATCCGGACATTTACCTGCGAGGATGGTAAGGACCATCTGGTCGATATCGTTCCTGTTCTCGAACGCCCGTTTGGCGATCTGGTCCATTTCCGTGTGAACGGCCGCGCCGAACAAGCGCGCAAGGTATTGATCGTGGCCCCTATGTCCGGTCACTATTCCACGCTGCTGCGGTCCACGGTCAAAAGCCTGCTGGTCAATTGCGAAGTCTACATCACAGACTGGCATAACGCGCGCGACATCCCCGTGTCGGAAGGTAAGTTCGATGTCGAGGACTATACACTTTACCTTGTCGATTTCATGAAGGAACTCGGCCCGGAAACGCACGTCGTGGCCGTTTGCCAACCAGCCCCACTGACGCTGGCGGCAACAGCCTATCTGGCAGAGGTCGAGCCGAAGGCCCAGCCCAGCACGCTGACCCTGATCGGCGGCCCGGTCGACCCTGACGCCACCCCGACGGATGTCACTGATTTTGGGCGCCGCGTCACGATGGGCCAACTCGAAGAGACCATGATTCAGCGCGTGGGCTTCAAGTACAAAGGCGTGGGCCGCATGGTTTATCCCGGCCTGCTGCAATTGGCCTCGTTCATGTCCATGAACGCCGAGCGTCACACAAAGGCCTTCACCGATCAGATCCAGCGGGTCATGCGAGGTGAGGCTTCAGACCATGACGCGCACAATCGCTTCTACGACGAATATCTGGCCGTGATGGACATGACAGCCGAGTTCTATCTGTCCACCGTCGAGCGGATCTTTAAAAACCGTGAAATTGCCCGCAACGAATTTGTTGTTGCCGGCCATAAAGTGGATATCGGCAAGATTACCGATGTCGCTGTCAAAACGGTCGAGGGTGCCAACGACGACATTTCCGCGCCCGGCCAGTGTATCGCTGCGCTGGACCTCTGCACCGGTTTGCCGGAAGCGAAAAAGGCCAGCCATGTTGAACCCGGCGCAGGCCATTACGGCATTTTCGCAGGCCGCAGCTGGCGCGACAATATCCGCCCGCTGGTCATCGACTTTATGAACGCCAATTCCCGCAAACCACGTCGACGCGCCGCGAACAAAAACAAGGTTGCTTAACCTTAATGAGCATGGGCGAGGCGACGGATAGCGCCTTTTCCTGCACTTGCGGAACGATGCGTGGGCGGCTTACCCATTCAGGCGTCAGGTCGGGCACGCATGTCGTATGCTTTTGCAACGACTGCCGCGCGGCCCAGCTCTACTTCGGTCAACCTGACCCCGCACCCGGACCCGTTGAAGTCCTCCAGATGCTGCCGGAAGAGGTCAGAATTGACGCTGGCGCAGAACAGCTTGCCGTTATGCAGCTTAGTCAACGCGGCATGTTGCGGTGGTACGCCAGATGCTGCAACGCGCCATTGGCGACGACATCGCGCACCCCAAAGTTCCCATTCGCTGGTTTCATTGTCGACCGCATGTCCGACCCGAAGGTATTGGGCCCCGTCACAACTCGCGGCTTTGTTCCAAAGCCCGGTGGCAAGCAAGTGCACGAAAAACTCGGCCCTGCGATCTACGGGATGCTATCGCGCGTGTTGAAATCCCGCATCTCAGGCAGCTGGAAAAACACGCCGTTTTTCAAACCGGGGACAATCGAACCGGTTTGCGAGCCCCTGATCCTGAGCAAGGAAGAACGTTCTGCTCTTTATAGGTAAGGCAATCTAACCTGAATATTGAGCCATTCCTCAAGCGCCTCACTTACAGCGCCCGGAGTTTCCAGCGGCGGCAGGTGGCCCGCGTCCTCAATCACCTTGAGTTCAGCATTCGGGATCATATCCGCCATGAACGCGTGTTTTCTCACGGGCGTTAGCTGATCATGCGCACCGCACAAAACCAAAGTTGGCACGTTGATATGCCTTAGCGCGGGCTGCTGGTCCGGTCGCCTTTGCAAGGCGCGCATCTGCCGCTCGAACACATCAGGCCCCTGCCCCAACGCCATTTCCATAACTTCATTCATCACGGGCACGCGGGCTGGCCCCGGAGCCAACGTCTCGGTTCCAATGATCTTGTGCATAACCTCTTCCAGACGGCCCGATTTCGCACCGACGATAAGTTCTTCGCGGTCCGCTGCAATCTGCGGAGTGTCGGCTTGCGCATCGGTCGACATCAGGCACAAACGTGACACGCGATCAGACGCGCGGCGCACCAGTTCGAGCGCAACGACCCCGCCCATGCTGAACCCTGCCAGTGCAAATCGATGAGGCAATTGATCCAGCAATGCGGATGCAATTTCTTCAATGCGCTCTCCACCGGATATCGGTGCTACTGTAACCGCGCGCCGATCGGACAAGTGTAAAATCTGGGCCCCAAACAGCCGTGCGTCGCACATAAATCCGGGCAAAAACACCAACGGTTCAATCACGCAGGGCCTCCTTAAATTCGACCACTTTGTGCTTCATTTCCCGCAAGATGAGAGGTTTTGGACAGGTGAGCAAGTGAAACTTCAAGGGTAACGTATGCCGCGAAAGGTCGGAAAATCCGCGTATCTGCGTTGCCGCGTTTCGATATCCTCTTGGGGCTGGTCCCCCGGTCGCAACAGACACCCGCGCGGGGCAATGTAGCTGTCAATGCGGCGATGCGGTTTTGGTCGCCAGACAAGGTTGAACGCACATAGTTTCGGGAAAAACCAGATTTCCGAATAGTCCAGATGATCGTGCATCCACCACGCAAGATCACGCCAATCCCGCCCGGCCTCATACTGATCGGCAAACCAGGGGATCACGATCGAAGCCCCGGCAATTCGCGCATCCCCGTCTGCCCTATCCCAGATATGGCATTCCATCGGGTTGTCATTTCGCGCGCAATTCAGCCGGTTTTCGTTGCCAAATTGGTTCAGAGACGGCGCGCGATATCCTGACCGAACAGCGATCCGGCCAAAGGTTTCTTCCAGTGGGTCCAACAAGGTCTGGCAAAGGGCGCGTCCTGTTTCGATGGCGAGGTCTGGGTTTTCCGGAAGGTTTTGGATCTGGTGATAGTTCCCGATTTCAGAATACAGGAAATCGCGCATGAAGAAATACCGGGACAATCGCACGCGACCCAAGGTTTCAAGGCTCCACATACTTCCCGGCTTACGCATCGCCCATCCTTTTCATTTGATACCCAGAGACCCAAGCCAATCCAGTATACCAGTGACTGTCGCCTCTGTTTGATCGGGCGACATGAGGCGCCCAGCAATAACATGCGACGCCGGGTCATCACGCGGCCCCATCGTCACCAAACGTATCGTTGCTGGCGCACCCCAAGCATCGGCAACCTTATGGGTCAAGTCAGGACGCACGACCTGATCGTCGTTGGAAAACCAGAACAACGCAGGCACAGCCGCGTCGCTGAAGTCTTGCGCATAGACCACGTCGACAAGCCGCGTCATAGGCACGACAGCCTCCCACGGGTAGACCGAAGACCAGTACATGTTCTTTTCCGGGTCAGGCCCGCTGACGTCCCGGATTTCGCCGGTCAGCAGGGGCAACCAGCTTCGTGCCCAGGGTAAGCCGGGTATCCACGCGCCTACCGTATTCACGCCGAAGTTTGGTGAGATGAAAACGATCCCGGCTACGTCCTGACCCAAGTCTTCGTTCAAGGCGGCCATGACGGCGAGGGTACCGCCTGTCGAGGTTGAGATAATGACGACCTTTTCACCGACCGCACGCGCGGCGGCAAGTCCCTCAGCCAGGTCATACATCCACCCCGATGCCGTACCTTCGGCCATTGCTGATGCATCACGACCATGACCTTGCAGTCTTGTGTAAACCAGATTGGCCCCCAAAGCGTCCGCAACGAGGTCAGGAACCGGGCGTATTTCCTCGGACGATGCGGAAAACCCGTGTAAATACAAAACGGAAACTGGCGTTCGTTGCTCTTTGAAACCGTCTTGCCAGATCACGCGTTTTTCAACGCCTGGAAAAATGTCGCCATAAGCGGACTCTGTGCTTTCAAAATAAACCTGAACGCCTTCGCCAAATTTGCGAGGGTCAAAACTGGGGTTCAGATCGACCTCTTCCCGTGGGCCCAGCCAATAGGCCAAACCGGCCGCGACGAAAACGACTGCCAGAATACGAACCAAGACGCGCATCATTCGGTATTCGTCACCTCTGACACGGCCCGCTCGATCATCCCAAGACACGGACCGTCAGAGAACCGATGATCCGCATCCTTGACCAGCAACAGACGCATATCCGGTCCCGAGGCATGCTCCAGCAAACGTACCGCAGTTTCCGTAGATACAGCCGTATCAGCAGTTCCCTGCAAAAACCGCACCGGGAAAGGCACGTTCAACTCACCCCGCAAGACAAGCCTTTGGCGACCATCTTCGATCATCCTCTTTGTGATGATGTATGGCTCCATGTAGTCTGACGGCAGTTCTAAATACCCAATCGTTTCAAGCGCGTTTTTCTGGGCGTCCGAGAAGGAAGCCCAATAACCATCCTCGGTGAAATCCGGCGCTGCAGCAATCGTAACCATACCCTCAATGCGTTCCGGCATAACCTTGGCCAGCAGCAGTGCCTGCCACCCCCCCATCGACGAGCCCACGACGACCAGCGGCCCATCGGTCAATTGCGATACAGCAGCCACCGTATCCTCATGCCAGTCTCCAATACACCCATCCTCAAAGCTACCCGAGCTTTCGCCATGACCGGAATAGTCAAACCGCAAGAAAGCACGCCCTTGTGCCTGCGCCCACGCCTCAAGATGCACGGCTTTGGTGCCCTCCATATCCGATTTGAGCCCCCCCAGAAAAACGATGGTCGGCCCTGCACCCTCGGATTTGTGATACGCTAACCGCCGCCCCTGGACCGTCTCCAAAAATTCAGTCGCTGCCATAAAACCCTCTTTGCTTTCCCAGCATCATGCACGCCGCACCCCCAAGTGCAATTCCTCGATCCGCCCTTCATCTGGCTAAAAATATCCCGGGGTGCGCGAGGGGCTGGCCCCTCGCTCCCGCACTTGACACAATCCCCCCCACCTGCCAAATCAGCCGAACGCAAATAACCCGCAACCGGGCGTTCAGTGGGCGCCAAACCGACGAGGAGAGCCAACATGGCCCTGGATTCAAAATCCGTCTCTCTCACCTTTCCCGATGGCAATGCACGTTCCTATGACGCAGGCGTAACGCCCGCTCAGGTCGCTGCTGATATTTCCACCTCGCTGGCCAAAAAAGCCATCTCGGCGACTGTCGATGGCCAACACTGGGACCTGCAATGGCCCATCGAAGCCGACGCGCAAATTGCCATCCACACCATGAAGGACGAAGAGCAGGCCAATGAGCTGATCCGCCACGATCTGGCGCATGTCATGGCCCGCGCCGTGCAGGAAATCTGGCCCGCGACCAAAGTCACCATCGGCCCCGTGATCGACAACGGCTGGTACTATGACTTTGACCGCGAAGAGCCATTCACGCCCGAAGATCTCGGCCTCATCGAAAAAAAGATGAAAGAGATTATCAACAAGCGTGACCCCGTCACAACCGAAGTCTGGGACCGCGACCGCGCGATCGAGTTCTACAAGGCCAATAACGAGCCCTATAAGGTCGAGCTGATCGAAGCCATTCCAGGCGATGAGCCGCTGCGCATGTATTGGCACGGCCACTGGCAGGATCTTTGCCGAGGCCCGCACCTGCAACACACCGGCCAACTGCCCGGCGATGCGTTCAAGCTGATGTCCATCGCCGGTGCCTATTGGCGCGGCGACAGCAACCGCGCGATGTTGCAGCGCATCTATGGCGTGGCCTTCACCGGCAAGGAAAAGCTCAAAGCCCACCTGCATATGCTGGAAGAGGCTGCCAAGCGCGACCACCGCAAGCTGGGCCGCGAGATGAACCTGTTCCATATGCAGGAAGAGGCCCCCGGCCAGATTTTCTGGCACCCGAACGGCTGGAAAATCTACACCACCCTGCAGGACTACATGCGTCGGATGCAGGAGCGCGACGGCTATGTCGAGGTCAACACGCCTCAGGTTGTCGACCGCAAACTGTGGGAAGCCTCGGGCCACTGGGACAAGTACCAGGAAAACATGTTCATCGTCGAAGTGGACGAAGAACACGCCCGCGAAAAGGCGATCAATGCGCTGAAACCGATGAACTGCCCCTGTCACGTGCAGGTGTTCAATCAGGGCCTGAAATCCTATCGCGACTTGCCCCTACGCATGGCCGAGTTCGGCTCCTGCGCGCGCTATGAACCCTCGGGCGCTTTGCATGGGATAATGCGGGTGCGTGGCTTCACTCAGGATGACGGACATATCTTCTGCGCCGAGGATCAGATTGAATCCGAGACCGCGAAATTCATTGCCTTCTTGTCGAAGGTCTATGCCGATCTGGGCTTCCACGACTGGACGATCAAACTGTCCACCCGCCCGGAAAAGCGCATCGGGTCGGATGAAAGCTGGGATCTGGTGGAAAAGGCCCTTGGCGATGCCTGTAAGGCCGCTGGGTACGAATACGAAATCCTCGAAGGCGAAGGCGCGTTCTACGGACCTAAGCTGGAATTCACCCTGACTGACGCCATCGGCCGGACATGGCAATGCGGCACGCTGCAGGTTGACCCCAACCTGCCCGAGCGTCTGGATGCCAGCTTCATCGGCGCAGATGGCGCGAAACACCGCCCCTTCATGCTGCACCGCGCGACGCTGGGTTCGTTCGAACGGTTCATCGGCATCCTGATCGAAGAACACGCAGGCAAGCTGCCGTTCTGGCTGGCCCCGCGTCAGGTTGTCGTGGCCTCGATCACGTCCGAGGCAGATGGCTACGTCAATGAGGTCGTCGAAACGCTCAAAGCCGCAGGTGTGCGGGCCGAAGCGGACATCCGCAACGAAAAGATCAACTACAAGGTCCGCGAGCACTCGGTCGGTAAAGTACCCGTGATCTTGGCCGTCGGACACCGCGAGGTTGATGAACGGTCGGTCAGTGTTCGGCGTCTGGGCGAGAAACAAACGCAGGTTCAGTCACTTGAGGCTGTAACAATTGAGCTGGCCAAGGCCGCGACTCCGCCCGATCTGCTGTAACAATCGGCACCAAACTGCCCGATATCTGGCCCCAAAATTGGGGCCAGATTGAAATATTTTCCTTTTTCGTCTTCAAAAACAATATGTTAACCTGCAAGGGGCCATGACAGTCTTTGACGGGGTTGTGAGACACGGGCTCGTGAATTTAACTGCGGCCCTCGAAAGACTACCTTTGTCATTGTCAAACACAGACATACGCAGTCATCAAAAGGATAACCGAGATGTCGAACACCGCTAAGTCCCTCGTTATTGCAAGCGCAGTTGCAGCAGCCGTTTCCGGCATGGCAACCACAGCATCCGCACAAGCCAAAGAGAAATGCTATGGCGTTTCGCTGGCAGGCGAAAACGATTGCGCCGCTGGCCCAGGTACAACCTGCGCAGGCACCTCGACCGTTGACTATCAGGGCAACGCCTGGACTCTGGTCGACGCTGGCACATGCGCCGATATCGAACTGCCGCAGACCGCAGACGGTTCGGATCGCAAAGGTTCGCTGGAGCCGCTGGACCGCGACCTGCCCGCATAAGGCTGAGCAACTCGAAATCGAAGGGGCGGGCAACAGCGCCCGCCTCTTTGTCGTGACTGGGGGACGTTAAAATGCTGGATAACGCTATTCGATCAAACAGGCTGCCTGCGGCACCGGGTGTCGGGTATAAGCCTCAGCATTTCCAACAGATTCTTGAGCACGCGCATCCAGTTGCATGGCTGGAAGTCCATGCCGAAAATTACATGGGCGACGGTGGCCGCCCCTTGGCCCAGCTGCGCCACTTGTCGGAACAGTTTCCGATCTCGGTGCATGGTGTGGGCCTGTCCATTGGCGGCGAAGGCCCGCTGGACGCAGACCATCTGGCCCGTCTGAAACATCTTGTCGGTTGGCTGAACCCGGCAAGCTTTTCAGAGCATCTGGCCTGGTCGACCCATGACAGTCACTTTCTGAATGACCTTCTGCCCCTACCCTACACTGACGCGACCCTTTCGCGGATTTGCGAGCATATCGATCAGGTGCAGGACGTTGTCGGGCGGCAAATGCTGCTTGAGAACCCGTCAAGCTACTTGGCGTTCGAGGAAAGCACGTGGTCCGAGCCGGACTTCTTACGAGAAATTTCACGCCGTACTGGCTGTGGTTTACTGCTGGACGTCAACAACGTGTTCGTCTCAGCCACCAACCTCGATTTCTCGCCGCAGGGCTATATTGATGTTTACCCGCTGGACAAAGTGGGTGAGATCCACTTGGGCGGGCATGACGAAGACGAAGACGACCACGGGCACCCTCTGTTGATCGACAGCCACGGGCGCGAGGTGGTTGACCCGGTCTGGGCGCTTTTGGATTACGCTTTGGAGAAATCCGGCCCCAAACCGGTTCTGATTGAGTGGGACACCGACGTTCCCGACTGGCCCGTGCTGCGAGACGAAGCGATCCGCGCACAAACAGCTCTTGAGCGTATTCCGGCATGACCGTTTCTCAGACGACATTCCACACAGCGCTCCTGAACCCGTCCGAGGCGGTTCCGGATGGGTTGGTGGATGCATCTGAACAACCGGCTGGCCGTCGCTTTAGCGTTTACCGCAACAATGTGGCCGTCTCGCTAACCGAAGCCATGCATCAGGCGTTTCCGGTCATTACCAAATTGCTCGGCACGCAGAACATGGACGGTTTGTCTGGTATCTTTCTGCGCAAGCACCCTCCGACAAGCCCCATGATGATGTTCTATGGCGAGGCATTCCCGGAGTTTCTAGCGGGGATGGATCAGCTTTCCCATTTGCCCTACCTTCCGGATGTTGCCCGTCTGGAACTGGCGATGCGCACCTCATACCATGCAGCCGACAGCGATGCCGCCCCGGCGGACGCGCTGGCTGTTACCCCCGAAGACGTGATGCAGGCAAAACTGGAATTCGCCCCGGCGATGCAAATTCTGCGTTCGGAATGGCCGATTTTCTCAATCTGGCGTTTCAACACGCACGAGGGCGCGCCCAAGCCACAAGCTGGCAGCGAAGACGTTCTGGTCACGCGGCCGGAATATGACCCTGCTCCGCACTTGTTGCCATTAGGTGGTGCGGATTGGATCGCCAATATGCAGGCCGGTCAGACGATCGGACAGGCGTTTGAAAAAACTGCAGCAACCACCCCTGATTTTGATCTTGGGGCTACCCTTGCGCTGCTGCTTCAAGGCGGCGCTATTACTTCTGTGACTATCGAAAGGCTGGCACAATGACTGCCCTTATCACTCTTCATAATAACGTCTTGGGACGGCTCGACAGTTCAGCCAACTGGCTGACACCGACCCTGGCACGGCTTGTTTTTGTTGCTGTATTGCTTGTGTATTACTGGAACTCGGCCACATTGAAGATTGACGGCTCGATCTTCTCGGCCTCTGCCGGCGCCTTTGGTCAGATTTTCCCTAAGGCTGCCGAGGCGGTACTGTATGACGTCACTCAGATGACGTTTTTCCAGCGGATCGTGATCTTTTTCGGCACAGTTGCTGAATTCGTTCTGCCCGCGTTGTTGCTGGTCGGCCTGCTGACCCGTGTGGCGGCACTGGCCATGATCGGGTTTGTTTGGGTCCAGACCATTGTCGACGTTGCCGGACACGGCGTCCAACTGGGTGGCCTTTTCGACAACGCAATCACTCTGATGGATCAGCGCGTGATGTGGACGTTCCTGTTTTTGGTCATCATCATCAACGGCGCAGGCCCGATCTCGATCGATCGCATCCTACGCCTGAAGTGATTTAGAAATGCGCCTTGGGCTCGTCCGGTTTACCCGCGGCCAGCCCAAGGAGGCCCGCCACTCCGGCGAAGGCCACGGGGAACATGGTAAACGCGTTAAAGCCAAACGCGTAATACATGCCCACAGACGAAATAAGTAAAAGCAGCCCCCCGACCAACGCCCGCGCATGGGCCATTGCGCCACCGACCAAAGCCAATAGCGGGGCGACGATGGACGCGACCTTTATCAATTGGGCGTTGTCGACCTGCTCAGCGATCCCGTCAATCTCGCCGAAACGGTCGATAAGTTCGACATACCCATATCCCACAAAGCCAACCATCATGCCGATCAAACCGGCAATGACGCCCAAAATCATCGCTGCGTTACGCATATGTTATCCTCTTACCTGCGTCAGAGCAGATAAGTACCCAATCAGGAAACGCCAAGTGCGGTCTTGGTTTCTGCCGTCCAACCAATGAACATACCGCTATCAGACACGATCAAGGGGCGTTTCATCAGCGTCGGATGTTCTTTCAGCAATTCTAACGGTGGGGTTGAACGCTGCTGCTCATCTAATCCGCGCCAGGTTGTTGAACGCGTATTGAGCAAACCCTCGCCGAAGCGTGAAAAGGCGTCTTCCAGCACGGATTCCGGAACACCTTGGGATCGAACATCCACGAACTCTGCTTCTGGCAATGATTTCAGGGCTTTGCGACACGTATCGCATGTTTTCAAACCATAAAGCCGCATTTGGGGGCTTCTCCTGCATTTGTGTTAATTTTGGGCAATATCGCCAACGTGTTCCGGTAATTCTTGATTTTTTACTTCACCGTGCAATGTTGAAAAAGACGAAATACGCAATCCGGGCCGTGGCGTGTGGGCGAGGCGGTGATGGGTCGCGGTGGCGTCAATCACTACCCCCACCAATTTTGTGGGACAACGTGTAAGTAGAAGGAGACACGGGAAATGCCAACTGGCACCGTGAAATGGTTTAATACCACTAAAGGCTATGGGTTTATTGCCCCCGACGAAGGTGGCAAGGACGTATTTGTTCATATCTCGGCCGTCGAGCGGTCTGGTCTGACCGGGCTCGCAGACAACCAAAAAGTCCAATATGAATTGCAAGACGGACGCGACGGTCGCCAGATGGCAGCCGATTTGAAGCCGTTGTAATACACCCTCCCAGCGGAACAAGCAGAACAGGACAACGGCCAATTACCGGCCGTTGACCAATTTGGATTTTTAGCTTGCTTTACCCTCGCGCAGGTTTTTCACCTGCATGAGCCTGCCAGTGTTCGCCCATCGCAACGATGCAGGATGTTCCGGTGGAATAGGTTACCACCATCGTCCAGTCGCCTTTTTGGCTGGTCCAGATCTCCATAACCTGCTCGGGGCTTCTCACCCCTGTCGCCGTGCGTTGCGACCCAAACTGCCGTTCTAGCTTGTCATGCATGTGCGACGTCGGCTCGCAAAGCACTTCGGCAATCGGAGATTTTGCAAAAGCCGGAGAGCAAAGCAGCGACGCAATGCATGCGTATCGGATAGAGGAAAAAATCGTCATGAAACCAATGTAACAGCTTCATGACAAAATGTATAGACAAATGATATGCGCGATCAGCCCTCGCGAATGACGGCTTCGAACTCCCTCCATTCGCGCGCGGTCATTCCAGAGTTTTCCTGTGTTACGGTTTCTCCGGCCAACATTCTGCGCAGGCTATCGACCATCTGCGCAGACAGGTTCACAGCGCCCAACCGATAGTCTTCGAACGCTTTGTAGGCGAAGGGCACCCAGTCGGCGACGATCTTGCACATGGTGTCGGCATAAACCCGAATTTCGTATTGGGCGTGTGGGTCAGCGCGCAAACGCAGGAAATGAAAGAGGTTGTGCAGGTCGACCTTCCAATACCACTGCGTGTAGATATTCGCGGGCAAGTTCATACGCGCCAATTCGCGCGCCAGACCCTGCTGACCGTCCTGACTGATCATCGCTTCGTAATTGTCGTAACAACGCGCGCTATCAGCCTTTAGCATCTGAAGAACACGTGCGGCTTCTTCGCCCTGCAAGGCGTCGCCCCGGCCCTGGTTATTCACCTCGGACTGTGCGGCGACATGGTCTGGTGCGGGAATATAGAACTCACGGTCCAAAATCGAATAGCGGGCCGAATATTCGTTTACGTTCGCTGTCCGGTGCCTGATCCATTGGCGGGCCACGAAAACGGGCAGTTTGACGTGCAACTTGATCTCGCACATCTCGAACGGGGTCGAGTGCCAGTGCCGCATCAGGTAGCGGATCAAGCCTTCGTCGTTTTGAACTGACTTTGTGCCTTTGCCATAGGAAACACGCGCCGCCTGACAAATCGCCGCGTCATCCCCCATGTAATCAATGACCCGCACGAAACCGTGGTCCAACACCTGATGCACCGTGTACAAATGTTCTTCCATACCCGCAGCCACAACGCGGCGTGTTGGATGCGATTGCGCCCTTTGCGCTTCGATCTCGGCCAGTTGGTCAGAGGACAGCGGCATGAAATTTCCTTTCCAGCAATGAGTCGCCGCCTACTATATCTCGCGAATTACCGGACAGGAACCGCGATATGTGCACCCATTTTCAGGAATTGCAAAATGTGTCCCCTCGGCCTCTCGACTTGATTGGCTTGCGCGCTAAGGTGCTGTGGACCACCTGAATAGAAAGGAAAGCGCAAATGGGGCTGAAATACCTCCACACCATGGTCCGCGTGAAGGACCTGGAGAAATCCATGGCGTTTTATGAGTTACTCGGCCTGAAGGAAACGCGCCGGTATGATAGTGAACAGGGCCGGTTTTCGCTGATCTTCATGGCTCCTCCGGGGCAGGAAGACTGCCCGATCGAGCTGACATTCAACTGGGACGGGGATGATGAACTGCCCAGCGATAGCCGCCATTTTGGCCACCTGGCTTACAGTGTCGATAACATCTACGAAATGTGCCAAAAGCTGCAGGACAATGGCGTTGTAATCAATCGCCCCCCGCGTGACGGACGGATGGCTTTTGTCAGGTCTCCCGACAACATTTCGGTCGAATTGTTGCAAGACGGTGAGGCTTTGGAGCCAGCCGAACCCTGGACCAGTATGGAAAGCACCGGTCACTGGTGATCCGTTGGCTTGCAACACTGGGCTTGGCCGCTCTGGCCAGCCCCCTAAAGGCCGAGACTTGCCGTCTTGCGCTGGCGCTGGCCATGGATATCTCGACATCCGTGGATGCCACCGAAGACACGTTGCAACGTCAGGGCCTGGCAGCAGCCCTGATCGCGCCCGAGGTAACTGAGGCGTTCTTTTCCTCGCCCATGCCAGTCGCACTGGCCGTATATGAGTGGAGTGGGCGGACCACACAGAACGTCATTCTGAATTGGACCATGATCCGCACGCGCGCAGACCTTTTGGCAGCTGCAAGTACGGTTCAGAAATCCGTTCGGTCCGACAGCGTATCGGCGACCGCAATGGGATATGCACTGGCCTTTGGCGCACAGCTGATGCAACAGGCCCCGCCCTGCCTGTTCCAAACGATTGATCTGTCAGCAGACGGCTCGAACAATGACGGGTACGGGCCGGAGTCGGCTTATCGCCACTTTCCTTTTGACAACACGGTCGTGAACGGGCTGGTCATCAATGCCGCCGATTTCGAAGGTGAGCTGTTCCTTATACCCTTCTTTGAAAACAACGTTCTACACGGACCCGGTGCCTTCCTGGAAATCGCCCAAGGTTTCGAAGATTTTGAACGTGCAATGCGGAAAAAGTTGGAACGCGAACTGCAAGGGCTCCAAATCGGTGCGCTGACCGAACCGGAAATCAGATGATCCGCACGCTGGCCGCGATATTCTTCCTGACGGCGGGGCCGGCCCTGTCAGATTGCAGGCAAGCACTAGCTCTTGGATTGGACGTCTCAGGTTCCGTCGACAGCGCCGAATATCGCCTGCAGCTTGATGGGCTGGCTTCTGCTCTGCGTCAGCCTGAAATCGAACAGCTGATCCTCTCTGATAGCGGCGCACCGGTCAGATTGGCTGTATTTGAATGGAGCGAGTCCAGCCATCAGCGCATGCTGGTCGACTGGACCGAAATTCGCACCCAGAGCGATCTGGAGGCAATTGGTGCCTCACTAAAGGCTGTAAAGCGCAGCTCGGCCCCGCAAGGAACTGCTGTCGGCTCGGCCATGATGTTTGGGGCCGAACTTCTGGCGCAGCAATCGACATGTTGGAAACGCACATTGGACCTGTCCGGAGACGGCAAACACAATATCGGCCCGAACCCGCGTGAGGTGAAACGCGCCCTCCTCTCCTCTGGGATCACGATTAACGGCTTGGTCATCGGAGCCGATGACTCAAGCTATGGCGACCAGCGATATGTGCAGGTTGGCGACCTGTCAGCCTATTATTCGGCATGGGTTATTCTGGGGCCAGATGCATTTGTCGAAGTTGCTTTGGGGTTTGAAGCCTACGAGGAAGCCATGACCCGCAAATTACTTCGTGAATTGGAAAGCCTGACCCTGTCCGATGCGGGCCAGCTTACCAAGCCTGATCAATAGATATAGCGGATCTGATCGGTCCAGTATCGTTCAACACGACGCAAAGACGTTGTTATCTCGTCGATCCCCTCTAACCCCAGTACGCCACGCGATTGCAAACCTTCGGCATGTCGTGCGAACAGGTCGGAAACGATGTCGCGAATTTCACGCCCTTGTGGCGTCAACCGCACCCGCACCGAACGTCTGTCAATCTCACAGCGTTGGTGATGCATATACCCCATCTCTACCAGCTTCTTGAGATTGTAACTCACGTTACTTCCCTGATAGTAGCCTCTGCTTTTAAGCTCACCCGCCGTGACTTCGTGGTCGCCGATGTTGAACAAAAGCAAGGCCTGCACCGCGTTGATCTCAAGCACGCCAACGCGCTCGAACTCATCCTTGATCACGTCCAGCAACAAACGGTGCAACCGCTCAACAAGAGCAAGAGATTCCAGGTAGCTGGTCATGAAACCCTTGGTTTCCGGCGCGGAGACCTGCATTTCCATACTCATCCGATCCTCCGATTCAATCGCGCTGTTTCAGGCAGAATGAAACGAAAAACCGAAAAATCAGTTAAGCTGGATTTTCTTTATTTTTGAAATGTTTGCGCGATATCAGAAAGAAGTTCCCGGTGTTGTTCGGGCGGTGCTGACTGCCCTGTAACCCACTGATAGAGATCCTGATCGTTCTCGTGCAGAAGGGCGTCATACTGATCCAGATCGGCATCAGTCATAGCCTCAAGGTTGCGCTCGGCATAGGCCGACAGGATCAAATCCATCTCTTTGATCCCGCGCCGCATGGATCGCATCTTTAGCCGTTTTATCCGGACGTCTCGCGGTTCAGTCACTGCACCTGCTCCAACATGAGGCGGACCCGTTTTTCCAGCTTGGCGGCACGCTCGGCACTGGCGCGCATCTCACCACGGATTGACCGCAGCTCGGCTACGATTTCGGACAGTTCTGGGGCATCTTCCTCGGCCTCGAACGGGGCATCCATGCCCTCGCCCTCGCCCGTCAGCAACCACATGATCGACACATTGATCATACCAGCCATCATCGACAATCTGTTGGCCCGTGGCTCGGAAAGGTCATTCTCCCAAGCGGCGATCGTGGCCTTTTTGACACCCAGCCTGCGTGCCAGTTGCGATTGCGTCATCCCCGCGGCTTCGCGCGCGCCTGCCAACCGGTCGCCAAAGGTGGCCGACTCCGGGCCGTACCAGTCGTTCTCATCGTTCATCGGGGTCTCCAAATCTCAGAATTCATAGCGCTTGATCGTCATTCGGGCGCACCCTATGACAGACAAGTTGAACATACAAACCGAGGGCACCCATGAGTTTCCTGTCTGCGACACTCTCACGCGTAAAACCATCACCGACGATCGCAATGACCGCGAAAGCGGCGGAATTGAAAGCGGCGGGGCGGGACGTCATCGGCCTGAGCGCGGGGGAGCCGGATTTTGACACCCCTCAGAACATCAAGGACGCAGCCGTTGCTGCGATCGCGGCAGGTAAGACCAAATACACCGCGCCTGATGGTATCCCCGAGTTGAAACAGGCCGCTTGCGCGAAAATGAAGCGCGATCATGGGCTGGACTACACACCGGCACAAATCTCGGTGGGAACTGGCGGCAAGCAAACGCTCTACAATGCCCTGATGGCGACGATGAACGAAGGGGATGAGGTTGTTATCCCTGCCCCATACTGGGTCAGTTATCCGGATATGGTGTTGCTGGCCGGGGGCACTCCGGTCGTGGTCGAAACAACTTTGGCCAACAGTTTCAAGCTGACGGCGGAACAGCTTGAGGCAGCGATCACGCCGAACACCAAGTGGTTCATCTTCAACTCTCCGTCCAACCCGACAGGGGCGGGATACAGCCGGGCGGAACTGAAGGCACTGACTGACGTTTTGATGAAACACCCGCATGTGTGGATCATGTCGGACGATATGTATGAACACCTGGCCTATGACGGGTTCGAGTTTTGTACCCCGGCCGAGGTTGAGCCGGGACTGTATGATCGGACGCTGACGTGTAATGGCGTATCCAAGGCTTATGCCATGACCGGGTGGCGCATCGGTTATGCGGCGGGTCCGGTAGAGTTGATCGCAGCGATGCGCAAAATTCAGTCGCAGTCGACGTCGAACCCCTGTTCGGTCAGCCAATGGGCCGCGGTCGAGGCTTTGAACGGAACCCAAGCATTCCTTGCCCCCAATAACGAGACGTTCAAACGGCGGCGCGATCTGGTGGTGCGGATGCTGAACGAGGTTGATGGTATCACCTGCCCAACGCCTGAAGGGGCATTTTACGTGTACCCGTCGATTGCTGGTCTGATCGGAAAGACAACGCCGGCTGGGACACCAATCGACAGTGATGAGGCATTCGCCACCGCCTTGCTGCAAGAGGCAGACGTTGCCGTTGTTTTCGGTGCGGCCTTTGGGCTGTCGCCAAATTTCCGTGTCAGCTATGCGACCTCGGATGCTGCCTTGACCGAAGCCTGCACTCGCATTCAGCGGTTTTGCGCATCCCTGACCTGAAAGGACGCTTTGATGACTGTCGAACTGCCCGAATACTATTTCCGCATCCGCGAAAACGGCGCGGTGGTTTTCCGGATTGACACTGAAAACCGTCAGCGCCGGATCGATATGGAGCAGATCGCAGTCATCAACATCCGCAATGGTGAGGTAAAACCACATAGTCAACGGACACTGACCGAAGCAGACACAGCCGAGATCAACCGTTGGATTTCGGATCGCCAAGCCTTGTTGGCCCAGCGCGATCTGGACGATATTCACCGCGCGGTCGACTACCTGAACCTGACAACGCAATGGGCGCAATCCAAGGCCACGAACGAGCAACTAGAAGATGTTACCGACCGGTTGCTTTTGGCCATGCATGATCTGCGGTCGGTTCTTGTTAAGAAAAAAGCCGACCGTCTGAACAAAAGCTAGGCGGGTGAGACGTCAGCGACCGGAACCGAGCGAACCGATCGCAGCCAAAAGCGCGCCATCAACAAGACGGCGGCACAGGCCAGCCCCAGAACAAGACCAAGCCAGACGCCTACCCCGTCCATTCCCCGGATGAAGCCAAAGTAATAGGACGCCGGAATCCCAACCACCCAATAGCTAAGCGCGGCCATTACCATCGGGACCTTGGCGTCCTGCAACCCACGCAGAAGCCCCAACGCGATCACTTGCGCCCCATCAACAAGTTGGAACAGCGCAGCCATCGCCAGCAAGACGGTGCCAATGGCCAGAATCTGAGGGCGCTGCGGATCATCAGCCTCCATAAACAGTGAAATGAGCGGCTCGGCGCAAGTCAGGAACAGGATGACGGTCAACACCGACATCACAAGGGACATACCTGTGACGGCGATTGCCCCTTTCTCAAGATGGGCGCGGTCCTTTCGACCCAATGCGTTGCCAGCACGGATCGTAGCCGCGTTCGACAAGCCCAGATGCACCATGAATGTCGCCGACGCCAAGTTCAGCGCAATTCCGTGGGCCGCCAGGGGAACCTGCCCCAACCATCCCATCATGACGGCCGACGTCGCAAACAGCGTCACCTCGGCCAGTGTGGTCAAACCGATCGGCACCCCTAAGCGCAGCACGCTTTGGAACATCTCCCAGTCCGGGCGCCAAAATCGTTGGAACAGGCTGTGTTCAGGCAGAACGCGCACGGCGTATATGACGACAAAAACCAGCGAAACAATCTGCGTCACAACCGATGCGATAGCCGCACCTATTACTCCAAGTTCAGGCGCGCCCCAGTTTCCAAAGATCAAAGCATAGTTGGTCACGCCATTGACAACAGCCGCTGTCACGGTGATCCACAAAACGATCTGAGTGCGTTCCAAAGCCGCGAGGTATGACTTGAGCACCATCACCAGCAAGGCCGGGAACAACCCCCACCCCGCAACTCGCAGATACTGAGCCGCAGTCTCGGCGACTTGCGGCTCCTGCTTTAGCGCGATCAGAATGGGATAGGACCACCACAACAATGGCAAAACCAGCGTGGCATAGATCAGTGACAGCCAAAGCCCCATACGAGTGGACCGGCGAATGCTGGTTTCATTCCCTTCGGCCGCTGCGGTAGCCACCATTGGCATGACCGCCCAGCCAAACCCCGCGCCAAACAGGAACAACACAAAGTAGTAGCTGCTCGCCAGCGTCACGGCTGCCAGCGCCTCAACACCGTACCATCCCAACATTATGGTGTCGGTCAGACCGATGGCGAATTGCGCCAGGTGACCGCCAATCAATGGCAGCCCCAGCACAGCAATGGCCCGGAAATGGCCGCGATATGTCATCACCTTGTTCATTGCCCCAGCCTTATTCCCGGCAAAAGGCCGGGACAAGACCAGAACAGTGAAATTTCATATTGAGACATAAGGATGATCGCGGGCGATCACCTAAGGCAAGACCACCTAGCGCGCGTCAGGATGCAACGCATTTCCCAGAATATGCTCGGATCTGTGGATCACATGATGCGCTTGCCCCACGATCAGTGGATCGGGTTCGCGCACGACGTCTTCGTTCTTATCCGGGTAATCCAACGTCGACAGGAAATGGCGCATACAGTTCAGCCGCGCGCGTTTCTTGTCATTCGACTTCACGATTGTCCAAGGGGCGTCAGCGGTGTCCGTATAAAAGAACATCGCCTCTTTCGCTTCGGTATAGTCATCCCACTTGTTCAGGCTGGCCTTGTCGATGGGTGACAGTTTCCATTGCTTAAGCGGGTCGGTTTCACGACTTTTAAAGCGGCGTTGTTGTTCGGATCGTGTGACCGAGAACCAATATTTATAAAGCTGGATGCCCGAACGAACCAGCATACGTTCCAGATCCGGCGTTTGCCTCATGAATTCAAGATATTCATTGGGCGAGCAAAAACCCATCACGCGCTCAACCCCGGCCCGGTTGTACCAGGAGCGGTCGTAGAAAACCATTTCACCAACCGTCGGCAATTCCTGAACGTAACGCTGGTAATACCACTGGCCTTTTTCTTCCCAGGTGGGTTTGTTCAAGGCAACCACGCGGGCTTGGCGTGGATTGAGATGTTCCATGAAGCGCTTGATCGTACCGCCCTTGCCCGCAGCATCGCGGCCTTCAAACAGCAATACGAAACGTTGGCCCGTTTCCTGTGCCCACAGCTGAACCTTTAGCAATTCGGCCTGCAGCAAAGCCTTCTGCGCCTCATAATCCTTGCGCGCCATCTTGCGGCCATAGGGGTATTTACCGCTTTCAAAAGCAAGGCGGATTTTTTCGGGGCTGGGTACTGCTGCCTCGGGCTTTGGAGAAGGGATAACACTGATAGGGGTTTCTTTACTTCCGATGTCCTGCGCTGTTTCCATTCAGTTTCTCCTTGTTACACTGTTGGGGAAACGCCTAGCAGAGCTTGAGAAAACGCGCTTTGATTGGTGTCAAGTTAACTCATCTTTTGCGCACCCGATGCCCGCGCCATCCAACGGAGCCCTTGCATGAAAAGCCGATTTATCGACCTGAACGGCCAGCGCTTTTTCCTGCGCAGTTGGGGGGACGAAGACTTGCCGACCCTAGTGATGCTGCATGGCTTTCCCGAATATGGCGGCGCGTGGAGCGATCTTGCCCCACACCTCTCGGATCGGTTTCACTGCGTCGCTCCGGACCAGCGGGGATACGGCCAGAGCTGGTGTCCGGATGGTGTCAGCCACTATGCACTGTCTCACCTGGTTTCAGACATGGCTGCATTGATCGAAACACTTGGTGGACCGGTCTGCGTGTTGGGGCATGATTGGGGCGCATCGGTTGCGTATGGGTTGGCCATGTTTCGACCAGAACTGGTCAGTCGGTTAGTCATCGCCAATGGTGTGCACCCAATCCCATTTCAACGCGCCATGGCGGCAGGCGGCGCACAATCGGCGGCCTCGCAATACATCAATGATCTGCGGTCATCCTATGCCGCAGACCGATTTTCCGCCAACGAATTCGAACGCCTCGAAAGGTTTTTCCGGTACGGAATGGGGCTGGACTGGCTGACAGATGAGCGGATGCAGTCTTATCGCACCGAGTGGGCGCGTGATGGCCGATTGGAGGCGATGCTGAACTGGTATCGCGCCTCGCCCCTTGTGGTCGCAAACCCGGGCGAACCACGTACCGACCTGCCCGATTTGCCAGTTGAACGGTTGATGATCCGCTGCCCGCATCTGCTGTTGTGGGGCCCGGACGACAAAGCCCTGTTGCCGGAATCCACATCTGGTCTGGAAGAGGTCGCCCCCGATTTGACGCGGATCGAGATTGCCGACACGGACCACTGGCTGCATCATCAAAACCCGGCAGCAGTAGCGCGCGCCATACGCGACTGGATGCCGGACTAACGGTGCCCCCAATCGGACGGATCGTCCGAATTATTCGGAGACAGCCCGAGGATATCGCCATCCGTCGAACAGCCCAGACCTAAGACCGTGCGGTTCGCGTACGAGAAATATGCGCAGACCTGATTGATCTCGAGGATTTCACCGTCATCCCACCCGGCCGCGCGCAATATAGCGATATCAGCTTCAACCATGTCCGACGGTGCCAAGGTCAGCTTCCGCGCATATATCATAGCCGCGACTTGCGCTGCGTCCAACGGTGCGTCCTCGGGCGCGCCCGCCTCGATAGCCCCTCGGATTGCATCCCCACGCGCCGTATCGCCCAACAGACGCTGCAACCCGCTAAAATGATGTTCGACGCAATAGCTGCACCGGTTCAGCGAGCTGACCCACACGCCCAGAACCTCAAGAAACCATTTCGGGATGGTATTGGCCGAATGATGCAGCACGTTCTTATACAATGCCATGTGGCCTTCCATCGAATGCGGGCGCAGGGAATGCACCATCATGATGTTGTCGACGTTATTGTCGGGCCCTGTCACACGGTCATACAGTTTCTTCAGCTTCCCCGAGGCGTCCTTGAACGGTATGGTCTTGATCCAGCTCATTGAAACGATGTCCTTTTTCCTGACAGCCACCGGGCTGCGGCCAGATTTGCTGATTTCCCTATGAACAATCAACCGGTATTGATAACAAGGCTGAGCAGATTGAATTCAGGAACCCATTTTCCCGTTTTACAAGAAAAGTACTTCAGTAACCAACATGCGCCTGCTGATTACTTGTTTTCTGTTTTCCACCATCGCGACCCTCTACGCCTTGCTGAATCCGGTCGCGCTGGATTGGATACTGCTGGCCGCCCCCTGCGCTGGCGGAAGCGCAATAATAATCCTTTGGCGCGGGCTGAAACGCCTGCGCACTCCGCGAAAATGGGCGGTTATTGACGGGTCAAACGTCATGCACTGGAAAGATGGTGAACCGCGCCTCGAGACTGTGCGCGATGTCGTCGAGAAACTGTCGCAGGCCGGATATACGCCCGGCGTCGTGTTTGATGCCAATGTGGGTTATAAGATATCGAACCGCTATCTTGATCACCACGCCCTCACCCAGCGTCTGAGCCTGCCCAAAGACCGCGTTCTGGTCGCCCCCAGCGGCACACCGGCAGACCCGCTGGTGCTACAGGCCGCGACCGAGTATCGGGGATTCGTCGTGTCAAATGACAGGTTCCGCGACTGGTCCGAGGACTTTAGCCAAATTCTGCAACCCGACCACACCATCCGGGGCGGCTATAAGAACGAAAAACTCTGGCTTTCGCTTTGATCCGCTCTTAGTTGTGCACCGCAATCCGCCCACAACACCTCGCGCCCCTCTTCCCCCGGACCACATCACCTGCCATAATGGGTAAAACCCAAAAACAAGAGCAGCACCGATGCCAGACGATCTGTTGACGCCCAGCGCGACCACTACCTACGACGCCTCCTCGATCGAGGTGCTTGAAGGTCTGGAACCCGTTCGCAAACGCCCCGGCATGTATATCGGCGGCACGGATGAGCGGGCGCTGCACCATATGGTGGCCGAGATCCTCGACAACTCGATGGACGAGGCGGTCGCCGGTCACGCCAACCGGATTGAGGTTGAGCTGCACGCAGATTACGCCCTGACCGTGCGCGACAACGGGCGCGGTATTCCGATTGATCCGCACCCAAAATTCCCCGACAAATCGGCGCTGGAGGTCATTCTGTGCACCCTGCACGCGGGCGGTAAGTTCTCGGGCAAGGCCTATCAGACCTCGGGCGGTCTGCACGGCGTGGGTGCTTCGGTCGTGAATGCGCTGTCGGATTCGATGGTCGTGCAAGTCGCGCGCGACAAGACACTGTTTGAACAGCGATTCTCGCGCGGGATCCCTTTGGGTCCGGTTGAGAAAATCGGCGCAGCCCCCAACCGGCGCGGCACGACTGTTACCTTCCACGCGGATGCCGAGATCTTTGGCCATCACAAGTTCAAACCCGCGCGGCTGTTCAAATCCATCCGCTCCAAGGCCTACCTGTTCTCGGGCGTCGAAATCCGCTGGAAGTCGGCCATCGACGACGGCGAAACCCCGACCGAGGCCACGTTCCATTTCCCCGGAGGTCTGTCGGATTACCTGAAGGAAACGATGAACGGCTCGTCCACCTATGCCGAGCAGCCTTTCGCGGGCACCGTGGACTTCAACGAGAAATTTGGAACACCCGGCAAGGTCGAATGGGCGATCAACTGGACACCGTCGCGCGATGGGTTCATCCAATCCTACTGTAACACCGTCCCCACCCCCGAAGGCGGCACCCATGTCGCGGGGTTCTGGGCTGCGATTCTCAAGGGGATCAAGGCCTATGGCGAGCTGATCAACAACAAGAAAGCCGCGCAGATCACCCGCGATGACCTGATCACCGGCGGTTGCGCGCTGGTGTCGTGCTTTATCCGCGAGCCCGAGTTCGTGGGCCAGACCAAAGACCGCCTTGCCACGGTCGAGGCCCAACGGCTGGTCGAGAATTCGGTCCGCGACCATTTCGATAACTGGCTGGCCGCGGACACGAAATCCGCCGGCGCTATTCTCGACTTTGTGATACTCCGAGCCGAGGAACGTCTGCGCCGACGGGCCGAGAAAGAGACACAACGCAAATCCGCCACTAAAAAACTTCGTCTTCCCGGCAAGCTGGTGGACTGCTCTAGTTCAACACGCGACGGGACAGAGTTATTCATCGTCGAGGGCGACTCGGCCGGTGGGTCCGCGAAAATGGGGCGCGACCGCAAAACACAGGCCCTGCTGCCCCTGCGTGGCAAGATCCTGAACGTGCTGGGCGCGGCCAGTTCCAAGCTGGGCACCAATGCCGAGATCAACGACCTGACCCAAGCGCTGGGTGTGGGCCTTGGCACCAAGTTCAACGTCGACGACCTGCGCTATGACAAGATCATCATCATGACCGACGCGGATGTAGACGGCGCACATATCGCCTCGCTGCTGATGACGTTCTTCTTTACCCAGATGCGGCCGATGATCGACGCGGGCCACCTGTATCTGGCCTGCCCGCCTCTGTATCGCCTGACTCAGGGCGCCAAACGCGTCTACTGTCTGGACGAGGCCGAGCGGGACGAATGGCTGGAAAAAGGTCTGGGTGGCAAGGGCAAGATCGACGTCTCACGTTTCAAAGGTCTGGGCGAAATGGACGCCAAAGACCTGAAAGAGACCACAATGGACCCGGCCTCGCGCAAACTGATCCGCGTCACGATAGATGAGGACGAACCCGGCGAAACCGGCGATCTGGTCGAGCGTCTGATGGGTAAGAAGCCCGAACTGCGGTTCCAGTACATTCAGGAGAACGCGCGGTTTGTGGAGGAGTTGGATGTTTGAAGAATTTTGAATGCTTTTTGGCATTGTTTCACGCCTAACTCTGACCTGCGATCCAATCTACCTAGCCAGTAGGGTTTACCTGACTGGCATGAGCTCTTGTCTCCTTTAGGATGCGTGATCTAAGCCTATTGGGCATTCAATCTTGGATTGAATATGCATGTCAAACCCGCATGTTTTAGGAAGTTTTTTACCGCGCTAATAGCGAGTCTCAGTATTGGGTTTGCATCGCTCGCGGAAAGTGGACCCGACGATACTTGGGAAAACTGCTCTGCCGACGACAGTTGCACTATCGAGTACGAATACCTGTCAACTCAAAAGGATGATCCCTTTCTATTTTTGGGTCTCCCGATGAATCAACAACGATATAGGTGGAAGCAGTATCGAAATGGTATTCTGAATTTTCCGGATGTTCGAGATTGCTTATCAACACGAGGCGAGCACGAACAACGGGTAAACCTTCTTAAAATAGATTGGGATAGTATTGGTGCTGGAAGTACGGCTGAAGTCTGTTTGTTCCGTATTTTTCGAAGCTTAAGAAAATTCAACAGGATTCAGGAATGGCTGGCCTACCACGAATTCAAAGTAGGTGAGGTTAAAAGATTTTGGAGTGAAAAATATGTACCAGAATTTGAAACTCAACCAATATCAAGAATGACAGCCATTTGGACGGTGCAACAGTATCGAGAGGTCCATCCATCATTGTTACGAAATTTGACAGGATTTGATCTGGTTTCACAATTTGAACTGGTCTTAGGCTTTTCGGCGGACGGAGAGTTCGTTGAAGTTCAAATCGTAATCCCTTCCAAAAAGCGAGTGTAGAGTGGGTGTCTACGCCCTAATACCTGCAACCCGCTATGCTTGACGAGCGTAAACACCTGCCTCATTCACAGCAAGCTTCGCACCCAAATCTTGGATGTTTGAAAAGCCCCTCTGTCAAACCCCTTGCCTAACCCGTTGGTCCCGTTCACACTTACCCTCAACCCGTCATTCAAGAACGATTTTTGAGGTTCCCGAGCGTCCAAAACCCATTTGACCCACAGATTTCTCAACGGGAGGACGACATGAAGACATTCGCCTTTGGAATGACGCTGGCCCTGCTGGCCAGTCAGGCAACCGCGCAACAAACGCTCAGCCTTGCATCCCCGATCCCAGATGGGGCAGAGAATAAGTTCTGCTATTACAAAGGTATGGCCTATTCCGAGGATGCCTTTGTCCTGCTGGTGGGCGACAACACCGTCACAGCTACGGCCACCGCCGTGCAGGAACGCTTGTTGCGCTGTCATCGTGAAGGTGACGGGCCCCTCAAGTGGAAACCTCAAAGCACGTTTTCCACCAATAACTGACGCTCGGGCGGTCTAGGCCAGATTATCATCCAGCCAGCCGGCGATCTGTCCGGCTGGCCTCTCCCACCCCGGCTCCATGAACAGAAAATGCGCGTGACCTTCGACCGGTAGAAACGTCGCGCGGTCTCCGTAAAGCTTTGCCAGAGCGCGGCAGGTGTTGGGGTTCACGGCCCGGTCCTCGGTACCGGAGACGATCAGCACCGGGCAGTCGACCTTGTCGATATCCACCTTCATTGCGTGGTGATCATCGAACATCCAAAAGAACATCTCGAACATCACCCGCCCGCTTTCTGGGCCAAGCTGGTCGAACACCGCGTGCTGCTGTGCCTCGGGCATCTTGTTCAGCGCAAAGGGGGCCATCAGGTCAAAATCGACGCGCATGGGCTGTTTCCAAAACGCTCCGCCCTCCATCAAAGCGCGCGGCACGGCGCGTTCGTCGTCGGTTTCGGGCAACGTCCCCCAGGCCGCGTTCGGGTTAATCAGAACGATCGCGCTTGCCAGTCCGCGCGCCGCCACCTGCTGCGCCACCACCCCTGCGATGGCATGGCCGAGCAGCACGGGCTTGCAGTCCAACCCCTGCACAAACGCGGCAATGTCATCGGCGTAATCCATGACGCTGGTGTCGGTCAGGCCGGGATCGGGCTCGGCCTTTGGGTCTCCACCATGATAGCGCAGCGCGGGGGTGTGCACCGTCCAGCCGCGCGCGCGGAAGAAACCCGCGTAGTCCTCCATACACCACGGACCGGCAAAGGCTCCGTGGATCAGAACAATCTCTTTGGTCATGAAAATCTCCCTCACCTCAGCGCAGTATGCGAGGTGAGGGAGCGGGTCTGCAAGCCTGTTACAGCGCGGCTTTGAACAGCGCCGTCAGGTTGTCTTCGGTCAGTTCAATCGGGTTGCCGCCACAGGACGGGTCGATGATCGCGCCTTTGACCAGTTCGGGGATAGACGCTTCGGTCACGCCCAGATCGGACAGCTTGCGTGGGATGCCCAGCGCGTCGTTGAACTCCTGCACAAAGGCGCGGAAGCCGTCAAAGCCACCTTCGATGCCCAGATAGGCCGCAGCCTGCTGGAACCGGTCGGCGATGGCAGGCGCGTTGAAGTCCAAAACCGTGGGCATGCAGACCGCGTTGGTGGTGCCGTGATGGGTGTTGAACACCGCGCCAATCGGGTGGCTCATCGCGTGGATCGCGCCGAGGCCCTTTTGGAACGCCGTGGCGCCCATCGCTGCCGCGCTCATCATCTGGGCACGCGCTTCGGTGTCGGTGCCGTCAGCGTAGGCGCGCGGCAGGTAATCCTTGACCAGCCGCATCCCTTCCAGCGCGATGCCCTGCGACATGGGGTGGTAATGCGGGCTGCTGAACGCCTCGACACAATGGGCAAAGGCGTCCAGACCGGTGCCTGCGGTGATGAACTTGGGCATACCCACCGTCAGCTCCGGGTCGCAGATCACGACCGTCGGCAGCACTTTTGGATGGAAGATGATCTTCTTCGCATGGGTTTCCGAATTGGTGATTACGCTGGCGCGCCCCACTTCGGACCCCGTTCCCGCAGTGGTCGGCACCGCAATAATCGGTGCAATCACGTCGGCATCAGCGCGGGTCCACCAGTCGCCGATGTCTTCGAAATCCCAGACCGGGCGCGTCTGTCCGGCCATGAACGCAACCATCTTACCCAGGTCCAACCCCGAGCCGCCGCCGAACGCAATCACCCCGTCGTGACCACCGGCATTGTAGGCCGCCACCCCAGCATCAAGGTTTATTTCGTTCGGGTTAGGATCCACATCACTGAACAACCCCGTACCAAGCCCAGCCGCCTGCATAATATCCAGCGTAGCTTTGGTGATGGGCAGATCGGCCAGGCCATTGTCGGTCACCAGCAGAGGGCGTTTAATACCGGCGGCCAAACAGGCCTCAGGCAGTTCCTTGATCCGGCCCGCGCCAAACTTGATAGCGGTCGGGTAGGACCAGTTTCCAACGAGGTTCATCTTGTCACCTATTTCATGTGTTTGGATATCGGGTGTCCCAGTTGGCGCCCCATCACGGAACCGCACCGCATCGGTCACCCTTAGTTTCTGACTATTTCTCTTGTTGCGTTGGATATTGTCCCACCGCTAAGCAACAAGTGTGACCCTCAGGCGCGCTCGAACCCGCGGGCAATTTCCCAATCGGTTACCACGCGTTCGAATTCTTCGATCTCAACTTCGGCCGCACGGACATAGTGATCAATCACATCGTCCCCCATTGCCTCTCGTAACATGGCCGAGGCATCCAGCGTATCCCGTGCCATCCGGAGGTTACCCGGGATCATGCCGCTGTCGCCCTGATAGACATCCCCCTTGGTCGGCGGCTCAAGTTCGAGCCCCTCTTGAATTCCCGCAATTCCAGCTGCCAGCATACCGGCCAAGACCAGATAAGGATTCATGTCCGATCCGGGGATACGACACTCAATGCGTACTGCTTTGGTCCCGTCGCCGCACAGCCGGAACCCTGCCGTACGGTTGTCGACCGACCAAATAATCCGCGTCGGTGCAAAAGTCCCTTTCATGAACCGCTTATAGCTGTTGATGTATGGCGCCATGAAATACGTGTAGTCTCCGGCATATTTCAACAGACCCGCCATGTAGTTTTTCATTAGCCCAGACATGCCCAACGCGTCTTTAGCGTCATAAAACGCAGGTTGACCATCAGCCCATAGCGATTGGTGCACATGCGAAGAACTGCCCACCTTGTCATGGTGCCATTTCGGCAGGAAGGTCGCGGCGTGACCATGTTGCCAGGCGATCTCTTTCACTGCGTTTTTGGCGATCGAGTGATACTCGGCCGTGTCCATCGCAGATGCATATTTGATATTCAGTTCTTCCTGACCAGTCTCAGCCTCACCCTTCGAGTTCTCAACCGGTACGCCCGCGTTCCACAAATGATTGCGGATCGGGCGCATGACATGCTCTTCCTTGGTGGTCTGCAGGATGTGGTAGTCTTCGTTATAGCCAGAGATCGGTTCGAGATCGCGGAAGCCTTCCTTACGGATCTGGTCAAAACTTTTTTCGAACAGGAAGAACTCCAGTTCGGTCGCACACATCGCGTCGTAGCCCAAAGCCTTTAAGCGTTTGACCTGTCTTTTCAGGATCGAGCGCGGCGCGTGTGGTACATCCTGATGGGTGTGGTGATCCAGTACGTCACACATCACCATGGCCGTGCCTTCCAACCACGGCACGGGGCGCAAGGTGCTGAGATCGGGTTTCATGATATAGTCGCCGTATCCCCGCTCCCAACTGGTAGCCGCGTATCCATCGGGCGTTCCCATCTCAAGGTCGGTGGCCAAAAGGTAATTACAGCAGTGTGTTTCGTTCCACGCGCCAGCTACGAAATGGCCTGCGTGGAACCGCTTTCCCATCAAACGCCCCTGCATATCCACCATGCAAACCAACACCGTGTCGATTTCCCCGGTAGACACCAGCGCCTTAAGTTCATCGAGTGTCATATCAACCTCATTCCCCGTTGGACATCAAAGGTGAAACCCTTTGTTCGTTTGCCCCATGTGCCTTTGTATAAGCCTAGATGAATTCGTGTATGCCCGCACCCTTGCGGGGACCAAGATTATACGTTGCTCCGATTAGGATCATTGCCGCGCCTCTGCTTCAAATCTCGCCAACGTTTGCGAAATCCACGGCACGAGGCAATCAGAAATGGCCACCTGCTGTTCGGACGTGCGTATCAAGTCGTTGCGGATTTCGATCATCACGTTCAACAGGCCATTCGGCACCGCACGCGCATCTAAGGTATGGGCCACCCCATCGGCCGCCGAATAAGGTTCGTTCAGCATAGTCACATAGGGAACATCAGCGGTTTTACCCGCGATCATCGCCTTTGCGAAATGGGCGTCTTGTCCGTGCAGAATACCAAGTTCAACCGCGCGCCTTTTGCCGTGGTAGACAGGGGTGAAGCTGTGGATCGTTACCATCAGTTCCAGCGAACCACGATGGCGGTCAATCAAACCCTCCAGAGACGCACAAAACGGCTTATAGATGCTGTCGACCCGAGACTGACGCTGATCGGGCGTTATCGAAATGTTTGCAGGAATATCGTAGGCCTCACTGCGAGAGGGCATTGCGCTATTTGCTTTGGGCGGGCGGTTGCAATCGTATACCAGCCGAGACACGCCGCCATGCACCAAGGGCGCCGAAAGCCGTTTTGCTATTAGCCTCGCAACTGCCAACGCGCCGGGATCCCAGGCGATGTGGCTGTGCAAGGCTTCCGGTCCAAGCCCCATATCCCCCAGAAAATCTGGAATACGGTGAGAGGCATGCTCGCACACCAACATGACGGTTGGTGCACCTGATACATCATCCACATGAACAACTGCCCCAAAGTCCAAATTTCTGCCCCACGAATCCGATCATGAAATTTGGTAAAAAATCCTACAGCCCACATGCGACTGTCAATATTTTTTCTGTGCAGATTTTTCCATGCTTGATAATGATGGTTAAATCTTCACAGTTCGAACCAAGCGCATTCCGGAGGATCATCAGTGCGGGTAACAGACAGGCTTCTGGCGTATCGGGACGAGATGACCCCGTCTGAACGCCAATTGGTTGCCGTGGTTTTGGATGACTACCCCATGGCCGGGTTGGGCAGCATCACTGAACTGGCCGAGGCGGCCTCGGTCTCGACAACCACCGTCGCAAGAATGCTGCAAAAAACCGGCTTTGACGGCTACCCTCAGTTTCAGGCGGCCTTGCGAGCAGAGGTCAAGGAAATGATCTCGGGGCCCGTGGCCAAGCGTGACGTCTGGCAAAACGACCTGCCGAAAGAACATATCCTGAATCGGTATTCTCAGCAGTCTATGGACAACCAGAAACGTTCGATAGACGAGGTGGACCCTGCGGAATTTGATCGTTTTTGCAGCCTGGTATCCGACCCCAATCGCCGCATTTTCATAACCGGAGGCCGTATAACCGGCACCTTGGCGCAATACCTATACCTTCATTTACAGATGATCCGACCAGATATACGGCTGCTACCGGTCGCAGCCTCTTGGACGCACGACCTGCTGGATGTCCGAGAAAACGACGTATTAGTTGCGTTTGATGTTCGTCGCTATGAAAACGCCAGTCTACTGATCGCCCAGCTCTGCCATGAGCGCGGGGCACAGATCGCGTTGTTCACAGATCAATGGCGCTCGCCCATTCACAAGTTCGCCAAACACACGTTCGCCGCCCGCATCGCGGTGCCGTCCGCATGGGATTCTATGGCTTCAATACTGACCTTGGTGGAATGCACGATCGCCGCAGTTCAGGATCGTCTGTGGGAGTCGGTCAAAGATCGCACTAACGAACTGGAACAGGCCTTTGATCGGACCAAGCTGTTTCGAAAATTTGGTCAAAGCTCAGGCTCTTAGCGTTTGATTTTGCCATAAACTACAAGAGCCCGTGAAGAGTGTTGCCAGTTCACGGTCGCGTCGTCACTTTGTACCCATGAGTTTTGTGGCTGATAACCAACTACCGCTGCTGGTGTTGTTCTTTCTGGTCGGGTTGATCGGAACGGGTTTCCTGTTCCGCAAACCGGCAGGGCACCGTGCCTGGAAACTGGCCGACCTTGTCTGGGTCGTGCTGGGGGGCATTGGTGCGCTTGTGGCGATACTGGCCGGGCTATACACCGCAGACAGTTCCCGGTTAGACCGCCAGATCGACGTGGCTTATGCAGCGACATTGGCCTTTGACCGTGATGCCGCCCGCTTTCGGTTGCGCTTTTGCGACCCGGCTTATGATGATGATATCGGGGTTCTGTGCGAAAAGGTCGAATTCCTGTCGGCCTCGACCGCTTCGAACGCAGATTTGCCGCTATTCATTGCCGTCACGAACGAAGTTGCCCCGCTTCAGGGTCTGCATTTCCTGTTCGGTCGCGAGGCAAAAGACGATATGGAAGACGCCCGCGCGATGGCCGCCAAAGCGGATGCGTTCAGCATTGATCAGTTTCTGGTTTTCACCACGCTGGACGACAAAACCCAGATTGCCATCGACAATATGCGCCGCAAAGTTCCTGCAATTGCCGGTGATTACCTGATCCTCGCCCAAAGCTATGACGATCTGGTCGAGCAGGTCGGCAAGCTGAAGGATGAGTGGGAATACCTGCAGGCCAATGCGCATATTCTGGTTCTACAGATCATAGCTCTTTGCCTTGTCAGTTTTGCAGCACCATTCCGACTGGGCAAATCCATTGTCGAGCTGCGCACCGCGTTCAGCGCCGATACATCTGCGCAAGGCGTTCGGGATCCGCGCCCAGAAAGTACCGCGTCAGAACCCACAGGTTCCGAGCACCCCGACGTATCCACCCCGCCCGCTCATAGCGGTCCGCGCTCGTAAAAGCGCGAACAGGCAGCAAGGTTATTCCTTTCAGGCGTCGAACCAAAGCGACGTCTTCCATCAATGGTTGATCCGGGAAACCGTCCACCTCAAGATAGGTTCGGCGTGGAACCAGCAACCCTTGATCACCATACGGCAGGCCGAACAATCGGCTGCGCAGATTGGCCCACCCAGCCACCCATGCCGGCGCAATTCCTGCTGCCCGAAACGCCAGCCGAAATGCGGCGGGGTTCCCAGTAGGCAAATGATCACTCACAAATTTGCTCCAGCCTTCCTGCAAAACAGTATCCGCATGCAGAACCAGCACCCATTCCCCTTTGGCAGCCGCGCATCCCCTTCGCAGTTGCCCCCCGCGCGACGCTGGTCCGGTTACGATTTCCGCTCCGGCTTCATCTGCGATTTCAAGGGTTTGGTCCGTGGAACCTCCGTCCGACACGATCAGCTCGCGGATCAGACCGGTGTGCAGCCCCTCGATCAACGCTTGCAGCGTCGCAGGCAGCGTTTCTGCTGCGTTCAGGGTCGGAATGACAATACTTATTGGTGCGGGCACGTCGGTTAGCCTCTGGTCATGTCGGCGCGAACTCCTATATCACGAGGCCGAGGGAAAGCACGAGGACATCGCCATGCCCAATCGCCGCATCTTGCGCCTAAGTGGCGCGGACACAGACAATTTCCTCCAGGGATTGGTGACCAATGACATCTCTGGGTTGGAAGAAGGGCTGGTCTATGCGGCGCTGTTGACGCCTCAGGGCAAGTATCTTGCCGACTTTTTCCTTAAGCGGGACGGCGATAGCGTTTTGCTGGACGTTGCCGAAGAGATCGCGGATGGATTTGTGAAACGCCTGACCATGTACAAGCTGCGCGCCGATGTTTCTATTGCAGACAGCGGGCTAAACTTGCAACGCGGCACAGGCAGCGCGCCTCAGGGTGCCCTGCCCGACCCCCGTCACCCAAATATGGGCTGGCGCGTTTATACAGCGGATGATGCGGCAGATGATGGTACGGATTGGGATGCGATCCGGGTGCGCCACTGTATTCCCGAGACAGCCGTTGAACTGACACCCGACAGCTACATCCTCGAATCCGGGTTCGAGGACCTGAACGGTGTCGATTTCAAGAAAGGCTGTTATGTCGGTCAAGAAGTGACCGCGCGCATGAAGCACAAGACCGAACTGCGCAAAGGGTTAAGGCGTGTTCGCGTCATCGGAAACGCTCCGGTCGGCACCCCGATCACAGCAGGCGGTAAACCTGTTGGCACCCTGTTCACGCAGTCAGATGGTGCGGGCATTGCTTACCTCAGACTAGATCGCGCGACCGGAGAGATGCAGGCCGACGCGGCAACCGTCCACTTGGACAGCTAGATTGTTGCCCTGCCATCACGGCTGACATCATCTGGTCTGGCGTGACATTGATACCAGCCACATAGCGCTGTCACAGTACTCCAAGGTCACTGAAACAGGTGCGAATATGTTCAAGCTGTACAGAGCGATCTGGCGCGCAAGCGCCGGGCGCCAAATTATCCTTATTGCCCTGTCGCTGTCCGTCGCCGCCCTAGCGGCCGTTCCGCTTGAGTTTCAGCGCGACATCATCAATCACCTGACCGCAAGCAACGTTGAGCCAGACCGGCTTATCCTGCTGGGCGCAGGTATGATGGCTGTGATCTTGCTCAGCTTGGGCTTGAAGTGGGTATTGGGCTACCGTGCGGGTACACTGGGCGAGGACATGATCCGCATGATCCGCCAAAGACTGCTGGTGCGCTCGGCGGATATCGGGGACACGGGTGAAACGGTCCGCAAGGGCACAATGACAACCGCCATTTCGGCCGAAGCAGAAGAACTGGGCAAATTCGCAGGCGGCGCGTTCTCGGATCCGGTCGTGCAAATTGGCACGTTGATCAGCGTAATCGGCTATATTTCATCAACTCAGCCTGGTTTGGGCCTGATCGCCTTTTCCATGATTGTTCCGCAAATCTTCATCGTGCTGCTCTCACAGCGCAAGGTGAACGTCTTCGTAGCCGAACGTGTTCGCATCCTGCGCAGTGCCACCGACCGACTGACCGCTGAAGAAATCGACAAGATCTCGCGCGATGTTGAGGCGCAATTTGACGATATCTTCGAAACCCGGCGTAAAATGTTCATTTGGAAACTATCCGCCAAATTCCTGCTGAGCGTGATCAACGGCGCCGGAACCGTTGGCATTTTGATGCTGGGTGGCTGGTTGGTTCTGCAAGGCAAGACAGATGTCGGCACAGTGGTTGCGGCCACCAGTGGGCTCAGCCGGATTCAGGGCCCGACCGCCTTTTTAATCGCCTTCTACCGTCAGGTCAGTGCCAATCGCATCAAATATGAGCTGATGCTGGAATTGTTTGGGCCCAATCCGGAAAAATACCGCCGAATACAGCGCCACAACTAAAAGGGCCGCACAGTAAAAAACTGCACGGCCCGGTTTTCTTGGTTCCGCCGCCAAAACTACGCGCGTTCGGAATATTCCATAGTCTCGGTGTTCACCACGATCATCTCATCCTGGCCGATGAACGGAGGCACCATGACCTTCACCCCATTGTCCAATATCGCCGGTTTGAACGAGTTTGCAGCGGTCTGACCTTTGACGACCGGCTCAGTCTCGACAATCTTACACGTCACCTTTTGCGGCAGGGTCGCGTTCAGTGCCTCAGATTCGTAGAATTCGACCACGATTGTCATGCCGTCCTGCAGAAACGGGCGACGTTCACCCAGCAGATCAGACGGCAGTTCGATCTGCTCATAGGTTTCGGAATCCATGAACACCAGCATACCGTCGGATTCGTAAAGGAACTGCTGATCTTTCTGCTCCAACCGCACGCGTTCGACTTTGTCGGCCGAGCGGAAACGCTCGTTCAACTTCGAGCCGTTGCGCAGGTTACGCAGTTCGACCTGCGCAAATGCGCCGCCTTTTCCGGGCTTTACATGATCAACTTTGACCGCCGCCCACAGGCCGTCATTATGCTCAAGCACGTTGCCGGGGCGAATTTCGTTCCCATTTATCTTGGGCATGACATAAATCCTTCACAAACGGTTGATGCGTCAGTTGTCGTCCCTATATCTGGCGTGGCTGCACCTGGCAAGACAACGATACCTTGTGCTGCAGTTGCAGCGAGCCATGCAAATGACGCAACGCAACTATGCATATTAGGTGTATCCGAATCACACTTAATCGGTCATAAGGACCGTCACGCCGAAAATGCAAGAGCAAGAACAACAAGGAAGACGAGATGAGAGATTTCGTTGACGGCACCGCCTTTAACAATGAGCAAGGCAACCGTGCGCGCAAACTTTTCGCAGCCGTTGTGTTGGCTGCACTTGATGATGCCATTGCCGATGACAAAAAGTACGGCAACGGCCCCGAACAGATTGCCCGTTGGGCACGCTCGCGCGATGGTCGCGAGGTACTGTCCTGTGCAGGCATCGACCCGAATGAACGGGTTGTTAGTGGCCTGATGGAATTCGTTGGTCGCGGAGTGCGGACTTCGGTCGCTCTGTCGCGTGAAGAAAGCGAACGCCGTAACGCAGCGCAGCAGGCCGAAGCCGCCTGACCTGAGCTGCAATCTTATTGAAAAAGCGCGCTCTTCCAGCAAGAGCGCGCTTTTCTTTTGCAAACGTAAGCTTAGAAAAACAGCAGCCATTGGCGGGCGACCCATATTTCAGCTGCCAACAAAGTCCCAAAGAACATTTTGGTCGAGGCGTTCAATCCTCTGCGCCAAAGGACACCATAGGCGATGGCACATGCCATGATCGAGAACGGGACCACCCACTGCGCGTGATGCGTGCTGTCCCAATAGCTGATCGGGCTATGAAAAACCCAAGAACTGACGGGCCAGAACTGAGGCCTGCCGTCCCCTGCATGCAGCAGAAAGTCAGTCAACAGGTGTAGCAAACCCGCAGACGCGCCCAAGATCAGAGGACGCGCGCCCAGCCACATCGCAATGCCCCATGCCGCCCCCCAGATCAGAAAGGAGTTGTCGATCGCAAAAACGGTCTGCCATGACGAAGAATAGTAGAGTTGGCCAAACACAACCTGTTCCGGAATCCCCAGTATGAACAGGGACACGCCTGCCATCAGGTACAGCGACAGGTCTGGCAGTACCGATCCGATTAGCACCGCTTGCAACGTGCGCCCATGAGCTGGGCGGGCGAAAGCGGCTGCCCCGATTAAAAGATGCGCTGGAGTATTCATCGGGGCTTTCCCTCTGCCATCAAATCGGGTCATCTGCCCGCCAGTTATAGGAGACTCGATATGGTTCGCGCCATCATGATTCAAGGTACCGGCAGCAATGTCGGGAAATCGGTGTTGGTGGCCGGGCTGGCGCGCGCATACACGCGACGCGGTCTTCGTGTGGCGCCGTTCAAGCCTCAGAACATGTCAAACAATGCCGCCGTAACTGAAAACGGGGGCGAGATCGGGCGCGCGCAGGCGCTGCAGGCGCGGGCAGCCAAGAGGCCGACGCATACAGACATGAATCCCATCCTGCTCAAACCCGAAACAGACACCGGCGCACAGATCATTGTTCAGGGACACCGCGCAGGGACGATGAAGGCCGGCGATTACCGCAAGGACAAGGCCAAGCTGCTAGGGGCCGCGCTAGAAAGTTTTGATCGTCTTTGCGATGACGCGGATCTGGTTCTTGTCGAAGGTGCCGGCAGCCCGGCCGAAACCAATCTGCGTAAGGGCGATATCGCCAATATGGGTTTTGCCTGTGCAGCGGGAGTGCCCGTCATTCTGGTCGGCGACATCCACCGCGGCGGGGTAATTGCGCAGATCGTCGGCACTCAGGCCGTTCTGGACCCGGGCGATTTGGCGATGATCAAAGGGTTTGCCGTGAATCGCTTTAAGGGCGATGTGACTTTGTTCGACGACGGCAGAGACGACATCGCAAACCGCACTGGATGGCCTTGTCTGGGCGTTGTGCCGTGGTTTCAGGACGCCTGGAAACTGCCGGCGGAAGACATGATGGATATCCGATCCCATCACGGTGGTGATTGCAAAGTTGTCGTGCCTCAGCTGGAGCGGATGGCGAACTTTGACGATCTGGACCCGTTGTCTGCCGAACCCGGCGTTACGGTTGAAATTGTCCCAGCAGGACGACCTCTACCCGGCGATGCGGATCTTGTCTTACTGCCCGGCAGCAAATCAACGATTGGGGATCTGGCCTATTTTCGCGCTCAAGGCTGGGATGTGGACCTGTATGCCCATGTTCGCCGTGGAGGGCACGTCCTGGGCCTATGCGGCGGGTATCAGATGTTAGGAAACAGCATCGCAGATCCCGATGGTGTCGACGGTCGACCCGGCACTGTAAAAGGGTTGGGTTTGCTGGATGTCGATACGGTAATGGCCGGACAAAAGCAGGTCACCCTGCGATCAGCTCGCGCCCTTCCGGGGAATGAACCAGTCTCAGGATACGAAATCCACTTGGGCCGCACCGAGGGCCCCGATTGCACCAGAGCCTGGCTTGAGATTGAGGGACGGCCCGAAGGTGCCACTGACCCAACCGGGCGCATCCGGGGCAGTTACTTACACGGTATATTCTCGTCAGACGCCTTCCGGGGCCTCTACCTGTCGGAATTGGGCGTTAAGTCCGAATTGGCCTACGAGGATGGCGTTGAAGATACTCTGGATGCCCTTGCAACGCATCTTGAGCGCAGTATGGATTTGGATCGCTTGTTGGATTTGGCAGAAAAACCCAGTCGAGGATAACGGATTATTCGACCTTGTATTCAGCCAGGGCTTTCTGAATTTCGCGGCGCACCATCTTTCGAACGTTCCGCGTAATACGCTCACCAAGAACGCCCTGCAGCTCTTCCCGCACGACCTTGGCAATCAGTGCGCGCAAAGCTTCCTGATCCAGCGTCTCCACATCCCGTGGCGCAGAAGCCGGAGCAGCCGTGCGAGACGTTGCTTGAGGGTCCCGTATGAAGGTCGCCTTGGTTTCGGAAAGGACAGGTTCCTCAGCTTCTTCAGTCGCCTCTGGGTTGTTCTCCGGCGCAGCTTCGGGTTCGTCACTCCACTCTAGTGGCTGAGTCGTCGTGCCTGAGTAAGCGTCCTCGCTCTCCCCGTCGGGTTCCCATTGGTCTTCGGTCTTGGCTATTGCAGCCTCTAGTGCTTCGATCTTTGCACTCAAACTGTCTACAGGGTTGTTTTTGGCTGGTTCATCTTTTTGTTCTGCAGCCGGCGAGCTTTCCTGAGAAATGTCACTCGCCCTGAGAAGCATGGGCTTTACAGACGCATCAGCAACTTGATCCGACGAAGATTCAGTTTCAGGTTCGTCCTGAGTGTTCGAAGCCTCACTGACACGAAGCGCATCTGTTAGAACCAACCGACCCGGCCTGCGTGCAAGTGATGATTGAATATCAGGGATTTTGCGGCCTTCTTCACTGACCAACCGCTTAATAGAGGACAGGACGTCCTCTACTTTTCCATTTACAACGTTATCGGTCATTTTTTGAACACCACTCTTTCCTTAGGATAGAGTGTAGCCAAAGACGTTCAACCTCACAACACGTAGTCGCGGCGTTTATTCACGCCGCAACGCTTTAAGTACGCGATCCAGATCCTTGCTCTGCTTACTCAATTGTGCCGGAGCCTTCTTGACTAGGTTATAGTAGAGCGTCGGATCATAGATTTGCACAGCCAAGCCCAAACGCTCGGCAGTCAGAAGACCCTGCGCCTGCAGCAGATCATAAGCTGCGATCGAACGTTCGGTCCGCGACCCAACTTCGGCCAACTGCGCGTCCAACAGGTCTTGCTGCGCGTTTAGCACGTCCAGCGTCGTCCGCGCGCCCAGCGTTGCCTCTTCACGGATACCGTCAAAGGCGACCTGTGAGGCTCGGACCTGCTCGGTCGACGCCCGCAAACTGGCCGATGCAGCCTGGAAATTCGCATAGGCTGCAGCAACACCCTGTCGGATGTCTTTTTCAACATTCAACAAGTTTGCGCGCGACGCATCGCGCGTGGCCATTGCGCTACGCACCTGAGCAGCCAGCGCACCACCTGCGTAAATCGGCTGAGTGAAGTTCAGCGAAATGGATGCGGTTTCAAGACTGTCATCATTGTCAAACGTCTCCTGAATACCTGCGTCAGCGTTCAGAGTTACGTTCGGCCCAAGGTTTGCACGCTGCTGCTGAACAGCAATGTCAAAAGCGCGAACTTCGTGCTGCGAGGACAGGATAGCGGGGTGGTTGCGCTGCGCGAAAGCGATAGCTTCTGCCTCAGAGTTTGGCAGGTTTGGCAGGCTTGGCTGACCCGCAGTTGCACCGGGTTCCTTGCCGACAGCATTTACATATTCTGCAATAGCGGTGCTCAGGTTACCACGTGCCACCGCCAGTTCCGCTTGCGCGCTCGCAAGCTGTGCCTCGGACAAGGCCACGTCTGTTCGTGTCACTTCGCCAACGTCGAAACGGTCTTGTGATGCGCGAAGTTCTTCGGCGGACACTTCCACATCGTTCAACTGAATCTGAACGGTTTCTTCTTGCAGAACCACCTGTAGATATGCGTTTACAGCCCGGAATAGAACGGCCTGTTCAATGTCGATCAAGTTCTGCCGTGTGGACAGAACGATCTCTTGCGCGGACTGCTTACCCAGAACCGAGAAGCCACCATCGTAAACCAACTGACTTAGCGCAAGGCCGGTGAAGAAGGTCGACGGCTCATTCCGTGTGACGACGTCATCCACCGAAGACCGGTTGTAATCCTGACTAATCTGCGCCGTCCAGTTGATGATTGGTCGCAAAGCGGCCAATGCGATTGCCACGTCTTCGTCAGCCGCGCGCAGCAGCGCACGGTTCTGTTCAAGTAGGCCACTGGTATTGTAGGCCCCTATCAGTGCATCCGTCAGATTATCAGCCCAAGCTGCACGACCGGGTATAACACTAAGCGCAACACCAGCCGTCAGCGCCAACGCCTTGACCAGCTTACCTCCCGCCTTCGAACTCATAACGAAATCCTCTCAAATCAAAAATTACGCTGCCCTGCCGACAGTTTGCGCGTTTGTTTTCAACTAATCAAGGCGACAGAATAAACTTACACAAAATTATAGCGAAAATGCACGATCCATGGAAAATGCCTTCAAAACCGGCGCATTGGCGTTAAAAGCGTGCCGCCATGTGACGCGGGCGCCAGATTTGTGTCCAATCCGGACAGTTCCCAGCTCACCGTCCATAAACAAACACGCAATCCGACCGTGATCCTTGAGCTGATCGGTCAGAGCAGCTGGAACCTGCTCGACTCCACCCTGAATCAAAATCACATCATATGGTCCATGTTCGACTGCACCTTGCTCCAACGGCCCCAAATGAACAATCGCGTTATCCGCATCCGCTTCCATCAGAACGGTCTGTGCTTCGGCAGCCATCGCCTCGTCTTCTTCGACCGCAACAACCAACTGTGCCATACGCGCGGCAACAGCCGTTGAATAACCCATAGCGGGAGCGATATCCAACACGGCCTCATCGTTGGAAATATTGAGGCTATCCAGCATCTTGGCCAGAGTACGCGGCTCTAGCATACAGCGCCCGTTCCCCAATTCGATTAGCCCTTCGACATAGGCGGCTTCACGCTGCGCGTCCGGCACAAAATTCTCTCTTCGGACTGTCAGCATCGCGTCGATGATTGGGAATTTGGTTACGTCAGAGGGGCGAATTTGGGTATCAACCATTGTGCGGCGCCGGGCTGCGAAATCTGTCATTGGGTCGCTCGTTCTGTTCCCTAGGATGTGTGGCTTGTGCCATATCCAGACAAAACCGGCAACGCCCCTGTCGATCAAACTAATCAAGCACGGACAAGATTTTTCAACGCGCCGCAGCCACCGAGTGTTCGGATACGTCTAAATTTGCCCTCAACCCTCTGGACGCCCCAGACGAAAGCTGCTAAAACGCCTGTTACACCACGGCAAGTATTTGATTTTACTTGAAAAGGCGAGTTGGCGGAGTGGTGACGCAGCGGATTGCAAATCCGTGTACACCGGTTCGATTCCGGTACTCGCCTCCACTTCACCGATAATTCAAAGCGCTGGATCGTGGCTCCACTTGCGTCATTCGGCCCCACGTCCACTTGGGATGACTTCGTAGCCTGCCTCTTCTGGTTCGTCGTCCACCATCTCGGGCGGGAAACCGGGGGCTGTGATGTTCAATCCTGTCGCGTCCTCAAGTCGGCGGATGATGTTCGGAGACAATTCGCGCTCGCCATACCGGGCGATGCCGTCCTCGAAAATATTGATCATGACAGGGTTTATTTCCAAGGGAACACCTGCACGGTCAGCTACTTCCTGAAAGAGACCGATATCTTTTTTCACAAGATCCATTGTGAATGAGATATCGCGTGACCCGTTCAAAATGACCTGGCTTTCCGTTTCATGCACAAATGACGTTCCCGATGAGATCTTGATTGCCTCATACGTGGTGTTCAGGTCCATACCGGCGGCCTTTGCGGTGACCAATGCCTCGGCGCAAGTGATCAGGTTTGCAGTTGCCAGATAGTTGGTCAGCACCTTCAGGACCGAGGCTGAGCCCAGATCGCCCGTGTGCAAAACGCGACGTCCCATCGTGGTCAGAAATGGCAGGATTCTTTCAAAGGTCTCGCGATCGCAACCGGCGAAGATCGAGATGTTTCCCGTCGCCGCTCGGTGGCATCCGCCGGAAACCGGGCAATCCACTGCGGCACCGCCGCGCGCGATCACTTCGGACCCAAGACGTTTGACCTCTGCTTCGTCGGTCGTCGACATCTCCATCCAGATTTTCCCGGGGCCGACTTCGGGCAACATCTCTTGCATAACGGCATCTGAGGCGGCAGGAGACGGCAAACAGGTGATTACTGCGTCGCAATCCCGCATCAGCTGCGCAGGGCTTTCGGCTGGCTTGGCACCTTTTGCGACGAACGCCTCGACAAGCGCTGAATTCAGGTCATGAACGGTCAAGTCGATTCCATTGCGCAGCAACGATCCCGACAGCTTGCCCCCCACATTCCCCAGTCCGATAAATCCAACCTTCATTCGCTGCGCCTCCGTCATCGCATTTCATAGGCATGCCAGCACGAGAAACCGACCAGATCATGCCGCCCAGCGACGCCGACAGGTCGCTTTTCATCCCACTCACCAACAGATCAGCGTAACGCGCTTGACAAGCGACCTGCCGGTGCCGCATGTCCCATCCGTTGGTGTCTGCATCGGCAGATGAAAAGGGAATGCGTCAGCGGTTATCCGTCAAACGCAGCCGCCCCCGCGACCGTGACCGGAGAGGGTGCCCAAAGCCACTGGCCGAATGGCCGGGAAGGCGGGACACCTGCCAGAGCCAGGCCTCTGACATCCGCAAGCCGGGAGACCTGCCAACAGCCGAAGTTGAAACCGGACGGGGTGTTCCGGTGTCGGGTCCATGTCGCAACGCGTGGCCCGCATGAGACCCCGTCCCCCGCAAAAGGATCTGGGGGGATGAGAGACATGACCGAGACCACACCGGTTGAGCTGCTGGTCTGCACAACGTGCCGGCGCGGCCTGCCTGTCGAGGATGACGCGCAACGTCCCGGCGCTTTGCTTCACAAAGCACTAGAACAAGCCGAACTGCCCGAGGGCGTAACCCTGAAAGCCGTTGAATGCCTGTCGAATTGCGATCAGGGCTGTTCGATCGTTTTGCGCGGCGGTCCGGACCGCTGGACATTCGTCTACGAGAATCTGAACGAAACCGATCATGTCGACGTGATCGTTGAAGGCGCAAGCAAGTATCTGGCGACCGAGGATGGCTTGGTCAAATGGCGCGAACGCCCCGAACACTTCCGCAAGAACTGCGCCTCACGCATTCCCCCGATTGGAGCCCTGAAATGAGCAATCTCGAAAAACTCCCCGTCACCGTGATCACCGGCTTTCTGGGCTCGGGCAAAACCACGCTTGTGCGCCATTTGATGCAGAACCCACAGGGCAAGCGCCTGGCCGTCGTGGTCAATGAATTCGGCGATGTCGGCGTGGATGGCGATATCCTGAAGTCCTGCGCCATTCCGGACTGCCCTGCAGAAAACATCATGGAGCTGGCAAATGGTTGCATCTGCTGCACCGTGGCCGACGACTTTATCCCGACAATCGAAGCGCTGATGGCGCTGGAGCCGCGCCCGGATCATATCCTGATCGAAACATCTGGTCTGGCGTTGCCCAAGCCATTGCTGAAGGCGTTCGACTGGCCGGATATCCGTTCGAAAATCACCGTGGACGGTGTCATCGCCCTAGCCGATGCCGAGGCCGTAGCCGCCGGTCGCTTTGCCCCGAATGTCGAAGCGGTAGATGCCCAGCGGATGGCGGACGACTCGATTGATCACGAAACGCCGCTGTCCGAGGTGTTCGAGGATCAGATCTCTTGCGCCGACATCATCCTGCTGACCAAACCCGATCTGGCCGGTCCGGAAGGGATCGCAAAAGCCAAAGAGGTCATCGCCGCAGAAGCCCCCCGCCGCTTGCCGGTTGTTGAAGTGGCCGAAGGGGCTGTGGACGTGCGCGTTGTTCTGGGCCTCGAAGCCGCAGCCGAAGATGACATGGACGCGCGTCCCAGCCATCACGACGGCCACGATGACCATGAACATGATGATTTCGAAAGCATAATCGTCGACTTGCCGGAACAGACGGACCCGCTGGATCTGGTCGCAAAGATAGAACGTCTGGCCAATGAGCTGAACATCCTGCGCGTCAAGGGCTATGCCGCCGTTCAGGGCAAACCGATGCGCCTGCTGGTACAGGCGGTTGGCGCCCGCGTCCGCCATCAATACGACCGCCCATGGGAACCCGGCGAAGAACGCCGCTCGCGTCTGGTGGTGATTGCCGAACATGACGACATCAAAGAGGCTGAAATCCGCGAAATCCTGGCGGGTGTTCCGGAAGCTGCCGAGTAAGCCATGCACGTCGTCTTCCGCGAAAGCCACGGGCTCGAGGAAACCGAGACCCCATTCGATCTGGGCCAGAGCCCGGCGGATCTGGTGGTGCTGTCCTTTTCGGACAGTGACCTTGGCGCTTTTGCGGCGGGCTGGCATCGCGGCGGCGGACCGGAGGGGCGCATGCCGACGCTGCGGCTGGCCAATCTGACGGCGCTGAAACATCCCTTGTCCGTCGACACCTATGTCGAACAGACACTAGAGGGGGCAAAGGGCATCCTGATCCGCCTGATCGGAGGGGTGCCCTATTGGGCCTATGGGTTGCAGCAGGTTCTGGCGCTGGCGCAGGCCAAGGGCATTGCTCTGGCCGTTCTGCCAGCGGACGGGCGCGAAGATACGCGGCTGGATGAGTACTCCACCTTGCCCGTCTCGACCCTGCGTCGGTTGGCGCATCTGTGCGATACAGGCGGCGAAGTTGCGGCACAGGCGGCGCTGGCGCAGATGGCATTGGCCGCAGGGCTTTATGCCGGGCCAGTCATGGGGGCCAAGACGATCCCCGAATGCGGCGCATGGTGCCCGGATCGCGGCGTGATCCCGGTGGAAAGCGCAGTCACGAATGCCGGAAAAACCATCGTCGTTACATTTTACCGCGCCTATCTGACCTCAGCCGACACTGCCCCGGTTGCAACCCTGATCCGCAATTTGCGCGCGCGTGGGCTCAATGCGCTTGGCATGTTTGCGCCGTCGCTGAAAGCCCCGGCCGCGGCGGATTGGTTGCGTGAAACCCTGACGGCGCTGAAGCCCTCGGCGATCATCAACGCGACTTCATTCTCGGGCAAAGGTGCATCCGGCACCTCTCCTCTGGATGCAGCCAACGTGCCAGTGTTCCAGGTCGCGCTTGCCACCTCACGCCGCAAAGCCTGGGCCGAGGCCGAACGCGGCCTGTCGCCCGCCGACCTTGCCATGCATGTGGTGCTGCCCGAGGTGGACGGGCGGATATCGGCTGGCATCGCTTCGTTCAAGGAACCGGGCAAGCGCGATCCGCATCTGGAATATTCCCGCTTTGCCCACCGGGCCGAAGCCGAACGGATCGAGGCGATCATCGACCGCGTGACCGGCTGGCTGAACCTGAACGACAAGCCCAAAGCGGATCAGGTTCCCGCTTTGGTGCTGTCCACCTATCCCGGCAAGGATTGGCAGATGGCCCACGCGGTGGGTCTGGACGCGCTCGCCTCTGCCGAGGCGATGCTGTCCGACTTGCAGGCAGAGGGCTATGACACCGCGCCCGCCGAACCGATTTCCCAGTCGCTTCTGGATGCGCGCCTGTCATGGCCTCTGACAGACTACCACGCGGCCTTGGCAGAGCTTCCGGAACAAATGCGCAGCGATCTGCAAACCGTCTGGGGCCAGCCCGAGGATGACCCGGCCTATGCCGATGGCGCGTTTCATTTCACCGCATTGCGCCGTGGCAAAGCTCTGATCGCGCTGCAACCCGAACGCGGCACGCCCGAGCTGCGCGATGACGACTATCACGACCTGTCCCGCACCCCGCGCCACAGTTACGTGGCCTTTTACCTGTGGCTGCGCAAAGGGTTGGGCGCAGATGCGCTGATCCATATCGGTGCGCATGGCACGCTGGAATGGCTGCCGGGCAAATCGGTCGCCCTGTCCAACACATGCTGGCCCGAGGCGTTGATCCGCGATCTGCCGGTGATCTACCCCTTCATCGTCAACGACCCCGGCGAGGCCGCGCAGGCCAAACGCCGGATCGGAGCTGTGACGCTGGGCCATATCCCACCCGCCCTGAAGGAAAGCGGTACGCCAGATCGCATGGTGCGGCTGGAATCCCTGCTGGACGAATTCTCGAACGCTGACGGTCTGGACCCCAAGCGCCGCGACCGCTTGCAGGAAGACATCCGGGATGAGGCGCAGGCCATTGGGCTGGAAAATGATCTGGGGCTGGATCAGGCCACTTGCACCGCCGAGGCGATCACCCGCATCGACCGCTTTGTCTGCGACATCAAGGAGAGCCAGTTCGGCGACGGGCTGCACATCTTTGGCCGCGTGCCCGAGGTGACCGGCAATTTCGACCCCGCGCCTTCGGCCCATGCTGAACGCAACGCTCTGATCGATGCGCTGGCCGGGAAACGGATTGAGGCCGGGCCGTCTGGCTCGCCTTATCGCGGGCGTTCGGACGTGCTGCCGACGGGGCGGAACCTTTATACCACCGACCCGCGCTCGGTCCCGACCCGCGCGGCCTATACCCAAGGCGTGAAACTGGCCGAGGAATTGGTGCGGCGGCATCTGCAAGAGGAAGGCGACTATCCCAAGGGGCTGATCGTTGACCTCTGGGGTTCGGCCACCATGCGCACGGCGGGTGAGGAATTCGCCATGGCGCTGCATCTGCTGGGCGTCAAACCGGTCTGGGATAAGGGGTCCGAGCGGGTTTCGGGCATCGAGGTTCTGCCTATAACAGACCTGAGCCGCCCGCGACTGGATGTGACACTGCGGGTCTCGGGCCTGTTCCGCGACGTGTTCCCGACGCTTTCGGCGCTGTATGGTCAGGCGATCCGGGCACTGACTGCGCGGGATGAGGCAGCCGACTGGAACCCCTATGCCGGACAGGAGCCCGCCGCCCGCGTCTATGGCCCCGCCCCCGGCAGCTATGGCGTGAACATGACCCAATTGTCCGAGGTCTACACCGACGAGGCCCGCGCGCAGGCAGGTGAAGCATGGCTGGACGCCAGTTCCTTTGCGCTTGAGGGCGAGCATATCGCGCAGGACAAGGACGGGATCAAACAGCGCGTCGCCAATGCTGACAGCTTTGTCCACCTGCAGGACCTGACCGAAACCGACCTGTTGCTGGCCAATGACTATGCCACGCACGAGGCCGGGTTTGCCGCCGCCAAAAAGATCACCGGCGGCACCGCGCAGCTGTATCATCTGGACAATACCAACCCCGATACCCCGCGCGCGCGCACTCTGCCCGAGGAAATCAGCCGCGTGGTCCACGCCCGCGCGGCCAATCCCGGCTGGATCGCCGGGATGCAACGCCACGGATTCCGGGGCGCGGCCGAGATCGCGGCAACGCTGGATCACATGGCCTCGTTTGCGCATCTGTCGGGCACGGTCGCACCGCATCTCTTTGACCTTTATCACGATGCGACGCTAGGCAATGAGGACGTCGATGCCTTTTTGGCCGAGGCCAACCCAAAGGCCCATCAGGCCATGCAGGACCGGTTCCGCGCATTGCTGGAGGCCGGGCTCTGGAATACGCGCCGCAACTCGATCCGCGCTGATCTGGAGGGGCTGGGATGAGTGTGCCAGTCGTCCAAGGCTGGTGCCCTGGCGCGCACCGGCCAATGATGTCCGGCGACGGGCTGGTCGTTCGGGTGCGGCCCCGGCTGGCGCGACTAACGGCAGACCAAGTTATGGGCCTGTGCGATCTGGCGGATCGCTTTGGCAATGGCACCATCGACCTGACCAACCGCGCCAACCTGCAATTGCGGGGCGTGGCTGAGGGCGATCATCAGACACTTCTTGCAGAACTCGCCGCGCTCGACCTGCTGGATGCCGAGCCAGGCATCGAGGTGCGCCGCAACATTCTGGTCTCACCGCTGTATCAGGCTAGCGATCTGACCGCGCGATTGGCGCAGGAACTGATCAACCGGCTGGCCGAACTGCCCGCCCTGCCTGCCAAGTTCGGCTTTGCCATCGACACCGGGCCAGAGCGCCTTTTGGCCGGAGATTCAGCGGACATCCGGTTGGAGACCGGCCCGGACGGCCTGATCCTGCGCGCCGACGGTGCAACTAGCGGAATGGCGGTAGAGGAAGCCGAGGCCATTGATCACTTGATCGCTCTGGCCGAGTGGTTTGCCCGCACCTACACGCCCGAAGCCCGCCGCATGGCACGGGTCGTCGAGACCTTGCCGCAGCTGTGGCAGGGCAGCGCCCCGGGGCGCGTGGGGATACCACTGCAACCGGGCGCTTGCGAACAGGGCGTATTCTATGGCGCGGCCTTCGGACAACTGCCTGCGCGCGCTCTGCGAGAGTTGATGGAAAACAGCGGTGCTACGGCCCTGCGGGTCACCCCGTGGCGGCTGATCCTGCTGGAAGGCGGGGCGGCGATACCCGCCCCGGACTTTGTCACGGATGGTTCTGACCCGCTGATGACCACTGACGCCTGCCCCGGCGCGCCATACTGCTCGCAGGCGCAGGTGGAAACCCGTGATATTGCGCGCAAACTGGCCCCGCACATCCTCGGCAGCCTGCATGTATCGGGCTGCGCCAAAGGATGCGCACGGATGGGATCGGCAGACATAACTTTGATCGGCCACAACGGACGATTTGATCTTGTCAAACAAGGCCGCGCGGGGGATGAGCCCAGTCAAAACGGCCTGACCAAAGAAACACTGATGAATATGGACTTCACCTGATGCCCTACACGTACGAAACCGACGGCGCGGCGATCTACAAAGAAAGCTTTGCAACCATACGATCCGAAGCTGATCTGGCCCGTTTCGACACAGATGAGGAACAGGTTGCGGTCCGCATGATCCACGCGGCCGGCATGGTTGGATTGGAGGAGTTCGTTCATTTCTCGCCCGGTTTTGTGGCCGCCGCCCGCGCCGCGCTGGAAAATGGCGCACCGATCCTGTGCGATGCGCGCATGGTCAGCGAAGGCGTGACACGGTTCCGCCTGCCCGCCGATAACGAAGTGATCTGCACCCTGCATGACGAGCGCGTGCGCCCTCTGGCCGCTGAGATGAGCAATACGCGCTCGGCCGCCGCGCTGGAGCTGTGGCGTCCGCACCTTGAGGGCGCTGTAGTTGCTATCGGAAACGCACCGACCGCCCTGTTCCATCTGTTGAACATGCTGGAAGATCCCGACTGCCCGCGCCCGGCGGCCATCATCGGTTGCCCGGTTGGCTTTGTTGGCGCGGTCGAGTCCAAAGATGCCCTTTGGGAAGCACAGCCCGTGCCGTCCTGCATCGTAAAGGGCCGTCTGGGTGGCAGTGCCATCACCGTTGCGGCAATAAACGCGATCGCGAGCCGGGCGGAATGAGCGTCGGCAAGATATACGGCGTGGGTCTTGGCCCCGGTGACCCCGACCTGATGAGCGTTCGGGCTGACCGGCTGTTGCGAAACGCCCGACACGTGGCCTTCTTTCGCAAACCGGGCCGCAACGGTCAGGCACGTCAGATCGTCAACGGAATGATCCCCGACAGTGCAATCGAATTCCCGATGGAATACCCCGTAACAACGGAAATTCCGCTGACTGATCCGCGCTATAACGAGTTGCTGTCGTCATTTTATGAAGACTGTGCGGCGCATCTGAAAGCCCTTTCAGACCAGGGCGAGGACGTTGTGGTCCTGTGCGAGGGAGATCCCTTTTTCTATGGGTCTTTCATGCATCTTTACAGCCGGTTGCGTGACATATCTGAGGTGGAAGTTGTTCCGGCTATCACAGGCATGTCCGGAGCATGGACGGCCACGGGTGACCCGATCACATGGGGTGACGACGTGTTGACCGTTTTGGTCGGCACCCTGCCCGAAGAAACATTGGCCGAGCGCATGAGCCAAACAGATGCCTTGGTCGTCATGAAGATCGGGCGCAACATCGAAAAAGTGAAACGCGCTTTGAAAACATCCGGCCTGTTTGACCGTGCATGGATTGTCGAGTTTGCACAAATGCCGAACCAGACCGTTTCAAAACTGTCTGAGGCAAGCGACAAGATCACCCCATACTTTTCGATCATCATCGTTCACGGCCAAGGACGGCGTCCATGACCGGCTGGGTCAAGATCGCGGGCCTTGGTCCCGGGGATGAGGCATTGGTCACCCCCGAAGTGACAGCCGCGTTGGCCGACGCTACGGATGTTGTGGGTTACATCCCCTATGTCGCTCGTGTTGCCGAGCGAGATGGCTTGACGTTGCATGCCAGTGACAACCGGGTTGAGATCGACCGTTCTCAGCATGCGTTGCAAATGGCGGCTGATGGCAAAAGGGTCGTTGTTGTTTCTTCTGGCGATCCGGGTGTGTTCGCCATGGCGGCTGCGGTTTTTGAGGCTTTGGAAAACGGGCCTGCAGAATGGCGGGATATTCCAATAGATGTTTTGCCCGGGATCACGGCAATGCTGGCCGCGTCAGCCCGCGCTGGTGCGCCGATGGGACATGATTTCTGCGCCATCAACCTTAGCGACAACCTCAAGCCCTGGTCGCTGATCGAAAAGCGGCTGCGTCTTGCAGCGCAGGCGGATTTTTCGATGGCCTTCTACAATCCGCGCTCGAAATCCCGGCCGGAAGGCTTTGTAAAGACGTTGGAAATCTTGCGCGAAGAATGCGAGCCAGAGCGTCTGATCCTTTTCGCACGGGCTGTGTCGCGCCCGGATGAGGCAATACGTATTTCGACACTGGCAGATGCAACACCCGAAATGGCGGATATGCAGACAGTGGTCATCGTCGGCTCATCCCGAACCCGCGTGATCGAACGCAATGGGCCGCCGATCGTCTACACGCCGCGTTTCACCCCGGATGAGGGTCAGGGATGAACCAACCAGTCCAGAACCTGCGCGACATTCGACAGCTCGACCCGATTTGGCAGGCTCGGGCGGTCTATCATCAGCACCGGCAGGCCAAGCACGCGTGCCGCGTCCAGCTTGGCGCGCGCGCCAGTGCCCCCCGCGTTCTTGGACACAACCAACTGCGTCCCGTGATCCAGCATCAGCGCGCGGTCTTCGGCCTCGGAAAAGGGACCTCGGGCCACGATAACGTCGGCATTCGGGAATGGCACAACGTCGGGCGCGTCGACCAGTCGCAGAAGGTAGTTGTGTTGCGGTCGCGCCGCGAAATCTTCAAGATGCATGCGGCCGACTGCCAGAAACACGCGCTTTGGATCACCAGACAATGCCTCGACTGCGGTAGCGATATCCGGCACATGCGTCCAAGCATCACCGGGCTGCGCGCGCCATGCCGGACGGGTCAACGCGGACAAAGCCGAACCGGTCACGGCACAAGCCTCAAATGCGTTTCGGCTCATTTGAGCCGCGAAGGGATGCGTGGCGTCCACCACATGGGTCACCGCGTTATCCCTGATGTAAGCCGCCAACCCTTGCGCACCGCCAAAGCCGCCGACGCGCACCGGCAGCGGTTGCGGTCGCGGATTTTCCACACGACCGGCATAGGAATAAACGGCCGGAATCCCTTGGCTGGCGACAGCTTTGGCCAAAGCGTTGGCCTCAGTCGTACCACCAAGGATCAGGAGGTTGGGCATGTCTGAAGCTCCTTGGTTGACCGTATTGGGTTTGGGCGAAGATGGGCTTGATGGCCTTTCGCCTGCAAGCCGTCAAGTGCTGGATCGGGCCGAAGTTATCATGGGCCCGCCCCGCCATCTGTCGTTATTGCCCGACCAGAGCGCCGAGCAGATTGAATGGCCCGTTCCCTTTTCAGATGGCTTACCAATACTGCAGAACTTGCGTGGTCGGGCGACGGTCGTTCTGGCCTCGGGGGATCCTTTCTGGTTCGGCGCTGGTTCTGTGATCGCGCGCAGTTTTGAGGCTGGGGAATGGATAGCCCTGCCCGGGCAGTCAACATTTTCTCTGGCAGCCGCCCGTTTGGGTTGGCCATTGGAAAGCACGCAAACCTTTGGCCTGCACGCCGCTCCCCTGACCCGCATGCGCCCACATCTTTCGCCGGGTCTGCGGGCGATTTTGCTGCTACGCAACGGTGCTGCAGTTGCCGAGCTGGCAACATATTTGACCGAGACAGGCTTTGCCGACACGCGACTACACGTCATGGAAGCCTTAGGTGGTCCACGCGAACGCGCTCGCAGCGTATCTCTGACCGAGGCTTTGCTGGGTGGGTTTGATCATCCTGTTTGCGTCGGGCTCGAGGTCGCAGGCACAGGTCGGGCCTTTCCCAAGGCCTCTGGCAAGCCCGATGAAATTTTCGAAAATGATGGTCAAATCACCAAACGCCCAATCCGCGCGCTGACCTTGTCTGCCTTGGCGCCTCAGCGGGGCGAGCATTTGTGGGATATCGGCGGTGGGACCGGGTCGATCAGCATCGAATGGTTGATGTGTGACCCGACGCTGACCGCGACAACGATTGAGCCGCGCCCAGATCGCGCCGAGCGCATTCGCCGAAATGCAGACACCTTAGGACAGGATCGGCTGAACGTGGTGCACGGTACCGCGCCCGACTCACTGGGTGAGCTGGAGCGGCCCCATGTCGTTTTCATCGGTGGTGGCCTCAGCACCGATCTGTTGAACTGGCTGCACACCAACCTGACTGCGGGCACGAGGCTGGTCGCGAATGCGGTGACCTTGGAAAGCGAAGCTTTGCTGGCTCAGTGGCACGCAAAACTGGGCGGTGAGCTGTTGCGCATCGAACTTGCGCAATCGGCCCCGTTGGGCCCGCGCCGCGGCTGGAAATCTGCCTATCCGGTGGTGCAGTGGAGCGTAACGCTGTGATCGTGGCGGGTTTGGGTTTCTCTTCGGCGGCTACATTGGACAGCCTGCAATCCGCTTATGGTTCTGCAGCCGCTGGTCACGATGTCGGTGCTATTGCGACCGTTGCGGACAAGGACGGCCACGCCGCATTGTCGGCGCTGGCAGAATTGCTCGCCCTGCCCTTGCAACTGATCCCACCTGCCCAGTTGGCGGGGCAACTTACATTGACATGCTCGAACCGCAGCCGTGCCACATATGGGACCGGCAGCGTCGCCGAAGCATCCGCCTTGGCGGCCGCCGGACCCGGCGCGCGGCTACTTTCACCCAGACTTATCTCGGACGACCGGCTGGCCACCTGCGCCATTGCCATCGGAGGACTAAAATGACCGTTCATTTCATCGGTGCCGGACCTGGCGCCGCCGATCTGCTGACCCTGCGCGGGCGTGACATTATCGCGTCCTGCCCCGTTTGCCTCTATGCGGGGTCGTTGGTGCCTGAAGAAATTCTGGGTCACTGCCCGGCAGACGCCAAGATCATCAACACTGCGCCCATGGATCTGGATCAGATCATGGCCGAGATCGAGGCTGCGCATCAAGCGGGTCAGGACGTCGCGCGCCTGCACTCTGGTGATTTATCCGTGTGGTCGGCGATGGGTGAGCAAATCCGTCGTCTGAAAGAGATGGGAATCCCGGTTAGCGTGACGCCGGGCGTCCCCTCGTTCGCGGCGGCTGCAGCATCCTTGGGCACCGAACTTACGCTACCCGGATTGGCACAGTCGGTTGTTTTGACCCGGACCCCCGGGCGTGCATCGTCGATGCCCGAGGGCGAAACACTGGAAAACTTCGCCCGGACCGGGGCGACTCTGGCCATCCATTTGTCGATTGGAAATCTGGACAAGGTCATTGCCGACCTGACCCCAGCTTACGGACCCGATTGCCCGGTTGCGGTTGTGTATCGCGCAAGCTGGCCGGATGAACGGATTATTCGCGCGACGCTGGAAACGCTGAAAGATGCGCTGGATGACAGTATTTCCAGGACAGCCCTGATCATGGTGGGGCCCGCCCTCGCAGGCGAAGGGTTTAACGAAAGCTGTCTATATTCAAAAGATTACGACCGCAGGTACCGCCCGCAAAGCGCGGACAGTCCCTGGTCAAGCTGGAGCCATGGCGATGACTAACCCTCCGGGTGTTTTGATATCCGCGCCTTCTTCTGGGACAGGTAAGACCACTGTCATGCTGGGCCTGTTACGAGCACTGGCAGAAGATGGCCTGACGGTTCAGCCGTTCAAAAGTGGGCCGGACTATATTGACCCCGCCTTCCACCGGGCTGCGGCAGGGCGCGCCTCATTCAACTTAGACAGTTGGGCGATGGGCGATCCCTTGCTCAGCGCAATTTCAGAGCAGGCCGAAGGCGCTGATATTGTTGTCGCCGAAGGGTCCATGGGGTTGTTCGACGGTGTGGCAAAACCAGGTGAGCTGGGTCACGGCACCAGCGCCGAGACGGCGTGGCGGATGGGCTGGCCAGTTGTGCTGGTGCTGGATGTTGGCGGTCAGGCGCAATCCGCTGCTGCGACGGCGCTGGGGTTCAAGATGTACAACCCCGACCTGCCGTTTGCCGGGGTTATCCTGAACCGTTGCGCCAGTCCACGGCATGAACGGTTGACCCGATTGGGGATGGAGCGCGCCGGATTGCCGGTATTGGGCGTCTTGCCACGCCGCGGTGATCTGACTTTGCCAGAGCGGCATCTGGGCCTGATACAAGCAGTCGAGCATCCCGATCTGGAGAGTGCGATCGTCGGCTACGCCGCGTTCTTGCGGGAACATGTGGATCTTGAAGCAATCAAGCGGGCGGCTTCCTCAGGCCCAGTTGGGCCATCGTCAGCCGCGCTGCCGCGCCCTCCTGCCCAGCGGATTGCACTGGCCCGAGACGCAGCGTTTTCGTTTACCTACCCGCATTTGCTGGAAGGTTGGCGCGCGGCGGGCGCAGAAATTCTGCCGTTTTCCCCGCTCGCTGACGAAGCCCCTGCCCAAGACGCGGATTTGGTCTGGTTGCCGGGCGGCTACCCCGAACTTCATGCGGGCACCTTGGCAGGCGCAAGCACATTCCAGAACGGTTTGCGCGCACATGCAGCAACCAAGCCCGTCCACGGCGAATGCGGCGGTTACATGGCTTTGGGTCAAGCGCTGATCGACAAGGACGGTGTTCAACATCAGATGGCGGGTCTGTTGGGGCTGGTCACCTCATACCAGAAACGCAAATTCAACCTTGGCTATCGCAAGGCCGAGTTGCTGACCGAGATGCCGGGATTCAAAGCGGGCAGCGCCTTGCGCGGGCATGAGTTTCACTATTCTTCGATCATAGAACAACCCGACGCCCCGCTTGCACGTGTTTTTGATGCGGAAGGTGCCGAAGGACCCCAGACCGGATCACGGCGAGACAACGTCACCGGTACGTTTTTTCACCTGATCGCAAAGGCCACGGTATGAGTGGGTTTGTTTCGTTCATTGGTTCGGGCCCGGGTGATCCCGAATTGCTGACGCTGAAGGCGGTGGACCGGATGCAAAAGGCGGATGCGGTGCTGTTCGATGATCTCAGCAGCGGCCCAATCCTGACGCATGCGCGCAGCGACGCCGATCTGGTGGGTGTCGGAAAGCGTGCGGGCCGACCCTCGCCCAAACAGGATCATGTCAGCCGGCTGCTGGTCGATTATGCGATGACCGGTCAACGTATCGTACGGCTTAAATCCGGTGACGGTGGGATGTTCGGGCGTCTTGAGGAAGAGCTGGTTGCCCTGCGCGCCGCCGGAATCGCGTACGAAATCATTCCGGGAATCCCGTCGGCGGTCGCCGCCGCAGCTGCCGCAGGCATTCCGTTAACCCGCCGCCTGACGGCACGGCGCGTGCAGTTTGTAACTGGCCATGACGTCAGCGGGAAACTGCCCCAGGACCTGAACCTGCCAGCATTAGCCGACCCGGACGCAACCACAGTGGTTTTCATGGGAAAACGTACCTTTCCTTTGCTGGTCCAAGCACTGAACGAGCATGGGCTGCCGTTGGACACCCCAGCCTTGATGGCCGAGTCTGTGTCAACACCAGACCAAAAGCTGCACCGCGCAACGGTCGGAGCGCTGTCCGACAAACTAAGTTCCGACATCGGCACCGCGCCCGCATTGATCCTGTACGGCCCGCTGGCAGAGTTCGACAATGTTTGACCTGACACTGGTCGGTATCGGCACCGGCAACCCCGATCACGTGACGTTTCAAGGCGCGAAGGCTATTCGGGCCGCAGATTTGATCCTGATCCCGCGAAAAGGTGAAAACAAGGCCGATCTGGCAGGGCTTCGGGAAGAGATCATCGCGCAGGTGACCGAAACGCCGCCAACGATCGCTTATTTCGACATTCCCAAGCGCCGGTCGGATGATGGATACCTGCGGGGCGTTGACGAATGGCACGATGCCATTGCGTTGCGTTGGCAAGACGCGATTGCGGCCCACCCTCAGGCGCGCCACGTTGCATTGCTGATTTGGGGGGACCCCTCGCTCTACGACAGTTCCTTGCGAATCGCGTCTCGGCTGCAACCGAAGCCGTCGACACGTGTGATCCCCGGAATCACGGCGCTTCAGGCGCTTACCGCGGCCCATGCGATCCCGATCAATGATCTGGGTGCGCCGTATGTTGTTACAACCGGGCGACGCATCCGCGAAGAGGGTTGGCCCGACGTCACCGCGAAGGTCGCCGTCATGCTGGACGGAGAATGCTCGTTCCAAAGCCTTGAGATGGCAGAGTTTGACATCTGGTGGGGCGCTTACGTCGGGATGAAGGAAGAAATCCTGATCAAAGGACAATTGTCCGAAGTTGCACAACAGATCCTGGAAACCCGAGCCCGCGCCCGAAGCCAGCATGGCTGGATCATGGACATCTATCTTCTAAAAAAGCGCGTGAACTGACCAAAAATGTCGCAAATGGCGATTGCGCCAGCGCACCTCTAAGGGCTAAATGAACGGGTCTGGTCCTGCCGGAGATGCTGGTAGGCTAAGAGGGAATGTGGTGCGATCACGCCAATGGTCAACTCCACAGCCGCCCCCGCGACTGTAAGCGGAGAGCCCCTGTTCAACCAGCCACTCCTGATTTTTCAGGGGGAAGGCGAACAGAGGCACCGACCCGCGAGCCAGGAGACCTGCCGGGCAACGTATTGAAACACCGGCCGTCGGGTGCGGCGGCAAAGGAGAACTAGAATGGCGACTCAAACAGCAACCGCATCGGCCTCACGCGCTGGCATTCTGCCCGTTATGTTCGCAGTGGTTTTGGGCCTGGGTATTATCACGCTGACCGGTCACGTTCAGGCAGCCGCCCTGCATGACGCTGCTCATGACGTGCGTCACGCGACCGGCTTCCCCTGCCACTAACACCATGTTTAGCCGCATTTTGACCAGCGCGTTGTTCGCTGGTGCTGCAGCAGGGCTGATTGCCGCCTTGCTGCAGTTGGTTTTTGTGCAACCTGTTTTACTGCACGCCGAACTCTATGAGTCGGGCGAATTGGTGCATTTTGGCGCTGACCCGGTTTCAGCCCATCCCGAGTTGCCCGGTATGTTTTCGGAACTGTTCCGCGACGCGCTGAGTGTCATTTTCACAATGCTTACCTACACAGGGTATGCGCTGTTGATGGTCGCGCTTATGTCGGTTGCAGAAGGCAACGGTCACAAGATTGACGGACGCACAGGTGTTCTGTGGGGTTTGGCCGGTTTCATCGCCTTCCACCTGGCCCCTGGCTTTTCTCTGGCACCCGAAGTTCCCGGCGTAGCTGCAGCGGACGTGTACGCGCGTCAGGTTTGGTGGTTTGCCACTGTCGCAACCGCAGTTGTGGCATTGTGGCTGATCGCGTTCGGCAGCAACCTTGTAAGCTACCTGATCGCGGCTGCCCTTTTCGTTGCCCCTCACCTTATTGGTGCTCCGGAACCCGATGTCTTCACAGGCCCGGTACCGACCGAGATTGGCGCTTTGTTCGCCGCGCGTGCCTTTGGCATCGGTCTGGTGGCCTGGGTGCTGGTTGGCGCATTCGCGGGCTATTTCTGGCAACACGAAGGTCAACGCGCAGAAGTAACGGCCTGATTTAATTCAGCTTTGACACGCCGGGTCCTGCCCGGCGTGTCTATGTTTGCATGCAAGGAACACGAAATGGCACGCTCACTTGCCCTTTTCGCAATCGGCCTGGTCTTTGGCAGCGGCGCGGGATTTGTTGTCGCCGCCGCAAACGGGGTCACCTTTGATGGCCACGACCACGGCGATCCTGCCCACCACGGGGCTTCGCATTCCGAAGCAGCGGCCCACGATCATTCGGCCGCCATCAACCTGCCCGCCGGCGAAGACGCACCCGGCTTGGAAATCGCGTTGACGCAAGATCCGTTGGCCGGTTGGAACCTGCAAGTCGTACCGCGGAACTTCCGGTTTTCGCCCGAGAATGCCTCAGCCGAGGATATCCCCGGCGAGGGTCACGCGCACGTCTATGTCAACGGTCAGAAATTGGCCCGGCTTTACGGAAACTGGATGCATATTGATCAGCTTCCGAAGGGAGAGGTCGAGGTTTCAGTTTCCCTGAACGCAAATGGTCACAGCCCTCTGATGGTGGACAACGTACCGGTCAGTGCCGCCGTTACCGTTCAGGTCGACTAAAGCGCAGGAATGCGCGCGCGCAAGCACATTCGAAGGCGACCGCATGGCCGGGCGTCTTCGATCCAGCCCTTGGGGCTGTCCAGATATGCCTGACAGGTCGCTGCAATGTCATCTGCATCAGTCGTTACGTTGACACCAGAAAAGACATAGGTCGCCCGCCCCTCTGCCTGCATCGCCAAAGCAACAGGCTCGGCACATCCGCTGAAGCAGGCGTGCTCGGTCACTTCGACCTGCTCTGCCAGCGCCAAGTGCTCCAGGGCCTGTTTTATGGATAGCTCTTCCACCTCCCGATCCCGGGCACCAGAACAGCTGCTGCAGATCAACAGGCGCATTGCAACCTGACCTTTCTTTTCATTGCCGGGACGTTTTGCGCCTTTCGCACGGCGCGAGCAATCCTGAATACGCACAAGATTGTGAGTGCGCGAAATCTCTGTTTCTGGCAATTATCACCCAGCTTCACCAAAGGAGATAGCGATATGAAGGCGTTTTGGGCGACTCTCGCGTTTTTGGCCATGCCAGCATGGGCTGATGAGCCTCTGTCCGGATGGGCCGTGTATCCAACCGGCAAAAGCTATGACGAGTTGGTGGAAGATACGAAAGCGGCAGTTAAGAAAAACGGTTTGATCGTCGTCACACAAGCCGGGCCGACCAAGGCCGCTGCGTCCCGTGGAATCACGATACCGGGCAACCGCGTCATTGGTGCGTTTAACAACGAATATGCAGTGCGTGTGCTTGAAACCTCTGTGAATGCGATGATCGAAGCGCCAATTCGGTTTTACGTGACCGAAAACGACGATGGCACGGCAACTTTGTCCTATAAGACTCCAAGCTTTGTTTTTGCGCCCTATGTCTACGAAGGTGGGGAGCCCCTGCGCGACATAGCGGAAGAACTGGATGGCAAGTTCCAATCCATCGCCGAAACTGCAGTCAAATAGTCACACTGGCGTGATCCGACTTGCGTCTGGGGCTGTCCTCCGCAATCTGCAGTGAAACAATTCTTCGGAGCACGACTGATGCAAGACCTCTCGCCCCGCGCTGCGGATCTGCTGGCCCAACGTTTGTACGAGGCCGGATGCCGTCACGCATTTGGTATGCCCGGTGGTGAGGTACTGACCTTGGTCGATGCGTTGGAGCAGGCCGGAATTCAGTTCCACCTGACCAAGCACGAGAACGCCGCTGGTTTCATGGCCGAGGCCGTGCATCACCGGGATGGGGCCCCTGCCATTCTGGTGGCAACATTGGGTCCCGGCGCGATGAATGGCATCAACGTAGTCGCCAACGCGTTGCAAGATCGCGTACCGATGATTGTGCTGACAGGTTGCGTGGACGCCGACGAGGCACTGACCTACACCCATCAGGTGATGGACCACGCGCAGGTCTACCGCTCGATCACCAAAGGAACCTTCACGCTAACGGCCAAAGGTGCAGATATCATTGCTGACAAAGCGGTGACACTTGCAAACCAGCCTCGTCCGGGGCCGGTGCATATCGACGTGCCGATTTCGGTCGCAGATACCCGTGTCTCAGGGGTCAAGCTGCGCCGCCGGGCAAAGATCGCCGCCGTGGCCCCAGAAGGCAATTGCGTCGAAAAAGCCCGCCGGTGGGTGGCGCAAGCCGAACGGCCGATCGCAATCATTGGGCTGGATGTGCTGTACGACGATTCACGCAACGTCGTGCAGGCGTTTCTAGAGCATTTTGGCATCCCGTTCGTTACCACTTACAAAGCCAAGGGTATTATCCCCGAGGATCATCCGCTCTGTCTGGGTGGTGCGGGTCTTTCGCCATTGGCCGACAAGCACCTTGTTTCGCTGGTCGAGCAGGCCGATCTGGTGCTGTGTTTGGGCTATGACCCGATCGAAATGCGCCCCGGTTGGCGCGAAATCTGGGACCCGAACGAAAAGCGTGTCATCGATATCGCTGCTGTTCCCAACGACCACTATATGCATCAGGCCGGACTGAACATGGTGGCCCATACCGGTGCAACGCTGGAGGCGATCGCCAAAGGCAACCCCGCCCGTACTACATGGCCGGGTCAAGAGCCTGAAAAGGTCAAAGCTGCGTTGTCGCAGGCGTTTCCTGCTGATGACGAATGGGGACCGGCGGCGGTGATCGCCGAAACCCGCGCGGCGCTGCCAGCAGAAACACTCGCGACCGCGGACAGCGGTGCCCATCGTATCCTGTTAAGCCAAATGTGGAACTGCTCAGAGGAACGCGGGCTGATCCAGTCATCGGCGCTCTGCACGATGGGGTGTGCGGTGCCCATGGCGATTGGCCTGAAGCTGGCTGAACCTGAACGACCGGTTATCAGCTTTTCGGGCGATGCCGGATTCCTGATGGTCGCGGGCGAGCTGTCAACTGCCGCAGAACTGGGCGGAAACCCAATCTTTCTTGTTTTCGTCGACGCCAGCCTCGCCCTGATCGAGCTGAAGCAGAGACAACGGCAAATGGGCAACAAAGGCGTCGACTTTGACCGCCATGACTTTGCCGCGCTGGGTCGTGCTTTCGGCGGCCACGGGCACACCGTTCGAAACCGCGAAGAACTGCGGGCCGCTTTGGATGCAGCCGTCAAGGCAGATACCTTCACCATCATCGCTGCCGAAATCGACCGCGGAGGATATGATGGCCGGATCTGAAGGGCCGCTGAAGGGCGTAAAGGTTCTGGATCTCAGCCGTATTCTGGCCGGACCGACCTGCACGCAATTGTTGGGCGACCTTGGGGCAAGCGTCATCAAAATCGAAAACCCCGCCACCGGGGGCGACGATACACGCCAATGGGGCCCTCCATACGTGACAGATGCCGCGGGCGTGCCCTCGGATTTAAGCGCCTACTTCATGTCCGCCAACCGCAACAAAAAGTCTGTTGCGATCGACATCACTTTGCCCGAAGGACAGGCTGAAATCCGTAGGCTGGCTTCGCACGCGGATATCCTGATTGAAAATTTCAAACCCGGCGGCCTGGCGAAATACGGGTTGGACTATGCCACGCTGTCGACGGAGTTTCCTGCTCTCGTCTACTGTTCAATCTCGGGATATGGGCAAGATGGGCCCAACGCATCGAAACCCGGCTATGACCTGATGGCGCAGGGGTATGGTGGGATCATGTCCCTGACGGGTGACCCCGACGGTGCGCCGATGAAAGTCGGAGTGGGCATCGCCGATGTTATGTGCGGTATGTATGCCAGCGTTGGCATCTTGGCCGCACTGCGGCACAGGGATCAGACCGGAGAAGGTCAACATATCGACCTCGCGCTGGTGGATGCGCAAATCGCGTGGCTGATCAACGAAGGTGTGAATTATCTGACGTCCGGCAAAGTTCCCCAACGCAGGGGTAACGGCCATCCAAACATCGTTCCATATGACGTGTACGAAACATCGGATGGGCACGTCATACTGGCCGTCGGAAATGACAGTCAGTTCAAGCGATTCTGCGCGTTTATTAACAAACCCGAACTGGCCGATGACACGCGTTTTGCAACGAATCCGGCCAGACTTGAAAACCGTGACGCTTTGAATGCGGTCCTGCGACCCGCCGTGATGGAACACGATACCGCGACCGTGATCTCGGAACTTGAAGCACGCAAGGTTCCGGTGGGTCCGGTTCAGACCCTGGATCAGGTTTTTGCCACCGATCAGGTGGCGGCGCGACAGATGCAGATCGCAATGCAAGCGGCCCCGGCCGAAGTGAATCTGATTGGAAATCCACTCAAATTATCCAAAACGCCTGTAACATATCGCAGTGCCCCACCGGTCTTCGGGGCGGACACTCAGGCCGTTTTAAACGCCGAAAACCCCTTTGATGACTGAAACACATTGCCTAATTCGGCAGCATGTTGCTGAAACATGCCGTTGAATCGGCGGTTTTTTTCACGTTTTGCGCACACAGCATTTCACCAATTCGAGAGGTCGGTCGATACTGATACGACCCCGCTAGAGTCTCTGGTAAGTCGAATATCGTAGAAATTCTCAACTGGATCGGACCACGAGCATGAAACAAGACGTTTTCGGACAGATGAACACCCTGACCCAATCGGCGGCTGCCGAAGCGTGGGATGGGGTGCTGCTCGGGTTCATGTCACACGCAGCTATTACGCCTCAGCATCTTGGAAAAGTGTTGGAGCTGGAGCCTGACTTTGCACTGGGGCACGCCGTAAAAGGTTTGTTCATGGTCTTGCTGGGCCGTCGCGAAATGATGCCTGTCGCCGTCGAGGCCCTGACGGCAGCTAACGCGGCGATGGAACGCCAGCCTGTGACCAAGCGCGAACAGCTTTATGTTGATGCTCTTGGCCTTTACCTATCTGACCTGCCTTCGCACGCCGTGCAGAAATTCGAAGAGGTGTTGCGGGAACACCCTCAAGACACGCTGGCGATGAAGCTCAGCCATGCGACACGCTTTGTTCTGGGGGATGCCGCTGGTATGCGGCGGTCCATAGAACGCGTGATGCCCGCCTACGAGCCTGACCACGCGGGCCGTGGATACCTGTTGGGCTGCCACTCATTCGCGCTCGAGGAAACCGGCGCGTACGAAAAAGCAGAAATTGCAGGCCGTCAGGCACTGTGGATGGTATCGGACGACGCATGGGGCCTGCATGCTGTGGCCCACGTGCATGAAATGACGGGTAACGCGCAGTTGGGTCTGGACTGGCTGGCTGGCCGCGAGGATGCCTGGGCACATTGTAACAACTTCCGCTATCACGTCTGGTGGCACAAGGCGCTGATGCATCTGGACCTGGGCCAGGTGGATCAGGTTATGGAACTTTACGACAACTACATCCGCCAGGATAAAACCGACGATTACCGCGATATCTCAAATGCGACATCGCTGTTGTCCCGTCTGGAACTGGAAGGCGTCGATGTCGGCAACCGCTGGCAAGAGCTGGCCGATCTCAGCGCCGCGCGGACCGAGGATGGCTGTCTGATCTTTGCCGACCTGCACTACCTGCTTGCTCTGACCGGCGACAACCGGGACGAAGCGACCGGTAAAATGCTGCAGCGCATTCAGAAAGACGCTCAGCGCAACCAGGGTGACACTCCGATCCGGATGTCTGATCCGGGCATTGCAGCGGCCAAGGGTCTTGAGGCATTTGGCGATGGCCTCTACGGCCAAGCCTTTGATTTCCTGTCGACTGCACGGGATGGAATGCAATTGGCAGGTGGAAGCCACGCCCAACGTGATGTATTCGAGCGCATCACAATTGATTCCGGCCTGCGCGCCGGTCGTCTGGATGCTGTCGAGCGCATTCTGGATGATCGCCGTGCAAAACGAGCCGGTGGCGAGGACAATTACGCTCTTGCGCGCCGCGCGTTGATTGACGCGGCTCGTGACAACGGAGACGCACAAAGCGTTCCGGCTGAATAACAAAATAAAAAAGACCAAAGAAGGACAGAACACGTATGGCGACTGCTTCGCCCGCTTCTGATTTTGCGCCTGTGGCGGCTTCAACGGCTGCCCCAGCACGCACGCGCGATCCGCGCCTAGATTTCTATCGCGGCATCGCGATGTTCATCATTCTGATTGCGCATATCCCGAACGATCCCTGGGCCAAATGGATTCCCGCGCGGTTCGGGTACTCGGACGCGACAGAGATATTCGTATTCTGCTCGGGCATGGCATCGGCCATCGCCTTCGGAGGCGCCTTTGCCCGCAAAGGTTGGTGGATGGGCACAGCCCGCGTGGCGTTCCGCATCTGGCAAGTTTATTGGGCGCATATCTGTCTGTTTTTCTTTGTCGCCATGTCTATGGCGGCGCTGGATCAGTCTGGACTGTTTGAGAAAACCTACATCACCTCCCTGAATCTGCAGCATTTTTTCAACGATCCTGCCTCGCAGATGGTTGGCATCTTCACGCTGACCTATGTGCCGAACTATTTTGACATCCTGCCGATGTATCTGGTGGTTCTGGCCCTGATGCCCGTATACATGGGCCTGTATCGCATCGGTTTCTGGGCCGTCGCCGCAACGTCGATTGCGATTTGGCTGGTGGCACAAACCGGCGCGCTGGCCCTTCCGGCCGAGCCATGGTCGGAGCGTCAATGGTTCTTTAACCCCTTCGGCTGGCAGTTGCTGTTCTTTACCGGTTTTGCGTTCATGCGCGGGTGGATTCCCGCCCCACCTGTGTCGAAAACCCTGATCTGGGCCGCTGTGCTGTTCCTGATCCTGTCGGCACCCTTTGGGTCGTGGAAGGTCTTTACCTGGATCAACAATGCCGCGCCTGAACTGGGTGCCGTGCTACGCAAGGGCTGGCCCCTGACATCGGAGCTGCGGGGCAAGACCGAGTTTGGCCTGCTGCGCTATGTCCACTTCCTTTCACTGGCCTATCTGGGCTGGGTCGTCGCGGGTGAGCATGGTCATCGCCTGATCGCAACCGGTCAGGGTGCTGCCGCGAAAGTTTGGGAATTCCTGCTGACCGTCATCACCAAAGTGGGCCAGCAATCCCTTGCCGTCTTTGTATTTTCCATGGCAGCCGCGCGCCTGATCGGTGTTGGATTGGACCTGAGTGGGCGGGATGTTGCCAGCGTCTTCATCGCCAACATGATTGGCTTTGCCATGATCATCGGGGTGGCCTATCTGGCCGCTTGGTTCAAGTCACAACCCTGGAAGTCGAAAAAATGAATTTCACACGTCGCGCATTTTTGGCCTCTACATCGGCACTTGCCGTTGCCCCGGCCACTTTTGCGGCAGACGGAGAAGTCCCGTTTGACCGCAATGATGTGATCGAATTAGCCCGTGAGATGGCCAGCCGACCATACGCCGAACGCGAAATGGTTCCGCAGGAATGGCAGGACCTGACATACCAACAATACCGCTCGATCCGGTTCCGGCTTGACCGGGCGCTTTGGTACGAAACCGAAACCCCGTTCAACGTGGATTTCTTTACGCCCGGCCTGTATTTCCCGCGAACTGTTAAGGTTTCGACAGTAGAAGATGGCACGACAACGCCTGTCAGCTTCGACCTGACGATGTTTGATAAATCCAAGGACGTGCCCACCCTGCCAATCGACGAAACGCTGGGCTTCTCCGGCCTGCGGTTGCGCACTGAAATGCATCGCCCGGGCAAAACGGACGAATTCTGCGTGTGGCAGGGTGCCAGCTATTTCCGCGCCATTGGGTTGCACGAAGTATACGGCCTGTCTGCGCGCGGACTTGCCTTGAAAACAGGCGACCCCGACGGTGAAGAATTCCCCGAATTCATTCGCTTTTGGCTGGAGCGCCCGAAACCTGGCCAGCGCAACATGATCGTTCACGCATTGATGGACAGCCCCAGTGTGACCGGCGCGTATAAGTTCAATGTAACTGCCGGCGCAGATTGCATCATGGACGTTGAGGCGACCCTATTCCCGCGCGAAGAGCTGCGGCATGTGGGTATCGCGCCCGGCACCTCGATGTTCCTGTTCGACCAAACCAACCACAGCCGTTTCGATGACTTCCGCCCGGCTGTGCATGACAGCGACGGCCTGATGATCCGCAACGGTGCTGGCGAAGTTCTGTGGCGTCCGCTCGCCAATCCGACACGCCTTCAGATCTCGTCCTTCGTTGATCTGAATCCGCGCGGTTTTGGGCTGATGCAACGGAAGCGGAAGTTCTCGGATTACGCCGATCTTGAAGCCAATTATCACAAGCGCCCCGGCCTGTGGGTCGAACCCAATGGGGATTGGGGTAAAGGCACCGTGACACTGGTTGAGATTCCGGCAGATCAGGAAATCTATGACAACATCGTTGCGTATTGGCGCCCTGCAGAACCTTACGCAGCAGGCAGCCAGGTCGACTTGTCCTATCGCCTGATCTGGGGTGAAGAGCCGCAGCGCACCCCTATGCCACGTGTGATCAATACCGCCATGGGGGAAAACACGTTTGGCGAAGGTCGTCTGGCCGTGATCGACTTTGAAGACAGCGAGTTGTTCGACGACCCCGAGGCGATGACCATCTTTGTCAATTCGCCCCACGCCGAAACATCCGATGGCGTATTGCAACGCAACCCCGATACCGGCGGTATGCGCTTGGCTTTCTCGTTCCAGCCGGGTGACCGCAACCATGTCGAGTTGCGCGCGCAATTGCTGAAAGACAAACAGCCAGCCTCTGAGGTCTGGCTCTACCGATGGACCACATGAACCGCGATCTGCATATCATGCCGCCAGAGGCACCTCTGGCAATGCCCGCGCAGAATTTTAGCGAGGGGTTTCGGGACGCGCAGGTTCCGGGCGGCAAGCGCGCATCGGCTGGTTTTTGGCGTGCACTGGCATTTTCGCCCGCGATGTTTGCAACGCTTGGCCTGCTTTGGATTATGAGCGATTGGTTCGGTGCCGAGGGGATCAATCTGGTCGAAGGTATTCTGCTTGCACTGATTTCGTTCAACTTTTTCTGGATATCCTTCACGGTCTGCACCGTTTTGCTGGGCATGGTGTCGCTGTCGCGGCAGGAACAGCCCAAACGGCAAGGCCGACCGCAACCGCTGCGCGTGGCGCTGCTGATGCCGGTGTACAATGAGGTTCCCTGGAACGTTCTTGGCAACGCCCGCACGATGCTGGAAGATCTGCAAAAACGCAGCGGTCAGCACCACTTTGCGATGTTCATCCTGTCCGATACCCGTGATCCCGAAATCGCGGCACAGGAACAAGCCAGCATTGAGGCATTGCGCACCACACTCGCCCCCGGTCTTGAGCTTTACTATCGCCGCCGCGAACAGAACACTGACCGAAAAGTGGGAAATATCGCCGATTGGGTCAGCCGTTGGGGCGCCGATTGGGACGCGATGCTGGTATTGGATGCCGACAGTCTGATGACGGGCCGGGCCATCACACGCCTGACCGACGCCTTGGCGCGTGATCCCGGTGCGGGCCTCATCCAAAGCTATCCGCAACTGATTGGTGCACAATCCGTTTTTGCCCGGATGCAACAATTCGCCAATGGCGTTTACGGAATTGCGTTTGCCGAAGGTCTGGCGCGTTGGTGTGGGCAAGAGGGCAATTATTGGGGCCATAACGCGATCATTCGCACCAAGGCTTTCGCCTCGAGCGCAGGGCTGCCAAAGCTGCGGTCGCTGAATGGTCAGGAAAAACTGATCATGAGCCACGATTTCGTTGAGGCAGGTCTGCTGCGCCGTGCAGGTTGGGCTGTCCGCTTTTTGCCGCGGATTCGTGGATCGTACGAGGAAACACCGCCCACATTGATCGACCATGCGCTGCGGGATCGCCGTTGGTGTCAAGGTAACCTGCAGCATCTGAAGCTGTTGGGTTCAGCCGGTTTCCGGGCTGTGTCACGCTTTCATATGTTCCACGGAGCCGTCGGATACCTGATGTCGCCGCTATGGTTTGCTCTGCTGGTGATGTGGGCGCTGATCGGTCAGGGCGAGGACGCGTCGGTTCTATACTACTTTAGCCCCGACAACCCACTGTTCCCACAATGGCCCGAGATGTCGGAAACCCGCCATGTGCTGATTATCCTTGTGATGTACGCCATGCTGCTCGCACCCAAGGTCCTTGGTGTTTTGGCGTTGCCCCTAAGCGGTGTGCGCTATGCCGATTTTGGTGGCGGCGGGAAATTCCTGACATCCTTCCTGGCGGAAGTGATCCTTTCGATCCTGTATGCCCCGATCCTGATGGTACAACAGATGATCGCAGTGTTCCGAACCGCGTTTGGAATTCAGAAAGGTTGGTCGCCACAGGCGCGCGATGGCGGCAGCTACAGCCTGCGCACCCTTGTGTTTTGCCACGTGCTGGAAACCATCAGCGGCATTGCGCTGAGCGTGGGCATCCTGTCCGGCCTGGTATCCATCTGGCTGGCCCCAATCGCGATCAGCCTTGCGCTTGCGATCCCTCTGTCTGCGCTCAGTGGCGTTTCCTCCGGATCGGCGCGGCGCATGGTGGGAATGAAGGAAGATGTGCACGAGCCAGCGATCACCCGATCGGCCCGCCGCCACCGCGATGAACTCAAGCGCCTGATCGAAGGCAAAGGCGTCATGACACCTGCCGAGTGATTAACCGCCCGGCAGGCCCTCATACCAATCGACCATCATGTCCGCCCAACCTTTGGGGACATTGTGACCGCCGGGAAACAGCGCGAATTCCAGTGCGCTGCCATCGGCGCAACCGGTCCAATAGCGCCGCATGAACTGACCCGTCGTCGAAAATCCGCTGGGCTTGGTATCGGCACATTCATTCGCGACCCGCCAGATTTCTAACCCTGCAAAGATATCGCCCTGATGAAAACGGCCGCCCCCAAGAATGCGCCCTTCAAGCGGGACGACGTTATCCGTCCATCCATGGGTGTGGAACATACGGATAGGACCACCGCAGCTTTCGGGGTCTGGACGCCAAAAACCGCCCGAGACCGGAACGTAGGCAGAAAACGTCTCAGGCGCGGCGCAGGCAAGATAATAAACCATGAAGGCCCCTGCCGAAAATCCACCCAACAGAACGCGATCCGGGTCGACACCAAACCGGGCTGATGCGTCCTGAACAGCTTCGGTCAAAAAGGCGGTTTCATCGCGGCCTTTCCAACCCGGAAAAAAGTTCCAGCTTTGGCGACCATTGCGCTCTGACCCTTCCGGGGCCATCACGGCATAGCCGCGGTCCAGCAAAGGATCGACCATTCTGCGGTTTTTCAATGTTCCGGTCGCTGTTCCGCCATAGCCGTGCAGGAACACGACCAGCGGGGGGTTCTCAGCGTCGGGCAATTCTATGTGGTAGCCGCCCGACTGTGTTTCGCACATTCCCTTTTGGTCCGCGCAGGCCGCGTATCCGGTTTTGGCGGCCAATGCCGCAGCGACTGTAAGAACGGCCGCTCGGATCATTGCGATGCACCTTCGTATTTCTCAATCGGCAAACCAGTTCGCACCCAGCCCGGCCCAGCAGCGGATCCAAGCATGCCCTCAGGCACATCAATGATATTGGTGAACCCTGCTGCGCTGAGCTGATTGCTCAGGCGCGCGGAACGAACCCCACGTGCGCAGATCAATGCGACGGGCGCATTCCTGTCGCCATCCGTCAATTCATCCAGCGCCGCAACAAAGTCTTCACGGCGCATATCCAGTGGATACGCTCCTTCGCCAACACCGGTTGCACTCCACTCGCGCGGCGTGCGGATATCCAAAAGCAAAATATCGCCCGAGACCGCCTGTTGATGCGCGGACTCGACACTCAGGTGGCCACCCGCATAGCTGGCTGGGATCAGACGATACTCTCGTATCCCAAACCCCGCCGCGATTAACGCGCCGCCGCCAACCAGCACCCATCTGCGGCTTTTGAACTTGTTGCCTGTCACGTCCGGTCCTCCTGAAAGGTCAGAAGCTTATTAACACAGCAACCGAAGCTATTTCGCATGGAAATTACCGTTTGAGTTCAAGTTCCCGTCAGAGATTTTTCAAAATTTTCATTTCGACACCCGCCCTAGAACTATGTCGAAAACTTGCAATAGCTGGACAGCTAGAAAATTTTCTTTACAAAAAACAGAACTATATTGACCGCCAAGACCGGAGTATCGCACTTGTCCCTATTCCTCATCGCGGCCCTTCCCTTTCTCGGCGCTGTATTCCCAGCCCTACTGATCAGGGCAGGACGAAACGCAGCCGCGTCTGCGGCGGGTTTGACAACATTTCTTGCGCTGATGGGGCTGTTGATTCACATCCCCTCGGTCATGCGCGGCGACGTGGTGACCGCTCGGTTCGACTGGATCCCCGGGCTGGGTCTGAATGCCAATTTCATGCTGGATGGGTTGGGCTTTCTGTTTGCCCTGCTGATCCTCGGGATCGGCTTGCTGATCATTCTCTACGCGCGGTTTTATCTGTCGCGCGAAGATCCTATGGGTCAATTCTATACGTATCTGCTGCTTTTTCAGGGCGCGATGGTGGGGATTGTCCTGTCGGACAACATCCTTCTTCTGCTTATTTTCTGGGAGCTTACGTCGCTTAGTTCATTCCTGCTGATCGGCTATTGGAAACACCTGCCCGAAGGACGTCAAGGAGCCCGCATGGCGCTGGCCGTAACCGGATCGGGCGGGTTGGCTATGATCGCGGGAATGCTGATTCTGGGCAATATCGTAGGGTCGTATGACCTAAGCGTCATCCTTCAGAACAAAGAGCTTATTCAAGCCTCGCCCTACTATTTGCCCGCGCTGATCCTGATCCTGCTGGGGTGTTTCACCAAATCCGCGCAATTCCCGTTCCATTTCTGGCTACCTCACGCAATGGCGGCCCCAACGCCGGTTTCGGCATATCTGCACTCGGCCACTATGGTAAAGGCAGGTCTGTTTCTGATGGCGCGGATGTGGCCCGTGCTGGCCGGAACAGACGCCTGGTTCTACATAGTCGCAACAACGGGTCTGGTCACTATGCTGATCGGGGCCTGTATTGCGCTGTTCAAAGACGACCTCAAAGCGCTGTTGGCGTTTTCAACCGTCTCTCATCTGGGTCTGGTAACGATGTTGCTGGGCTTTGGGACAAAATTCGCCGCAGTCGCTGCCGTGTTTCACATCATCAACCACGCAACCTTTAAGGCTGCTTTGTTCATGACGGCCGGGATCGTGGATCACGAGACCGGAACCCGTGACATCAAACGTCTGGGCGGACTTCGACACCTCATGCCAATCACCTTCACGATTGGCACAATTGCAGCGTTGTCCATGGCGGGCCTGCCGCCATTGAATGGCTTCCTATCTAAGGAAATGATGCTTGAAGAGACGGTTCATACCACGTGGTTGCACTCACACTATCTGGTGCCCGGTCTGGCTTTGCTGGCAGCGCTGTTCTCGGCGGCGTATTCGTTCCGTTTCGTCAGCCATGTCTTTCTTGGACCGGAGCGGACGGATTATCCGGCGCACCCGCATGATCCACCGGTCGGCCTTTGGTTGGCACCCGCTTTCCTTGTGGTTCTAGTGATCCTGATCGGCCTGTATTCGGCGGCGATCGTCGGACCGCTTGTCGCCGTTGTGGCCAGCGCTGTGATCGGCGGAGAAAAGCTGCCTTATTACTCGCTCAAGCTCTGGCACGGTTTCACGCCCGCGCTCTATATGTCCGTTGTTGCCACCATCGGCGGCCTTGTCCTGCTGGCGTTGCATCGCCGTGGCGAGCAATTTTGGAACGCCTTGCCGCGCCCAGAAGCAAAGGTCATCTTCGAAGCTGTCATTGACGCATTGACCCGGTTCAGCAACTGGATCACCGACACGCTGCATAACGGTGTCATAAGCCGTTACGCCATCATCCTGATCGCGTTCACTGTTGGGCTGGGCTACTACGCCTACTCGACCGGCACCATCGGCGCGGAGACCCGAGACCCGTTACCTTTTCAAACCATCCCGGTTATAGGCTGGATCTGCCTTGTCGCCGCGACACTTGCGATCATGTGGTTCCATCGCAACCGCCTGTTGTCGCTGGTGTTGATCGGTGTCGTCGGCCTGATTGTTTCGATGGCCTTCAACTATCTCTCCGCGCCTGATCTGGCGCTGACACAGATTTCAGTCGAAGTAGTGACGATGATCCTGTTGCTGCTTTCGCTGAACTTCCTTCCCACCGACACACCGTGGGACAGCAGTGCAACAAGACGTTGGAGGGATGCGGCCATTTCGGTTGTTGCTGGTATCGGGTCGGGCGCGTTGATTTATGCGCTTATGTTGCGCGATTTCGCCTTCCCGACCATCTCGGATTTTCATCTGGCCAACTCGTACAAAGGCGGCGGTGGCACCAATGTGGTCAACGTGATCCTTGTCGACTTCCGCGGCTTTGATACCTTTGGCGAGATCATCGTGCTGGGCATTGCCGCGCTTATCATCTTTGCGCTGACCGAGTCGGTTCTTGGTACCAACGTGCGTGGTTATCTGCTGAACCGCAAACCGCACTGGCCGCAATCGGGGGACTCGCATCCGCTGATGATGGTCGTCGCGACACGGGTCATGATGCCGATTGCCCTGATGGTCGGCGCCTATATCTTTTTCCGCGGTCACAACCAGCCCGGAGGCGGCTTTATCGCCGGTCTGATCGTGGCGATCGCCTATCTGATGCAATACATGGCCAGCGGGTACACTTGGGCGATCGAACGTCAGCGGTTCTATTATCACGGCTCGATTGGCTGGGGCGTTCTGATTGCCGCTGCAACCGGTATAGGGGCGTGGTTCAATGACCGCCCATTCCTAACCAGTGACTTTGGCTACATTCATTGGCCGCCGCTGGAGGAGTTTGAATGGGCGACCGCGATCCTGTTTGACACAGGCGTTTTCCTGGCGGTTCTGGGCGCTGTTATGCTGGCGTTGGACAGCCTGTCGCGCTTCGCCTGGCAACCCGGCATGGCGCAGGAGTTCCCAATGGATATCAACCCTCTGCGGGATGATGCCGGAAAAGAAGACGAAGAGAAGGAGCAGGCCTGATGGAAGCGCTCGTAGCCTCAGCCGTAGGCGTGATGACCGCTGCCGGGATCTTTCTGATCCTGCGTCGGCGCACGTTTCCCGTAATCCTGGGCCTGTCCCTGTTAACCTATGCGGTCAACGTCTTTCTTTTTGCAACAGGAAGGCTGGCGCTGGACGCACCGGCGGTTTTGAACAAATACGAAGAGGTTCCATATACAGATCCGCTGCCACAGGCGCTGGTTTTGACAGCCATCGTGATCTCATTCGGGATGACAGCGGTGATCGTGATGATTTCGCTCAGCGCTTATCTTTCGGCCAAGGATGATCACATCGACATGACTGCGCAGGACAGCACCGACGCGCCGGGAGAAGACGCATGAACCACTGGATCGTTGCTCCGATCGTTCTGCCTGCGATCCTTGCGCCCTTTATCATCATGGTTCTGCGCTACCACCTTGACCTGCAGCGCATCTTTTCGGTGGCTGGGGTTGTTGGCCTGTTGGGGATCGCCCTGACGATTACGGTGCAAGCCGGCGGAGGCGATATTCAGGTCTATGAACTTGGCGATTGGCCTGCGCCCTTTGGTATTGTGCTGGTTTTGGATCGCTTGTCGGCGATGATGGTTCTGCTAACCGCGCTTTTGGCGTTGCCGATTGTCCTATATGCCATTGCGTCGGGCTGGGACGACAGGGGTAAGCATTTCCACGCGCTGTTCCATTTCCAACTCATGGGCGTTTGCGGCGCTTTCCTGACCGGCGATGCCTTTAACCTGTTCGTTTTCTTCGAAGTGCTTCTGATCGCCTCTTATGGGTTGATGACCCATGGCGGCGGTGCGGTTCGATTGAAGGCAGGTGTGCAGTACGTAGCCTATAACCTGCTGGGGTCGACCTTGTTCCTGTTCGCTTTGGGAACGCTTTATGCGGTGACAGGGACGCTCAATATGGCGGACATGGCGGCGCGTGTAGCCGAACTGCCCGCGGAAGATACAGCGCTGTTGCGGGTCGGTGCGGTGCTGCTGCTGCTGGTGTTCTGCATCAAAGCTGCGGTCTTACCCCTGCACTTCTGGTTACCTGCCAGTTATGCAAACGCACCGCTGCCGGTTGCTGCCCTGTTTGCAATCATGACCAAGGTTGGCGCTTATTCGATCCTGCGCATGTACACGCTGGGTTTCGGGCCCGAAGTCACGGCGACGCAAGGGCTGGTTGGTGCATGGTTGCAACCCGCTGCGTTGGTGACATTGGCGGTTGGTGCCATCGGTATATTAGGGGCAAAGCACATCGCGCGCATGGTGGCCTTTTGTGCCATTGCGTCAATGGGCACCCTGCTGATCGCTATCTCACTGTTCACTGAGACCGCAACCGCCGCTGCGCTCTACTATATCTACCATTCTACGCTGGCGACGGCCTTGTTGTTCCTTGTCGCCGATATGGTGATGGAACGACGCGGGGGTGCGATTGCTCCGACAGCGCCGATGCCGCAGAGCGGGCTGATCTCGGCCTTATTCTTTGTGGGCGCCATTGCCTTGGCTGGCATGCCGCCGCTTTCTGGCTTTATCGGCAAATTGCTTGTGCTGGATGCAGCGCGTGATGCGCCCGATGCCAATGCGATCTGGGCTGTAATCCTGATCGGATCATTTGTGACCATTGTGGGCCTCGCGCGGGCTGGCACGCTGATCTTCTGGAAAAGCCACGATGCCCGCTATAGCACTGAACCAGAGCCCGAAAACGCCGAAGAGGTCGCAGCGCAACCCGCACCCGAACCGAACCCAGGTTTGGCCCTTACTGCAATATTTGGAACCGTTCTGGGACTTGTCGTGCTGACTGTATTCTCGGGCCCGGCGCTGCAATATGCCGATCGCACAGCCGAACAGCTTTTCACGCCTGAAAACTATATCGCAGCCGTTTTGGGAGGCGAAGAATGATGCGCTTGTTACACCGAATATTCCCACACCCACATCTGACTTTCCTGCTGACGGTGGTCTGGGTTTTGCTGGCGAACAAACCCTCGCTGAACTCGGTGGTTTTCGGTTTGATCCTTGGGATCATCATACCGTTCATCACCCAACCCTACTGGCCCGACCGCCCCAAGTTGCGCAATTGGCCGATGATCGTTGAATACGGACTGGTCGTCCTTTGGGATATCGTAATCGCCAATATCACAGTGGCCAAAATCATCCTGTTCAAGCGCGACTCAGACCGCCAACCCAACTGGGTTTGCATCCCGCTCGAACTGCGCACACCCGAGGCGATCACTGTCTTGGCAGGGACGATCACGATGACGCCCGGCACGGTCAGTTGCGATCTGTCAGCGCAAGGCCACAACTTGCTGGTTCATTGCCTGGATGCACCCAACCCGGAAGAAGTTCGCGACGAAATCAAACAGCGCTATGAGCGGCGGCTAAAGGAGATTTTCGAATGATCGAATACGCCATCTACTTTGCCTTTGCCTGTTTCGGAGTCGCCATCATTCTGTGCCTCTGGCGCATTATTACAGCCGACGGTGTCGGAACCCGCGTGCTTGCTCTGGATACGATGGTCATCAACACAATCGCGCTGATGATCCTGTACGGGCTTGCGTTGGGCACTGAAATCTTCTTCGAGTCCGCCATGATCATCGCCATGCTTGGCTTTGTATCAACTGTGGCCTACGCACGCTTTATGCTGCGCGGCAATATTATCGAGTGAGGGCAGCATGACGTTTATCTTCGAATTGCTAATCTCATTCTTTCTGATCGTTTCAGGCATTTTCGGCTTTGTCGGCTCCTATGGGATGATCAAGCTAAAGGACCCGATGTCCCGGCTGCATGGCCCCACCAAGGCGACGACTCTGGGCGTAGGTGGCGTCCTGCTGGCGTCTATCTGTCACTCGGTCCTGCTGGAGGGCAAACTGTCGCTGCACGAGTTGCTGATCACCTTGTTTCTGTTCCTCACGGCACCGATCACAGCTCTGTTCATTGCAAAATGGCATATCCACCGCCATGAAAAACCCAACGATCTTCCGGACGCGGGCGAGGACGAACTTTGGGCCACCCATGCGGTCGAACAGGTCGAAGACGTTCCTGATCACAGCAATACCTGAGCCCCATGCACACACCTCCGCTGCCCCTGACCCGCGATCTGGTTCTTATAGGCGGAGGTCATACCCACGCCCTGCTTTTACGTAGTTGGGGTATGAACCCATTGCCCGGTACGCGCGTAACCGTCGTAAATCCCGGCCCAACCGCACCCTACTCCGGTATGTTGCCGGGCTTTGTCGCCGGACATTACGACCGTTGGGAGCTGGACATTGACCTTGTAAAGCTTGCGCGCTTTGCCGGTGCCCGCGTCGTGCTGGGCAAGGTTGAGGGGTTGGATGCAAAGGAACGCCTTGTGCATGTTCCCGGGCGTCCTCCGATCGCGTTTGATGTGGCTTCTGTGAATGTGGGCATCACCTCTGACATGCCTGCCCTGCCCGGTTTCGCAGAACACGCAATACCGGCAAAGCCGCTGGGGCCGTTTGCCGCCAAATGGGCTGAGTATCTTGCCGGTCATGGCCCTGCATCCGTCGCCGTTATTGGTGGGGGCGTGGCCGGAGTGGAACTTGTCATGGCGATGGCCCACGCGCTGAAAGAAAAAGGGCGCGAGGCACAGGTCACGCTGATCGATAACGCAAAGGCGCTGACTGCAACTGGCGCTAAGGCTGCATCCACAATCCGCAACGCAATGCGCGAATTGGGTGTAACCGTGCTGGAAGATGCGCAGATATCGAGCATCGAAGAAGATCATGTTTTGCTGGACAACGGTGATCGCATCCCTGCCGCCTTCGTTACCGGAGCAGCAGGTGCCCGACCGTACGGTTGGATTTCTGAAACGGAATTGGCACTGCAAGACGGCTTCATCCGGGTCAATGCCCATCTTCAATCCAGCGATCCCGCGGTGTTCGCGGCAGGTGATTGCGCCCATCTGACCGAAAACCCGCGGCCCAAAGCAGGTGTTTACGCGGTGCGCGAGGCTCCGGTTTTGTTCAACAACCTGCGCGCCGCTTTGGGCGCGGGTACTCTGCGCCGATACGTTCCGCAGAAGGATTATCTGAAACTGATTTCACTTGGCGGCAAGTCTGCTCTGGCCGAGCGTTTGGGGACGTCATTCAGCGGTCCCTTGATGTGGAAATGGAAAAACCACATCGACCAGACGTTTATGAACAAGTTCCGCAATCTTCCCAAGATGGCACAACCGGCCTTGCCCACCCAACACGCAAGTGGCCTGAAAGAAGTGTTGGGCGACAAACCGATGTGCGGGGGGTGTGGTGCCAAAATTGGACGCACTGCGCTGCGATCGGCGTTGAACACACTGCCTGCCCCGGAACGGACGGATGTCATCCCCCTGCCCGGTGATGATGCCGCGCTACTGCAAACTGGGAATACTAGGCAGGTCATGACATCCGATCATCTGCGGGCAATTACCGACGACCCCGTCTTGATGGCCCGCATCGCTGCTGTTCATGCTCTTGGGGATATTTGGGCTATGGGAGCCGCCCCACAGGCCGCCACTGCGACAATCACCCTACCGCGCATGGCACCAGAGCTTCAGCACCGAACGATGGCTGAAATCATGTCCACCGCCAGCGATGTCATGCGCAACGCCGGGGCCGAGATTGTTGGCGGTCATAGTTCGGTGGGCGATGAATTGACCATTGGCTTCACCCTGACAGGCTTGTGTGAAAATGACCCCATCACCCTGTCGGGCGCCCGGATTGGTGACGCCCTGATCCTGACCAAACCACTGGGCAGCGGCGTGTTGATGGCCGCCGAAATGGCCGGTCTGGCGGATGGAGAGTGGATTACAAAGGCCTACGAACAGATGAGTCACCCACAGGGTGAGGCGGCCCGTATTTTAACCGATGCCCACGCCATGACCGATGTAACGGGTTTTGGTTTGGCTGGACATCTGGTCGGAATATGCGAGGCATCGGGTTGCGGGGCCACTTTGGATTTGGATGCAATTCCCGTAATGAAGGGTGCGCTGGACCTGGCCGCAAGGGGTGTGCAATCGACACTGTTCGAAGAAAACCGAACGGTCGCGCCGGACCTGCCGCTTGGGGGCAAAACAGACCTCTTATTCGATCCTCAAACAGCCGGTGGATTGTTGGCCGCTGTGCCATCCGATCTGGCCCGCCATATGTGCGACACGCTTCGCGCCGCCGGATATCCGGCCGTCATCATAGGACACATCACGGACACAGCCGGGCTACGACTTCAGAGCTGATCCAGCAGAGCCTCGATCCGGTTAGCCGCCGCTTCCAGACCAGCCGCATCCAATGCGTCCACATTTACATGGGCGATCACTTTGGAAACGCGCGCGCGGCTGGATTTCGTGTAAGCCGGATCGTAATGCTGTTCCATCAAGGCGCGCGTTAATGCCAGTTTGTCTTGAGATTTTATCAAGTCGACCCAACCATCCACGACGGCATGTCCCAGGTGATAACGCAATGGGGAAAGACGATCCGTCAACCGGGTGCCATCGGACAAAACGTCTTCATAAGCCGATACCAAATAGGCAGAACGCGCCTCAATCGAGGCTTCGATGTTGATCCGCGGTGCGGCCCGTAGCGCATCCCACAAGGACGGAGGCAAAATTAACTTGCCGATTTTAGACGACTCTGCCTCGACGACCACAGGCCGACTGGTATCGAGGCGGCATAGTTCAGACGCCAACGCGGATTCGAACGCTTTTTGGCTGGGTTGTCCGCCCGGCATCTCACCCAGCAAAGAACCTCGGTGGTTTGCCAATCCTTCAAGGTCCAACACTTGAACACCGCGCGACCTAAGTACCCCCAACAGCGCGGTTTTCGCCGTACCAGTGTACCCGTCTAGCGCGTAGAGGCGATGCCCTATTGGATCATCATACAGATATTGGTTTACCAGACGGCGATACGTTCGATAGCCCCCCTCGACCACATCGGCCCGCCACCCAATTTGTTGCAGCGTCCACGCGAACGATCCTGACCGCTGACCGCCTCGCCAGCAATAAACCAGCGGTTTCCATCCACCTTCATGATGCGACAAGCTGTTTTCAATGTGATTGGCTGCATTGCGAAACACCAATGCCGCACCAAGTTTTCGCGCTAGGAACGGGCTTTCCTGAACGTAAAGTGTTCCAACCCGCGCGCGTTCTTCATTGTTTAGGACCGGCAGGTTGATCGCACCGGGCAAGTGATCTTCGGCGTATTCGGCCGGGCTGCGCACGTCGATCACTGTATCAAACGCATGCTTGTACAAGTCAGGCAAGCTGGTGAATTTCGAACTCATATCAGTGATCTAACCCCTGATGGGGTATTTGAGAAGCCGCATAGTCATGCAAGAATTGGTTCAATAAGCTGCGCGCCACTCGCCCGGTTCGAGTTCACTGCCGCGTCCACGCGATGATAGTCCAGAACACCTTCGGCCCCAGGCTTCATCAAAAGCGCGGCACCTTTCCCGGCTTCGCCAAGCCACAATGGCCAATCATTGGGTTCCAGGATCAATGGCATGCGATGATGGATAGTGCCGAGGTCGTGATTGGCAGGGGTGGTCACGATTGCACAAGTTCCAAACCGCATCTCGTCGGCACCCCAGTCTTGCCAGACACCTGCAAATGCGACGGGTGCCTTGTCACGGCGCGTTATATACCAAGGCAGCCTGTCGCCCTGCTCGGTCTTGGTCCATTCGTAGAACCCGGTTCCCACAATCAGACAGCGCCTCTCGCGGCAAGCTGCACGAAATGCAGGTTTCTCGGCCAAGGTTTCCGCCCGCGCGTTAATCAACAAGGGACCAGCCGTCTGGGTTTTGTACCAATGAGGCAAAAAACCCCAGCGCAGCGCATCCAGTGTCCGCCCATTTTCACCCGCGCGCACAACATGCACCTGATTTGTCGGACAAACATTAAAATTTGGAACCGCAGGCAACGTATTCGCTGGCCGTGCGGAAAACAGCTGCGCCATTGCATCGTTCGGAAGAGTTATTGCAAAGCGTCCGCACATGGGTAATGAACCATCAATATTGTTTCGACAGATACCGGGCCTAATGCAAAACCAAACAGCGAAAACGCTCAAAAGCAAGGCATTGACTGCTTTGGAAGCTGGCAAGCCGCAATCAGCTTTCAAAAAAGCCCAGCTAGGTCTGAAAAAATTTCCAAGTGACTCAGATTTTCATGCCATTGCCGGTTTTGCCCTGACGCAGTTGAAGCAATATCGAAAGTCCATTCCGCACTTCATCGAAGCATCAAAGTTAAAGCCAGATGACCCCCAGTTCGCTGAAAATCTGGCGAACGCACTGATGCAGTCGGGACAGATACCCGTCGCATTGGAATATGCCGAGCAAAAGCTGGAGAAGTTTCCAAATAACAAGGAACTGCTCAGAGTTGTCGATGAGATCCAACTCAAAGGCAAAAACTGGCGTGAGATCATCGATCACACTTCGAAAAAGCTGGAAAAAGACCCCCAGAACGCAAGCCTTCTTTCCGCACGCGCGCGGGCCTATGACCGGATAGGGTTTGTCGACCAAAGCGTTCAGGACATTTCGCGGGCTTATGAGCTGGAGCCCGGGAACGACGATATCGCTTACCAGAAAGCATCCACCTTTCATCAACGCGGTGAAAAAGAGGAATCCCGGCAAATTCTGCATCGCATTGCTGCCCGGAATCCAGCGCATGTGAATACGCTATTTCAACTGAGCATGATGGCCAGCGCCGAGGATGCACCCGACATGCTGGAGGCTGTCGAAAAAGCGATCGCCTCTTCAGAACAGCCGGGTGCCGAGTTGGAATTTGCAAAGGCTCAACTCACCTCTAAAATCAAAGGATTAACAGCTGCGCTTCCCCAATACGTCTTGGCGAATGCAAAGCAGCATGCGCTGAACCCATATGACTCTGCCTCAGAGGATCGAGCATTCGAAACAGCCACAGGGCTGTTTCCCGTTAACACCGATATTCCCTTCTCCAATTTGAATGAAAACCCTTTGCCGGTTTTTGTACTGGGACAACCCCGCTCTGGCACCACTCTGATGGAAATGATGCTGAGTTCAGCGCCCCATGTCGCAGGATGCGGAGAATTGACTGTAGGGGCGGACTTATCGCGTGAGTACCTAGTTGGATCGTCTACCTTTGATGCTAAAAGCACTGAGCAATTTGCGCAGGACTATCGCGAATTTATGCCACCGCTACCGCAAGAATCGGCGGCTTTTATCGACAAGATGCCACACAACTATAAACGCCTGGGTTTTTTGCTGACGGCTTTTTCGAACGCTAAAGTCATCAATATGTTGCGCGACCCTCGCGATGTCGGGTTGTCGAAGTGGATCCGTTTTTTCCCTGCGAGTGGAATGCGTTACGCGTCAGACCAAAAGGCGATTGCGCATTCTGCGAACCTGTATCGTCGGTATATGTCCCATTGGCGGGCCGTTTTCGGCGACCGGATCCTAACTGTGCAATATGAAAAACTGGTTGAGGACCCAAAGACCTACAGTCAACAGGTCGCGGCCTTCTGTGGCATCGACTGGTCCGAGGCGATGATGCACCCGGAAGAGAATACCAAGCAGGTCCGAACGGCCAGTATCGATCAGGTGCGCAACAAGATTTCGACCAAGTCAATTGGCGGATGGCAGAGTGTTTCTGAGCACATTCAACCCATGCTCAACGGCTTCGACCCAGCCCTGTGGCCGGAATACGATCTAAGCTGACCCTAACAAAAGGCCGCATCCCCAGACGCGGCCTTTTCGCTTTTTCAGCACTTACTTCTGTTTGATGCGACCATCCAGGTAAGGCTGGTACGGGGCGTTTTGCGCAAGATACTCAGCCGTTACATCCGCCAAATCCGGACCAAAGTCATAGGCGTTCTTGTCATCACCTTCGAACATGCTGTAGCCGTCCCCGCCGTTGCGAACATAGTTGTTCGTCACCACGCCGTAGACTTTTGCCATATCCAATGGTTCCCACGCGCCGTCATGCTGCACTTCGACAAGCGTTATGCGCTGATTGGTTGGCGCGCCTGGATCAAATTCATAGCGCATGCCCGCGACCTGAGGAAAACGTCCGTTTTTTTCCTCTTCATCGAATTGGGCCATGCCGTTTTCCAACGCGGCCTTGATTGTCGCGCCATCAGTCCAGAACGTGGACAAGGTGTTTTGGAACGGCAGGACCAGTACAACTTCACCCTGAGTGATCTCGCCTTCGTCAATACTGGTGCGCAATCCACCACCGTTTTGAATCGCGATCTGCACACCCTGATCCTTGACCCTGTCCAGCATCGCATCGGCGACCAGATTGCCCATTTCACATTCCATGTGACGACAGGATTCCCGCGCGCCATCAATAGGTGCGGCAGCGCTGGCAACGACGCGTTGCTTCATTTCCTCGATCGGAGCGGCCATTTCAGCCACGCGTGCCGCAATATCCGGGTCGGGTTTGATCGACGCATCCAGAAGGATCGGCTCACCCTCAGCTGAAATCAGATTGCCGTCATCGTCAAAGGTTAATGTGATCTCTCCCAAATACTTGGAATAAGCATAGGCCTGCACAACGGGGACATCGCCTACCATCATCGGATAGGGTCCCGCCGCCCCATCATCGGTGTTTGACAGCAATGTGTGTGAGTGCCCGCCGATGACCAGATCCAGACCGGGCACTTGCTCGGCGATTTTGAGGTCTTTGGACAAACCAACGTGGTTTACGGCTATGACGATATCGACACTTTCGTCCTGCAACGCGGCCACATCGGCCTGAAGGCTTTCGATCTCATCTTGAAAAACGACGTTGTCACCGGGGCTGGACGTGTCGACCGTATCCGTTGCCAAGGCCGATACGATGCCGATCTTCTGACCCCCAACATCCAAAACCAAATGGTTCTGTACTTTGCCTTTCAGCTCTGCCGATGAGGACAGATCAAGGTTACCCGACACGACGGGAAAGCTCACAGCATCTATGAAAGCTGCCAATCCTTCGGGGCCGTCGTCGAATTCGTGGTTTCCAACAGCCATGGCATCATAGCCGATAGCCTCCATAAACTCGGCCTCGGCTGCACCTTTATAAGTGGTGTAGAACAATGAGCCCTGAAAAGGATCGCCCGCATCCAGCAAAAGAACGTTTTGACCTTCCAACGCGTCACGACGCTCATCCACAAGCGTTTTCAGGCGGGCAACCCCGCCAAAGCATTTGCCTTCGGCCTCGTCCTCTGCATCACAGGTGGAGTCATATTTGTTAATCGACTCGATACGGCTGTGGATGTCGTTTGTATGCAGGATCGTCAGCTTGTATTCCGCAAAAGCCATACCTGCAGTCAGCCCCAAAACGGCCGCCGAGGTCAGGAAACGGGTGAACATCTTGAATCTCCCTATCGTTATTTTCCGTGATGGTGCGACTTGCGGAACAAAGAGTCAAAGGGGGGAAATCCGGCTTGATTCTAGCTGCCCCGCAAGGCATCACGGCCTCATGCTGGTTTACAAGATTTTCCGGGCCGATGAATGGGCCACGTTGCAAGCCGAGGGTGCATCCGATGGGGCACTGATTGATGTCTCAGACGGGTTTGTGCACTTTTCAACCGCCGAACAGGCAGCCGAAACAGCCGCCAAGCATTTCGCGGGTGTCACTGACTTGACCCTTTTGGCCTGCAATACAGACGGCATGGGCGAAGACCTCAAGTGGGAGGTTTCGCGCGGTGGCGCTCTTTTCCCACATCTATATCGCCAGATCAGAATGACCGACGTGGCATGGTCGCGCGCCCTGCCTTTTGACGGCAAAAGTCATCAGTTTCCTCCGGAGATGGTATGACCGCTTTTGTCGATCCTGATCGCGCTCAGTTCCAGGCATTCAAGGACCTGGACCGGGATCATCCGATCGAGATGCTGAACCTTGTGAAATTTCGGGCCAAGGCCGATTACCCCGAAGGGCACGCCTTGGCCGACGCTGGTCTGACTGGGGCTCAGGCCTATCGCAATTACGGCGACGAAACCGCGCCGATCATTGCCCGGCTGGGCGCAGAAATCCTGTGGCGAGGCACGTTCCAGACAACTCTGATCGGCCCCCAGGATGAAACATGGGACGCGGTCTTCATCGCACGTTATCCCACGGGTCATGCATTCTTGGAGATGGTGACTGACCCTTTGTATCAACAAGCGGTCGTGCACCGTCAGGCTGCGGTTGAAACCTCGCGCCTGATCCGATGTGCCCCTGCTGATGGCAAAAAGAGCTTCGGATGAAACTGACTGAAAAACTGGGGCTTGCAGCCTTGCACAAGATGGATCCCGAAGTTGCGCACGGGATGTCGATCAAGGCGTTGAAAGCTGGATTGACCCCTACCCCCGGACCCGTCACGACGCCGCGCCTACGAACGAAAGTGGCGGGTTTGGATTTACCAAACCCGGTTGGGCTGGCTGCGGGTTTTGACAAAAACGCAGAAGCGCTCGCGCCTTTGTCGCGCGCTGGATTTGGATTTATCGAGGTCGGCGCAGCCACCCCACGCCCCCAACCCGGCAATCCCAAGCCAAGGCTGTTTCGCCTGACCGAAGACAAGGCGGCCATCAACCGGTTTGGGTTCAACAATGAGGGGATGGAAGTCATCGCCCAGCGTCTTGCGGGCCGTCCAAAGGACGCGGTGATTGGCTTGAACCTTGGGGCGAACAAGGACAGCGACGATCGCGCGGGCGACTTTTCCAAGGTGCTTGCCCATTGCGCCGCCCATCTGGATTTTGCCACCGTTAACGTTTCGTCACCAAATACTGAAAAACTGCGGGACCTGCAGGGTAAAGAAGCCCTGAGCGTGCTGTTGAGCGGCGTGATCGAAACACGAGACAGCTTGTCCCGCCCCCTTCCCGTATTCCTGAAGATCGCGCCAGATCTCAGCGACGAAGAACTGAAAGACATTGCAGAAGTCGCGCAGGATACCGGTGTAAACGCCGTTATTGCGACTAACACCACGCTGTCGCGTGACGGATTGCACAGCGTGCACAAGGATGAAGCCGGTGGCCTGTCCGGTGCCCCCTTATTCGAAAAATCCACACGCGTTCTGGCGCGCCTCAGCCAACTGACTGGCGGCCAAATCCCCCTGATCGGCGTGGGCGGCATCAGTACTGCAGAACAGGCCTATGCCAAGATCTGCGCGGGGGCGTCAGCAGTGCAGCTCTATACAGCGATGGTTTATGGCGGTATTTCCCTTGCCGCCGAAATTGCGCAAGGCTTGGATACCTTGCTGGCCAGGGATGGCTTTGACACTGTCGAACAAGCGGTCGGCAGCAAAAGAGAGGATTGGCTATGATCGAGTATTGGCACAACCCACGCTGCTCGAAATCTCGTACGGGCTTGGCGCTTTTGGAAGAGAACGGTGCACAGGTCAACATCCGCAAATACCTTGAGGACGCCCCCTCAGCCGACGAAATTCGGGCCGCTTTAAAGCGGCTGGATATCCCCGCGATTAAGATGATGCGAACCGGCGAAAAGCTGTTCAAGGAATTAGGGCTAAGCAAAACTGCGCCCGAGAACGAGCTTATCGATGCCATGGCCCGCCATCCGATTCTGATTGAACGTCCGCTGGCGATCAAAGATGACAAGGCCGCGATCGGTCGGCCGCCGGAAAACCTGCTGTCGCTGCTTTAAATCTTAGCCTCAAGCCGCGGATAGCGCGCGCCCAATGTTACTGCGCGTGCGGTGTTCAGAACCATAAGGGCAGCCCACAGCCCATGGTTGCCCAGTGTCGGCACAAGAATAAACAAGGCAACGACATAGATCGCGACAGACTGTATCATCGCGTTGCGCATCGACCGGGTCCAGGTTGCTCCGATATAGATACCGTCGAACATCCAACTTGCGACGCCGATTACCGGTGCAAGCGCCGCCCAGATCAGATACTCTCGGGCCGCCAATCGTACCTCGGCGGACGTTGACATCAGGTCGATCAGCGCAGGTCCAGCCAGAAAAAAGACGGCCCCAAGTGCAAACGCGCCACCGACACCCCATTGCGACGCCATGACTGAGGCCCGCCGCACCTGAAACCTGTCTTTCGCTCCGACCGCTCCTCCGACCAGTGCTTCGGCGGAAAAAGCGAAGCCATCCAGTGCAAAGGCGGTGATCTCGAGAAACTGCAAAAGAACCTGGTTGGCGGCCAGATTGACGTCCCCGAGATCCGAGCCGACGAACAGAAAGGTTGTGAACGCTCCGGTCAACAGGACCGAACGGATCATGATGTCACTATTGACCTGCAGCATCCTACGCAGACGAGCCGCGTCGAAGATACGGCTCCAATCACACCACTGACGGCCGCCAAATGCGCTGCGGCATAGCCAAAGGCCCAGAGCGAGGCCTGTCCATTCGGCGATCAGCGTCGCAACAGCCACACCTTCCACGCCCCAGCCCAGCCCCAGAACAAACCACAGATCAAGCAGGATATTCAGCCCGTTCATCCAGACTTGCAGGACGAACACGCCGCGCGTTCGCTCGATCGCAATCAGCCACCCGGTCACCGCATAGAGCGCAATTGTCGCCGGAGCCCCCCAAATTCGAATCTCCAGATAGGTTCTCGTCAGCGCTTCGACTTCGGGGCTGGCGGGCGACAGCGCAAAGGCTCCCCAAAATACACCCGCCTGAATCAGGATGAAGAAAACGCCCGCTGCCCCGCCAATCAGCAACCCGCGCATCAGCAAAGCGCCGGTTTCAGCGACATCCCCTGCCCCGCGCGCCTGTGCCGCAAGGCCGGTGGTTCCCATCCTCAGGAAACCAAAAATCCAATAGATCGCAGACAGGATCACTGCGCCCATACCGACGGCACCAATGGGTGCTGCCTGCCCCATTTGCCCGACGACACCGGTATCAACCGCGCCCAATATCGGAACGGTTGCGTTGGACAGCACGATGGGAAGTGCGATTTTCAGCACCCGCCTATGCGTGATGGGCGCCGAGGCGTCTCGCATGTGACTCTATGCGTCCTGCATGTTGTGTTGCGGCATCAGGAAATGACCGGTTGCTTGCGCGTAGGGACGCGCGTGGTTGTCCTGCCATGCCTCGACCCGTACCGAGGCATAACGGCGACCCGAACGGCTTACGAACGCACGGGCATAGGCATCCCGCGGCAACCCGGATCGCAGGTAATCGACCGTGAAATCAACCGTCTTGGGAAAGCGGATCGTTTCATCGCGTGTAATTTTGTCGGCATCCAGCGCGCCGCTTTCAATACTGGGCAGAAAGTGCTCCCAGCTTAGGGTAATGACGGCCGTCACCTCGAGAAAGGCCGCCGTAACACCTCCGTGCAGGGCCGGAAGCAAGGGGTTACCGATGAGTTTCTCGTCAAAGTTCAGAACTGCTGTTAGTTCATCCCCGCGCCGGTCGAAGCCTATATTTAGAAACCGAATGTAGGGAACGCCCTCGACAATCGCGTTCAACGCAGCGTCGCGCCTTTGCTTGACCACCTGCATGGGTTCAGGGCGTTTACGCGCCATCACAAACCCTCCACCGTGAAAGAGCCGGCTGCGGTTGCAACTGGCAGTTCCTGATCTTCGTCCATGGCCGTTGCGCGCACAAAGGCCACGTTTCGCGTCAGATGGAAACAGGTCGCGCGGGTTGTGATCATCTGCCCCGGAGTCGCTGCCCGCATATAGTCGATCCTCAGGTCAATCGTAGCAGTTCCCCCGGGTGAGGACGGGTGGCTCATGACTGCAGCGCCGCAGCATGTGTCCAATGCCGCAAAGACTGCGCCGCCGTGAATAACACCGGTGCGCGGATCACCGATCAGTTCGGGGTTGTATGGCATCGTAATCTCGGCCTCGCCGTTGCCAATCTGGGTCAGGCTCATACCCAGAGCCCGCGCATGCGGAATCGCCTCGATGAATTGGCGAGCAATGGCTGTTTTGTCGACCATCTACTTGTGTCCCCTTGATTTATCCCTTTATGGGCGTGTCACCCGCAAAAGAGCAAGCCCACCTGTTGCGCTTGGCTGTGACGCACCATAATCTGCTGCAGAGGAGATCAGGAATGTCCGACGACCGTTTGTCATTCAAAGAGATGTGTGCCGAGTTTGACGTGACTCCGCGCACCCTGCGCTACTACGAGTATATCGAACTTTTGCAGCCAGATCGCGAAGGCAGATCCCGATTTTACGGCCCCCGCGAATGCGCGCGAATGACACTGATCATGCGCGGGCGAAAATATGGTTTCCCGCTTGAAGACATCCGGCAGTGGCTGTTGATCTACGAAGATCAGGGGAATCAGGCACAGATGCAGACCTTCGTCGAGATGGCGGATTTGCAATTGGTTGAGTTGAACAATCAAAAGCAGCAGTTGAATGAGGCGATCGACGCGCTTCGAAAAATGCGTGATCAGACGGCCAAATCGCTGGAATGAGCGCAACGCCCAAGTCTTGATGCGTAACGTGATTTGCGCCCATGCGTTGACAGTGCTGTGAAAGACCAACACTTCATGCCTTGATAACCTTTACGTGAGAATTCGCTTTTCGATCCTGTCGAAAACAGGCTATATCCGGCCATGTGAACCACCCTATGTGGTTCTAAAGGCGTTGATTTTCAGGATTGGTCAAGAATTCCATGACAAGCTTCAGTATCGCGAACGGAAACTCTACCACGTTCACGGATACGTCACCGGGTGGCGGCCTTGTCATTGATTTTGACACGCTGGACAACGGCTTCAGTGTTCAGATCAACGGTGTAGATCTTTTCGTGGGCGGACCAGCTGGTGCGTCCAACGAAGCGGAATTCCAGATCGTAAGTACGCCCGGCCAGACCGTCGGATTTGCTGACGGTGACAGGTACGAAGTTGACACGCCCGCGGTCTGGCAGCTTGGAAATACAAATGATGAACCGGTCGTGCGGCTGGTGATCAACCCGGACGGCACGATCGAGTTTTTCGGTGTTAAAACGAATGACGGGCCGCTGGAACCGCTTGAGCTGATAAACGGCTTGTCCGTCAACACAGATGCCATCGCAGACGCTTGGAATGAGGATGGCCCCAATACCATTGTCATCGACCAGGAACAGACCGGCCCCACTAACGCCAGTGGCGAATTCGTGGATGTGCTGTGCTTTGCATCCGGCACATTGATTGACACTTTGCATGGTCCTGTCGCGGTAGAAAAGCTGCAGATTGCCGATGAGGTTCTGACCTACGATCACGGTTACCAACCAATTCGCTGGATTGGGTCAAATCGCCTGACACCGTCCGAATTGGCTGAAAACCCAAGGCTGAAACCCATTTTGATCCGAGCAGGCGCTTTGGGCACAGGCTATCCCAAACAAGACCTGATCGTTTCCCCACAGCACCGCATACTTGTATCTTCGGCCGTTGCCCTGCGCATGTTTGAGAACAAGGATGTTTTGATCCCCGCGAACAAGCTTCTGTCTTTGGATGGTGTCGATGTAGTTGAAGCGGCACCGGACGGCATCACATACTTCCACATTCTGTTCGATACACACGAAATCATCTGGTCGAACGGTATGCCGACAGAAAGTCTTTTTACCGGCCCCGAGGCGCTCAAGTCCGTGTCAGAAGAAGCGCAGGCCGAGATCAAAGACTTGTTTCCTGCGTGTTTCGATCCGGAATTCAAGGCGGTGTCCGCACGTTTCATTCCGGAAAAGGGCAAGCTTATGCGCAAGCTCGTCCAAAGACATCTGGACAATCGGAAGCCCCTTTTTGACGGCTCTGAGACGCCCGACAGCGCAGTTTGACACCGGCGCATCTGCGCTAACGCAATAAGACCGCTAGCGCCGTTCAGATCGGATTCGGCGAAACTGTGTCTGCCGCCTCTTACGTATCCCCCCAACATCGTGTTCGTTGGCAGGTACGCGCTCCTGTCCAATGCCGAAATCGTCAAATTACGTGACGTGAAAATCCAGTTTTGGCCCAGTTCAGCGTCTTGACGCGACCGGAAGTTACGTCAACTTATTTGTGACGTAGCGTTTGCATTACGTGAACGTCATCTCCGTGTTGTAAAAGGCGCATCGACTGCGCACCTGAACCTTATCGACGCCAGTGACAAGAGTGCTGAAACCATGACCGAAGATCTGATGACCATTCGTGAAATGTGCGAGACATATGATGTCACTCCACGCACGTTGCGGTTTTACGAAGCCAAGGAACTGCTGTTCCCGATCCGTGAAGGACAGAAACGTCTGTTCACCAAGCGCGACCGGGCCCGGCTAAAGCTGATCCTGCGCGGTAAGCGCTTTGGCTTTAGCCTCGAGGAAATCCGCCAGCTTCTGGATTTGTATCATGTGGGCGACCAGCAGATGACCCAGATGACCCGCACGTTCGAAATAGCGCGCGAACGTCTGGCCGATATGGAAGCCCGCCGCGAAGAGCTGACGCAGGCTATTGACGACCTCAAGGAACAGTTGCGCTGGGGCGAAAAGGTAATCGCCTCGATGACAAACGAAAAAAAGGCCGCCGAATAAACCTCGGCGATCCCCACTCACCGGACATCTGAATTTAAAGGGAGCTTCAAATGCCCGTCTACAACGCGCCTACCAAAGACATGCAGTTCATCCTGCACGAGGTCCTGAATGTGTCAGGATCGGATATCCCGGGATATAACGAGCTTGAGGCAGAGTTCACCGGCGCCGTGCTGGAAGAGGCCGGCAAAATCTCGACAAACGTTCTGCACCCGCTGAACGTTGTTGGGGATACGGAAGGTTGCCGTCTGGAAAACGGTATCGTCTACACCCCCACGGGTTTCAAAGACGGTTTCGAACAGATGAAAGAAGGCGGCTGGACCGGCCTCGACATGCCCGAAGAGTATGGCGGGCAGAACATGCCTTACGTGATGGGCACCGCCGTGGGCGAGATGTTCTCGGGTTCGAACCAGGCATTTACCATGTACCAGGGTCTGACGCATGGCGCGGCCTCGGCCATTTTGGCGCATGGCACGGACGAACAGAAGAACACATACCTGCCCAACATGGTCAGCTGCGAATGGACCGGTACGATGAACCTGACCGAGCCGCATTGCGGCACCGATCTGGGGTTGATGCGCACCAAGGCCGAACCACAAGATGACGGCACCTACAAGGTATCGGGCCAAAAGATCTTTATCTCGGCTGGTGAGCATGACATGGCCGACAACATCATCCACCTGGTTTTGGCCAAGATCCCCGGCGGCCCTGAGGGTATCAAGGGTGTCTCGTTGTTCATTGTTCCCAAGTTCATCGTCAACGAAGACGGCAGCCTGGGTGAACGCAATGGCGTCGCGGTCGGCAAGATCGAAGAGAAAATGGGCATCCATGGCAACTCGACCTGCGTCATGAACTATGACGAGGCGACCGGCTACTTGCTGGGCGATATGCACAAGGGCATGCGCGCCATGTTCACCATGATGAACGAAGCGCGTCTTGGTGTTGGCATGCAAGGTGTTGCACAGGCCGAAGCGGCCTATCAAAACGCCGTCGAATACGCCAAGGACCGCCTGCAAGGCCGCGACGTGACGGGCGTCAAAAACCCCGACGGTCCGGCAGACCCTTTGATCGTTCATCCCGACATTCGTCGCAGCCTGATGGATCAGAAAAGCTTTACCGAAGGCGCCCGCGCGTTCCTTCTGTGGGGCGCAACAATGATCGACAAGGCGCATCGCGCCGGAGACAAGGACGCAGACGGCCTGATCTCGTTGCTGACGCCGGTTATCAAGGGCTTCCTGACGGACGAAGGCTATGACATGACCGTCAAAGCGCAGCAGGTCTACGGCGGTCATGGCTACATCGAGGAATGGGGCATGTCGCAATACACCCGCGACGCCCGCATCGCGATGATCTACGAAGGTGCGAACGGCGTGCAGGCGCTGGATCTTGTTGGCCGCAAGCTGGCTCAAGACGGCGGCAAGCATGTGATGGCATTCTTTGAGATGGTGAAATCCTTCTGCAAGGAAAACGCAGGCCAAAACGAAGCGTTCGACAAGGCGTTTATTGAACCGCTGAAAGCGGCATCCAAAGATCTGCAGGCCGCCGGTATGTACTTTATGCAGCAAGGCATGAAGAACCCCAATCACGCGCTGGCCGGATCAAACGACTTCATGCACATGTTTGGCCATGTGTGTCTTGGTTTGATGTGGGCGCACATGGCCAAGGCGGCCTATGCGGCACTTGAAGCCGGAGCGTCAGATACCGAGTTCTACGAAACAAAGATCGCCACGGGCCAATTCTACACCGCGCGCCGTTTGCCGGCGACGGCCCTGCATCTTGCGCGGATTCAGACCGGGGCCGACACCGTGATGGCGCTTGAGGCAGCAAGCTTCTGATTTACGCCCGGTTCCGGTGCGTTGTGCCGGAACCGGTCATTCAAAGGGAAAGACATGCCGAAACGATTTCGCCTAACCCGCCGTTTCCCGGTCGCCATGACCGAAGACGGGTATCGCAAACTCAGGGCTTTTGCCCATGAAGCGGGGTTGGACGAAGGCGAGGCCCTGTCTTTTCTGTTTGAGAACTTCAACAGCGTGATTGATGAGCACAACCTGACCCACCGGTTGCGCCAGTTCAATTCCGAGTTGGAGGCGCGCAAACGCTGAGCATGCGGCCACTGGGCCGGCTGTCTGAACACCGCACATGCGCCACGGGAGGGGCGATCACATGACCATCAAACTGTACTGCTTCGGTGAAAGCGGAAATTCGTATAAAGCCGCCTTAGCGCTGGAGCTGTCGGGCCTGGATTGGGAACCGGTCTTTGTCGACTTCTTCAATGGAGAAACGCGCACTCCCGAATACCGCGCGAACGTCAACGAACTGGGCGAAGCGCCGATGTTGGTTGACGGCGATTTCCGCACCAGCCAGTCAGGCGCGATTCAGGCCTATGTCACGGAAAAATCGGGCAAGTTCGGCGGCAAGACCCGCGAAGAAAACTATGACATCCTGCGCTGGGTTTTGTGGGACAATCACAAGCTTAGCTCGGTGGCGGGAATGACCCGTTTTCTATGTAACTTCCTGCCTGAAGAAAGCCGAAATGCGGATGTCATCGGCTTTAACCAAGGTCGGCTGAAAGCGTCGTACCAGCTTTTGAATGATCATCTGAAGGGCCGCGACTGGATTGTCGGCGACAATGTAACCAATGCCGATCTCAGCTGTTGCGGCTACCTCTACTATCCCGAACCATTCGGTTTTGACCGCGCCGAATGGCCCCATATCGACACCTGGCTGACACGCCTCAGCGAACAGCCCGGCTGGAAAGCCCCATATGACCTGATGCCCGGCAACCCGTCGGATCGAGCTTAAGGAGAAGACCCATGACCGAAGCCTATATCTATGACGCGCTGCGCACCCCGCGCGGCAAGGGCCGCAAGGATGGCAGCCTGCACGAGGTGACCTCGGTGCGCCTGTCCGCCGTGACCCTGAACGCGATGAAAGAGCGCAACAATCTGGAAGGTCACGCCGTTGAGGACGTGATCTGGGGCAACGTCACGCAGGTGATGGAACAAGGCGGCTGTCTTGCGCGCTCGGCCGTGCTGGCCTCGGACCTGGATCAGTCGATCCCGGGTCTTGCGATCAACCGATTCTGCGCCTCGGGCATGGAGGCCGTGAACCTGGCCGCGAACCAGGTCAAAGGCGGTGCAGGTGAGGCGTATATCGCAGGCGGCGTTGAGATGATGGGCCGCGTGGCCATGGGCAGTGACGGTGCAGCGATTGCCGTTGACCCCTCGCTGGCGATGGACACCTATTTCGTGCCTCAGGGTATCTCGGCGGACATCATCGCAACCGAATATGGCTTTGATCGCGATCAGGCGGACGCGCTGGCTGTTGAATCGCAAAAGCGCGCAGCCAAGGCGTGGGAAGAGAACCGGTTCGAAAAATCGGTCATCAAAGTCACCGACCAGAACGGCCTGACCATTCTGGACCGCGACGAATATATGCGCCCCGGCACGGACATGCAGAGCCTCGGTGCACTGAACCCATCCTTCGCGATGATGGGCGAGCAGATGCCCGGTTTTGACAAGGTCGCAATGCTGAAATACCCGCATCTGGAGCGGATCAACCACATCCACCACGCGGGCAACAGCTCGGGCATCGTGGACGGTGCCGCAGCGGTTCTGATCGGCAACAAGGAATTTGGCGAGAAATACGGCCTCAAGCCGCGCGCGCGCATCAAGGCAACCGCCAAGATCGGTACCGACCCGACCATCATGCTGACCGGCCCGGTTCCGGTGACCGAGAAAATTCTGGCCGACAACGGCATGAAGATCAGCGATCTGGACCTGTTCGAAGTGAACGAAGCCTTCGCCTCGGTCGTGCTGCGGTTCCAGCAGGCATTTGATGTCGACCCCGAACTGGTGAACGTGAACGGTGGTTCGATTGCGATGGGTCACCCGCTGGGCGCGACCGGCGCGATGATCATCGGCACGCTGCTGGATGAGCTGGAGCGTCAGGACAAGGAAACCGGTCTGGCCACGCTGTGCATTGCGTCCGGCATGGGGGCGGCAACCATTATCGAGCGGGTCTGATGCCCAAGCTGGATCTCTCTCAGATCCCGTTTCAGGGCGGCTCCTCCTATCCCGGCAAACTGGCCGAGGCGACCGCGGGTCGTTTCGTGCAGCGGCTGACGGATGCAGGCGGGTTGACCCAATACGGGGTCAACATCGTGCGGCTGGAACCGCAGGGCATGTCATCGCTGCGCCATTACCATATGGAGCAGGACGAGTTTGCCATCATGCTCAGCGGCACCTGCGTGCTGATTGATGACGATGGTGAGCACCAGATGCAGCCCGGCGATTGCGCCGCCTGGCCCGCGGGTAATCCCAACGGCCATCACCTTGTGAACAAGACCGATGCGCCTGCGACCTTTCTGGTGGTGGGCACGCGGACCCCGACCGAGACCGCCTATTACAGCGACATAGACATGATGGTGAAGGATGACGCAGACGGCGAATCCTTCACCCGGAAAGACGGCAGCCCTCTGAAGGCTGACCAGATTGGAGATGACAATGACTGATTTCACTCTGACCAAAGACGCTGACGGCGTCGCCACGATCACCTGGGACGTTCCGGGCAAAACGATGAACGTAATGTCTTTTGACGGGCTGTCCCAGCTGAGCGACCTGGTCGATCAGGCGCTGGCAGATGAGGAGGTCAAGGGCATCGTCCTGACCTCGGGCAAAGAGGGGTCGTTTGCTGGCGGCATGGACCTGAACCTGCTGGCCGTGATGAAGGAACAGGCGGGCGACAATCCGGCCAAGGGTCTGTTCGAGGGCACGATGCAAATGCACGCCCTGCTGCGCAAGATCGAGCTGGCGGGCATGGACCCAAAGACCAAGAAGGGTGGCAAGCCCATCGCGACCGCCCTGCCCGGGACCGCCGCAGGCATCGGGATGGAGTTGCCGCTATCCACGCACCGCATCTTTGCCGCCGAGAACCCCAAGGCGAAATATGGCCTGCCTGAGATCATGGTCGGCATCTTCCCCGGCGCGGGCGGCACCACGCGGATGGTCCGCAAGGTGGGCGCGATTGCTGCGGCTCCGTTGTTGCTGGAAGGCAAGATGCTGGACGTCAAAAAGGCCAAGGGCGCGGGTTACATCGACGAGATCGCCACCGATCCGGTTGCCGCCGCCAAGGAATGGGTGCTGAACGCGAAAGACGCCGATCTGGTCAAACCGTGGGACGCCAAGGGCTATAAAATGCCCGGTGGCGCGCCGTACCACCCCGCAGGGTTCATGAACTTCGTCGGGGCTTCGGCCATGGTGAACGGCAAGACCCAAGGCGCCTTCCCGGCGGCCAAGGCGTTGCTGAGCGCGGTATATGAGGGCGCGCTGGTCGATTTCGACACCGCACTGAAGATCGAGGCGCGATGGTTTACATCCGTCCTGATGAACCCCTCTTCGGGCGCGATGATCCGGTCGCTGTTCCTGAACAAGGAAGCGCTGGAAAAAGGTGCGGTGCGTCCTGCTGGTGTGCCGGATCAGTCGGTCAAGAAGATCGGCGTTCTGGGCGCGGGCATGATGGGTGCGGGCATCGCGCTGGTCTCGGCCCAGGCCGGGATGGAGGTTGTTCTGGTCGACCGGGATCAGGCAGCTGCGGACAAGGGTAAAGCCTATACCGAAGCCTATCTGGACAAGGGTATGAAGCGCGGCAAAGTCACCGAAGACAAGAAACAGGCCATGCTGTCGCGCATCACTGCGACGCCCGATCTGGATCACCTGAAAGGCTGCGACCTGATCATCGAAGCGGTGTTCGAGGATATGGGCGTCAAGGCCGAGATGACCAAAAAGGTCGAGGCGATCATCCCCGAGGATTGTATCTTTGCTTCGAACACCTCGACCCTGCCAATCACCGATCTGGCCAAGGCCAGCGTGCGGCCCGAGCAATTCATCGGCATCCACTTCTTCTCACCGGTTGAGAAGATGTTCCTGGTTGAGATCATCAAGGGCAAGGAAACCGGTGATCGCGCGGTGGCCAAGGCGCTGGATTACGTCCGCCAGATCCGCAAGACGCCGATCGTGGTCAACGATGCGCGGTTCTTCTACGCCAACCGCTGCATCATCCCCTATATCAACGAAGGTCTACGGATGATCACCGAAGGCGTCAGCCCCGTGTTGATCGACAATGCCGCGCGTCAACTGGGCTTCCCCGTGGGGCCGATCCAGTTGAATGATGAGACTTCGATTGATCTGGGAGCCAAGATCGCACGTGCGACCAAAGCCGCCATGGGCGACGCCTATCCCGAAAGCCCTGCCGATGACCTGATCTTCTGGATGGAGGCCGAGGGCCGTCTGGGCCGCAAGGCCAACGCAGGGTTCTTTGACTATGACGACAAGGGCAAGCGCGTCGAATACTGGAAAGGTCTGGCCGAAAAATACCCGCATGCCGAAGATCAGCCCGACCTGATCGAAGTGCAGGAAAGACTGATGTTCGCGCAGGTGCTGGAAGCCGTCCGCGCGCTGGAGGAAGGTGTTCTGGAAGACATCCGCGAAGGCGATGTGGGTGCCATCCTGGGCTGGGGCTTTGCGCCGTGGTCCGGTGGCCCGCTGAGCTGGCTGGACATCATCGGCACGCCCTACGCGGCCGAACGCTGTGACCAGCTGGCCGAAACGTATGGCGAGCGCTTCGCCTGCCCGCCGCTACTGCGTGAGATGGCTGAAAAGGGTCAATCCTTCTATGGCCGGTTCGATCCCGAAGCCAAAGCCGCCTAACCTAAATAACGCTGGCGCATGCCCCCATGCGCCAGCGATCCTTATGCCGACGATTGACTTGTCGGCGGATCAAACGTGTATCCAAAACGGTTTATGTCTTCGCGACATGTTGCCTCCAGCGCGGAATGCGCGCGTGAGGAGTAATAAGTCCGGTAGTCTTTTGTGCGTTTGGATGCGTTCAGATGGGGTAGCTGCACGCGAAACCCCAAATGATCGAACAACGGCGCGGCATCGCGTTCATAGTATTCAAGCCTTATATACGCGTTGCAGTGCTCAATGCCGTTAGACCACGTCATGTATTGACGGGCAGGATTGGCCCGGAACGAGCGGGCCGTGTCCGGGTGGAGCACAAAAGCCTCGAAAGACAGCTTTTTCGCCCGTTCAGGTGCCGGGTGATCAAAACTCTGTTCCTGTAGCCAATGATAATAGCTGACCATGCGATCCCAAGGGTTTCGCACCAGCGTGAAGGTGAACAAAGCGTCCCGCTCAGACGGGTCAATCAACTCATCAAGATCAGCTAGTGTTGCGTGTTTTCGCAACTGCCCGGAATGATCAATTGACTTGACCCTGTTGCGTCGGCGAATGGCCTTGGGCGTATCCCCGATCAGAATGTCATCCTTCATTGCACGTTGTTCCAGTGCCAGGGACAACGACGTTCCTCCGGTTTTTGGGATATGGACAAAGACGTAAGCCCGCCCCCTTGAGATTATCATGCGGCCTCCGGTTGCGTGGGCGTGCGACCGGCTCTCCACCCCAACAGGGCCCCTGCTGTTGCGATCAGGCAAATCCCGACAATCTGCATCAGCCCGATGGATTGACCCAAAGCCGCCCAGGCGAACAAAGGACCAAACACCATGACCGAATATTCGAAAACCGCGACGTAGGACGGCTCGCCGATCTGGTAGGCCCGGATCAGCATGAAAACCGCAATCGTTGAACCGACGGCCTGCACGATGATCCAAGGCAAAGCTGGTTGCATAGCCCAAACCCAGCCACGGGTTACAAAACCCTCGGCACCCTCGGGCGAGGCAACAGGCCAAACAGATAAGAAAATCAGACCAGCAGCCCCGGCAGAACCCAGCGTCACAACCATCGCAGCAAGCAACGCAACCGTACTTTCACCAGCGCAATGCGTGCGCGTCACGATTGCGCTAAGAGCGTAGAACAGCCCCCCGGCCACCGGCAGAAGGGTCAGAAAATCGAACTCGTAAGGGTTGGGTTGCAGGACGCAAAGGATGCCAGCGAAACCAACAAAAACGGCCAGGATGCGCCAGCGACCAATTCTCTGCTTCATCGCCAACGCCGAGATCAAAAGGACGAAGATCGGCGAGGTGAATAGCCCGGCCAGTGCTTGCGCAATCGGCATCAGCGCAAGCGAAGCGAAATAGAACAGCATCGCCAGCGTGATCAGAATACTGCGCACCATCACCGGCGTCAGACGGTTGGGCCGTAAGGTGCCGAACCCCAAAAGAGACAGCCCAACAATCAACGGTAACATCAGTAGCGCACGACTAAGGTGGAACTGCCACAACCCAATCGTGTCAGCGAGCAGGATCACCACGTTATCGACCACACCAATGATCGCCATAGAACCTATCATCAAAATCGATGCCAGGATCGGAGAAGTCTGGGTGTCAGTCTGCATCTTGGGTCCTAAAGCGAACGGGAACGCCGGTGTTCGATCTGCCGCGCGTCCGGATATCCAGCACATTTTCGGAACATCGCGCAACAGGTTTGCGCCACTGGATTTTTGCGTGCTAAACTGACCGTAATTCATAACGAGCAGTTCCAACCGTGATGACGGCCCTCAAACAGTACCAGCGGATCGAAGCCACCGGTCTGTGGCGCCCCTCGCCTGAAGTGCAACGGCGCGAGGTCGTTGTGTCCATTGGTGAAGCAACGCTGACCATCTCGGACTTCAACGACCGCGCATTGACGCATTGGTCGCTGGCTGCGTTGGTACGGCAAAACCCAGGCGCGTATCCGGCAATTTACAACCCGGACGGCGATCCGGACGAAACACTGGAACTGGCCGAAACCGAAACCACGATGATCGAGGCGATCGATCGCCTGCAACGTGCTATCGACCGTGCACGGCCACATCCCGGGCGATTGCGCTGGTTCACAGTGGCAGGGGTTATCGCCGCCGTCGCGATCTTGTTGGTTCTCTGGGTCCCGGTCGCGTTGCAAAGCCACGTGGTATCGGTCGTGCCGGAAATCAAACGGCACGATATTGGCGACGCAATTTTGCACCGAATTGAACGTGTATCCGGTCGCGCTTGTTCATCTGGCGACGCGCAGGACGCGCTGGATCAGCTGGCTGCACGAACCGGAGTGCGTGAGGTCGTCATTTTGCCCGCAGGCGTTCAAAGCAGCCTGAGCCTGCCGGGTGGAATCGTTCTGCTGAACAGATCTCTGGTCGAGGATCACGAAGACCCATCGGTGGCTGCCGGTTACATCATAGCTGAACGTGCACGTGTACTGGCCGAGGATCCCTTGGACGATCTTCTGGACCGCACCGGTGCAATGACAGCCTTCCGCTTGCTAACGACCGGAGAACTGACCCCCGAGATTGTCGATGTATATACCGAAGAAGTGCTGTCAGAGCCGCGCCCATCTTTGCCCGACAGTGATCTGCTTGAGGTTTTTGCCCAGGCCGCGCTGCCTTCGACGCCATTCGCCTACGCGATGGATGTCACGGGTGAGACTGTATTGGGGTTGATTGAGGCCGACCCGATGGCGGGTCGTCCCCTGCAGCAAGTGCTTCCCGACCGCGATTGGGTTCGGTTGCAGAATATCTGTGGCGAATAACGAAGGTTACTTGGTGCCGAACATCCGGTCACCAGCATCCCCCAGCCCCGGCATAATGTAACCTTTCGAGTTCAGCTCGCGATCCAAAGAGGCCGTGACGATCTTCACGTCAGGATGGGCTTCTTTCATGCGTTCGACACCTTCCGGCGCGGCAAGAAGGCAGAGAAAGCGAATATCGGTCGCACCGGCTTCTTTCAGCAAGTCAATTGCGGCGGCCGAACTGTTCCCGGTCGCCAGCATCGGGTCGACCGCAATCACCAGCCGGTCTTTAAGACCTTCGGGCGCTTTGAAATAGTACTGAACAGGTTTCAGCGTCTCTTCGTCACGGTATAGCCCGACAAAGCCGACACGAGCCGAGGGGATAAGCTCGAGCACGCCGTCCAGCATACCGTTTCCGGCGCGCAGGATTGAAACCAGCGCCAGTTTTTTACCCGCCAGAATTGGCGCATCCATTTCCTCCATCGGGGTTTCGATGTGGCGTGTCGTAAGCTTCAGCTCACGCGTGACCTCGTAGGCAAGCAACAATGTGATCTCACGCAGCAGCTGACGGAAAACAGCGGTCGAGGTGCCCTTGTCCCGCATGAGCGTCAGTTTGTGCTGGACCAGTGGGTGGTCAACGACGGTCAGATGTTCGCTCATGTTTTCTCCAGTCTTTTCTTGACCCGCGCACGGGTTTCTTCATCGCAAAAGGCCGCGTTCAGGGCCGTTTCATTCAGGGCAGCAAAGTCTTCGGCGGTCCAACCGAAGGCCGCGGCCAGCATCTCATATTCGCGCCGCATGGTGGTGTGAAAAAACGGCGGATCGTCGGTAGACACGGTGACATTGACACCGTGATCGCGCAACCGGGCAATCGGATGCGCTGCGAAATCGGGAAAGAGGCCCAATACCACATTAGACCCCGGGCAGACTTCAAGCGTCACGCCCCGGTCGACGATTTCGTGGATCAAGTCCGGGTATTCAATCGCACGCACGCCGTGGCCGATGCGCTCAACGCCCAAATCACGGATCGCGTCCCGTACACTGTGCGGCCCTCCGAACTCACCTGCATGAGTTGTCAGGCGCAGCCCCGCCTCACGCGCGCAATCAAAGGCCCATTTGTAATCGCCCTGCGCGCCCACGGATTCGTCACCGCCCATCCCGAAACCTGTCACCCAGTCCCCGGCGGTTTCCGCAGCGCATATGGCGCTGCGCTTGGCCTGATCAGGTCCGAAGTGGCGCACACATGTGATGACACCTCGCAGGGTAATATCATGCTTTCGTTCGGCCTCATCCGCCGCGTCCTGAATAGCGCTCAGGTAATCGCGCCATGCATGCAGATCGCCGCCACCGCAAAAATCCGGGCTTAGGAAGGTTTCGGAATAAACCACACCGTTCGCGGCACTTTCTTCAAGAATAGCGAGCGTAAGGCGGCGGAAATCCTCAGGCGATTTCAATACTTCGCAAGCGGCCTCATACACGCTGAGGAAATGCGCAAAGTCCCGAAAATCATAGCTGCCATCGGGCTTGAAAATACCGCTTAAATCCACGCGTTTTTCATGGGCGAGTTGGCGGATAAAGGCCGGAGGGGCAGCACCTTCATGGTGAAGGTGCAGTTCCACCTTGGGCAAGTCTGCAACGGTCATAGAAAACTCCGCCCCGGACCCTGCGCCGGGATATTCAGGTGCTGCGCGATACTGGCTGCTATGTCGGCAAAGTTTACCGCGCCAATCTGGCCTGGCCCCAGACCCGCGACCAGCGCGGGCACTTGTTCGCGCGTATGATCTGTTCCGATCCAACTGGGATCATTGCCGTGGTCAGCCGTCAGCACCAACATGTCGCCCGGTCGCAACCGTGGCAGGATCTTTCCGATCTCATGGTCAAACCATTCCAGCGCGCGGGCATATCCGCTTATGTCGCGGCGGTGGCCGTAGAGGCTGTCAAATTCGACGAAATTGGCAAATGTAAGACTGCCCTCTTCGGCCTCATCTATAAGCTCTGAAAGATGACCCATCAGCTCGGCGTCCGACCCTTTGCGCAGCGTGTCGATCCCCTGCATCGAGAAGATGTCGCCAATCTTGCCGACCGCGTGAACCTTGCGCCCAGCATCCTGTACCCAGTTGGTCAGCACCGGTGCGGGGGGCAGAATGGCGAAATCCTTACGGTTGGTTGTTCGCGTAAAGCCTTGCTCGGGCGAACCGACAAAGGGGCGTGCAATCACACGACCTACCTTCATCTCATGCAAAATCGGCGCAAGGGTTCGGCACATCTGTAGCAGGCGATCAAGGCCAAAACTTTCTTCGTGCGCCGCGATCTGGAAAACGCTGTCTGCCGACGTGTAGCAGATCGGCCAGCCGGTGCGCAGATGTTCAGCCCCAAGCTCGGCGATGATGGTTGTACCGGACGCGTGGCAATCGCCAAGTATCCCCTCAGTACCAGCGGCTTTGGCGGCGGCCTGCCTCAGGTCAGGTGGAAATGACGGCTTTGTATCCGGAAAAAAATGCCAATCCCAAGGCACCGGCAAACCGGCCAGTTCCCAGTGTCCCGACGGCGTGTCCTTGCCGGGCGAATGCTCTTGCGCGCATCCCCACAGGCCTGTTGGTTCCGTCTGCAATCCCGGCGTATCAGCCCCCGAAGCCAAACGCGCCGCAGCGCCCAGCCCCAATGCATCCAGATTGGGAACATGCAATGGACCGGAACGCCCTTCTTCGGCTTTTCCGTCTGCGCACGCTTGCGCAATATGCGCAAGTGTGTTTGCCCCAGTATCCGGCACATCCCCGTTAAAGAACTGATCGGCGTCGGGTGCACCACCGATACCGACCGAGTCCATCACCACCAAAAAGGCCCGCGTCACGGCCTGATCCTTTCATGGACCGGGCCAGGTACGCTGGGTTTGGCGGGTCCGAGTTTAACCGCCCCCAATACTGCTTCTGATGCCCGCTGCGCGGCGTCTTCGCGCGCGGCATGCACAACGGCCAGTGGCGCGCCCTTTTCGATCCTGTCCCCAAGTCTGACGATGTTCGACAACCCGACTGCGGGGTCAATCACGTCGCCCTCGACTTGACGACCGCCACCTAACGCAACCACTGCCAGGCCTAACGCCTCACCATCCATTTGGGTGACATACCCGCTGGTCGGAGACGACACCTCTAGGATTACGCTGGCTTCCGGTAAGTAGCGGGACCAATTCTCAATGAACTGGAGCGGTGCGCCAACGGCGGCCATCATCCGGCCAAAACGCTCTGCAGCGCGTCCATTTCGGATTATTTCAGCCACTTTGACGCGACCTTCTTCCACCGTCGAGACCATCCCGGCATCGTTTAGCAGTACGCCGCCCAACTCTGCTGAAATCTCGGCAAGTGGGGCATCCTGCCCGTTGGTGAGCACCTTCATGACCTCGCAAACCTCCAGCGCGTTACCTAATGCTGGCGCCAGCGGTTGGTTCATATCGGTGATAACGGCTGATGTGCGACACCCGGCTGCGTTTGCGGTTTCCGACAACGCCTGCGCTAGGTTGCGCGCGTCTTCATGGGTTTTCATGAACGCACCACTGCCGACTTTAACGTCCAACACCAAAGCATCCGGGCTGGCCGCAAGCTTTTTGGACAGGATGGAAGCTGTAATCAAATCCAGGCTCTCGACCGTCGCTGTAACGTCGCGGATCGCATATAAACGTTTGTCGGCCGGTGCGATTTGCCCCGTTGCGCCTACGATAGCCGCGCCAGTGTCCCGCAGGATCTGCGCCAACCGTTCCTGGCTGATCTGAGTAGTCACGCCCGGAATGGCCTCGAGCTTGTCAAGCGTCCCACCGGTATGTCCCAGCCCGCGCCCTGAGATCATAGGGACATAGGCACCAAGCTCGGCCAGAGCGGGCGCCAGAACAAGACTGACGCTGTCACCCACCCCACCAGTTGAGTGTTTGTCGATCACCGGGCCGTCCACATCCCACGTGAGGACATCGCCACTGTCGCGCATGGCCAGGGTCAAATCCGCCCGACCTTGCGCCCCCAACCCGCCCATGCAGACCGCCATTGCAAACGCCCCGGCCTGTGCGTCGCTGACCCCTCCGTCCGCAAGGCCCTGGGCAAACCACGACAACTCTGCCACGGTTGGAACCTCGGACCGGCGCAGCTTTGCAATGATCGAACGCGCGTCCATGGGATCAGACATCCTCCATATGCGAGGCTCCGAAAGCGCCGGGCAACAGGTCACCGATTGTGGTTTCCAGTTCGGCACCGTCAACACTGGCCAACGTCACCTTGACATCTGGCTTGCCAAATTCTGCCAGCTTCTGACGACACCCGCCACAAGGCGGAACCGGTTGCGGGGATGAGGCAACAACGTACACCTCGGCCAGTTCCTGATCCCCCGAAGCGACCATTGCAGCGATCGCACCAGCCTCGGCGCAGGTACCCTCGGGGTAGGCGACATTCTCGACGTTGCAGCCGGCGTAAACCGCACCTGAAACTGCCCGAATGGCTGCACCAACCTTGAAATTCGAATAGGGCGCATACGCCTTTTCCCGAACCGAGAGGGCCGTGTCTTTCAAGCTCATTGCGATTCCTCGATTTTTTGATCATCTGGTCAGAAAAATGCAGTCTTACGCAAGCGACGCGGGGAATTGAAGCCCCACAGGCAGATTTCCCCAACCAAATGCCTTAGTCCAGCACCGTGTTAAACGTTCCGGGCAACGTCACCTCGAGCAGTTCAATGTCATCCGAAGGGTCGGCCAACCGCGTCCGCAATCCCGGCGGAATGACAAAGGCGTCCCCCTGTTCCAAACGATACGGGTCGCGCCCTTCACCTTCCAGCGTGACCTGACCGTTCATGACAAAGGTAAAGTGGATATCCGTATCGTGGGTGGCCCAAGCGGGCGTCCCCTGCCCTTTGCGTACAACCTGAACCCCTGCCACACCTTTGGTATTCTCGGCGATCGTTGTATCGCGGCAGACATACCCCGGCAGACGGAATTCCGTCCATTCGGCACCCTCGGCCTGATTGAACACAAACCGTTGCCCCTGCCATTCACGTTCGGGCCGATACTGCGCTGTGGGCAGCGTCATTTCGTGGTCAATCTCGGTGACATGCTCGGCTGGAACGCCGATTTCGATGACCTGAACGTTGTCGGATGCCTCCAACACGCGGTGGCGAATCTCGGGCGGCTGGATAAAGCAATCCCCTGCTGTCAGCCGCATTTTCTCGCCCTGATCTTCGTAAACCACATCAACCCAACCGTGGATGCAAAAGATCAACTGAAACCCGACCTTATGGAAATGCACCATATCGGGCACGGGCCCACCATCCGGAATACGAATGTGGCTGGCGATGATCGACCCACCCAAACGGTCCGGCACCAGATCACGGTAGTGCATCCCCGCACGACCAATAATCCACGGCGCTTGATCTTTGAGCCTGCGCACCACAAAAGAGTGTACCGTTTCCGGCATCACCATCGGCGGATTGAGTTCATCAATCTCCACCCGCGTTCCGTTCGGTGCCACAAGGCTACGCTGGCCATCCGCAAAAGCGTCCGGGTCATCCGTCAGAATTCTGAGGGTACCCGGGCTCTCAGCCGCGCCTTTTTCGACGCGTACCCGCACCCCGTGACCCGAAAAAACGGCTATGCGCGGGTCATCCGCCGGATAAATCATGTCCATCCGCATCCCCAGCACCTTGGTGAAGAATGGAATGTCGTCGCGCAGTTCCTGGGTTGGTAGGCGAAATTCAGCTCGGGTTGTGCTGTCGGTCATTTAGTGTCTCTTCGGTCTTGTCTTTTGGCCATCCGATCAGAACGGCGGCCAAAATGCCAATCGAAAAGAACATCTCAAGCGTTTCTTCCAGCACAAACAAGCGCATCATCATAGTTTGCGACAGCGTACCGCCATACATGCCGGATAGTTCCTCAAGCAGCTGCGCCACAACTGCGCACAATCCAGCTATGAAAAAGACAACCAAGAAAGGCGCGCGCTGCTTCAACGCCCGCCACCCGTTTGGAACACCGTGCCAAGCAAGACCGCCCAGCACCACAATCCCCAGAACGACGCGGACCACAGTCATGTCCAATGCTGCGTCCAATCCGCTTAGCATCATTTGTGGAAAGCTGCCAACTGCGTAAACGTCGGCCTCAAGCTCGCGCTCAGCCAGCAGCAGGCACACCACACCAATATACAGACGGGCAATACCCGGGAACCTGTAGAAAGCCGCAAGGCCCGCTGCCAAAAGCGCAAAGGCCGAACCGGTTTCGATCAATCCACCTTCCTGATTGAAGGTCGAGGCTTGCTCGGGCCAAATGGAAATCACGACCAGCAGAGCGACAGCTGCCGAAATAGCCATGCCAACGGGATAACGTCGGGTCGCCACGGTCGCATTGTCTGAAACCTCAGGCTCGGGATGCAATTCGTCGTTATAGCTCATACTGGGCCCGGTGCGTCGCTTTGAATTTGAAGTTGTGCGAACGTAAACGTTTTGTGAATGCTTTCAACTAGAGACCCCAACCCCGGCCGCCTACTGTTGCAAAATGACGTAACGTAGCCAAGCCAGAAAAAATAGTTTAACGATCAAACAAATTTCGGAACGGAGATGAATCGCCAATGTCTGACACACCCAGCCTGCGGCAGGCCGCGCTTGACTATCACGCCCATCCAAAGCCCGGAAAGCTTGAGATCAAAGCCACCAAACCCATGGCCAACGGCCGCGATCTGGCTCGCGCCTATTCGCCGGGAGTGGCCGAAGCCAGCCTTGAGATCAAGGCCGACCCTGCCAATGCCGAGCTATACACCGCTCGCGGAAATCTTGTGGCGGTGGTCTCAAACGGGACAGCGGTGCTGGGTCTGGGTGATATCGGCGCTTTGGCCTCGAAACCGGTGATGGAGGGCAAGGCCGTCCTGTTCAAAAAGTTTGCCGGGATCGACTGTTTCGACATTGAAGTGGACCAACCGGACCCCGAAAAGCTGGCCGATATTGTCTGTGCGCTGGAACCCACCTTTGGCGCGATCAACCTTGAGGACATCAAAGCACCCGATTGCTTCATCGTCGAAAAGATCTGCCGAGAGCGTATGAACATCCCGGTTTTCCATGACGACCAGCACGGTACTGCCATCGTTGTTGGGGCGGCGGCTAAAAACGCGCTTCATGTGGCAGGTAAAAACTTTGAAGACATAAAGGTCGTGTCCACTGGCGGTGGAGCAGCGGGGATCGCCTGCCTCAGCATGTTGGTCAAACTGGGTGTCAAACGCGAAAACATCTGGCTGTGCGATATACATGGGTTGGTCTACGAGGGTCGCGCCGAAGACATGAACCCGCACAAGGATCAGTTCGCGCAGAAATCCGATCTGCGCACTCTGGATGACGTAATCGCTGACGCCGATCTGTTCCTTGGCCTGAGCGGACCGAATGTGCTCAAACCCGAAATGGTTGCCAAGATGGCCAGCCGCCCGATCATCTTTGCGCTGGCCAATCCAACACCTGAAATTCTGCCGGACGCTGCGCGAGAGGTTGCGCCCGATGCAATTATTGCCACAGGCCGGAGCGATTTTCCCAATCAGGTGAACAATGTCTTGTGCTTTCCCTTTATCTTTAGGGGCGCGCTGGATGTCGGAGCAACCGAGATCAACGACGAGATGCAGATCGCCTGCGTCGACGGCATCGCCGAAATGGCGCGTGCAACCACCAGCGCAGAGGCGGCAGCGGCTTATAAGGGTGAGCAGCTGACTTTTGGCCCCGACTACCTGATCCCCAAGCCCTTTGACCCGCGTCTTGTTGGCGTTGTTTCCTCTTCTGTTGCCAAAGCGGCGATGGCCAGCGGCGTAGCGAGGCGCCCAATCGAGGACATCGAGGCATATAAAGAAAGCCTGAATCAGACAGTCTTCAAATCCGCCCTGATCATGCGCCCTGTATTCGAGGCCGCCGCAGCCGCCTCGCGCCGTATCGTCTTTGCCGAGGGCGAAGATGAGCGTGTCTTGCGCGCGGCACAGGCAATTCTTGAGGAAACAACCGAAACGCCGATCCTGATTGGACGCCCGGATGTGATTGATGCGCGGTGCGAACGACTTGGGCTGACGGTCCGCCCTGGCGAGGATTTCCAGATCGTGAACCCGGAAAATGACCCCCGTTATTACGACTACTGGACATCCTATCATCAGCTTATGCAGCGCCGCGGCGTTACGCCGGATCTGGCCAAGGCGATCATGCGCACCAACAGCACCGCCATCGCTGCAATCATGGTGCAGCGGGGTGAAGCCGATAGCATGATTTGCGGAACCTTTGGTGAATACCGCTGGCACCTGAATTACGTTGAGCAGGTTCTGGATGACGGCGAACTACGTCCTCATGGCGCTTTGTCCTTGATGATTCTCGAGGACGGCCCCCTGTTTATCGCCGATACGCATGTCAGACAGCTGCCAACCCCCGAGGAACTGGCTGAGTCGACCATAGGGGCCGCGCGGCACGTCCGTCGCTTTGGTCTTGAGCCCAAGATCGCCTTCTGCTCTCAGTCCCAGTTTGGCAATCAGGCCGAGGGCTCCGGGAAACGCCTGCGGGCTGCATTGGACATTCTGGATTCAGAACCTCGCGATTTCACCTATGAGGGCGAAATGAACCTGGATGTCGCGCTTGACCCCGAATTGCGTTCGCGGATCTTCCCCAACTCGCGCCTGAAGGGCGCCGCCAATGTCCTGATCTTTGCCCATGCCGACGCAGCCAGCGGCGTGCGCAATATCCTCAAAATGAAAGCCGATGGGCTCGAGGTCGGTCCAATCCTGATGGGCATGGGCAACAAGGCCCATATCGTAACACCGTCGATCACGGCGCGCGGCCTGTTGAACATGGCCGCCATCGCAGGCACGCCCGTCGCGCATTACGGTTAAGCAACCTTGGAAACGCAAACCGGACGCCCGATCGGGCGTCCGGAGTGATTCTTGGTTCGGTTTGCACGAAAAACTTTGCAGATTTGCAAACGACCTTCGTTTGCGTCGAACGAAACTGCCCTGAAAGTGCATTTGCAAAACTTTGCAGGTCAAAATCGACGATTCTGCAAATTTTTTGCGATAAAGTGACGCTCCGTAACGCCCCTCGCTTGTCCGATGGCGTCTCTCCCCCTTACACACTGCACAGGGAATTTACGGAGGAGGTCACCGTGGCTTATCAGGACGTTTACGAGAACTGGAAATCCAACCCCGAGGCATTCTGGATGGAAGCTGCGCAGGGTATTGATTGGGTTCGCCCACCGACCAAAGCGCTGTTCGATGATAATGCGCCGCTCTATGAATGGTTCTCTGACGCCCGGGTCAACACCTGCTGGAACGCAGTCGACCGCCACGTTGAAAACGGTCGGGGTGAACAGACCGCAATCATCTACGACAGCCCAATTACCCACACCAAAAGAGAGATCTCTTACGTAGAGCTGCGCAACCGCGTCGCCAACCTGGCCGGGGCACTACGCGCCAAGGGTGTCGAAAAAGGTGACCGCGTCATCATCTATATGCCCATGATCCCCGAGGCGCTTGAGGCGATGTTGGCCTGTTCCCGTCTCGGTGCCGTGCACTCGGTCGTGTTTGGTGGCTTTGCCAGCAATGAGCTTGCAGTGCGGATCGATGACGCCAAACCCAAAGCAATCATCGCCGCGTCTTGCGGGATGGAGCCGGGGCGCGTTGTTCACTACAAACCTCTGCTGGACGGCGCGATCGACCTCGCCACCCACAAGCCGGACTTCTGCGTGATCTTCCAGCGCGAGCAGGAAGTCGCCCAATTGATCGAAGGGCGTGACTATAACTGGCACGGTTTCCAATACGGTGTTGAGCCCGCCGAATGTGTGCCTGTGGACGGTAACGATCCGGCCTATATCCTGTACACTTCGGGCACCACTGGCGCGCCAAAGGGTGTCGTTCGTCCGACCGCAGGCCATCTGGTCGCACTGAACTGGACGATGAAGAATATCTATGACCTCGACCCGGGCGATGTCTTCTGGGCCGCGTCAGATGTTGGCTGGGTCGTGGGGCACTCCTACATCTGCTACGCCCCGCTGATCCACGGCAACACGACCATCGTGTTCGAAGGCAAGCCTGTGGGAACGCCGGATGCAGGCACTTTCTGGCGTGTCATCTCAGAACATAACGTCAAAAGCTTCTTTACCGCCCCGACAGCGATCCGCGCCGTAAAGCGCGAAGATCCTGCTGGTGAACTGATCGGCAAATACGACCTGTCGAACCTGCGCGCCATGTTCCTGGCTGGCGAACGTGCTGATCCGGATACGATCGAATGGGCGCAAAAAGCGCTGCAGGTGCCGATCATTGACCATTGGTGGCAAACGGAAACTGGATGGGCGATCGCAGGCAACCCCCTTGGGATCGAAGAGCTTCCGGTCAAACTGGGCTCGCCCGCCAAGCCAATGCCCGGTTATGACGTCCAAATCCTTGATGAAGGCGGACATCCGGTACAAGCTGGCGAGCTGGGTGCAATCGCGGTCAAATTGCCTTTGCCTCCGGGCACGTTGCCGACCCTTTGGAATGCAGAAGAACGTTTCAAAAGTTCATATCTGAACCACTTCCCCGGCTACTATGAGACCGGCGATGCAGGCATGATCGACGAAGACGGCTACCTGTACATCATGGCCCGCACAGACGACGTCATCAACGTGGCGGGTCACCGCCTGTCTACCGGTGGCATGGAAGAGGTTCTGGCCGGGCACCCCGATGTGGCCGAATGCGCGGTTATCGGTGTGACCGATCAGCTGAAAGGTCAGATGCCTGTTGGGTTCCTGTGCCTAAACGCAGGGTGCGACCGTGACCACGGCGAAGTCGTGCAGGACGTCGTCAAACTGGTGCGTGAAAAGATTGGCCCCGTTGCTGCCTTCAAACAGGCCGTGGTGGTAGACCGTCTGCCCAAAACCCGGTCGGGCAAAATCCTGCGGGGCACGATGGTGTCGATTGCCGACAATAAAGAATACAAAATGCCGGCTACGATAGATGATCCCGCCATTCTGGATGAGATCACCGACGCGCTGAAAACCATCGGCTACGCTCAGTAAAAAGGCCAAGGGGCGATACCAATCGCCCCACCCCGCCTTTTTCTTGCAACCTGACTATGGGCCACTACTGTCTGACCAAGACAGTGAGGTCCCATGACATCAACCGACATCTGGCGTTTGACCGCCACCGAACTGACCGCCCTGACCCGCAACCGGGAACTCAGCGCCAAAGAGGCGGTCCAATCTGCCATCGACAGAATGCGGCAGGTTAACCCTTCGCTGAATGCAGTGGTCGAAGACCTGAGCACCGAGGCTTTAGCCCGCGCCCAGGATCTGGACACTGCGGTGTCACAGGGTGCGCAACCCGGCCAACTGCATGGCGTTCCCGTAACCATCAAGATCAATGTGGACCAAACAGGGCACGCAACGTCGAACGGGGTTGTGGCCCTGAAGGATGTTATTGCGCCTGACGACGCACCGGTTGTGCGCAATCTGCAAAAGGCCGGAGCCGTCGTAATCGGACGCACGAATACGCCCGAGTTCTCCTTTCGCGCAGATACAGACAACCCATTACATGGCAGGACCGTAAATCCTTGGGGGCACCACATCTCGCCCGGCGGGTCGTCTGGTGGCGCCGGGGCATCTGTGATGGCGGGAATCGGGGCATTGGCCCATGGGAACGACATAGGTGGTAGCCTGCGGTTTCCGGCTGCCGCAAATGGTGCGGTCACAGTCAAACCCGGCCTTGGGCGCGTGCCCGCCTGGAACCCAAGTCAAAAAGCCGAGCGCGGTTTGCTGGCGCAATCCATGTCCGTGCAAGGGTTGATCACCCGTTCAGCGGCTGATCTGCACCTTTCAATGCCAAGCCTGATCGCACCCGACCCCCGCGATCCGTTCCACGTTCCTTTGCCTTGGCGCGGAGAGTCATTGGAAGGGCCGGTCAAGGTGGCCTTTTCAAAGGAAACCTACGGCTACGATCTCCATCCGGAGGTCGACAAAGCCTTGGATGCCGCGCGCAACGCGTTAATCGACGCAGGTTATACGGTCGAGGAAGTCACCCTACCCGATGTGTTCGAATGTGGGCGCAATGGATATCGCGCATTGATGGGCGAAGTGCTGACCTTACTGAAAAGCGATATCGAGGCCGCAGGTTCGCAGACAATTCGCGATATCTTTGGCGTATACTTTCAGGAATTCCCTCCGATCACAGGCACGGACCTGATCGAGATGATGGCCAAACGCAGCCACTATGCCCGCGTGTGGTCCATGTTCCTGCAGGATTACCCACTGGTCCTGTCACCGTTCTTGCCGCAACCATTCTTCAAACCGGACCGTGACACAGAGGGCCCCGAGGGCGTGCACGAGGTTTTGGGATGTGCTGTCTATTCCTATGCGATGAACTTCCTTGGACTACCGGCAGCCTGCGTCCCCGCGCGGCTGGCTGAATTGCCGCAAGGGTCGCAGCCAATCAATGTTCAGATTGCGGCCCGACGTTGGCGCGAGGATTTGGCCGTAGACGCAGCGCTGGCAGTCGAGACACGTATAGGCCCGATGTGCCATCCCTTGTGGGAACGAATGGAAGCCTGAAAAGAAATTGACCCCGGGGTTTTGTGCCCGGGGTCCGCTTTCTTAAATATGCCTAGAGATCCAATAACAAGCGTAGCACCACCTACCCTTGCCAGCGCGTAAACTGCGCGTTCATTTCGAAAACACCGTTGGCGGCCACTCACTCCCGCCGTGATGTATCTCCGGGCATGTTCAGATTAATCAAACCTTAATCAAACTCCTGTGAACTGGTTCACATAAGTCGAAAAAAACGTATCGGTTTGCAGATTTAGGTGAATTGTTCGGAGATCAGACGCTCTTCCAGACCGTGACCCGGGTCAAAAAGGATCCGATGTTGGATGGACGGCTCGGATCGGATTTCGACCCAGTCTATATCCGGGAAAGATACCGAATCGGCGTCAGCCATGACCGGGCGTTTTTCAGCATCCAGAACGTCAAATCGTACCTTGGCAATCTTAGGCAGCAATGCCCCCCGCCATCGGCGTGGACGAAAAGCCGCAATCGCCGTCAGGGCCAGAACATCCGAGCCTATAGGCAAGATCGGACCATGCGCAGAATAGTTATATGCGGTAGATCCGGCCGGCGTTGACAGCAGCGCTCCGTCGCAAACCAGTTCGTTCATGCGAACCCGACCATCAACGCTGATTTTCAGCCGCGCCGCCTGCGGACCTGCCCGCAACAGCGAAACCTCATTGATGGCCAATGCCTCGTGCAGCTTGCCGGACTGATCCATCGCCCGCATGGCCAGAGGATTGATCACCTCTTCTTCGGCATCGGCAAGACGCTCCATCAGGTCGTCTTCATGAAACTCGTTCATCAGGAACCCGATCGTGCCGCGATTCATTCCGTAAACCGGTGTATCGAGGTGCTGCATGTTGTGTAGCGTGTGCAGCATAAAGCCGTCTCCGCCCAAGGCCACCACAACGTCTGCGTCCCGCGGCGCGGCATTGCCATACAGTTTAACAAGGCTGTCCCGCGCGGATTGCGCCACTTTGGCGTCGCTGGCCAGAAAAGCGATTCTTTTTGTCATCCGTTCCCGTTTCCGGTGCTGCACATTTGGTTCCGAAACAAACATACCTTTCCCCAATAGGCCAGACTTGACGCCCCAGAGAACCAAATCGTCGCTTTACCACTTTTTCCCTCGCTTCGTTTCCGATAGGAAATCCGCAAGTCAATCCCCAGCCATGTGGAGCCACAATGAACGCCAATCTTCGTGATACCGGTTTCTTCACCCAATCCCTGTCCGCGCGTGATCCAGAGCTGTTCGGCTCGATCACGTCCGAATTGGGCCGCCAGCGTGATGAGATCGAACTGATCGCTTCGGAAAACATCGTCTCTGCCGCCGTAATGGAAGCGCAGGGTTCGGTCATGACCAACAAATACGCCGAAGGCTACCCCGGTCGTCGCTATTATGGCGGATGCCAGTTTGTCGACGTGGCGGAAAACCTGGCCATCGACCGCGCCAAGCAATTGTTTGGCTGTGAGTTCGCAAACGTACAGCCAAATTCCGGCAGCCAGGCGAACCAAGGTGTCTTTCAGGCTCTGATCCAGCCCGGCGACACCATTCTGGGCATGTCGCTGGACGCAGGTGGGCACCTGACCCATGGCGCGCGCCCTAACCAGTCTGGTAAATGGTTCAACGCCGTCCAGTACGGTGTGCGCCAGCAAGACAACATGCTGGACTATGATCAGGTTGAAGCACTGGCCAAAGAGCACCAGCCCAAACTGATCATCGCAGGTGGCTCGGCCATCCCGCGCCAGATCGACTTTGCCCGGATGCGTGAAATCGCAGACATGGTCGGTGCCTATCTGCATGTGGACATGGCCCATTTCGCCGGTCTGGTTGCTGCAGGTGAGCACCCCAGCCCCTTCCCGCACGCCCATGTTGCGACCACAACCACGCATAAAACCCTGCGCGGACCACGTGGCGGCATGATCCTAACCAATGACGAAGCGATCGCCAAGAAAGTGAACTCGGCCATCTTCCCCGGCATTCAGGGTGGACCGTTGATGCATGTCATCGCAGGTAAAGCCGTGGCGTTCGGCGAGGCCCTGCGCCCCGAGTTCAAAACCTACATCCAGCAGGTCATCACCAACGCGCAGGCGCTGTCGGATCAGCTGATCAAGGGCGGTCTGGACACCGTGACCCACGGCACCGATACCCATGTCGTGTTGGTCGATCTGCGCCCCAAGGGCGTCAAAGGTAACGCAACCGAAAAGGCTTTGGGCCGTGCGCATATCACGTGCAACAAGAACGGAGTGCCTTTTGATCCCGAAAAACCAACTGTCACCAGCGGTATCCGTTTGGGCTCTCCTGCTGGAACCACCCGTGGATTTGGTGAGACTGAATTCCGCCAGATCGCGGACTGGATCATCGAAGTGGTCGACGGGTTGGCCGCGAATGGCGAGGAAGGCAACGGAGAAGTCGAAGCCAAGGTCAAGGCAGAAGTTGCCGAACTCTGCGCACGCTTCCCGATCTATCCGAACCTGTAAGGTCTTTTGGAATCAAAATTTTTGCGGCGCCCATTGGGCGCCGTTTTACTTAGATGAAGCCTTGCCATCTTAGAAAAACCAACAGCAAAACGAACAGTGCCAGCATGTTGAAGGCAAGGCCGCCCAGCATCCCCAGAAACCATCCCAATCGCCGATCAGCAAGGCTGATACCGCCCAGATATTCCTGGACGTCTTCAGATGCCTGAACAAGTTTTGGGGTATCCAACACCAAGCGTAACTTGGGATGAGCCGCCATCTGTTCGGCCTGTGCCAAAAGCATCGCTTGTTTGTAGACGCGTCGCGGCAACTGACGTTTGGCCTTTTTGATCGAAGCGGTCAGTGTTTTGTCACGCACACCCAGCTTGTCGCGCAACAGCTGAACTGTCTGTGCAATCTGGCTCTGGATGTCTGAATTCTGCGGCATTTGGCGGCCTCCTGACGCGTCACCATATCTATGTCGCGTGGCGCGGACAATGGGGCTGGTTGTTTGAAGCCTTGGCAGGTATCACGGCACTATGCTGAATACGATCCTTCATGGCGAACCAACCGAAAACCCACCCCTTTTGATCGCGCATGGCCTCTATGGCTCTGCCCGAAACTGGGGCGTTATTGCGCGCAGGTTGTCGGATGAACGCCAAGTGATCGCCGTCGACATGCGCAACCACGCCAACAGCGAATGGACCGAGCAACACGACTACCCCGGCATGGCAGAGGACTTGGCCGAGGTGATCGACAGCTTTGGTGGTTACGTCGACGTGGTCGGGCATTCTATGGGTGGTAAAGCCAGCATGGCACTAGCCTTGCAACACGGCGCGCTTGTTCGAAAGCTGGTCGTGGCTGATATCGCGCCGGTGACGTACACTCATAGCCAGCTTCAGTTCATTGATGCCATGCGTGCCGTAGACCTTTCCGTGGTCGAACGTCGATCAGATGCCGAACAGCAATTGGCCACGCTCGGGGTGGATAAATCACTGCAGAGCTTCTTTACGCAGTCTCTTGATATCAAGGGGCAAAGATGGCTGCTGAATCTGGACACCCTGGCGGCAGAGATGCCCAAGATCATGAGTTTTCCTGATCTGCAACTGACATGGAACGGCCCCGCGTTATTCCTGTCTGGCGCTGACTCAGACTATGTTTTGCCAGAGCACCGAGAAATAATTCGCGGGCTTTTCCCGTTGGCCCGTTTTGCCAAGATCCCGGGTGCTGGTCATTGGTTGCACGCCGAAAAACCCCGGGAATTCGAGGCCGCCGTCAGAACGTTCCTCAACGCCTAGCCGTCTGAAACCTCGCCACCGGCGTTTACCCAGTCGGCAAAGCCTCCCAGGTTGTATACTTGGGAATATCCCATATCGTTCAAAAGCTTGCCCGCCAAAGCAGCACGCCCTCCGGCGGCACAGTACAAAACGATGGCCCTGTCTTTTCGAAGTTCGGGGTCATACGATTGCAACGCATCATCAGCGCGAAACTCCAACATACCCCGCGGGATGTGATGTGCACCGGCAGCGCGACCGTTTTGCTTAAGCTCCATCGCATCGCGAACATCCAGCAACAAAGCGCCTTCAGCGATAAGCTCGGCAGCCTTTTCCATCTGGATACGTTCAACGACCGCGTTTGCGGCTTCCATCATCTCTTTTACCGTCAACGGCATGTGGGCTCTCCTGGTGAATCTCACCAGATGCTAGCATGCTGAATCTGCGCGGTGTAGCCTGATCAGACGATCAGTGTTCCCGGAAGGCGCGTGACATGCTGTCTGTCACCGGTTTTGCGATATAGGCTGCAAAGGTGCGTTCTTCGGTCTGAATCATGATCTCTGCTGGCATCCCCGGTGTGGGTATGAACCCGCGGACACGCTCGATTTCATCTGGCGCAAGCGAAATCCGGGCAAGGTAGACCTCCTGTGGCGTGCCAGACGAATCCTCGACCAGTGCATCGGCGGAAACATAGAACACCTCTCCGCTCAGAACCGGAGTTGTTCGCTGGTTCAGCGCAACAAGGCGCACGGTTGCATTCTGACCTGTTCCGACGCTGTCGATCTCGGTGCGTGGGATCTGTGCTTCGATGATCAAGGGCGCGTCGGCCGGTAGGATTTCGGCAATCGGCTCACCTGTTTCGATGACACCGCCGGGCGTGTGGTAATGCAGGCGGACAACTGTTCCCGTTACCGGAGCCCGCACAACAGCACGGTCCAAAACGCTGCGCGCCTGACGCGCTTTTTCGCGTACACTTTCCAGATCAGCTTCAATCACGCCCAACTCATCCAACGCCGCCTCGCGGTATGCCGACCGCGTCCGGGTAATCTGTTCTTCGAACTTCAAAAGCATCTGGTTGATTTCCGAGGATTCAGCCGCAAGGCGCGCCTGTTGGCCTTCGGCTTCTGCCTGAACGCGCCGGATTGTATTCAAATCACCCTTTCGCACCAACCCTTTGTCAAACAGTGCTTTTTTGGTTTCGTATTCCTCCTGCAGAATGTCCGAGCGGCGCTTCATGCTTTCCAGCTGCGCTTCAAAACCGCTGGAGCGGATTTTCAGCGCTTCCATGTTCCGTTCTAGCAGGGCGATGTCGTTCAACAGGGTCTTTCGCGATACGTCGAAGCTGATCCTTTGACCGTCAAGAATGGTCATGACCTCGACGTCATCTGTGGCCTCAATCAAAGACGTTGAAAACTCAAGCCGCTCCTTTTCGTTGTACTCGGCCTGCAGCCTTTCCGTCATCGCCCGCAAACGGATTTTACGGATAAAAAGCTCTCTCTCATTCGCTTCGGCCGAGGTTTGGTCAAGCGTCATCAAGACCTGTCCGGCCTCGACCTGCTGCCCTTCAATCACCTTGATATCTTCGATGATGCCGCCTTCAAGATGCTGCACGATCTTGTTGCGTCCCGTGGCAACAAAACTGCCCTGCGCAATCACCGCAGCCGCCAGCGGGGCGCTGAATGACCAGACGCCAAACCCGCCAAAACAAACGACAAGCATAAGGAACCCGACGACGATCAGGCGGCCGATGGATCGCGGTACTTCTGCGTACCATACAGTCGGATCATTAGGGTCGTTATTGACCGGAACCAGATCATTCATTTGACTTCACCCCTTCTGATCTTCGATGCCGGATTGTTTGCGCGGTCCGTTCAACTGTTGCAGCACCTGCTCACGTTGACCGAACAACGCAACACGCCCATCTGTCAGCAGCATGATTTTGTCGACCGCATTCAAAAGCGTCGGTTTCTGCGTTATCACCACCACAGTGATCTTATTTTCCTTGGCCTGAGCGATCGCTCGGGCCAGGGCCTGATCACCGGCGACATCCAAGTTTGAATTCGGCTCATCCAAGACAACCATGCGTGGGTTTCCAAAGAAGGCCCGTGCCAGCGCAATCCGTTGTTTTTGACCGCCAGACAAAGGTGATCCGTCCGCCGCAACCACGGTTTCATACCCCTGAGGAAGCGTTGCAATCATATTGTGCACGTCCGCCAAAACGGCTGCATCATGGATCTGTTCGTCCGTGGCATCTTCGCGCATACGTCCGATATTGTCCTTGATCGTACCGGGAAACAGCTGAACATCCTGCGGCAGGTATCCGATGCTTTCGCCAAATTGGCGCGGGTCCCAGTTGCGGATATCCATAAGGTCCAGCCGAACACTTCCCGACGTTGGCAGTATCGATCCGACAAGCGTCTTGCCCAAGGTCGTTTTACCCGCACCTGAATTGCCGATGATTGCCAGTGTCTCACCGGGGTTGAGCGAAAAACTGATGCCGTTCAACACAACGCGCTTGGTACCGCCGGGCACGTACAGCAAACGTTCGACATCCAGCCGCCCTTCGGGGCGCGGTAGGCGCAATTTTTCAAACTGAAGCGCCGAGTTGGTCAGCAGGTGGCTGATCCGCGCGTAAGCGCCGCGCGTCAGCAGGAAAGAGTTCCACCCTTCGATCGAACCTTCGATCGGGGCGAAGGCACGCCCTGCAATGATCGACGCAGCAATTACCATGCCGCCGGTGATCTCACCCTGCAGGGCAAGATATGCCCCCCAACCCAGAATTGCGATCTGCGTCAGCAGGCGAACCGCTCGGGAAATCGCAGCGAAGATCACGTTGCGATCCTGTGCACGGACCTGCCAGGTCAGAGACTGCGCCGTATCGCGCCCCCAGATTCGCACGGCCTCGGGGATCATAGCCAGCGCGTTGATGATCTGACTGTTGCGCGACATCGAATCCAAGTGCTGATTGGCCATGGACTGCGCTTTGTTCGCCTCGGCAAAAGGCTTGGCAGTCATGCGCTGGTTGATCAGCGCGATGACCATCAGCAACAGCGCCGTAACGATGACGATCGTGCCTAACTGCGGGTGAACAAGAAAGATCATCAGAATGAACAAAGGTGCAAAGGGTACATCTAGAAATGAGATCAGGGTCCCCGAGACGAGAAAGCCCCTGACCTGCTGTAGATCTCCAAGTGTCTGATATTCGCGACCAGTTCCATGCAAAGACGCGTGGGCAGCGGCGCTCAGGATAGGGGCGCCCAGTCGCGCGTTCACCTCGACCGCAGTGCGCATCAACATGAACCTGCGAACGGCATCAAAAGCCGATTGAAAGATCACAGCCCCTGCAACGATCGCCGTCAGCATGATCAAGGTGTCCAATGAGCGGCTAGTCAAAACCCTGTCGCTGATCTGGAACAGGTAAATCGGGATCGCAAGAATCAGGATGTTGGTTGCGCATGTCAGAACCAGAACGAACGCAAGGTTCCGCAATATCGCCCGCATCGAAATTTGCAGAGTCCGCTGAAAGTCTTCGGGCGGGGTACGCTTGTGAAAAGTCTGGGGTGGCCCGTTACCGTTCCCACCACCACCCTTTTTCAGGGGCAGTGGCTGGTTTGCCTTGGCCTCGATGGTGGTGCCAATATTCGCACCGCCTTTCGAGCGCGACGAGGGGGGGACCCGCGCGGTCTGGTCTTTGGCGGTTTGAGGTTCGGGGCCTTCAGCATCGGCCACCCCAGCGCCACGGCCCTCAGTGGTTCCACCCTTATCGGACTGCGGCGAAGCGCGCTGAAACGACGTTTCGGCGCGTTTTTGAAAAGCTTTGTTGGTTGGGTTCTCGGCAATATCCACGTCTATCTTTTTGACTTCTGGTTTTGCTGAACTGTCCCTGATCGGGCGAACGCGCATTTCTTCGCTTAAGCGCAGCTCTGGCATGGGTTTAGCCGATCTTTGCGACTGCCCAGCAGGCGGTTTCGACGGATCGGCACCACCCCGTCCATCCAATGGGCTGGCAGGAAAAGAGCGGCGCGACGAAAACAATATCGACATACTCAAACTTTCAGATCACTCGTAAAAAACAGGGAAATTAAGCTAACATCGTGCTTAAGGCGTCATCGGCATTGATCATCTCTGACGGTGTCAGCTTATTGTGCCCGGGCGCCATGTCGGATTTGCCGGGTCCACTTGTTTCTTCCAGCAACATCGCGATGGCATCATTGCCAATTTCGACCTCGAGATCGTCTTCCGGAGTGTCGATCAGGCTGGCCTGATGTAACAACACGTCAGAATATTCACCTTCAGACGCCATAATGACCGAGTCGACGCCGATGGTTGAAACGCTTGCGGCGTTCAACAGCGCGTTGCCCGCGCCAAGGGCCGAAGCTTCGGCACCTTTGCCACCTTTAATGTGAACGTCGTCCTGATCGGTCAGCGTGGTCACCTGCTCGATGACATTAAGCTGCACCAGGTCGCCTTCGATCTTGAGCACTCGAACCTGCTCCATCCCCGCGTAGAGCGGGTCGTTCAACAAGGCATCTTCCAAGGCTTCTGTGTCCATCTCTTGCAGAGGTAAAACCTCGGCCAGAGTGTCTGAAAGTTCTTCGTGGGTATCCTCGCCGATTGTCGTCAACTCGACATGGTTCATGACAAGGTTTTCGTTCAATTCTTCTTCGACCGTCACACCCACAAGGTTGTCGTCGTCGACCAAAGCAATCGTCTGATGGATCATGTCGACGGACACCATGTCGCCGCCGACGAGAACCAAATCGTAGTAGCTGCCTAGCTCCACGATATTCGTGGCGTTTACCAGATCGTTGTCGCCCATGATGTACAGGCTGGTCGTTGCTTCGATCTCGGTTTCGACGTGGTCGATATCTGTCGCGTCGATAACCTGTTTCACGAAATTTGTGACGAACAGATCGCTTGAGATCCAAGTGATCGCTATGATCGGGTCCTGCCCGGGTTCTGATACGTTCTGGTCCAGCCAGGGCGCCTCGTTGCTTTCCACAGATATACTTGAGGATTGTACGACCTTGGTTTCGCTTTGGACGTCTTCCTCACCCAGATCATGGTCGGATACGACCGCGACCTGGCTTACAACCGTCAGGTTAACGGCTTGTCCGCCAACCGCGATAACCGGCGCGTCCACCCAACCTACTGTAATAGCGACTTCATTTATCGCAAGATTGCCGCCCGCAATGACACTATGGCCGTCACCAAATTCAGCATCCTCAGACTGATCCCATTCGACCAGAAGCGGGTCAAACTGATCTTCGTCTTCCTCTTCTTCATCAGGAAGGTGGTGCTTGGGGACGATGTCTAACCAATCCTCCACCTCTTCAACATGCTCACCATTCACGATAACACCCAAAGCCGCGTCACCCTGGAATTGGTGCACAGTTGCCCCTTCGACCGACATCGCGATCGGCGTCTGAATTTGCTCCTTGAGGGCTTCGAGGTTCTCGGCGGATTGGTAATCACTAATGTCGAACGACGGGGCAGCGACAGCGTGCAGCGAGACGGCGGTCTCCAGCAACTCCTGTCCTTGCTGCATCAATTCTTCAACGTCTCGGAAATCACCCAGCCCGATCGTGTCATTGTCACTCAGGTTCAGGGTTTGGAAATTGTACGTGACGGCCGATCCAATCAGTTCGGGGGTCAAAACTGGTTCTTCGACAATGATCGGGAAAGGTGAAATCGATATGGCCGCGTCAGGTGCGGCCTGCACCGGCGCGGCTACGGGTTGATAGAATGTCTCCGTGCCGGGGTCGAGCATCGGAGGTAAGGGCGGCAGCGGAATATCGGCCTGGTAGAGAGCCGGAGCAAAGGGCAAAGCGTCGTATTTTCCGGGATCAAGCTTGAGATCGGCTTTTATTTTTACGGCTTTGCCTTCTTCCAGGTCTTCCAGCTCGGCCTTTCGCCTGAGCGCGGTGAATTCCTGATACTGATCTCGCATCCGAGCCTGCTCGCTCGTCAGCTCAAAGGTTCCGATAAAATGGGCAATCGTCTCACTGATACTATCAAACGACATTTTGTTTTTCCCTTCCCCAAAACGATCAGAATAAGTCGCCGTGGGTTAAGTTAAGTCTGGGCCATCTGCCTTGGCCCAGACAGTTTTTGTCGAATGGATCAGAGCCCGGAAATACAGGCTCTGATCCGTACTGTGCCAGATTAAGTATCGGTATCTTCGCTGGCGTAGCTGGAGGACATCGAGCCACCAACCATGGTCGTATCGACCGAGTTGCCCAAGACGTTGGCACCCATAACGATCGACTGGTTAAAGGCCGATGTGTCGACTACTGCGGCCGCCGAGGCGTAGGATTCACCGGTCACAATACCGTCGCCGGCATTGTTGGAGCCCCACTCACCTGCGTGACCGCCGGTGCCGCCAGTGCCGGAGTACGCACCAGATGCATCGCCGCCACTTACCATGGCACCAGTGGTTGCACCCGAGGTCGCTGAACCCAGTGCGTCGCCGCTGGTTCCGCCGTTACCGGCACCAGCACCACCGCCGCCACCGATACCTGCAGTTGCCGAGCCTGTAGCGCTGCCCGAGCTCGATGATGTGGCATCGTTGTCGGACATTGCGTCACCACCGTATCCGGCGATCGCGCTGGCCAGACTGTCTGCCGAACCATCGGTATCAGCGACCGAGAACAGGCCGGAGTCACCACCTTCACCTGCAGTATTGATGGCATCTGCAGACCCGGCGCCGGTTCCGCTGGACATCGCATCCTGCTGGATAGCGCCTCCGCCGCCACCGAAGCCGTCCGCAGTTGCAGTTCCGGTTCCAGTACCAGTTGCGGTTCCGTCGGTGTCATTCGTGCCGGCTGCGCCGCCATCACCGCTTGCGTTTTGTGGCAGGCTGGCTGTGCCATTCACATCGCCAGGGGTTTGTGTGACATTCGGACCGGTTGTGGTCTGATCGCCAACACCCTGAGCACCCGAAAGTGCGCCAGCAGTTCCGCCGTTGGCTTGTCCACCAACGCCCGCACCGCCGACACCTGTGCCGCCAGTGCCGTCACCGCCACCTGCGCCGCCGCCGGTGCCGTCACCGCCACCTGCTCCGCCACCGATGCCTTCACCGCCAACACCCGGGTTTCCACCGTTGGTGTCACCGCCGCCATTTCCGGCACCTGCTTGACCGGCGTTCAGGCCAACAAGGCCGTTCTGCTGGTTCAACGCTGCCAGAGCCGCGTCTACCTGACCAGAGTTGCCACCGCTGCCAGATGCGCCGGTTCCTGCTCCGCCGGTTCCTGCAGCACCGTTACCGTTGCCGCCGGTTCCACCCGAGCCGTTGCCATTACCACCTGTACCGCTTGCGCCATTACCGTTGCCCGAGTCGGCGTCGGCTGCGCTGCCTGCGAGGCTGCCCGCAAGGCCCAGGCCAAGGTTGCCAGCATCTGCGTCGTTGGCTTCGGTGTTGCTACCACCAAGGTTGATTGCAGCACCGTCGTTGTCGGCGTTACCGCTGCCACCATTGGCACCATTGGCATCCGAGTCGTTCGACGCGCTGCCCGCACCAAGTGCACCGGCATGCGAAGTGTTGTCGCCGCCACTGGACAGTCCGCCATTCTCGGCACCCGACAGTCCAAGGCCAAGCCCCAGACCAATGGATCCAGCGTCGCCACCTTCGCCTGCAACGCTGGTGCCGTCCGAAACCGAAGTTCCATTGTTCAGCGCACCCGAGTCGCTATCGGCATGTCCACCGGCACCGGCACTGCTGCTGCCGTTGGACTCGGCACCCGACAACCCGACGCCCAGACCAAAGTTGGTTGCATCGCCCGAGTTTCCGCCGTCGCCGCCAACACCGGTTCCATCTGCATCACCGGTATGACCACCGAAAGCAAAGGCATCACCACCTGTCGTGGTGCCCGACGCGTTGCCGGCAACAGTCGTTCCACCGTTTCCGGAATTTCCACCGTCAGAATGCGACCCAATGCCTTCGTCAGCCGTCGCGTGGCCACCGTGTGCGCTACCGTCCTGATCGAATTGACCAGTGTTCGTTACCGCAGCCGATCCAAGATGGTCATCGTCGTTCAGGTTTGCCAGTTGGTTGTTAATGGCGGACATATCATTGCCTTCGCCACTCAGGTCGATATCCAGGTTCAGATCGTCACCGGGATCGTAGTCAAAATCATTTCCAACTGTAATAACTTTGCCAATTGACGATCCGCCAGATACGTCGACGTCAACAAGGTCATCATCCGGTCCAAGAGGATCGGCATCACCAAAATCAATGTTCACCCAGTTCGAGTTGTCATTGTTTCCGTTCGTCTGACCCTGACCCTGACTTTGGCCCTGACCTTGATCCTGGCCTTGGCCTTGATCTTGTCCCTGGCCTTGACCCTGATCCTGACCCTGACCGTTTTCAACGACAGTTGCCTGACCCTGGATCTGATCCTGGCCCTGGCCTTGCTCGTTGTCTACGTGGGTTTCCTGTTCGGTCAGATCAGCCTCTACTTCGGCTTCTTCTACGTAAATATCTGCGTCCACAGGAACAAACGCGGTGCCGACGTTGACTTCATCAATGTCGATGGCTGGGTTACGTGTCTTACTCATATCAAATTCCACTTACTGAGCGCACGGACCGTCATTCATCTACAAAACGGTGACTGGCGCGTTGAAACAAAAATGCACGCAGGCGCAAAACACGCATGAGTGCGGGTTTCTTCGGTGAATTCGTCTCCCACCCTCCTTTCTCGGCCAAGCCGGACCTGCGTCTGCTGGAAAAACTCGCGAGAATGCACGATTCGCGGACGCATCAGGAAAATCAGCCCCTCAAATTGGAGCCCGTTCATGGTTGCAGCAGTAATCCGCCGTGCATAGCTAACCGTAGGTTTTAGAAAAATTAACCTGTTGTTTTTATTGTTTTATTTTTGATCTTGTTGAATTTTTGTTCGAAATAAAGCGGAAAAATCGATTTAAAACCGGCAGTTTAGGAAACCTATTAATTTCCTCTACTTGTACGGGAAGTGGCGCGTTTGACCTGACCGAAAGTTCTAGAACAAAACACCTGTTAACTATCGAACTTTTCGAAAAATAATACTTTCTTCTATGGCCGCCGCCGCAAATGCGTTAATATTCAGTTAATATTTATTTTGGTGTTCAGTTGACGATTTCGCCGTTTGTGCGGCGTGGTTTTGATAGGGGGAGAGAATGAGCATTCCGCTTCGGGATAATGCCATAGAAAACCAACAAAGTTTGGATGAATTCTCGATCAATTTTATTGGCAAGGCTCTGTTTTATTCAGACCAAACCATTGAGGGTGTCCAAAAGGAATTCGGTGTCGCTACACACCGCTACGAATCGATTTCTGCGATGCCGAATCCAAAACCACAAGACAATGGTCTCGGAAGAATAATAATTGTTGATCAGATGGCGACAGAAGACTTGCTGGCACGCTCTCAACAGTACCGTGACAGCGCGGGATCAGGCAGCGTCGTGTTTGCCTATCGCAAAGAAGATGCCGCGCGATACCTGTTCGACAGATGGAATCCTAAGGAACATGGCGACATCGGTTACCTGCCGATGAACATAGCACCTGATGCGTGGAGCTCTATTCTGCGGCTCTTGCTGCACGAAGAACTCTACCTTCCCAGTTTTCTGGTTCATTGCGTGTCGAACACAAATACATCTGCTCAAAAATCCCCACAGGTTTCTGGCGATCTGCATCCTTTGTACTCCAAGCTAACACGGCGAGAGAAACAGGTTTTGCAGTTGGTCTCGAAAGGTCAAAGCAACAAGATCATTGCATCGAACCTTGGGATCACTGAACATACGGTCAAATTGCACATGCACAACGTGGTGGGCAAAATCGGCGTCAGCAACCGAACGGCAGCGGCGCAGTTCTTTTTTGAGGTGGCCCCGGAAGAGGCGCAAAACGTGACTATTGACTGAAGATTTCGAGGCCCGCTTTGACCGTCTGATCCTGCTGGTTGGCAAGCTCAACTACATGTGGACCAACACGGAAAGCCTGCTGATCCATCTGATCGCGGGTCTAACACGTACGCACAAAGACGTAGCCGTAATTATCTTCTTGACGCTGAACACCACACGAGCGCGCATTGACCTGGTTGAACGGCTGGCTAAAATGGAGGGCCGCCTCCCGGACATTCGCGACCCGATATTGGAGCACACGCAACGGCTGTCCAAACTTTCAGGCATCCGCAACAGATACAATCATTGCATCTACTCTTTCGATCCTGACAGCGGGAACCCAAAGACAATCCTGATGCGGATCGCCGACAGAAAAACAGATATTCGCCTTGGTCGCGAAGACACCGTCGACGAAGAGGCGATGCAGGAAATCGAAAAAGTCGTCACCCAGTTGTCAGAGGCCAACCGAGACATCTGGCGACTGATAAACCAGCTGGGTTTTCCGGTATAAGAACGCAGCTGGTGCGGGCGGTGGGACTCGAACCCACACGGGCATACGCCCTTCAGATTTTAAGTCTGATATGTCTACCATTCCATCACGCCCGCACAGCGCGGGAGTTCGTCTTTGAACTCGGAAAAACCACTAATCCCATAATTCCACGAACACAATCCGTTTCATCATACCTGTATAAGGATTCCATGTCTGGAAAACGGCGACACAGCCATCCCTGCCAATCGATCAGTGTTAAGTCCCTCTAGTAAGCACCAGAAGGTCGCAGGCCAGTGGTAAAAGTAACCATATTTTCAGTAGAAATGGTGCCCCCACACGGACTCGAACCGCGGACCTACTGATTACAAATCAGTTGCTCTACCAGCTGAGCTATAGGGGCACTTGGTGTCGATTAATATCTCTGAACGGGGACTGCAACCCTCAATTTTTAGACGAACTCAGGTTATCTGAGTTTTCTTTGACACACGGCGCTATGCCGTGGTCCTCAGCCGTAGGTTTGACTGCCCGATGTTCAGCCTGTAACCCGGCAGGTGAGGCTAAAGATGCAAGGACAAGAACCAACTATGCAGGTCGCTATCCACGCCGGTGCCGCCTTTACAGACCATGGTCGACTTCTGTCGGCGCTGCAGGCCAACAACAAGGCGCTGGTGAAACATGGTGTCGCCTATTTTGGGCCGCGCAGATACCGACGCACGTTCAAACCTTCTTTCGACGCGCATTTCTCGGATTCGGTGACTTCAACGGCTGATGCAGTGTTGCGCAGCGCTCTTCCCGCGCAAGAACACATCCAACGCGCGGTTTTCACGAGCAGCGAGTTTGCGGGCGAGCAAAACCTGGCCCTTCAGGATGGTCAGCTCTATCCTATGGCGGGTCAGCGAATGGCGCTGTTGGAACACGTTTATCATGACCATGAAGTAGAGCTGCTCTTTGCTCTGAGGAACCCCGGCACCTTTATTCCGAAACTTTTGATGTCTCTGTCCGAAGCCGACCGGGCGCATATCATCAGAAATACGGATTTAAGCTGTCTCAGCTGGATCGGGATGGTGGATGACATCCGGGATCTTGCGCCCAGTGTCCGCATAACCTTGTGGTGTAACGAAGATACGCCACTTCTTTGGGGAGATGTCGTGCGCGCCACAGCAGGGTTGCCTCAAGGCACCGAACTAAATGGAGAGTATGACCTGCTGCTTTCCTTGCTGACCGAGGAAGGCGCACAGCTTGCCAAGAACGAGGCCTTGGCCGATCCGGATCTGCCTGACACCGAGGTCCGAGAAATTCTGTCGCAAATCCTTGAAGACCACGCGCACCCCGAAAAGGTTGAGGAAGAGTTTGAGCTACCGGGCTGGAACGCTGAGATTTTCGATGCCTTTTCCGAGCTATACGAGCAAGACGTTGCGCGGTTGGAAACAACCCCAGGGGTGCGGCTGCTTAGGCCCTGAACGGTCGCAAATTCGGCCGCCAGCAAACCTGCGCCTGACACCGACCATACTGTCAGTTTCAGACCGCTTACTGCATTAATTCAGGCACCGAAGACGGTTTCTCGGGATCGCCACGGGGTCGGTCCAATGCAATTCATTCGAACGCAATTCGCTTAGATGTAATTAAGCTTCTTGGTAATCCAGAACAGTATCTCTGCGAGCACTGAAATTGCCCCTGCCCCTTCGGTGATGACCAAAGCCGATCCAGATGCACCCAGCTTGGTAATCTCGGCATCGATGTTATCCGGAATGTCCACGATTACGATGTACTCGGATGATCCGGTGAGTTCCCTCAGAGATGGCAGACCGGATCTTAGATCCAATGCACCTTCACTGGTGGCTGGGGGGATATCCCGTATTGTTGCCTCAAATTCTTCTCCGGGTGCGCTTCTTAGCGCGATTCGAATGGTGTCTCCGATGTGGACGTTCTGAAGACTGCTAAGGGGCAGCGTCGCAATAAGAACCCGATCACCGGGCACAACGAAATTTATCGCGCCCTGCAGCGTTGTGACACGGTTACCCGGACGCAGCGATAGCCCGGTTACCATGCCATCCGCAGGGGCTCGAACAACGGTCTGCTCAAGCGTCCATTGGGCCCGGGCCAGCATATTTTCAACCTCGACAACACCCACATCAACCCCACTCACTTGAGCCGCAATTCGGCGTTCAAGGCTGGCTTTACGTGCTTTTGCCGCGCGCAAACCGGCTTCGAGCTGTTCAATCGTGGACACAGCTTCCTGAAGTGCGAATTCCGAAGTTGCGCCACGATCCGCAAGGCGGATGATATCGTCACGGCGCGCCGCGCCAAAGGAAAGTTGAGCCTCAAGCGACGCGATATCTGCGTCAGCTGCATCAAGATCATGGCGCAATTGATCGGCGGCTGCCTGTGCCGAAGCCAGCGACGCCTCTAGCCGCGCAACCTCTGCGGTATATTCGGTGTCATCGATACGAAACAAGACGTCGCCAGCCTTTACGGGCTGATTGGCTTTGACCGCGACTTCAACCACTGGCCCAGACACGTTCGGAGCGATATTGATGACGGCACCTTGAACAGAGGCCACACCAGACGGGGTCGTATGGTTCAGCGCCCCGATCACCACAAGCGCAAGTATCACACCGCCGCCGTAGATGACTGATTTAGATACAGCGTTCCACGGCAAAAGCTTGAGCTTGGAAAAAACAAGCCACGCGATTCCAAAGTACAGCCCTAGGACAATCAGCATATCTATGCGCCTTTTCTGTTTGAGGCTTCGTAATAGCCTTATTTTCGCGCCGATCCCAAACGCGGCTCACATCAAAACCTCAGCGGGGCGTCAGCACGCGAGTTTTGCACCAATAGTTCGACCCGCAGAGTGCATATCGCTGACCAAATCCGAATTGCCGATGTTCCAATCAAGGTGGCCGCACCCAAAAATCAGGTCCCAAATTTTGATCCGGCAATCGAATATCACACCTACTTGCCGGATCAGATCGCTGTCGCCTCTGGCAATGCCTGAGGTGAACGGCGATGCCCGTCGAATCCCCGGAGGCGCCACTCTGAGGTAATGGAGGCCGCCAAAACCAATCAAATGCCCATCCTGCGTGCGCTTAAATCATATCCGACCGAGCCGGTGAAGACGACCGATGTTGCGTCCGTATCTGCGGTTGAGGGGGGCTCTCGGCTGATCTCTGCAATACCCCCACATCCTCGGAACAGTGTGTGCACCTGCCCGATCACATGTTTGAAATAAATCTTCAACGCGACGCTCCAGTACTCTCCGGCTTTGTTGGCCACCTATAGGCTTCGGCGGATGAGATCTGAATAATTGAAGAATTCGGACAGGTGTAGTTTCATAGGGCGTGTTACTGTTACACTTACCCTCTAAGTATATGCAAAAAAACAATTAACTTAAACATCAATACACAAGGGGAAAGCCAAAAGCAGTCAGAATTGGCTGACAATCAAATGGCAAATCCCGTTCAGCGGGTGACATCCCAAAAGGCATTTGCATGGGCAGACGGTCTTAAGGAGTTTTTGGCAGACTATTTAGGTAAACGGCAGGGTACATGGTGCGCCATCTAAGACGGCGCGAAACCCGTACCCTACGCGGATCAGCTCATGCCCAGCGCTTCTTTGTACATTTCCAACACCGCTTCTTCTTCTGCGATGTCATCTTTGTCCCGTTTGCGCAGCGCAATCACCTTGCGCATGACCTTGGTGTCATAGCCGCGCGCCTTGGCCTCTGCCATGACTTCTTTTTGCTGCTCCGCGATGTCTTTCTTTTCAGCATCCAAACGCTCGAACCGTTCAATGAACTGGCGCAACTCGCCCGCGGTTACGCGATAATTGGCGGAGGCCTGATCTTCGGTCATATCTTCCATCTACGTCTCTCCCAGAGGCTGCGTTCGAATGCTTATGAAACGGCTCCAAGCCGGATACATCGCCTCTGCACCCTCCGCAAGCACACAATCCCCCATCGGACTTGTCTGATGAGGGGTGATCCGATAAGCGCAGTGGAAATCTGCTGATTTAAGTTGGGAACTATGTTCGAAATCATCACCTGGGGCGGTGCCGCCCTTTCGCTTGCCGGTCTGCTGGGCTTAGTCTGGTGCATTCTGCGTGTGATGAAAGCGCGCAAGTCTGGCCTTTCGGACGATGAACTGCGCGCTGTGGTTCAAGGTGTTCTTCCGTGGAACCTGGCCTCGTTGTTTCTTTCGGTGCTGGGCCTTATGCTTGTGATCCTCGGGATATCGTTCAGCTAAACCTGTGCCTCAAACGGGCAAGTTATCGAACTGGGCTTCCATTGCGTCTTCGCACAAAGCAGCGTCCAGACGCCGTAGACGCGACGGGATGTGCATACCCTGCTGTCGCATACGGTCGATAACCTTGGTTACACTGGGCTGCAGAGCCAAACGCGTTTCAAGGCAGGCGCCTTTCAGCCTTTCTTCCAGTTGTTCAGCTTCGGAATACAAATTAACTGTCGACATTGCCATCCTCCCAAATGCTGTCTGACTACCTTGATATAGGTACCATTTTAAGACTTGCTGATCTTAGACTGCCGATCCGCGAAAAACTGCCTGTGTGTCCTGTGTATTTGGCAGGTTTCAGCGGATTGGTTAAATTCTACGCCAAATTGATCTGACCTGCCTTGACCAGCATCAAGTCACGAACTGTTGATTGCCATACATTCCGCAATTGATATACGAAAATACAGGGCTGACGGAGGGAAAAATGACACCCAAGGTAAAGGCGTTTTTTGATACTGATACGTTCACGGTCTCATACCTTGTGCAGGAACCCGAAGGCCTGTCCTGCGCGATTATTGACAGCGTCCTGGATTTTGACCACGCCTCTGGCCGCACTGCCACCACCTCAGCCGGAAAGATCGTAGATTATGTTCGCGAAAACGGACTGAAGGTCGAGTGGATTCTGGAAAGCCATGTTCACGCGGATCACCTGTCCGCGGCACCGTTTCTACAACAAGAATTGGGCGGCAAAATTGGGATCGGCGACCAGATCATCACCATTCAGGAAACCTTTGGGAAAATATTCAACGAAGGGACCGAATTCCAGCGGGACGGCAGCCAGTTTGACGCGCTGTTCCGCGAAGGTGACAGTTTTCACGTCGGACAAATGCGCGGGGATGTTTTGCACACTCCGGGTCACACCCCAGCTTGCCTGACTTATGTCTTAGGGAATGCCGCATTCGTTGGCGACACGTTGTTCATGCCGGATTTCGGTACGGCCAGATGCGACTTTCCCGGCGGATCATCCGAAACGCTATATAGCTCAATCCAGAAAATCCTGTCGCTTCCGGATGAAACCCGTGTGTTTGTCGGCCACGACTATAAAGCGCCGGGCCGGGATGAATATGCATGGGAAACCACAGTCGGAGAGCAGAAGGCCCTGAACGTCCATATCGGCCAGGGTCGCCCCATTGAAGAATTCGTAAAGATGCGCGACGCGCGTGACGCGACCTTGGGCATGCCGCGCCTTATCCTTCCCTCTCTGCAGGTCAATATGCGGGCGGGGCAAATGCCGCCTTCGGACGAAAATGGCGATATTTTTCTGAAGGTTCCGCTGAATAAGCTGTAACTCAAAACCCGACCCGAAAAAGGAATGACGATGTACACCGAATGGACTTGGGGACTGGCCGGTGGTTTGATGATCGGGCTGGCGGCCGCCATCTATTTGCTGGGGAACGGTCGCGTTATGGGGGCCAGTGGCATACTTGGCGGGTTGGTCGATAACTCTGATCGTTCGCATGAGCGGTTGGCCTTTGTCGCCGGCCTTGTCGGCGCACCATTGCTGTTGAGCCTGTTTATGTCGCCCGCCCCGCAAACGCATCTGACCGGCAATCTGACAGTCGTCATATTGGCGGGTCTTCTGGTTGGTGTCGGCACACGCCTTGCAAACGGATGTACATCCGGCCACGGAGTGTGCGGGATATCCAGATTTTCGCTGCGCGGCATCACGGCCACAATAATCTACATCGGCGCCGGGGCGGTGACATTGGCCGTACTGCGTCACATGTGGGGGCTGATTTGATGCGCACGATGATCTCGCTTTTTTCAGGCGCGTTGTTCGGCACCGGTCTGTTGATCTCCGGCATGACGGACACAACCAAAGTGCAGGGCTGGTTGGATTTCTTCGGACAGTGGGACCCGACCCTTGCCTTCGTAATGGCAGGCGCAATCCTACCCATGCTGATAGCCTGGCGACTGACACCGCATCGTCAGCCGCTCACAGGGGGCCAATTTCCCGTGATGTCATCGCCTGAACTGGATCGACGCCTCATCGTTGGATCAATGATGTTCGGCATGGGATGGGGCCTGTCGGGCCTGTGTCCGGGTCCTGCGATTGCGTCAATTTCCTATGGCGGCCTTGGCGGTGTTGTTTTTCTGATCGCGATGAGCGCTGGAATGTTCGCTGCCCCGACGCTTGGTGCACAACTGGACAGGGCGGCCAACCCGGCCTAAGCAATTGCCATGGAGATTCGACCAATTACCCCCCGCTACGCCGTCTCGCCGCAAATCACGGTCGAGGACGTTCCAGCCATCGCCGACGCCGGTTTTGTCAGGGTGATCTGCAACCGTCCGAATTCCGAAGTGCCGATGGACATGCAATCTGATGCGATTGGTCAGGCCGTACGTGCGGCCGGACTGGAATACGAAGTTCTTGAGCTTACGCATCAGACGATGACACCGGAAAACGTCGCGCTTCAGCGAGAGTTGGCCGAAAGCTGCAGTGGACCGGTTCTGGCTTATTGTGCCTCGGGTACGCGATGCTCTGTTGTCTGGGCCCTGGGTCAATGCGACCGGATGAGCACAGACGACATTCTGGATGCAACCACCAAAGCGGGCTACGCGCTGGAAAACCTGCGTCCGACTCTGGATCAAATTCGAAACTCGGCTGGCTGACGCCGTTTTATCCCGCTGGACCTGGGACATCGCCTAGCCCGGCCAGCTTGGATATCTCGGCTGCGATTGCATCCGAGTCGCCCAAATCAAGATCATGACCAAGTGTTCCTGTTTCAACGGGATCAATCGGCGTCACATCCATCAGTTGTTCGGCTGACGGCCCCATCTTTTGGGTTGGGGTGTGTGCCTCCAGAAACTCCGTTGTATCCGCGTCAGAGATTGACAAGGCGTTCTCGTATTCGTTCAAACGAACCGCGCGCATCCCTCCGGTCTGCCCCAACCGCCCAACGGCTGCGCAAAAACGATCGATTGTCAGCACTTCGGCTTGGTCAAGTTTGGCACCAACCAAAGGTAGAACGTCATCCACCGTCAACGCAGACAGGGACGCAAATGGCAAGGACATACGGCAGATGACGGTGTTCAGATCGGCCCGCAGAACGCCGGATGCTTGCTCAAGGTTTGGTCCAGCGGGCTGTTTTTCTACATCGTCAAGGTCCTGATCTTCATCTACAGCGGGTAGAACGAACGATATCTGACCTTGTCGCACTCCACCGGCCAGTTCGACCGTCAGGTCAAAGACGTCATATGCATCCTCGACCAGAGTCAGGCCCAATGTTCGCAGATTCTGCAGCCGTGCCTTGAATTCGTAGCCTGTAAGCCGCGCCTGATCCCCCTTGGCCTCAACCACTTGTACTGCGCGAGACAACACTTGCTCGACCCACGGCGAGACCATTGCGGCATCAGTGTCCGTGAATACACGCACAGATGGTGCGTCAGCCATAACTTCACCAAAGGTTTGCACCTGTACGATCGCCGAGACGACACCGACGTCCAGACACACCGCAGCTTGCCTTTCATCTGAGGTGGCGAATACCAGCATTAACCAATCGTCACCGATACTCTCTGGCAGAGTATCAGGCGCGCGGCAGGATTGCTTTGCCCCTATGACAGACATTGGCAATTGCAGCCCATCCGACGCCACCCTTGCACAGGTCAGACGCAAAGCACGCAAAACCGAACGCGGCCTGTCACCCTGATCCCCCTGTGATGCAGAAAGCTTTCGCGCTAAAGCTGTGCTATCCGGTTGCGCCATGCCCCAAAACCGCCATTCATTCCCATGTCAGGTTCAAGGTCTAACCCAGCGCGGGTTACGAATTTCTTTATGACAGGGTTATTGAGCCGCCTGGCGATAAGCGAGCGGAACTCTGACACGGAAGGCCGCCCCGCCTTGTCCGGGCAAGTAACTGATTTCCCCACCAAGGCGCTGCATGATCTCGCGGCAGATCGCCAGACCCAAGCCTGCCCCTCCCGCCTTGTCACCGCCCACGCGTGAGAATTTTTCGAATACCATCGATCGCGCCTCGGGCGGGATGCCGCTGCCGTTATCCGCAAAGTCGATCACAACCTGCCCTCCGACATCGTGCGCCGAAATGGTCAGGACAGGATCATCCGCATCGCAGTATTTCTGGGCGTTTGAAATCAGGTTGATAAATACTTGCCCCAAACGGTCCAGATCAGTGTGCAAAGGCAGACGCTCAGCCGCCCGAGAACGTTTTACGGTCAACGTCTGGCTGGTTCCGGCCAATGCACTTGAGACGGCCCGATCAAGCACCGAGCGCAAAGTGTCGCCGCCCATATTCAGGTTAACCCGACCACTTTCCAGCACGCTCAGATCCAGCAGATCATCCAGCAAACGCGTCAACCTCAGCGCTTCATCATGGATGATCGCGGCATAGCGGGTTTGTTCGTCAGCGCTCAACTCTTCTGTGTCACGCATGATTTCCGAAAACGCCCGGATAGAAGTCATCGGAGTCCGTAACTCGTGACTTACCTGGCTGAGAAAGCTGTCTTTTTGTTCGGATATCTGGGTCAGCTTGGTATTTGCTTCGCGCAACTGGCCTGCTGTCCGGGTCAACTCTGCCGACTTCGCTTCCAATTGGCTGGAATATTCCAGCAATTGCGCGGACTCGTTCGCAACAGCCAACAGGTCTTCGACCGAGACCGACGATCCGCCCACAATCTGGCCGATCATGGCGTGTGCGGTCGCGGCACCAACAGAACCGCTCAGCTCTCTTTCGAGACGCTCCAAAAATGCAGGCGTCGGTTCTGGCAGACGCGATCTGCCACCTTGCCGTTCGGCCTCGGCCTGGAAGAATTCCTGTGCTGGCCCTGTCCCCAGAATACGCTGGGTCATGATCATAAGATCTTCGCTTTGCGCCACGGATCCCGTCCACCCGCGCAAGGCTACGGAATGGTCGAACACGTTGACAAACTGCGCACCTTGCAGACGCTCAAGCGGGCTTGGAAAGCTGAGAAGCGATGCTACGCAAAACGCGACCGTGTTCAGGGAAAGCGACCACATGACGGAATGTACCAACGGGTCCATACCCTCGATCCCGAACAGCGCTTGGGGGCGCAACCACTCCAATCCAAATGGGCCGTTTTGAATGACAGCTTCAGACATCAACGCGCCGCCCATACCGGGCAAAAGCAACGTGTAAATCCACAGCAAGAAACCAACCGTCAGCCCGACCAAGGCCCCGGTGCGGGTAGCGCCGCGCCAAAACAGGCCACCGACCAACGCGGGCAGAATCTGTGAAATCCCGGCGAAGGCCACAAGCCCGATAGAGGTCAGGGCCGCGCCGCCGCCGGACAGGCGGTAGTAGTAGAAGCCCATGGCCATGATGACGGCGATAGAAATCCGGCGCGCGACCAGAACAACGTGGCGCACATCCCCCGAAACAGCCCCCGTCCCTTCCTGCGTGCTTAGCCAGATGGGCATGACCACATGGTTGGAAACCATGGTGGACAGCGCCATGGCGGTAACGATCACCATCGACGTCGCAGATGAAAACCCACCGATGAAGGACAGCATCGCCAGCCATTCGGCATTCTGAGACAAGGGAACCGTGAGGACAAACAGATCGGGGTTTGATCCTTCGGGTAGCAAGTCCAGCCCCACCACAGCGATTGGGACAACGAACAAGCTCATCAGCAAAAGGTACAGCGGGAAGGCCCACGCGGCGGTTTGCAGATGGGTCTCGTCCGCGTTTTCGACGACCATCACCTGAAACATGCGCGGCAGGCACACAAAAGCTGCAGCGGACAGGAAAACCAAGGTTGTCCACCGGCCAGCATCCACATTCCACTGACCTATTTCCGATGCATCAATGCGGTCCATCGTGGGACCTATTCCACCGGCGACACCCCAAACCACAAATATGCCGACGGCAAGCAGAGCAAATAGCTTCACTACCGATTCCAATGCGATTGCAGTGACAACCCCGTGGTGCCGCTCGTTCGCGTCCAGATTGCGTGTCCCGAACAGGATGGCAAAGATCGCAAGACCTGCCGCCACCCAGAAAACACTGGACCCTTCCTGATAAAGCCCAGTGGGATCTGCTTGGGCAAAAATCGAGAAGGACAGTGTAATCGATTGTAATTGCAGCGCGATATAGGGCGTGCCACCCAATACGGCCAGAATGGTCACGCAGATCGCCAGCGTATTGGATTTGCCATAACGCGAAGAGATCAAGTCTGCGATAGACGTCACACGCTGACTGCGGCCGACACGAACCAGTTTGCGCAGACCCCACCACCAACTGATCATCACCAACGTTGGACCAAGGTAGATCGTCACGAACTCCAACCCTGAACGCGCAGCGTTACCGACCGCGCCATAAAACGTCCAGGCGGTGCAATAGATGGACAAGGAAAGCGTATAAATCAGCGGAGATCGCAACCAAGCGCCCCGCCCCGATGCTGCCAAGCGGTCGGCTGCAAAGGCGACGCCAAACAAAAGCACGACGTAACCCAAACAAACCAGGATCAGTAGGTTTAGCGTTGCCATTGGTCCGAATCCGGATCGGCATCATCCCGTGCGGCCATGCGTCCTGCTGCAAAGCCGAAGGCAAGGCTGAGCAAAATCAACAAGCCCCAACAGGCAAAAATATAAAGTATTGCCGAAGACAGCGCGACACCGTCATCAGGGGAATCTGAACCGGGCCAAAGCAATGGCAAAGCAATCAGGGCGGACCCCAGTATCGGCAATAGTCGCGCCGCATCGGTCAGACGCCGCCTGCGATAACTCTGGCGTTCCAAAAACAGCGAAGGCCGAACACCCGGGGGCTGTCGATCTTCGCCGTTGCTCATGACCGGCTCGCCTGTGCATGCAGGTCACGTACGGCCGTCAGAACCTCGGCGTTTGAAAACGGTTTGGTCATGAAACGACTGACACCTGCATTTTCGGCCATTTCACGGTCGCGAGATTGACCACGCGCCGTCAGCATAAGAACCGGCAGCGTTTGCATGCCATCCAACTCGCGCAGGTCACGCAGAATCTCCATCCCGTTTTTACCCGGCAACATTACGTCGAGTATAACCAGATCCGGGCTGGCGCTTTGAATGACCTGTACCGCGTCCGTCCCCTCGGCATGTGTTTCCACCTGCCAACCCTCACGCGTCAGCAAAAACCGAATGGCCTCGGCTATGTTCGGCTCATCCTCGATTAGCAGAACCTTACGGCTCATATGAATTATTCCTCCCCGTGACGGGCTACCCATCCGTATACCTGTCTGGCATAGCTTACGCCGTCTGTCAGGAAAGTGTCAAAAACCTTCGCTTAGAATTGATGGCTCTCGACGAGAGGCGCAGTCGCTATTTGGGCAAACGCGGCAACTTGGCCCCACATGGGCAATGTTTTGGGCATCTTGACTGCCCTCTTCCACGGATCGAACCAGCATGACAGAGCGATAAACGGGCGCATCATCGAACCCGGAAACCGTTTGCGGCCACGCATAGGCGAAGCAATCAAACTCGGCCGCAGACCGACCCAGTTGAACAATGCGCCGACGAATGGGCACCAAAGGCCGATTCAGCGCCTGAAACAAGGGCCACAGCGGACAGGCCTCGCCAAATCGCGGCATAGCAAACCCAGGCACAGATTTTGAAAACAGAATGCTGCCGGATGCATCACATACCACCAAACCGGTGGGACGCGACAACACACCATCCGGAAGTGCAGCCAGACGTCTTAGCACCGTCGCCACATCTACCCTAAAATGAGCGGCCAGTTTCAGCGGGTCAGGTTCCGCGCCTTCCAAGGCCGCTGTAACCGCGTCCAAAGGCATGGCTTTCGCATCCTCGGCATAGGTTTTCAGCAAGTCTCGGGTCACGGTTTTGACCGCGGCAGAGTCCAGTTGGCCCAGATCGACCTCGTCACTATCTGCTCCGGCTTCGATTTCGGGAAAATGATGGCCATGCTGCTCGAAAAAGGCTTCGACATCTTCAAGTGGAACTCCGCGCCGATCCTCCGCAGTTTCCGAGTCGTCCAAATAGGTCACCAGCGATTTGGAACTGTCAGCCAGACGTTCGGCATCCTGATGCAGGTTGCGATGGAACCTGTCCTGCCATTCCGGTTCAATCTCTTGCGTATCGGCCAGAATCGCTGCGGTAGAGCGGATCGCAGCCGCTGTTGACAGAACTTCGTGCATGGATGCCGCCAGATGTGGGTCATGCGTTAGCCGGTCCGACAGGGTTTCCACCGTCCGCTCCAACGACACCACACGCCGGTGCATCTGCGCCAAAACCCCTGCCCATCCGGGAAAACGGCCAGCAAACTCTTCCAAAGCGTCGACTTCGGCTTGTTGTCCGACCGCGTCGGCAGCGGCTTCGCGTAGGGCAGAAATCAATGTTGCTTCAATACCTTGCGTCAGCACCGATGGCTCCACTGCCAAAGCCGCTGCGATATCGACAAGCAGTTTACCACCAATCCGGCGGCGGTTGTGTTCGATCAGATTGAGGTACGATGCTGAAATACCCACCTGCTGCGCCAGAGCGGACTGCCGCATACCGGCAATCTGGCGGCGCTCTCGTATTCGGCTACCAGTCAGCGTGTCGCGCAAAATCCTGCCTTTCGTCAACTCGGGTTCGTAAAGGTAGACTATAATTTATTTTCAGAACTATTGATATATTTCTGTTAGTTAAAAGGCAGTTTTCAGGTCAAGTTTACACCATTAACAGACATCGCTTTCCCCACAACGCTCACCCACGATCTCGATTGGTGACTAATTTACCGACCGGCCCCTTCTCATTCCGCGCAAATCCCTGCACGATAAAGGGATGAGTGATACCGCATTCGAATACGCGCCAATCGGGCTGGTTGAGCTGGAAAACCGGATCATCCGGCGCTGCAACTTGCAGTTCGCGCGCACTTTCGGGGGTGACGAAGCGGACTACCGCAATATGCCCTTGCTGCATTTGTATCCATCAGTGGCAGATTGGGAGCGGATCGGCGAGCGCAGCCTGCAGGTGATGCGTGATACCGGGTATTACACCGACGAACGGGTTATGCGGCGCCGAAATGGAGACCTTTTCTGGTGTCGCGCGCGTGGACGGTCACTGACTCCGGACGATCCTTTCCGGCACGGAATCTGGAGTTTCTCGGACATCTCTGAAGAACGCCCGCTGGTCGAGTTGACCAAGCGCGAACGCGACGTAGCGATCCTGTCCTGCCGGGGTCTGTCTGCAAAGGAAATTGGCGTCGAATTGGGGCTAAGCTACCGCACGATCGAAGCCTACCGCGCACGTTTGCTGGAAAAATTCGGCGCGCGCAAACTGCCTGAACTGGTTGCGAAACTTTCCGGAATGCCGCTTTGACCCTGCCACCCCCTAGAAAACTTGGCTAAACCCCTGCCAGACAGGGCCAGACGCGCTTTTCATGGGAAGGCGCATAGCTTATAACGCTGCGTAATTAGACCAAAGCCCACACAGAACAGATGGGCCAAAGGGGAACCGTCGAGGACACTCATGACAGACACCAAACACGAAGCGGACGTGGCATTCATCAAGGCACTGGCCGAGTTGCTGCGCGAAAACGACCTGACTGAGCTGCAGGTCAAACGCGAATATGGCGAAGAAGACAGCCTGAATGTCCGCGTCAGCCGCATGACGCCGACCGCAGCAGCCCCCGTTCAGGTCGCTGTCCCCGCTGCGGCCCCCGCTCCGGCAGCACCGGCTGCGGCCGCCCCGGCACCAGCCGAAGCCCCCGCCGCCGTTGAAGATCCTGCAAGCCATCCGGGTGCCGTGACCTCTCCCATGGTTGGAACGGTCTATATGCAGCCCGAACCCGGGGCCCCGTCCTTTATCTCGGTTGGCGCATCTGTATCCGAAGGCGACACCCTGCTGATCGTCGAAGCGATGAAAACAATGAACCATATCCATGCGCCCAAATCAGGCACCATCAAGCGTATTCTTGTTGGGGATGGTGACGCTGTGGAATTCGGCACACCTCTGGTCATTGTTGAGTAAGGCGGGCCCATGTTCGACAAAATCCTGATTGCCAACCGAGGCGAGATCGCTCTGCGGGTGATCCGCGCGGCGCGCGAAATGGGGATTAAGACGGTTGCCGTCCATTCCACTGCCGATAGCGACGCAATGCACGTACGCATGGCCGACGAATCGGTATGTATCGGCCCCCCGCCCAGCCCGCAAAGCTATTTGTCGGTGCCCGCCATCATCTCGGCCTGTGAAATCACCGGCGCGCAGGCGATCCATCCCGGCTATGGTTTTCTGTCCGAGAATGCCGAGTTCGTGCAAATCGTCGAGGATCACGGCATCACCTTCATCGGCCCCACCGCCGAACATATCCGCGTGATGGGTGACAAGATCACCGCCAAGGACACGATGAAGGAGCTGGGCGTGCCGTGCGTTCCGGGCTCCGACGGCGGCGTCCCCACGCTGGAAGACGCCAAGCGCATTGGTGAGGAATTCGGCTATCCCGTCATCATCAAAGCCACTGCCGGCGGCGGCGGTCGCGGCATGAAGGTCGCGATGAGCGCGGATGAGATGGAAAGCGCATTTATGACCGCGCGGGCCGAGGGCAAAGCCGCCTTTGGCAACGACGAGGTATACATCGAGAAATACCTGACCACGCCTCGCCACATTGAAATCCAGGTCTTCGGCGACGGTAAGGGCAACGCGGTACACTTGGGCGAACGCGACTGTTCGCTGCAACGTCGCCACCAGAAAGTGTTCGAAGAGGCCCCCGGCCCCTGCATCACTCCCGAGGAGCGAGCAAAAATCGGTAAAGTCTGTGCGGATGCAGTTGCCAAAATCAACTATATCGGCGCGGGTACCATCGAGTTTCTGTATGAAAACGGCGAGTTCTACTTTATCGAGATGAACACACGTTTGCAGGTGGAGCACCCGGTGACCGAAGGCATTTTCGGCGTCGATCTGGTTCGTGAGCAAATCCGCGTAGCCTCGGGTCTGCCGATGTCATTCGGTCAGGATGACCTTGAGATCAACGGCCACGCCATCGAGGTTCGGATAAACGCGGAAAAACTGCCCAACTTCTCGCCCTGCCCCGGCAAGATCACAGCGTATCATGCACCCGGCGGTCTTGGCGTGCGCATGGATTCGGCGCTTTATGACGGGTATTCGATCCCACCCTACTATGACTCGCTGATCGCCAAACTGATCGTTCAGGGCCGCGATCGGGCCGAGGCGCTGGCGCGTCTGGACCGTGCCTTGGGTGAATTGATCGTCGACGGCATCGACACCACAGTTCCTCTGTTCCACGCCCTGTTGCAGGAAGCCGACCTTCATAGCGGCGACTACAACATACACTGGCTGGAACATTGGCTGGCAGAGAACATGGCCGAGTGATGAACCTAACCGGGCCGAAAGGTTCAAGCCTTTCGGCCCCGGACCAACCTGTATGAGCCTTTCTCCGGAACTTTTGCTACACGGGTACTCCATCGGGATTTTTCCGATGGCTGAACATCGCGACGATCCGGAACTGTTCTGGGTCGATCCCAAGTTCCGCGGTGTTTTTCCACTGGATGGCTTCCACATTTCGCGCAGTCTGGCCAGGCGCATCCGTAAAAGCGGTTACTCAATCACGATCAATCGGGACTTTGACGGTGTCGTTGAGGGATGCGCTGATCGCGCTGACACTTGGATCAATGACGAGTTGCGACGGCTTTATCGTCGGCTTCACGAATCCGGACATGCGCATTCTCTCGAAGTCTGGGACGGCTCAAAATTGGTTGGGGGTGTGTACGGCGTGGCCCTCGGCGCTGCATTCTTTGGCGAAAGCATGTTCTCGCGTCAAACAGATGCCTCGAAAGTCGCGCTGGCGTATCTGGTAGATCGTTTACGCCAAACCGGGTTTCTGCTGTTCGATACACAGTTCCTGACAGCGCACTTGGCCTCGCTCGGCGCTATTGAAATCTCACGCGCGCACTACCGGCAGCTTCTGGAAGAGGCGATCGACGCAAGCGCGGATTTCACCGCACCGTTGGATCAGTTGCCCGAAGGCGTCATACAGCGAATTACCCAGATGTCGTAGCGCGAGTGGTCCAAGGCATTCAGCGCCGGAGACGTCGCGATCATCCATCCGTCAAATAATTGATCTGTCTTGCCTTTTTCCCAGATCGTCAAATAGGCAAAAGCGTCCCCTGTCGGGTTGTCAACAGGAAAACGGCAATCTCCCAACGCGACGTCCAGGCCAAAAATCGCATCGGTTCGGCCATTCTGCATTTCAACGTCAACCGTCTGCCCGCTGACCTTGTCTAACCCACGCAGCAAGGCACCGGGGCCCGATTGCACTTTTTGCTGGGCGGCTGCACCCGAAGCCGCCAAAACCGCGGCAAAAAGGGCGAGGTGCCTCATTGGCCGCCATCCCCGGCAACAAACTTAACCAATAGGGAAATCAGACTGACCGCGCCCTGCGTGTCTTCAACCTGATCGCCGGCTTCGAAATAGAACGGAGACCCACCCGGCATAACTTCGACAAAGTTACCACCCAGCAGCCCTTCGGATGAGATCACGATTGCGCTGTCATCCGGCACCAGAATACCGTCAATAATACTAAAGGTCGTATCCGCGCGATAGGTTTCCGGGTTCAGAGTCACACCGGTAACCGTGCCGATTTTGACACCTGCCAGCCGGACATCCGTGCCCACTCCGACACCTTCCAGCGATCTGAAGGACGCGCCCAGTTCATAACCCGTTCCACCCTGCGACAGACCGGTAGACTGGCTGGCATATACGCCAAACGCAACGGCGCAGGCCAATACGGCCCCGCCAACAAGGACTTCGGTCACATTATAGCTCGACATCATTCGCCTCGTTTATTCCGGGCTCCAGGCCTCATAATCCGAACGCTCGACCGGGTCAGGGCGCCGCAACGACCCCGCAGGCGCGTATGCCAAAGCGGTCCCTGTCAGGTTCTCTTGGTGCGGTTTTTCCCACGACTTGTGCTCTAGCGGTTTGTCGGTGGGCGGCTCATCCCAAGTCCGGTGCAACCAGCCATGCCATTCAGGGTCAATACGGCTGGCTTCTGCCTCACCATTGAAAATCACCCAACGCTTGCTGTCATCGGCATTGCGGTAAAAGACATTGCCTTCATTGTCCTCACCGACCTTTTCTCCTTTGCGCGCAGTGTAGATCTGCGTGTTCAAAGTTGCCCCGTTCCACCAGGTCACGGCCCGCAGAAGATTGTTCAGGATACCCATCGGCTGCCTCCGGCAATTCTGTTTCCGCAGATATGGACCAAAGGCGCGCCAAGGTCCAGTGTCACAAGGACCGCACCCATCATTCCGGCAGATATGCGGTCACTTCGATTTCGATCCGGTCTTGAGGCGTAATCAAATTGCATTCGATGACCGTCGCGGCAGGTGGGTTCTCCCCAAATGCTCCTTTGAGCAAGGGCCAACATAGCTCGAATTCAGCCATATCCGGGAGGTAGTAGTTCACGCGAACGACATGCTCAAATCCTGTTCCGGCCTCTGCAAGAGCACGCCCGATTGCATCAAGGGCGGACTTGCACTGACCTACGATATCCTCAGGGATCTCTTCACCTTGCGCGCAGGTTCCTGCAACAAAGACAAAACCGTTAGCCACCACGGCGCGGCAATATCCGACCTTTGCTTCATACTCACCACCCGAGGAAATGCGTTTGATTTTCATGGCATCCTCCATAGAAAAACGGCGCGGTCAGTGCCGCGCCGTGTCTGTAAATTCGTCTTGATCTTACCCGGCCGAAGCCGACTCCGCCGAGTCTGCGTAAATGATCAGAGGCTGCGCGTCCGACGATACCGCCTCTTCGTTCACGACCACTTCGGTTACGTTTTTCAACCCTGGCAGCTCGAACATTGTGTCCAGCAGAATGTCTTCCAGGATGGAACGCAAACCGCGTGCGCCTGTCTTGCGCTCGATCGCCTTCTTGGCAATCGCCTTCAACGCATCATCCGTAAAGGCAAGCTCTGCATCTTCCAACTCGAACAGGCGCTGGTATTGCTTGACCAATGCGTTCTTGGGCTTGGTCAGGATAGTGACCAGAGCGTCTTCATCCAGGTCTTCCAAAGTCGCCAGAACTGGCAGACGGCCAACAAATTCCGGGATCAGCCCGAATTTCAGCAGATCCTCAGGTTCAAGATCCTTAAAGATCTCACCAACGCCGCGATCATCGTTGTCACGCACATCAGCACCAAAGCCCATCGCCGAGCCTTTGCCACGCTGCGCGATGATCTTGTCCAGACCGGCAAACGCACCGCCACAGATGAACAGGATGTTAGTCGTATCCACCTGCAAGAATTCCTGCTGCGGGTGTTTACGCCCACCTTGCGGCGGAACGCTGGCCACAGTGCCTTCCATCAGTTTCAGCAACGCTTGCTGCACGCCTTCGCCAGATACATCGCGGGTAATCGACGGATTTTCCGACTTGCGTGTAATCTTGTCGACTTCGTCGATATAGACGATGCCGCGCTGAGCACGCTCAACGTTGTACTCGGATGCCTGAAGCAGCTTGAGGATGATATTCTCGACATCCTCACCCACATAACCGGCTTCGGTCAGCGTGGTCGCGTCCGCCATCGTGAACGGAACGTCCAGAATGCGTGCCAAGGTTTGCGCCAGCAGTGTTTTACCGCAACCTGTGGGCCCGATCAGCAGGATGTTGGATTTTGCCAGTTCAATGTCGCTGCCGGCTTTTTGTGCATGGTTCAGGCGTTTGTAGTGGTTGTGGACCGCAACCGACAGGACCCGTTTCGCCGTAGCCTGGCCGATCACATAATCATCCAGCACTTCGCAAATATCCTTGGGCGTTGGCACCCCGTCGCTGGATTTCAGGCCGCTGGCCTTCGTCTCTTCGCGGATGATGTCCATGCAGAGTTCGACGCATTCGTCACAGATGAAGACCGTAGGCCCGGCAATCAGCTTGCGCACCTCATGCTGGCTCTTGCCGCAGAAACTGCAGTAGAGCGTGTTTTTGCCGTCACCGCCTGAATTCGTCGCCATGTTCTACCTTTCGGGCTTCGTCCATGCGGCCCCCTCTGGACCGCGATTGCCGCCATTTGGTGCAGCTTAGGCCACCACTGAGGCGGCCACAATCTCAAAAATGTACCCCGCGCCATCGGCGCAGGGTCTTAATCTCAGGCGTCTTCACCGCCCATTTTGGCGCGGTTTTCAACGATTTCGTCGATATGACCCCAATCTTTGGCTTCTTCTGGGCTCATGAAATTGTCGCGATCCAACGCTTTCTCAACTGCCTTTTTTGTTTGCCCTGTATGGCGTACGTAGATGTCATACAGGCGATCTTTCAGCTTTTGGGTCTCGGCCGCATGGATCATGATATCGCTGGCCTGACCCTGATAACCTCCGCTGGGCTGGTGCACCATGATCCGGCTGTTTGGCAGAGAAAAGCGCATTCCTTTCTCACCACCCGCCAACAAAACAGACCCCATCGAAGCCGCCTGACCGATTACCAATGTCGAACATTTAGGCTTGATATACTGCATTGTGTCGTAAATCGACAAACCACTGGTCACGACACCGCCAGGTGAATTGATGTAGATCGAGATTTCCTTGTTCGGGTTTTCCGCCTCAAGGTGCAGCAATTGGGCGACGACCAGATGACTCATGCCATCATGGATCGGTCCGTTGATGAAAATGATCCGCTCTTTCAGAAGGCGCGAGAAGATGTCGTAGGCGCGCTCTCCCCGGCTGGTCTGCTCAACGACCATCGGGACGAGCGTATTCATATAGGTATCAACGGGATCGAACATTAAGAACCTGCCTGCTTTGCTATGGATCGGGACACTACCCGAAGAAACGTTACCTGAGTCTTAGTGTTGCCACAGGGGGGCCGCAAGGGGGGCCGGTGACTTCTGGACAAGACGGCGCTTTTTGACAGCAGCAACGCCCATGTTCTGGCCTTCCGTCGCCCTCCGCCACATGGACCTCACAGCACCCACGAGGTTTTGACCGGCGGGTTCCATCCCATCACGTCATTTTGATTCATGCATATGGAAATATTTGGTCACTATATATCCAATGCCAGATCGCAAGATCCACGGCGCATCCGCATTCGTAACGACGCCCATTCGGGCAAAAAGGAAAACAGAAATGGCACTGGCGCAGGTTTCACAGGAAAACCCTACCGACAACTTCGAACTTATCGCAGGCAATGCAACTCAGGCATCGAACTTCCTCAAGGCGATCAGCCATGAAGGTCGGTTGATGATCCTATGCCATCTTATATCGGGCGAGAAATCCGTGACCGAGCTGGAAGAACTGCTGTCTGCCCGTCAAGCGGCCGTCTCACAGCAGTTGTCCCGGCTGCGCTTGGAAGGGCTGGTAACACCGCGCCGTGAAGGTAAGGCGATTTATTACCGTCTGGCTGACGATCGCCCGCGCCGAATGCTCGAAGTCGTGTACGAGTTATTCTGCACCAAAGAAGCGGCCTGAAAAGGCCGCCTCTGTTCTAGGCTTAGGATCCCGTTGCGCAGTTCTGAAATGCGACGGCCATTGCGCGCAACAAGTTCGGGTAGTGGTCTGGGCCGGGGTCGATAGATGTTCCCACCGGATCCAGATCGTAAATCTTGGCCCCGGTTCCCTCGATCGCAGTTTCGACCAGCCGCATGTCGTATTGCGGTTCTGAGAAAGCGCAGACAATTTTGTCGTCGGCGACTTTTTCTTGCAATGCAGCAAGGCGTGCAGGACCAGGGTTCGATGCGTCGCCAAGGCTGACTGATCCGGACGTGTTCAGTCCAAACCGCTTTTCAAAGTACTGGTATGCGTCGTGGAATGTGATGAACGCGCGGTCTTTTGCGTTCTCCACCTCTGCGGAAATCTGATCCACAAGTTCATGCAATTCCGCATCCGCAGCTTTGGCATTATTCTTGTAGGTCTCTGCGTTTTCAGGGTCTGCCTTTGCGAGTGTATCCGCAATCGCGTGAACCCAAACACGCGCGTTTTCAGGGTCTAGCCAAGCATGGGGGTCAACACCGTCATGGTCATGCCCGTGCCCATGATCATGACCGGCATGATCATCATGGTCTGCGTGGTCTTCATGACCTGCATGATCGGCATGTTCTGCGTGATCTTCGTGCCCCGCGTGGTCATCGTGTTTTTCGTCATGCCCAGCGTGGTCATCGTGTTTTTCCGCATGATCGTCGTGTTCTGCGTGATCACCATGACCTGCGTGGTCGTCATGATCGTCCTCTTCGACGACATCTCGAAACTCATGCAACGTCGTGCCATCTACTTCCAGCAGCGCAATCTGCTGGGCATTACCCGACAACGCTTCAAGCGGCTTTTCCATCCACGGCGTCAGCTCCTCACCGACCCAGAACACGACATCGGCAGATTGCAAAGCCCGCGCTTCTGACGGACGCATCGCGTGATCGTGCGGCGATGCACTCGGCGGGATAATCAGCGCTGGCTCCGAAACACCCGACATAACGCGCGCGACTAATGAATGAACCGGGGCAATATCGGTTGCGACTTTAGGGGGCTCGGCCGCAGCTTTGCCCGCGAGAATAGTCCCAAAAACACAAAGGGTTGACCGTAACATGAGCACTCCTGAATGATATGTTATTACATAGTCTGACCGCTTGATATGCCCCACGTTATAACATATCAAGCAAAAAACACATGGAGCGCCTGATGAGCACAGTCGGTTTCAGACAACATGATCACACCCATTGCGTGCATACTGCGATGGCCCAAGCCGAAGCGAAGTGTAAGGCGCAGAGACTGCAATTCACTCCGGTCAGAAAGCGTGTGCTGGAAATTCTGCTGGAGAAACACAAAGCTATGGGTGCCTACGACATTCTTGCAGTGCTTGCTGCAGAAGGCATGGGTTCGCAGCCCCCCGTCGCCTATCGCGCCTTGGACTTTCTGGTGCAGAACGGCTTTGTTCATCGCATCGAGCAACTGAATGCCTACGCGGCCTGTGCACATCCGACGCATGACCATGTTCCGGCCTTCCTGATTTGCCGCTCATGCAAGACCGTCGCTGAAACCGAGACTGAATTGACCCAAGGTCGCTTGGGCGCTGCGGCAGATACGTCTGGTTTCCTAATCGAGCGAGTCGTCGTCGAAGCCGAGGGCCTTTGTCCGGAATGCATTGAGATAAAAGCGTGACGCAGAAACTAATTGCCCTAAAAAACCTGTCGATCAAAGCAGATGGTCGAACAATCCTTGAAAACGTAAATGCCTCGGTTTCATCAGGTGAAATTGTAACGGTCGTCGGGCCGAATGGCTCGGGCAAGTCTACCTTGCTGCGTGCCATGATTGGTGCCGTTTCACCTGCTCAGGGCACGGTCGAGCGCGCCAAGGGGCTGCGTATAGGCTATGTCCCGCAGAAACTGGCCTTGGACGCCGCGCTCCCTATGACGGTCCAACGCTTTTTAGGATTACCAAAACGTATTTCCGCGCGGGACGCTGTTACAGCACTCGAGCTAGCAGGTGTTCCCGACCTCAGAACACGGCAAATGACCAAGCTTTCGGGCGGTCAGTTCCAGCGGGTTCTTTTGGCACGCGCGCTTTTGGAAAGCCCCCAACTTCTGTTGTTGGATGAGGCCACTCAGGGACTTGATCAACCGGGGGCCGCCGCGTTCTACCAACGCATTGAACAAGTGCGCAGTGACCTAGGCTGCGCCATTGTCATGGTTAGCCACGACCTGCACGTGGTCATGGCGGCCTCGGATCGCGTGCTTTGCCTGAATGGTCATGTGTGCTGCGAAGGCTCGCCCCGTAGCGTCGCGGATGCACCTGAATACCGCGCTTTGTTTGGTAGTGGCACCAAAGGCACGATGGCACTTTACCAACATAAGCACAGTCATTCCCACGACCATGACCATGATCACCACCATGCAGCGAATGGATCTGACTGATGTTGGATGATTTCATGGTCCGTGCGGCGCTCGCCGGCGTTGGCGTTGCGATCGCTGCCGCGCCGCTGGGATGTTTCGTCGTCTGGCGCCGCATGGCCTACCTTGGAGAAGCTACAGCCCATGCCTCGGTTCTGGGTGTCGCGCTGTCTCTGGCATTTTCCCTACCCTTACTGCCCGCGGTTATTGCTGCAGCACTCGCAATGGGTTTGACCGTAACCCTTTTGCGCGGAAAGGGGTTTGCGATGGACACTCTATTGGGTGTAATCGCACATACCGCGTTAGCCGCCGGTCTTGTTACCGTGGCGCTCTTGTCTGACGTCCGGTTGAATCTTGATGCATTTTTGTTTGGCGACATTCTGGCAGTCACCAAAAGCGATCTTTTGACCATCTGGATCGGAGGAGCGCTTATTCTGGCTGTCATGGCGCAAAGATGGTCTGCCCTTCTGGTGTCCACACTGAACCCGGATTTGGCATATGCTTCGGGCGTAGATCCAAAACGGGAGGAACTTTGGTTGACACTGGCCATGGCGCTCGCCGTGGCCGTCGCTATCAAAGTGGTTGGCATACTGTTGATTGCCGCCCTGCTTGTTATCCCTGCGGCTGCGGCTCGATCTCTGGTTAGGACACCGGAGACCATGGCTTTTTTGGCTGCCACTATTGGTTCGGTTGCGGCACTAGGGGGGCTTGCTGGCGCCTATCTTGCTGATACTCCGGCTGGGCCCAGCATTGTCTGCGCCGCAGCAATTCTATTCCTGATAACCGCAGCATGCGGTCCCTTGATCCGCCGCGACTGAATACGCGCAAAGCACTGGTTTCGTTCCGGGAAAACTGGTACGGAAAACTCAATTGACACCAATGGAGACACCGATGATCCGTACCGTTCTGATAGGGTTGGCCCTGATCACACTTACCGCTTGCGAGACGGCAAAAGGCGCAGGCAGGGATATTGAGAAAGCCGGCGACGCCATTACGAACGTAGCATCGGACGTCCAGCAAAGCTTCTGAATAGAACCGCATATAGCGGAAATTCACGCACAATACGCAAGATATTGTTGATTTACCCGGGTTACTCCGGTTATTGTGCGTGTACAGGTGCATAGACGCGGCATTGCATATCTGACAAACGTTCGGGGTTCTTGTGAAAGCACAAGAACCCCGTTCGCGTTTGAAACGGCTAAACGTGGCAGTCTGTAAATTCGTTTCCGGCAAAAGGAAAAGGCGTCAGGTGCGCAGACGCGGTCTTTGCATGTGCCCAAACGGGCACCCCTGACGCCTTGCCGGGTCGACACGCCCGAGGGACGTTCCGATCCAGTTATCACGGCCTCCTAAAAAGCCGCGACTGTCGCACAACACCCGTAAGTGTCACGCAACCCGCAATGACCTGCTGAGAAGGTTCCAAATCAATTCAAGCTTGCGCCTGTATCAACTAAAAACCTACCGGTAAGCCGTTGAACCAGATGAACAATCCTAAGACCGCCCTTCAAGCACCTCGACCCCCTTGGCCTTTGCGCCCCACCCCGTCCCTCTCGAGCCGAAGTGGTATGTTGAATGTTGCATCAGCCTTTCTACCCGGCAAGAAAATAGCACTGCAGCATTGAATTCTGTGGTGGATAAGTTGTTGATATCCAGTCGGAGAACTTTGTGGACAACTCCAGAAACCCACACAGCTCACAGGGTTGTTACTGGAAAAGTCGCAGTCACAGAAAATGCCCCCATATTTGGCAGTTTCTGCACTTGCAAACACCGGCCTCTGGCGATTTTCCGAGTTTCCTTGTGAACCTCAGGCGGAATCGTCCGAATCAAACGGGGAAGTCAGGACTGAAATGGGTCGGGCTGCTCAGACACCATACTCTGCAAATCGCGCTGAAGGTTCCGCGAGATCCAGTAGTCCCAAAGCCGGGGAACGCCGCTATCCGACCTTAAGTTGCCTGGATCCTTTGCAAGCGGCCTTAGTGCCGCCCGACCCGTCTCCTCCCTTCGGAGACGTGTTGTCCGCTTCTGAGAAGCGCTCCGACCTGACCGGGATTACTTTTTATGCGCCGCAAAAAGCGCGGCCAGTACCCCCTACTGCCCGATCAGGCCAGAGACGCTTCAGTTCACCTGTCGTTCGAGTACAACGCTGTACGTTGTCCCGCGACGCAGGCTACGGAAATCCGCATAGATCTTGCCGTCCTGATACCGGGCATCAATCAACGCGTTCACACCGATCTCGGGATTGGCCGAGCTTTCAACGATGCTGATCCGGTTCGGATCATCCAGACTGACAGTCCCGGTCGCATCCATGACGCGCCAGCCTTGGCTTGCATTCGGACGCCATTTGCTGGGCCCCCAGAAAACATTGTCTTGCTGCTTTTGAATATCCAGCACCCACTCAGCATTGTTGAACCTAGGCACATCTCCGGTCGTGGTCCGGTTCGGGCCGACGGCGGTATAGCTGCCCGTCCATGTGCCCCGCAGGTCCGGCATGGTTTCGGCCATCGAGGCCGTGGCAAGGGTGAGGCTCGTGGCCAGAGCGGCTGCTCCGGCAGTCATAAATCTGGTCATGGTCTCTTCCTTCTGATGTCTTGGCCTTCGCTGGCCTGCTCAACAAATTGGAAGAGCCCGTGAGGGTTACAAGTTACCTAAGGGAAAGTTCATAAAGGCTTAACCCGCCTCTTATGCCCAGGCCAGCGCTGTACCGATAAGGACCAAACCGATACCGACGATTTCGCGGTGCGAAAAGTTCTCGCCGAACAGAAAATACGAGGCAATGGCGATCAGAATAACCTCGGCCCCAAGAATGCCGGTGTAGATAATCCCCAACCGCTCTTCCCGCAGGGCGGCAAGTTCCAGCGATGCCGCGGCCAGCAGTGTTGCGACGATCAGCAAGCTCAGCCAAATTCCGGGGATTTTCCACCAAAACTTCATCGCTATCATGGCAACGGAATACAGACCTGCCGATCCGAGAGCGATGAAAGGGATCATGGACACTTGGGTCTCCTGTCGAAGGTTCCGTTACGTCAACGTTACCAGACATACAGTGTTAGCACTGTGAGGTTGATCACAAAGGGTTGGCGGCGTCTGCATTACCTACACCGCTGAACCCGGAATGAGAAAAGCGTGCAGAATCAACCGACTCCGTACGCTTTTCTACGGAATCATTTAGTTGATCGTGATGTCGCCCGAAATCGTGTTTACAAACTTACCCGTGTCAGGATTGGTAAAGGACGAAAATCCACCACCGCCCGACGCGCTCGCCCAGTTTCCGGTGCCGCCCGACACAGTCCAGTCGCCGGTCAGCGCACCATCGGCACCCAGCCCGGTCGCCGTCCAGCTCATCACAGCCCGCTCGCCCGAGGCCGTGTTGAACACGCAATTCCCATTGCCCGACGCCTCAGCCCCCTTGACCATCAAGGCCCCAAAACACGTACCCGAAGCCCCCTCGAGCGGGTGGCCCGCGGCGACTTCGAAGCTCTCGTAATTGGTTTGTGATTGAATGACCGCGTACCCGTCCGAGATGCCGTGAACCTGGCTGGCATTCATGCCCATACCTTTGGCGCCCCCGCCATAGGTCTCGGCCAGCGCACCGGCATGTGGGCTCATCGCCAGAACGGCGACTGCGGTCGTCAGTAAGAATTTGTGCATAATAACCTCTCATTTCTGAGGGTCTTGCGTCCCAAACGTCTAACAAAAAAGCCCGCCTGAACGCGGCCCCCGAGCGGGAGGATAACATATTCAGGATTTAAGGTCTAAAGGGGGCTCTATTGGTTTGGATAGGAAGCTGAAATTGAGGGTCTTGTCTGACGGAACAGGCGGAGCCCCGGGTGCCAACGCGTTTGCAAAGGTTAGCCTTTAGAACGAAGAGCAGCGCCGACCCGAAGGGCCGCGCAACCGTGCCCGCCATGGGGGCGGGTCGGCGCGGCCCCGGCGGTGCCACTGGGTTGGTGTTTAGTTGAGGTTCTTTCTAAACGAGCATTCAAAAGCTTGCTGGAGTTAGTTGTCTCGCTTTAGTCCAAAAAGGTTCACAAGCTGCTCAACCTTTAGAAAAAGCTCATCAAACGTGACGATTTCGACGCCAGATAGGCTCCGCCGGAAGTTATCAAAGGATGCCATTTTGACCGGATCGTTTTCGATGTCTTGCCTATTTCCCACAAGAACTATCCTGCGAGGGTTGAAAGCGCTCAGATTTTGGGAGCTATATCCTCTATTAGCACTCAGCTCCGATCTTAATTGGTCAAGATAATCGTTAATTTGTACTATCCCACCGGTTACGTCTTTTCCAATTTGATAGACACTTGCTCGATAACGGTTTCCTAAGAGCTTTGCAGTCGGGGTTTTGATTTCGACCAAAATTGCAGCGTCGGTCTGTGCTTCGGCGAAAAGAAAATCCAACAGCCTCGCGCCTGACTTGTCTACCCGCGTGCCACCAACATATGCGTTGCTCTCAACAAACGTGATTGGTGAGGAAAATAGCTGCGAAAAAGCGTAGGAGTGGGCTTCGAACGTCTTCTGCCAGAACTTCTCGCTTGTGTTCAACTTATTGTTCTCCCAGATCAACATTAGATCCAGCAATCGCTTTACGGATTGAACCATTGAAACAGTTTCCGAGAAGTGCTCTACGAATAGAGAAAGGGATCTTAAGCGTTCAGCCAGAGCAGTCCGTTGAATAGCGGCATTTATGTTTTTGGATTTTTGGCCTTTTGCACGCTGCGGTATTCACAAGCCGACAGGAAAGCCCAAAACTCATGACCATCCTGCTTGTCTTTCAGCCTTTCGACACCTTCTTGCACGCTGTCTTGATCCGACCAATCAATATCTGAAAGAAAATCGGCATTAGTAAAGGTCGCTTCGATTTCTTCCTGCAGTTCCTCCAGCTTAAACTGCGGCGTCCTTAGTTGATCTGCATTCAACAACTCTGAACCAAACACAAGCTTCGCAAACCAGTTCACTCCTTCCCGAGTCAGCTGGCCCGATCCTTTGAGTGGGTTGGTAGAGATTTTAAGGGCTTCCTTAGCCAAGACCGCACGTTCACCTTTGTGGACCTTGATCCCGACACCTCCCTCACCGGGCTCTTGCACGGCATACTCACGTCCGCAAACTTTGCATGTTCGGACCGTGTAAAGTGTCAAAGGATTTATCAGCCCGCTAAAGTCCGAGCAATTTTCACAAATGGCCAAATACCCAAAGGGTTAGCGTTACCCGTCCATCTTCAACGCAGATATGAATGCCTCTTGAGGTATATCCACCTTCCCGAACTGACGCATCTTCTTTTTACCCGCCTTCTGCTTGTCCAGCAGTTTGCGTTTTCGCGTGGCGTCGCCTCCGTAGCACTTTGCGGTCACGTCCTTGCGCAGGGCCGAGAGGGTCTCGCGGGCGATGACTTTGCCTCCGATGGCGGCCTGGATCGGGATTTTGAACATGTGGCGCGGGATCAGGTCCTTGAGCTTTTCGCACATCGCCCGGCCCCGCATCTCGGCCCGGTCGCGGTGAACCATGGTCGACAGCGCATCCACCGGCTCGTCATTCACCAGAACCGACATCTTGACCAGATTATCCTCGGTATAGCCGGTCATCTGGTAGTCAAAGCTGGCGTAACCTTTTGTTACCGATTTCAGGCGATCATAGAAATCGAACACAACTTCGTTGAGGGGAAGGTCGTACACAACCATCGCGCGGGAGCCCGCGTAGGTCAGGTCCAACTGAATGCCGCGGCGGTCCTGGCAGAGTTTCAGCACGTCGCCGAGGTATTCGTCGGGCACCAGAATGGTCGCCTTGATGCGCGGCTCTTCGATATGGTCGACCTTGGAGGGGTCGGGCATGTCGGCGGGGTTGTGCAGCTCGATCATCTCGCCGTCTTTCATGTAGACGTGATAGATCACCGACGGCGCGGTGGTGATGAGTTCGATATCGTATTCGCGTTCGATCCGGTCGCGGATGACCTCTAGGTGCAGAAGGCCAAGGAAGCCGCAGCGGAAGCCAAAGCCGAGCGCCGCCGAGGTTTCCATTTCGAACGAGAACGAGGCGTCGTTCAGGGCCAGCTTGTCGATCGCATCGCGCAGGTCTTCAAATTCGGAACTATCGACCGGGAAGAGGCCGCAGAACACCACCGGCTGCGCGGGTTTGAAGCCGTCCAGCGCGTCTTCAGTCCCATTGCGATCATTGGTGATGGTGTCACCAACGCGGGTGTCACGGACTTGTTTGATCGAAGCGGTCAGAAAGCCGATCTCACCGGGTCCAAGCGAGTCCACCATCTCCATCTCAGGCCGGAAGACACCGACGCGGTCGACATGGTGCAGGGTGTTGTTCGACATGAACTTGACCCGCATGCCCTTTTTCAACGTGCCGTCCATGATGCGGACAAGAACGATGACGCCGAGATAGGCGTCGTACCACGAATCCACCAGCATCGCCTTGAGCGGCGCGTCGAGATTGCCCTGCGGTGCGGGCAGTTGCTGCACGATGGCCTCAAGCGTCTCATGGATGCCCTGCCCCGTCTTGGCGCTGACCTGAATGGCTTCGGTCGCGTCGATGCCGATCACATCCTCGATCTGTTCGGCCACTCGGTCACAATCGGACGCGGGCAGGTCGATCTTGTTCAGCACCGGCACGATCTCATGATCCGCATCGATGGCTTGGTACACGTTGGCCAGCGTCTGCGCCTCGACCCCTTGGGTCGAGTCCACGACCAGCAAAGAGCCTTCAACCGCGCGCATCGACCGGCTGACCTCATAGGCGAAATCGACGTGCCCGGGGGTGTCGATCAGGTTCAGCACGTATTGCTCACCATTATCGGCGGTATAGTCGATGCGAACCGTGTTGGCCTTGATGGTAATGCCGCGTTCACGCTCGATATCCATGCTGTCGAGCAGCTGTTCCTTCATGTCGCGATCCTTGACCGTTCCGGTCTCTTGGATGAGCCGGTCAGCAAGGGTGGATTTGCCATGGTCGATATGCGCGACGATGGAGAAATTACGGATATGAGCGAGGTCTGTCATAGCGTCGGGATATGGTTCGAAAACGGACGCTGGTCAAGGTGAGTCAATGCGCTTATCGGCCTAAATGCAACGGGCTAAGACGCAAATACCGACGCTCAGAACGGCAGCCATATTTTAGCCACCGTTTTCAATGACATTGATATGATCACAATTCTGCATCCCGAGATTGATCCGGAATCCAGTTTGATTCATACTCTCGCAAAAGCCGAGAGGGGCGCAGATCTCTCCGGGCAGGCAAAAACGAGGCTCGAGCATGAAAAACTTCCTCTTAATAGCTATTTGCGCCGCGTCGTTGACGACGGTGGCTTCGACGACAGATGCAGCTCAGATCAAGCGCGCATGTCTGGCATCGGACCGGTCGGCAGCGACGCAGGATCGGTGCAGCTGCATTCAGCGTGTTGCAGATCAGGCCCTGACGCGCAGCGATCAGAAAACCGTATCCAAATGGTTTGCTGACCCTCATCAGGCACAACAACTGAAAATGTCGCAAACCGCGCGCGACGATGCGCTGTGGGACCGGTACCGGAACTTTGGACAGATGGCGCAGGCGATCTGCAGCTAACCCATTCAGAATACTTGACCTGACCCGCACTGCGCCTCAGAAAAGGCGCAGCGAAAGGTGTATGTCATGGTTATGAAAGGGCTGACGCTGCGCGGGCTTGAAGTGTTCGAAGCGCTGGCGCGGACAGGTTCGGTGGCTCAGGCCGCCGAGATCACAGGGCTCAGCCAGCCTTCGGTCAGTCAACAATTGCGCAATCTTGAAAATGCCCTGGGTACTGAACTGGTCGACCACGGGCGACGACCCATGCGCTTAACACAGGCCGGACGCAGTTTTCTGGCGCGCACCCAAGCAGTGCTGGGCGAGTTGCAGGTCGCCCAAAGTGAGCTGGCGGTCATGGATCTGGGTCATTTGACCACACTATCCATCGGGTTGATTGATGATTTTGACAATGACCTGACACCGCGGTTGGCTACTTTGCTGGCCGACAGTCTGACCCGCTCAAAGTTTAAGCTGATCACCCTGCCCAGCCTGGATCTGTTCGCCGAGCTGGAAGCGCAGCGCCTGCATTTGGTCGTTTCAGCGCATTCCGGTGAAGTGTTCCAAGGGGTGGTCGAATACCCGTTGGTCCAAGACCCGTTCATCTTGGTTACGCCCAAAGGGGTCGAGGAGCCGATGCAGGACCTTCCGTTTCTTCGCTATGCCCGTGAACAGTTGATCAGTCGTCAAATCGAAGCCCATCTGGCGCGCCAACACCTGGAGTTCGAGGAACGTTTTGAAATTGGGTCTCATCTAGCCCTTATGGCGATGGTCGCCCGTGGACTGGGCTGGGCAATCACGACACCGTTGGGTTACATGCGCGCCGCACGCTTTCATGATGGGATTGAGGCGCGCCCCGCCCCGTTCGGTGATTTCGCACGTACCATTTCTTTGTTCACTCGCACCGACTGGTCAGATCAGGTCCCGCAAGAGGTTTCGGGCATGATCAGACGCCTCATGCAAAGCCAGATCGTAGACCCGGCAGTCGCGCAGCTGCCCTGGCTCGGCAAGCAGTTAAAGGTGATGAACTAGCCTTTCAGATGCGCATCCAGCCCGGCGACCGCCTGTTCGATCAGGTCCAACGCACCGTCGAAGTCGCGGGTATAATAGGGATCGGGCACGTGATCCGCGTCCAAATGCGGGGCAAAGTCAGTCAGCAGACGCACCGGGGTTCCATTCCCCATCGGTCGCATAGCCTCGATTTTCGCAATGTTGTCCCCATCCATCCCAACGATGAGATCGAAACGATCAAAATCTTCAGCCACGAATTGGCGGGCCCGCAGATCGCTCAGGTCAATATTGCGGGCACGTGCCGCGTCTTGCATCGGCCCATAAGGCGGGTCCCCGATATGCCAGCCTGATGTTCCGGCACTGTCCGTTTGATGATGGCGCGCACGGTCCCGAAAAACGCCCTCGGCGGCAGGTGAACGGCAGATATTGCCCAGGCAGACGAAAAGGATACGGTGTGACATAGCACAGGTGTAACGCGCGAGGCAGCAATGGAAAAGATCGTGATCCTGACCGGGGCCGGAATCTCTGCCGAAAGCGGTTTGGGCACATTCCGCGACGAAGATGGATTGTGGTCCCAACACAGGATCGAGGACGTCGCCACTCCAGAAGGCTTTGCACGCGATCCCGCACTGGTTCATGGTTTTTACAATGCCAGACGCAAACAGGCCGCCAAAGCGCAACCCAACGCAGCGCATCAGGCATTAGCACGCCTGCAGCGCGATTGGCCTGGCCCCGTGATTATCGTAACCCAAAATGTCGATAGCCTGCACGAAGCCGGAAGCGCAGAGGGTGTTATCCATATGCATGGCACCTTAGCGGGCGCGCTATGTGCAGCCTGCGGGCACCGTTGGATCGCACCATCCGAAATGTCTGTTGGGGAACCCTGCCCTGCTTGCTCTGGCCCGTCCGCACGGCCTGACGTCGTCTGGTTTGGCGAGATGCCATACCACATGGACACTATCTACGAACACCTGGGCGAAGCCTCGCTCTTTGCGTCAATCGGGACGTCTGGTCAGGTTTACCCCGCAGCCGCATTCGTGCACGAGGCGGCGATGTCCGGCGCACGCACCGTCGAGTTGAATCTCGAGCCATCCGACGGGGCATCAAGCTTCGACGAAGTTATCCTTGGCCCCGCCTCGGAAACGGTTCCCCTGTGGGTCAACCAGCTTTTGGGTCAACGATAATCGGCAGACATCCCGCGATTTTGTTGTTTATACTGAATGCGTAACCAAATCCGGAGGCCCGCATGACCGACCCCCATACCCCCCGCGAAGAGATCATCGACGACCACAGTCTTGATGGACGAGACGCGATGGGTGACAAACTGGCCAACCTCTGGTGGACATTCCTGTTACGCGGCATTTTAGCCGGTGCGCTTGGTGTGGCCGCCCTGTTCTGGCCGACAAGCAGTATCTCAATATTGCTCAGGCTGGTGGGGCTGCTTCTGGTGCTTGACGGCGGGCTTACTCTGCTGGGCTTCGGACGGCGGGGGTTAATCGGTGGCTTTGGCCTCGCAGCCCTGATCATAGGCTTGATACTGCTCATTTGGCCCGAAGGGGTGGCCCGGCTGACGTTTTTCCTGATGGGCGCTTGGGCACTGATCGTGGGTGTCGGGTCATTGGCGGCATGGCGTCAGATGCCGGACCAACACCCGGACGCTGGAACTCTGCGTAACTCTGGGATCGTTGCGTTGATTATTGGCCTGGTCCTGATGCTATGGCCCGGCAGCGGGATGGTGGCGCTGGGGTGGGCGATCGCCTTTTCCGCCCTCGCCTTCGCAGCCGTCATGTTTTTCCTCGCCAACCGTTTCAAACAGGCTCATGACCGCATCGCCATGCGGGTTGTGAACCGCTGAATTCAAACGCGAACAGGCCGGACAAAGGTCCGGCCTGACGCATGGATGACGGCCGCATCGCGGCCCGAAGACAGGCGTGCCTCAGTTCGAGTGCGATCCGTGGTGGCCAGAGTCCTTCCGTTCCAGATCGACCGGTATCTGGATCTCGACCTCGCCGGCCTTTTCAAAGATCAACGTCACAGGAATTGCGGCACCTTGTTCGAAAGGCGCGGTCAGCCCCATGAACATCACGTGGTCCCCTCCGCGCTGTAAGACATAAGATTCACCAGCCGGGATGACGAACCCGCTCTCGACATGCGTCATCTTGGCGATACCGTTGTCATCGATCACATGCGTATGCAGCTCAACACGCACTGCGGCGTCCGAGACGACTTCGATAAGCCGGTCGTCGACGTCACCCGTATTCTGGATCATCATGAACGCAGCACCCGCCTTGGCTGCCTTACCAGACGAGCGCGCGTATGCGTCATCCACGCGGATCGTTTCTTGCGCCAAAGCAGCCGTTGAAAACGCCACCGCTGCCGCGGCGGCCAGTAATTTATAGGTAAAGGGCATCCTGCCTCTCCCAGTTAATTGTTTGAAAATTTGAGGGTTCAAACAAGGGCGGGTGGCGCACGCGCTGGATGAGACGGAATCGGTGTGGCGATCAGGTTCTCGGATGCGCGCACGGGCGTAGGCGCCGGGACGATTGGTGCATCCGGCAATCCAGCAACCGCCGCCTCAACGGCCCCCAAAAGGGTCAAAGCGTAGTCCGGGCAGAAATGCGGTGGCTTTGTCGGCTGCCCCTCAGCATCCGTGTAGACGATCACTGGCCCCGTCCCAGTACACAAGACCATTTGCCCGACCGCGGCGTCCACTCCGCGGGTCGCAGCCACACCCTGTCCGGTCAGCACGACCAATAAAGACAGCAGGAGCGGCAAAACTCTGTTCAGAAAAAGTCTCATCCTGACCCGGGATATAGGCCGGACAAAGGGCGGGCTTCAAGCGCTATCCAACACGCCCGAAGCCCAAGCTGAGGAGGAAAGTGTCAGCCGTCCAATTCTGGACGTTTGACGGACCCTTTGGTCAGACTGGTATGCAGCCTGTTCACCTGACGTTGCATCCGAACGCATGCCCCAAAGGTTTTGCCGAAAAATCCGGCCAACAAGGAGAAAGTATCAGAGGATTTAAAAGACATTAAGGCTCACTCCGCCAGATAAATATGCCTAATCATAATCCTGTGATAGCCATGTGTATGTGAACAACGTCACGCTTTCCCGGCTGATCACGTTGTCATTTGAAAACCCCTGTTCAGAAACAAAAAGGCCCCGCACCTTCACGGTGCAGGGCCAAATTCTTTCGCCTGAGCGGGGTTTACGCCGTAGCTTGCGCCTTGGCGATTTCTTTTTTCACTTTCAGAGCGTTAGCCGAAAGCTCTTCGTCCTTGGCTTTGGCCAGGAACGCGTCCAGACCACCACGGTGGTCGACCGAGCGCAGAGCAGCCGCCGAGATGCGCAGCTTAACGCCACGACCCAGAGTTTCCGACTGCAGAGTGACGTCGTTCAAGTTCGGCAGAAAACGACGACGAGTTTTATTGTTGGCGTGGCTGACATTGTTGCCAGTCATCGGGCCTTTTCCGGTCAGTTCGCAACGGCGCGACATGGTTTCTTCCTTTGTTTCTGGAGGCCGGGCATACTGCCCTCGGCCAAATCACAAGGGGCGCAACCCGAAGTCGCGCCCGAAAACTGGTTGGATGCGTGTAGTGGGAATCGCCGGAAGCGTCAAGACAGATCAGGCGAATTCTTTGCGGCGGTGCTCATTGCCATATTTGCCAACAGGTTTCGGGCGGCCAACAGGGGCGGACGAGCACCGATAGCTTACTCTATCCGGCCCTTCTTGACTAACTTCAGGGCTAAGCAACCCACTGCAATTTCTCGTTCAGATGTCGCTCAACGGCACGTTCAGCCAAGCCTATCTGACATCCAACGCGGCTAACGCCCATCCAAGACGCAATTAGCTGAGATTTAAAGCCTCCAACATCGTCTCTGCCGCTGACGACGGGCTAAGACCCTGCGTTCGCACTTGCTCACCCAGCTTTTCCATCTGGGCACGGGCTTGTGCGGTGGCAAGCTTGGACAAAAGCGCCGCGCGGACCTCTTGCTCGAACCAGTATTGCGCTTGTGCGGCCCGATTAGACCGCCAATGCCCTTTGTCCTTTCGCCAAGCCGTCAGGGCCTGCATCTCATCCCAGCTTTGCTCTAACCCGTGTTCTTCCACCGCCGAGACAGTCATAGCCTTGGGAAAGCCCTCGGGATCTTGTGGCCGCTTGCGCAGCAATCGCAGGGCACCTGCGTAATCCGCGCAGGTCCGCATCGCCGTTGCCTTCAAGTCACCGTCGGCCTTGTTGACCAGGATCATATCGGCCATTTCCATGATGCCGCGTTTGACACCTTGCAGCTCGTCCCCTCCTGCAGGTGCAAGCAGCAGCAAGAACAGATCCGACAATTCGGAGACCACGGTTTCGGATTGCCCAACACCAACCGTTTCGATCAAAACCACGTCGAACCCAGCGGCTTCGCACAGGGCAATCGCCTCGCGGGTGCGCCGCGCAACCCCGCCAAGATGGGATTGGCTGGGCGAGGGCCGAATAAACGCGCTTTTCTCGCGGCTCAGACGCTCCATCCGCGTTTTGTCACCAAGGATGGACCCTCCTGACCGCGTCGAACTTGGATCAACCGCAAGCACAGCCACACGCAGGCCCTGCCCGATCAGCATCATTCCAAAGCTCTCGATAAAGGTCGACTTCCCCACTCCGGGCGTTCCGGACAAACCAATCCGCAGCGACTGTCGACCAGCCGCGCCAAGCTTGGTCAGCAGTTCAGTCGCCTGCGCGCGGTGGTCCTCGCGGCCGCTTTCGACCAACGTGATCGCGCGGGCCAGTGCGCGCCGGTCTCCGTTCAAAATCCTGTCACTCAGGTTGTCTATGTCCATCTTCGTCCCGATCTTTTGCGGCACGTCTACTTGCCGCCCCTTAGGGGTGTTTGTCCAGTCCGCACCGCTTGGGAGGCTTATCCTATGCCTGCAATGCGTCCTTTGGTGTTTTCTTTGATCTTAGGTTGGCTGCCTGTGATGGTCGCAGCTGAACAAAGTCGGTTCGCTTTGCGCGCCTTAGGTGTGAAAGTGGGCGAAATGCTTCTGGATACCGAATTGACTGAACGCAGCTACGCGGTCAGCAGCAGCCTTTCGACCACAGGTCTGGCCGGGGCGATAAAACGCGTACGCTTTGTGATCGAGGCACAGGGGCGTCGAAAAGGATCCAACTTTGCCCCGACGCTTTACTTGGAAGATATGGACACGGGACAGCGGCAAAACCGCGTACGGCTGGATTATCGAAACGGTTTGGCCCGCGCCAGCGGCCCGAAAATCAGCGACCGAGGCGACTATGCAGTAACCGACGCCCAGCAGCGCGGCGCTGTTGATCCGCTGACCGGGATATTTATGGTTCTGCGCGATCAGGATCCCTTGGAGATGTGTACGCTGAAGCAAAAGATATTCGACGGCGAACGCCTGACCGAGATCGCTCTGACAGCTCGTCAGAATATCTATGGGGCGGCAGTCGTCGTACGAAAATAGAGACGCTGGACGCCGTCAAACCATTGGCAGATAAAGCCCCCATGACACGCCTGCCCATTGACGACGCGATCCCCGAACTGCTTGCAACCCTAAAGTCGGCGGGGCGCGCTGTTTTGCAGGCACCTCCGGGCGCAGGTAAAACGACACTTGTGCCGTTGGCCATGCTGGACGCCAAGCTTTGCGATGGCCGGATCGTCATGTTGGAACCCCGCCGTCTGGCCGCCCGGGCGGCTGCCGAACGCATGGCGGAAACGCTGGGGCAGCGCGTGGGCGAAACCGTTGGCTACCGGGTGCGCGGGGAAACCAAGGTATCAAAGTCCACCCGGATCGAAGTGGTCACCGAAGGCATTCTGACACGAATGCTGCAATCCGAACCGGATCTACCCGGTGTGGGTGCCGTCATCTTCGATGAATTCCACGAAAGATCCCTGAACGCCGATTTGGGTCTGGCCTTGTGCCTTGAAGTAACCGAGGCCCTGCGGGACGACCTTGTGCTGCTGGCGATGTCGGCCACCCTGGACGCCGAACCGGTCAGCCGCCTGATGAATGCGCCGCTGGTTACCTCAGAAGGGCGCAGCTTTCCGGTCCAGACAAAATGGCTGGATCGCCCCCTTGGCGCAAAGACCAGGCGTCTGGACGCATTGATTGATTTGGTCGTTCAGGCAGAACGCGAGACAACAGGCGGGATGCTGGTCTTTCTGCCCGGCGAAGGCGAAATACGCCGGGCGGAGGCCGCCTTGTCTGGAAAGTTGCCAGACGGGTGCACCGTTCGACCGTTGTTTGGTGCGATGCCTTTTGCCGCCCAACGCAAAGCGATCGGCCCCGTCGAAAACGGCCGCAAGGTGGTGCTGGCGACTTCGATCGCAGAAACATCCCTGACCATCCCGGATATCCGCGTGGTCGTAGACATGGGACAGGCCCGCAGGGCGCGCTTTGATCCCGGTTCCGGCATGTCCCGCCTGGTGACCGAGCGTGTCACCCGCGCCGAAGCGACCCAACGCGCGGGTCGCGCAGGTCGCGTCGCAGAAGGCGTCTGTTATCGCTTGTGGTCCAAAGGCGAAGAAGGGGCGTTGGCCGCCTTTCCCCCTGCCGAGATTGAGGCCGCCGACCTGACCGGCCTGGCTCTGGAACTTGCCCTGTGGGGGGCCGAACCCGAGGAACTCGCCTTTCTGACTGCACCGCCCGAAGGCGCAATGGCCGAAGCGCGGTCATTGCTGAGAATGCTGGGTGCCTTGGACCCCAAAGGGCGGATCACGGAACATGGGCGTGCATTGTCCTCCCTGCCCTTGCACCCTCGGCTGGGTCACATGCTTGAGGTCGCCGGACCGGAGGCGGCCATATTAGCTGCGCTAATGGCAGAGCGTGATCCACTGCGCGGTGCACCGACTGACCTGTTGTTCAGGCTTGAGGCGATACGTGATACCCGCGCTTTTCAGCGCAATCGGGTCTGGCAGGTCAACATGGGTGCGGTTGAGCGTATCAAATCCGAAGCGAAACGGCTGCACCGAAAGGGCGACTCTAATGGTTTGAGCACCGCAGCAACGGCCGCATTAGCTTACCCCGACCGAATTGGACAACGTCGAAAAGGCGACATCCCGCGATATGTGCTGTCAGGGGGCAAAGGCGTCGTGCTGGATAGCGATGATACACTGGCCGCCGCACCGTTTCTGGTCGTACCCGATACAGACGGTGATCCGCGCGAGGCCCGCGTCAGAATGGCAGCGCAGATTTCTGCGGGCGAGATCCGAGACCTGTTCGCCGATCAGATCAGTTGGGTTGAAAGTTGCGTGTGGTCCAAACGAGAAAGGCGCGTGATTGCCCGCAAGCAAGAAAAGTTCGGCGCAATCATATTGGATGACCGGATTTGGAAAGATGTTCCGGACGAGACCGTTGGACACGCCATGCTGGGCGGTGTCCGTGATCTGGGGCTGAAGCTTGATGGGGCTGCGGCGCGACTGGCAGCACGTGTTGAACTCGTCAGGGCCGAAGGCGTGGATTTACCCGACTTCTCTATCCAAGGGTTGATGGAGACGCTTGAAGACTGGTTGCTGCCGGTGCTGGGCGGTGTTCGGACCGTGGATGACTGGAAACGGTTTGACCTGCTACCTGCCCTGCGCGCTCGGTTGGACTGGTCGCAAACACAAACGCTGGATCGCCACGCCCCGGGTTCTTTTGAAACACCTTTGGGACGCAAGGTACCGATTGATTACAGCGGCGCGGTGCCCGAGGTCTCCATCCGGCTGCAAGAGCTGTTCGGTGTTACGCAACACCCGACAGTCGGGGGCGAACCGCTTAAGATTACTCTGCTTTCTCCTGCTCAGCGACCCATTCAAATCACGCGTGACCTACCCGGATTTTGGGCCGGATCTTATGCCGATGTTCGCAAGGATATGCGCGCGCAATACCCCAAGCACCCTTGGCCGGACGACCCGACAGAGGCCGATCCCACATTGCGCGCAAAACGCCGTCGTTAATCATTTATCAGGACATCCAATGGATCTTGACCAAGTAACCGCAAGCTACCCTAGGCACAGCGGTAGGAAACAGCGGTTTGTTGAACATATCCTGCTTCGTTGTTATGTCAGCGCGTAAGGAGACGCTCGGTCGAGCGCGGGAATAAAACATGACCAAATGGCTGCGAAACATCTGGGAGGAGGTCGCAAGACCTCTTTTTCTGCGCCCACGCCGGGTGCAGTTCGCAGCCTTGTGCACGCGTCAAACCGACGACGGCACCCAGGTGTTACTGATCACAAGCCGGGACACAGGCCGCTGGATCATCCCGAAAGGTTGGCCGATCGACGGGCTTGACGGTGCCGACACCGCGCGACAGGAAGCATGGGAAGAAGCCGGTGTGCAGGCCGAAACCGCCTGCAAAGTCCCGGTGGGGTCATTCACCTACGACAAGGTACTAAAGGATGGGTCGGCCATTCCCGTGCTCACCAATGTTTACCGCGTTGAAGTAGAAGGCCTCGCCGAAGATTACCCAGAAGCTGGCCAGCGAAAACGGGAATGGGTTTCGCCAAAGACCGCAGCCGAACGTGTGCAAGAGCCCGAACTGCGCGAAATGCTGCGGACAATGTGACAGTTTTACAAATATTTGATGACAATTCGGTTGCCGGCCCAAGGCAAACCCTCTAGCGGCGTGCGCTAAACCTAAAAAACTGCAACCGTATAAATGTCGGATATGAACACTAAACCTCGCTGGCAGGCGCTGGACAGCGATCTGAACCGTATTTCGCGTGTCGAATCCGCGAATGCGCACGTAGCACGTCCCATGCTAGCACCGGGTATCGCGCTCGCCTTCATCGCGTTGGCCGGATTATCAGCCGCCTTGTTCTTTGGACAGGCAAACGGAGGTTTGGTCGTTGTAGCTGCCGCCGCGTTTGGTGCCTATATGGCGATCAATATCGGCGCCAACGATGTTGCAAACAACATGGGCCCAGCCGTCGGAGCAAACGCGCTGACGATGGGGGGTGCAATTGTCATAGCTGCCATCGCCGAAAGTGCAGGCGCGCTTTTGGCTGGCGGAGACGTCGTTTCCACTATTTCCAATGGGATCATCGACCCTGCGTCTGTTCAGAACAGCAACGTGTTCATCTGGGCAATGATGGCCGCGCTGATTTCCTCGGCGATGTGGGTCAATCTGGCCACTTGGGTCGGCGCACCTGTGTCCACCACGCACTCGGTCGTGGGTGGTGTGATGGGCGCAGGTATTGCAGCTGCTGGACTTAGCGCTGTCAGCTGGGGAACGATGAGCGCGATCGCCGCCAGTTGGGTGATCTCACCTGTTTTGGGTGGCGTGATTGCTGCTGGTTTCTTGGCGCTTATCAAAACCAAAATCCAGTATCAGGATGACAAGATTGCCGCCGCACAACGTTGGGTTCCCATCTTGGTTGGGATCATGGCCGGGGCATTCTCCACATATCTGACGGTCAAAGGTTTGAAAAAAATCGTCAAACTTGATCTTGAGATGGCTCTGCTTATCGGAATTTCTTCGGGTTTCTTGGTTTGGTCTGCCACCGTTCCGTGGGTGCGACGCAAGTCTGCCGGGCTTGAGAACAGGACCAAGTCACTAAAAACCTTGTTTGGGCTGCCCCTTGTCATTTCAGCCACTTTCCTAAGCTTTGCGCATGGGGCGAACGACGTCGCCAACGCCGTTGGGCCTCTGGCCGCGATTGTCCATGCAGCCGAGTTCGGCGATTTTGCCTCGAAAGTCGCGATCCCAAGCTGGGTCATGGTGATCGGCGCTTTTGGGATTTCTTTTGGTCTTTTCCTGTTTGGGCCGAAACTGATCCGAATGGTCGGAAGCCAGATCACCAAACTGAACCCCATGCGTGCATTCTGTGTCGCGCTGTCGGCTGCAATCACAGTGATCGTCGCCAGTTGGCTGGGCCTTCCGGTGAGTTCGACGCACATCACGGTCGGGGCAGTCTTTGGTGTTGGGTTCTATCGCGAATGGCATTCGGATCGCCGCTGGAAAAGCTCGAACGAGCAGCGCCCGCCAGAACGCCGCCTTGCCCGCGAAGAGCATAAAAGGCGCAAATTGGTTCGACGTTCGCATTTTATGACAATTGTCGCGGCCTGGGTCGTGACGGTCCCGGCTGCAGCCCTGATGTCCGCCATGATCTTCTGGCTATTGACTGCTTTTCAGTAAACCCGACGATCAGCGAGGTATTTGCTGCGGCGTGAGGTTTGTCCCCGCTTCACTCTCAACAAGAACACGGACTTTTTCACATATCGGCGTGGGGATGCCATGTTGGGCGCCAAGGCGAATGATTTCTCCTTGAAGGCTGTCTATTTCGGTAGGTCGACCGTTCATCAGATCGTAGGCCATTGATGTACGCGCCGAAGGATCAATGGTTAGCATTCGTGCCGCGATCCGTCGAAACAACGGCGTTGGTAGGCGCAAGATATGCGGCGTCACCCAAGTGGGCAAAGGCGTCGTGGACGCTACCGAGTGACCCGCGACTTGTAAAACAGCAAGCCCCTCGGTCATTTGGTCGGCCATCAACCTTCGCCAATCGCGGTCCATTAACTGCTCCACCAGCGTCAGACCGGACAGAGCATTCAGCGCATTGTTGAGGTTTAGCAACAGCTTACCCCATTGCACGGCCGTAATATCATCCGTTTCTGTTATCGGCAGATCGTCACTGGTCAACACGCTCGACAGATCAGCAGCCCCGCCCTCAATGACGATATCGCCGGAAGTGGCGCGGTGAAATTGCGCGGGCCCGGTTGGGACCACATTGAAAGGAACCATTCCGGCACGTACGTCATGGCCGGTTAGCGTAGCCTGAAGAATACGCGCATTATCCACCCCATTCTGCCAAGAAAGCACCGGAGCAGACGCAGGCGTATGCTGAGCAATCAACGCGGCCATTTCAGCAGTTGCACTGGTCTTAACCGTTACGATGACAATTTCGGCTGCCGACAAACAGACTGGGTCTTCGGTCAGGTTCAACCCGGACACATGGCGTTGCAAACCAGAAAAGTCCGTTACCGTAAGTCCGTTTTCACGGATCGGATCAAGGATGCGCGCGCGCCCAAGCAAGGTCACATCGTGACCAGCATGCGCCAGTAACGCTCCGCAATAGCAGCCAATGCTCCCTGCTCCGGCAATAACGATTTTCAAACCCGTTCTCCCCTTTTTCAAAGGATCGCTGGGTTCTGCGATACAGGCAAGACCAAGTGACGTTTGGTCAGCGCGCAAGCCGGGGTCGCGTGCCTTCTAACTGCTCTGAGATCTCAATGTATTCCTGATCATCACCCGGTGGCAATTGGAACGCGCCATTGGCCCAGTCGGCAGCTTTCCACTCCTGCGTAGCGGCTTCGATTTTTCCTTTCGAAGACGAGACAAAATTCCACCAGATATAGCGATCCTCGTTCAGCGTTGCGCCGCCCAACAGCATCAACCGCGCACCTGTCGGACCGGCTTTCATGGACAAACGGTCACCAGGTCGAAACACCATCATGCGCCCGGCCTCGAACGTATCCCCAGCAATTTCGACCGAGCCTTGGGTGACGTATACACCACGATCCTCGTGCTCATCTGGCAAAGGAAATGAGGCCCCTGCTTCCAGCTGCACATCCAGATAGAATGTCTCGGACAGGATCGAGACAGGGCTGACCTCGCCGTATGCATTGCCAAGAATGAGGCGGGCACTAACGCCCTGATCCTGAAGATGCGGCAACGCGGCCTGTTTGTGATGCTCGAAATCGGGAGCCATATCTTCGTGCTTTTCGGGCAGCGCAATCCAGGTTTGTATCCCGAATAGACTGTGTTTCTTGCCCCGCGTTTCAGGGCTCGTCCGTTCGGAATGCGTGACACCTCGGCCCGCAACCATCCAGTTCACCTCTCCGGGGTAGATCATCTGATGGGTCCCAAGACTGTCGCGATGTTCGAACTCGCCCTGATACAGATAGGTTACTGTCCCCAACCCGATATGGGGATGAGGTCGGACATCGATACCGCCCTCAGTCAGGAATTCCGCAGGCCCCATCTGGTCAAAGAAAATGAATGGCCCGACCAGTTGGCGTTCGACCGATGGCAAGGCACGCCGCACTTCGAAGCCGCCCAGATCACGTGCGCGCGGGATAATCAGCGTCTCGAGCGATGTGCCATCAGATACACATTCGGGGCTGTGGGTGGGGTTCCAACTCATTCCTGCATCTCCTGTGGTTTGGGCTTTTTCGTTCGCATATGCAGGATAGAGGTCAAAATCACACGCTGAAACGTCTAAATTCGCACACTAGCCGTGCAGAATGGATGTAATGTTATCTCATACACCGTCTTGCGGCCAAAGTTTTGGGAAGAACCCGCCATCTATGCGATCGCCCTCATGATACCCGGCCGCTTCGAATTGTGCCCGCTCGCTTTTGGCCCAATCACCGCGGTAGCGGATCACTCCATCCGGTGCCGTCATTCGCAAAGTATAGCGTCGCACCGTTTCGGTGGGCGTGATCGACGACAAACCACCATGCAAGGTTCGCATGTCAAAAAAGATGCAGTCCCCCAACTCCAAATCCCATTGAAGCAGTTCAAAGGCGTCAGGGTCAGCGTTTACATCCGGCGGTGGATGATAGGTGCGGCCTGCAACCTGTGTAGGCTCATAACTGGGATGGCCGTCCGCAAATCGGACACGCATGAAGAGCTTGTCCCAAAGATGTGACCCTTTGACAAAGGCGATGCCGTTTTCCTTGCTTACCGGCTCAAGCGGCAACCAAAGCACACACATAGTGCCCTCGAAATCGAAATACGACAGATCCTGATGAAATGGCGGGCGCGATGTTGACCCCGCTTCGCGCATGAACCAGTTGTCCATCACCAGATTGATGGACGGCGCATTCAGCAGCTGTGCGGCCAGCTCAGCACAAGGCGAGTTATGCACGAACTGCTTGAACTGCGGGAATTTACTCCAGGCCCAGTAATCCTCGAAATAAGCGGGTGCATTCGGATCTGTGGTGTGTCGTGTGAAATTTTCGGTCGGGTTTGCAAGATCTGCGTCAATGCCCGCTCGCAGAAGATCAAGCCAGTCGTTAGAAAACTTTGACCGCAGCACCACGGCCCCGTTCTTTTGAAAGTCGGCGATTTCCTGGGGTGAGATTTCAGTGTTCGGCGTCATAGCTATGGGCCTTTCGGGCAAATCTGCACGTTTCGTCAGGATTGCAGCCGATACGCTTTGCGTCAAAGGAAATCACAATTGATGACGTGCCCTCGGAACTGGAAACAATCGTGCTATCTATGGAAGGGTAAGGGAAACCGACCGAGACACGAGGTTTACATGACCGCTCCTGCATTTACTCGCCGCACTCTTATTGCTGCCGGAGGGGCCGTAATGGCCTCGGGGCTGATGATACCCGCACGAGCCAGCGGTTTGGCGCCGACACCCTCGATGCGGGGCGGGTCCAACAACTATCGTCCCGGCGCACCTATTGTAGAACGGATCGGTGGCGGCGGGTTCTGGATGACGGGAACAGTCCGGCGCGCAGGCGACGGTGCCCCTTTGCCCGGCCAACGCATTCAAATCTGGGCGCACACGACTGAAGGTCATGAAAGAGACCCCCAGAGCCATGGCGCAACCCTGACTGACGCAAATGGTGAATTCCGGTTGGAAATGCCGCAAATCGTTCCTGCTTTTGGGCAGCCGCACGCTCATCTGGCCTACGACAGTGGTGATTTTGAAACCGTATTCTTGCGCCCGATCATGCCCAGCGCCAAAGACACGACATTGGCTGCACATTTCGTCCTGACGCCTGCCTGACCTGTGAGGTCTAAATTTGTGATCTGGGCGGCTTTGGTAATCGCCGTCGCAGTACCCATTGTGGCGGCGGCAAACAGCCCCTATCTGGCTTGGCGCAGTCCTATCTATATCATTGCCGGATTTGCCGGAATAATCGGACTGGCATTGCTTTTACTCCAACCCCTTCTGGCAGCGCGAGATTTGCCTGGGCTGTCGGTAATGGTAAGCCGCCAATGGCACAGATGGGTGGGGATTGGCTTGGCCTGTGCTATCGTGGTCCACGTGGCAGGGCTGTGGATCACCAGCCCGCCGGATGTCGTTGATGCCTTGTTGTTTGTATCCCCGACACCTTTTTCAGCTTGGGGCGTTACAGCAATGTGGGCTGCCTTTGCGGTCGCACTATTGGGTGTGTTCCGGCAACGTGTGAAGCTGAGGTTCCGTGTCTGGCGGTTGGCTCATACAGGCTTGGCCGCTGTCACCATTCTCGGCACCGTCGTGCACGCAATGCTGATAGAAGGCGCGATGGAAATCGCGACAAAAACAGTATTGTGCATTCTCGTATTATTGGTGAGCGCCCGCGCGCTCACCAAACTGCGTGTTTGGGATATAAGAAAACGTACTTAAACGCCCAGACACCAGCGCATGACGGCTTTTTGCGCATGCAAGCGGTTTTCGGCCTCGTCAAAGATCACCGAATTGGGGCCGTCCATCACCTCGGATGTCGCTTCTTCCTCGCGGTGGGCCGGAAGGCAGTGCATGAACAGCGCGTCCGGTTTCGCATGGGCCATCAGATCGGTGTTGACCTGATAGGGGCGCAAAAGGTTGTGCCGACGTTCCTTGGCAGACTGTGAATCGTGCATCGAAACCCACGTATCGGCGACCACAAGGTCAGCACCCTGGACGGCTTTGTACGGGTCACGCTCAACCACGATTTGCGAGCCCTTCTGGCGGGCAAAACCCATGAACTCTTCTTCGGGGTCGAACTGTGCTGGTCCGGTGAAGGTCAGGTCAAAACCGAATTGACCTGCAGCGTGCAGGAATGAAGCACAAACGTTGTTTCCGTCCCCGGTCCAGACGACCTTTTTGCCTGCGATGGGGCCGCGATGTTCCTCAAAGGTCAAGACGTCGGCCATGATTTGGCAGGGATGCGTGCGGTCGGTCAGGCCATTGATCACGGGCACGTCCGAGTATTCAGACATCTCGGTCAGGATCGTCTCATCAAACGTCCGGATCATGATCATGTCGACATACCGTGACAGCACACGGGCGGTATCGGCAATGGTCTCACCGTGGCCCAATTGCATATCTTTCCCGGACAGCACCATTGTCTGCCCGCCCATCTGACGCACACCCACATCAAAGGAAACGCGCGTCCGGGTCGAAGGTTTTTCAAAGATCAGTGCGACCATCCGATCTTTCAGCGGATGCTCGTCGTCCAGCGCGGCCTTGGGGCGCCCCAAGCGAGCCTGCTTCATGGCTCCGGCCTGATCAATCATATGCCGCAGTTCGCCCGCGTCGGTTTTGTGGATATCAAGGAAGTGTTTCATTTCATGTCACTTTTCGTCTCGGGCTCTATCAGGCAGAGGCCAGATTGCTTTCAACCTGTGCAGCCGCCTTTTCAAGGCGGATCACGGCCTGTGCAATATCGTCTTCAGTCAGGGTAAGCGGCGGCAGTAACCGGATCACGTTATCCGCAGCAGGTACCGTAATGACCTGATTGTCATAACCTGCGTTTACTACGTCTATGTTGGTCGGCTTGCATTTCAGACCCAGCATCAGGCCCATACCGCGCACTTCTTCGAAAACATCAGGATGATCTGCAATCAGCCCCTCTAATTTTTGACGCAGCATTCCCGCTTTGCGGTTCACACCCTCAAGAAAGGCGGGTGTCGCGACCTGATCAATCACGGCGCACCCTACAGCGCAGCCCAGTGGGTTGCCGCCATAGGTCGAACCATGCGTGCCCGCGGTCATTCCGCTGGCTGCATCCTCGGTTGCCAAAACTGCACCCAACGGAAAACCACCGCCAACTCCTTTTGCAACCATCATGATATCCGGGGTGACCCCGGCCCATTCATGCGCAAACAACTTGCCGGTCCGCCCAACGCCGCATTGAACCTCGTCAAGGATCAACAGCAGTCCATTGTCATCACAAATCTGGCGCAAAGCCTTAAGCTCGGCGTCAGGAACGGGGCGAATTCCGCCCTCGCCCTGTATCGGTTCGATCATAATCGCGGCCGTCTTGTCCGTGATGGCATTGGTGACGCCATCCAGATCACCAAAAGTCAGATGCACGAAACCGGGTAGCAATGGGCCAAAACCCTTGGTCATTTTTTCTGCACCGGCCGCCGCGATACCGGCTGACGACCGCCCATGGAAAGAGCCGTCAAAGGTGATGATCTCAACCCGTTCAGGCTGACCTTTGTCATAGAAATACTTGCGGGTCATCTTCACCGCCAGCTCGCAGGACTCGGTGCCCGAATTGGTGAAGAACACCGTATCAGCGAAGGTGTGTTCAACCAGCTTATCGGCCAAAGCCTGTTGCTGCGGGATATGGTACAGGTTCGAAACATGCCACAGCGCGTGCGCCTGTTCGGTCAATGCGTTGACCAATGCCGGATGCGCGTGCCCCAGCGCGTTCACCGCGATCCCGGCACCAAGGTCCAGAAAACGTCGGCCATCCGCCTCTGTCAGCCATGCGCCTTCACCCTTCACGAAAGTCAGGGGCGCGCGGTTATAGGTCGGCAGAACGGACGGGATCATTGGATCATCCTTTTCGATATGTTGAGCCCCGTGAGTGGTACACGAAGACCCTATTCGTCAACAGATTTGGTGGAGTTCACGCTGATTTACAGCGCACAAAGATCAAACGGGCCGGTTACGCAGCAATGCGTCGGCGTCGGAGTCGCAGGATATCAGCGCTTTTGATCATGTCGCGCCGTATAACGGGGATGTCCGTTTCTGGGAACCCCGAAATTCGTCGTACGTTTTATTTTGATACCTGAGCATTTGCCGCTTGCTATTAGACACGCTCTGGCGCACCGGTTGCACATGACATTCGCTCGTCACAATCCACCGCTCGCAGCCCTGCTAATCCTTGGGGCCAGCGCATTCATGGCAGGCACGACCCTGCTGGCCAAGGCATTGGGCACGGATGTTCTTGGTCCAGCGCTGCACCCGCTGCAGATCAGTCATGGGCGATTTCTATTCGCCTTTCTCGTGATCGTTTCGGCAGTTGGTGTCCTGCGCCCTCAACTCAGACGCCCGCACTGGGGGCTGCACATTGGGCGTACCAGCTTTGGCTGGTTGGGGATCACTCTGATGTTTGCGTCCGTCGCGTATATTCCAATCGCCGACGCAACTGCGATTTCCTTTCTGAACCCGGTTTTTGCAATGGTACTGGCGGTCCCCTTGCTGAAAGAGGGTGTAGGCCCGTGGCGCTGGCTGGCGGCGGGCGTTGCATTGGTTGGTGCGTTGATCCTGCTGCGCCCAACGCCCGACAGTTTTCAACCCGCAGCGCTGCTGGCCCTGACGGCAGCTGCCGTGATTGGGATGGAACTGATCTTCATAAAGAAACTGAGTGGCCGGGAAATTCCGCTTCAGATTTTGCTGATCAACAATGCCATGGGTTTGACGATCGCGTCTGTCGCTGTGAGTTTTGTGTTTCGCATGCCAACACTCGAGCAATGGGCCGCGCTTGCGGGCATCGGCGTTTTGATGGCCTGCGCACAGGCTTGTTTCGTCAACGGAATGGCACGCGCGGATGCGTCTTTTGTGGCGCCCATCAGCTACGCCACATTGGTATTCGCGGCCTTCTACGACTTTGTCGTGTTTCGCGTCGCGCCCGACCAGATCAGCATGATCGGATCTGCCATCATTCTGACCAGCGGGTTGATCCTCGTCTGGCGCGAGGCGCGCGCGCGTCACGCCTTGAGCCGATAGCCTGTTCGCAACATCTGCCACGTCGCAGCACCGACCAGCAACGTCGCCACGCCACACACGGCCATTCCCAACCAAGGAGAGCTGTCAGACACACCGATCATACCATAGCGCAGGCCGTCGATCAGATAGAACACCGGATTAACGTGGCTCAACCGGTTCAAAATCGGGGGTAAAGCCTGAACCGAATAAAAAGTCCCGGACAGAAAAGCCAAAGGCGTAACGATGAAATTGGTAATCGCCGCCATCTGGTCGAATTTGTTGGCAAAAATCCCGGCAAGCAAGCCCAGTGCCCCCATGAATGCCCCGCCAAGTATGACGAATATCAGCGCCACCAACGGGTTTTGAGGCACGACGCCAACCACCAAAGCCAACGCGATGGCCACAACGACGGCGATCAGAACGCCGCGCGCGATCCCTCCGGCCAAGTAGCCAAGCAGAATCTCCAGCGGCGATAGGGGCGGCATCAACGTGTCGACGATATTGCCCTGTACCTTTGCAATCACCATCGAGGACGAGGTGTTTGCAAATGCGTTCTGGATCACCGTCATCATCATGATTCCGGGTGCCAGAAAGGTCAGAAAGGGTACGCCCATCACGTCCGAACGACTGGGTCCGATCGCAATGTTGAAAATCAGCAGGAACAAACCCGCCGTGACCAGCGGGGCCAACAAGGTTTGGGTCCACACCCCCATAAAGCGCTGCGTTTCGCGTTGTGCCAGCGTGTAAAGGCCCATCCAATTGACCGCACCAAAGCGGCGAGTGTCTTGATCGATAAGATTCTGCATGATGTGCCCATACCTGATTCGAAGACCGCTTGTAACTCGGCTCGCAGTGATTAGAATAGGGCGCTGAGATGATTTCCCAAGGCGGCCCGAATCCGGGGCCGCTTTCCGCTTTTGAAAGGCAAATGATGTCCTGGACTGACGAGCGTGTAGAGCTGCTGAAAAAGATGTGGGGCGAGGGCCAGTCGGCCAGCCAGATCGCCAAGGAACTGGGCGGCGTGACACGCAACGCTGTGATCGGCAAGGTCCACCGTCTGGGTCTGTCGAACCGCGCAACCGGCGCAACACCGGCCAAGGCCGAACCCAAGGAAAAACCGGCCCCCGCACCCAAGGCCGAAGCCAAGCCGAAGCCCGCGCCTAAAACGGAACCGGCGCGTCCGACACCTGCCCCGACGGCCGAGGTCAAACCTGCAATTCCCGCCCGCCGGCAGATCATCCCGGCTGGTCAGCCCCTGCCGCCACAGCCTTCGGCCAATGAAATCAGCCCCGAGGCGCTGGCCAAGGTCAACGAGGTCGAGAAGAAGGCCAAAAAGCTGACGCTGATGGAGTTGACTGAGAAAACCTGCAAATGGCCGGTCGGCGACCCTGCGACAGAAGATTTCTGGTTCTGCGGCCTGCCGGTTGAAGCTGGCAAACCCTACTGCGAAGCGCATGTGGGCGTCGCGTTCCAACCCATGAGCTCACGCCGCGACCGGCGGCGGTGATTGGAAACGTCAGAACCTAAATCAGCATCACAGAGCATGAAAAGGGTGCAAGCGGTTCACCACACTTCTTAATGGAAGCGTTGCATAGTCAAAAACGACGCAAGGCGTAACGAGCTCTGACAAAGAACACACCCTCGCCAAAAGCTGCGAGGGTGTTTCAGCTCCGGCCGTTGGATGTGCGGACTTTGCGGTCATTTGGAACAAACCTTCAAATGGCTGCAGTGTTTGACGAAACGAGACGGGCTATGCGATCTAGGACACTATCAGATACGCAATAAGTGCGACCAATCCAATCGAGCCAGCCCAACCTAAAAGCGAATAAAAGAACTTAAGGCCATCAAGCTGTAGCATCACATAGTCTCCCAATCGCATGTTTCGCTTATGCTTCCAACGATCAAAAATCGGAGGAAAAGCCGCCGCAAGACCGTGAGCCAGCCCGGTAGGGAGTACGAGTGACATCACTACGACACCAAATACACTTGCGGATACTCCTGAGACGGTCCAAGTTTTGTCGAGAGCCTGAGAAACAACACCCAAAGTGATTGCGGAGGCAAAAACAGACACCAACATCATCAAGAATGCACCTAATCGCTGCATGGGTGTTTCAGGTGATCCCCACGCCCAAAGACACAGAACCTTTTCGAACATTGAGTTTGGTAAACCTCATACTGCATCCTAGCCAACTCGTCCTAGCAGCCATTCGCTCTGTTCGCAGCATTTGTTGCGAAGGGCTCATTACTGACATTTAGGTGTCGATGACCTTGGAGTCGCTAGCCCATGACCAACCTCACTGCGCCGGATGCGACGGTAAATCCGGCATCGGCACCCAACCCGGCAGGTCATCAGGTGAGACCGAGACATGCAGTCTCTCGGACCTGTCGCGACCCACTTTGCGGTGTTTGCGTAGCAAGAAAATCTTACCCCAGCCGCGCCACGTGCCAACCGACGGGCCGGTGGTCGCCGTGGGAAAGCGGTCGCGCCAGCCTTCGGGCAAAGGCAAGCCATGCAATTCGGCCTTATCCAGCATCCAAATGAGAGAGATGTTGCTGAGCGGGCGCGCCTCTTCATAGCCGTTCAACTGGCCACCCACATCGCCATGGGTGCCGCGGAACCAGACCTGCTCGACATGGCCTTTGAAACCGGGGGTACATTTCCATAACACTGGCTCGAACACTTCGCGGGTCTCGTCCAGTGCCATGGCGTGGTATCCGTGGCGCGTTGCGGGGCCAAGCTGGTGGTTGTGGAATGCGTGGCGTTCCTCGGCCCAGCGCCACAGAAGCGGTAGGCGCAGACCCAGCGCTTTGACTGTATCCCAGACACCGACCATTTCAATCGCGACATCCTCGTGGCAGTAGGCCTGCCGGAACTCGGCCGCTGCCTTGCCGTTCGCGTTGCATTCATAGTGGCGATAGGCCTGCTGAATGTTGCGCTCCGTTGCATGCTCGGCCTTGATAAGACCGATCATGTCGATCACACCGGCAAGGCTGCGGACCCCGTAGGCCCCACGCGAATATCCAATAAAGAAAATGCGATCGCCGGGTTTGTAGCGCGAGGCGAGATAGCCGTAAGCGCGCCTGATCTGACGGTTGATCCCCCGCCCCATCATCACGTCGAGCGAGGATTTCCAGCTTTCCCACTGGACCCCGGCCTCATAAAAGACGGAAACCTTACTACCCATTTCACAGCACAAGCGGAATGTCTGACCGGCGTGGGTTTCGCGGCCTGGCTCTAGCGTAGACATGGTTCCGTCAAGGATAATGACGTGGCTGATAGGTTCACGATGGCGCGTCTCACCCGAGTGCTCGGAACGAAGAGGCCGTCCGAGCCATCCCAGTACCTTTCTACTCAGCCGCGACAGAACCATGTGTCAGCAATTCCCATACTTTAAGGGGTGTGAACGGCATATCCGCCTGCCGCACCCCGTGATCCCAGAGCGCGTCCTGAACCGCATTTGCGACAGCGGCCAGTGCGCCCACGGTGCCTGCCTCGCCACATCCTTTCATCCCCATCGGGTTGGACGTTGACGGAACCGGCGCCGAGGTAAACTTAATCATGGGTATCCCGGCAGCACGGGGCAAGGCATAGTCCATCAACGAAGCCGTGAGCAGTTGCCCCTGCGCATCATGCACAACATGCTCGGTCAGCGCTTGTCCGATCCCCTGCACCACACCGCCATGCACCTGCCCTTCGGCCAGCATCGGGTTGATAAGGTTACCAAAATCATCCACGACTGTATAGCGGTCGACCCAAGTTTCGCCGGTGTAAGAATCTATAACGATTTCGGCAACATGCGCGCCATTGGGATAGCTGCGTGCATCGAGGTTCGCCCGCGCGTAGTGCTGCAGCAGGTCGGTGCGACCATCGGCACGGGCCATGTCTGCGGCCTCGGTCAAGGTCGGGGTCACGTTCGATCCGGGCGCGCGGAAGGTTTCATGGTCAAATCGAACCTCGTCTTCATCGACACCCACCTTGTCCGCCAGATAAGGCGTGAATGCGGCTATCATGACATCTATCGTCGCCAGAGTTGCCGTGCTTTGCACTGTCACCGATCGGGACCCACCGGTGCCCCCACCGTGAGGCAACTGATCCGTGTCGCCCTGCAAAACGTTTATGCGATCAACCGGGATCCCCGTCTGGTCTGATAGGAATTGAGCATAGACCGTCTCGTGCCCCTGCCCATTTGACTGCGTGCCGACGTAAAGGTTAACGGTGCCGTCCTCGCAGAACTCAATTTTGGCGTTCTCGGATGGGTCCCCCAGAATGCTCTCGACGTAATAACACAACCCCTGTCCCCGGATCAGACCACGTTCTGCATCCGCCGCTTTTCGGGCGGCAAAGCCCAGCGTTTGCTCTGCGGCACGCGACAGGATCATGTCGAAATCGCCCACATCATAGGTCTCACCTGTGGCGGTTTTGTACGGGAACGCATCGGGTTTGATGAAATTCCTTCGGCGCAGTTCCCACGGATCAATGCCCAATTCGCGTGCGGCCCTGTCCATCACCCGCTCGAGAACATAGATCGCCTCGGGGCGACCCGCCCCGCGATAGGCGTCAACCTGTGTGGTATTGGTAAAAAAGCCTTCGACCCGCAGATAGGTGGTTTGAACATCGTAAACACCCATCAGGACCTTGCTGAACAGGCTTGTCTGGATCGCCTGCCCAAAATGGCTGCTATAGGCCCCAAGGTTAACCTTGCTGTGCACCCTGTAGGCCGTGATCTTGTGGTTCTCGTCAAAGGCCAATTCCGCAAGTGAGGTCAGGTCACGACCATGATGATCCGACAACATTGCCTCGGACCGATCCGACATCCAGTGAACGGTCCGACCCAGCGTCATGGCCGCAACCGAAACACAGAAATACTCGGGATAAGGCATGACTTTCATGCCAAACCCACCGCCGACATCCGGTGTCGTGACGCGGATCGCCTCGGGGTCCAGCTTTAGCTTTTGCGCAAGCTGCGCACGCATGGCCCAAACGCCCTGACCGCCATAGGAAAAGTGCAAACGATCGTTTTCCCATGACGCCCGACAGCCTCTTGGCTCGATCGACGTGATAATCACCCGGTTGTCGACGACGTTCAAAGACACTGTTTTGGACGCTGTTCGGAATGCTTCTTCAGTTGCAGCCTCATCCCCCAGACCCCAGTCAAAGGCGCGGTTGTCGGGGGCCTCGGGGTGCAAAGTCTCACCGCCTGCCGCGACATTCAGTTTGGCTGGAAGCTCGTCAATCTCTGCCCAGACCAATTCTGCGGCATCGCGAGCGTGTTCTGGCGTCTCGGCAACCACAACGGCAATCGGCTCACCAACAAAACGGACATGATTTGCCGCCAGCATGGGCCTTTGCGTCTGAATGACATCCGATCCATCGCGGTTGGGCACGGTTGCCGCATTCATTACCGTGTCGATCCCAGCCGATTTCAAGTCATCCAAAGCCAGAACCAAATGCACCCCATCGGCAGCCCGCGCGGCATCAAGATCCAGCGCAGTTATCCTGCCATGCGCAACCTGACTGCGAACGAAAACGGCATGCAGGGCCCCTTCGGGCACGGCGTCATCCATGTACTGCCCCTGTCCGGTCAGAAATCGCCGATCTTCGGTCCGTGTCACGGACTGGCTTTTGCCGAATTTTTCCATGGATGATCCTCTGGCTGCGTCAAAGGCGACATTAGGGTGCACAGGTTCGTTGTCCAGAGCGTCCGCAAACCCTTCCACTTCGCGCCGCGTTTCGTTATTGCAGGCGCTGACCAAGCATTGATGACGCAGGACGCACCCCATGGCGATGGAAAAGACATTCAACGCGGCCGAGGCCGAGGCCCGCATCTATGAGGCCTGGGAACAGGCCGGAGCCTTCAAGGCAGGCGCGAACCGCTCGCGCGACGAAAGCTTTACCATCATGATCCCACCACCCAATGTGACAGGTGCTTTGCACGTGGGCCACGCCTTCAACAACACGCTGCAGGACATCCTGATCCGTTGGCACCGGATGCGCGGGTTCGACACGCTGTGGCAGCCCGGTCAGGACCACGCGGGCATCGCCACGCAGATGCAGGTGGAAAAGATGCTGGCCAACACCCAGCAACCAGGGCGCCGTGAACTGGGGCGCGAGGCATTTCTGGACAAGGTCTGGGAATGGAAAGGCGAATATGGCGGCACCATCATTGAACAGCTGAAGCGACTGGGCTCTAGCTGCGACTGGTCGCGCAACGCCTTCACCATGGCGGGCGCACCACGTGACCCGCGCACCGGCCACGAAAATTCTGCGAATTTTCACGACGCGGTGATCAAGGTTTTCGTCGATATGTACGAAAAGGGCCTGATCTATCGCGGCAAACGTCTGGTCAACTGGGACCCGCATTTCGAGACTGCGATCTCGGATTTGGAAGTCGAGAATATCGAGACGCCCGGCCACATGTGGCACTTCAAATACCCGCTGGCCGGGGGCGAGACCTACACCTATGTCGAAAAGGACGAGGACGGGAATATCGTGCTTGAGGAAGAGCGCGACTATATCTCGATCGCGACGACCCGCCCCGAAACCATGCTGGGTGATGGCGCGGTTGCGGTTCATCCTTCGGATGAGCGTTATGCGCCAATCGTTGGGAAACTCTGCGAAATCCCAGTTGGCCCGAAAGAGCACCGGCGTCAAATCCCGATCATCGCCGATGACTATCCCGATCCCGATTTCGGCTCGGGCGCGGTGAAGATCACCGGTGCGCATGACTTCAACGACAACATGGTCGCCAAGCGCGGCGGCATTCCGATGTACCGCCTGATGGACACCAAAGGTGCGATGCGGGCCGATGGCGCGCCTTATGCCGAAGCTGCTGAACTAGCGCAGAAAATCGCACGAGGCAAAGACTTCACTGAGACCGAAATAGATGCGATCAACCTAATCCCTGATCACCTGCGCGGGCTTGACCGGTTTGAGGCACGGGCGAAGGTTGTCGAAGAAATTACCGCCGACGGTCTGGCCGTGATAACCCGCGCGGATGACCCGCGTCTGGGCACCAAGTTGGGCGAGGATGACGATCCGGCGGCGCTGGTCCCGCTGGTAGAGAGCAAACCGATCATGCAGCCCTTCGGCGACCGCTCGAAAGTGGTGATCGAGCCGATGTTCACCGACCAGTGGTTCGTAGATGCCGAAAAGGTCGTCGGCCCTGCGCTGGATGCGGTCAAGGACGGTACGGTCAAGATCATCCCCGAGTCTGGCGAGAAGACCTATTACCACTGGCTGGAAAACATCGAGCCCTGGTGCATCTCGCGCCAGCTGTGGTGGGGGCATCAGATTCCGGTTTGGACGGCGATGGTTCCCACACGAGACGGCCAAGTTGGAACTTGGAGAGTTGGGGTCGGAGGCAATATCCCTTTGGAGAAAGCCCAAAAATTCCTCCGAGATAATAGGTTTGACGAAGAAGCGCTTGGTGGTCGTCTCACGCAAGGTGGGATTCTTACGATGGAATTCTGCGCCGCTTCTGTAGAAGAAGCTAAAGAGCAAATCGCACAAGTCTGGCTCGAACGTAAGGGCATAAAGCCAGAAAAACTTGTTGAAATTGAAGGTGATCCTGGTCGGTGGCCACTCGAAGGTGAAAGCTACGAGGAAGACGGTTACTTCAAAATTCCAATGTGGCGCGACCCCGACGTCCTCGACACATGGTTCTCCTCCGGCCTCTGGCCCATCGGCACGCTGGGCTGGCCCGAACAGACCGAGGAACTGGAACGCTACTTCCCCACCGACGTTCTGATCACCGGCGCGGATATCCTGTTCTTCTGGGTTGCCCGGATGATGATGATGCAACTGGCCGTGGTGAATGAAATCCCGTTCCGCACCGTCTACCTGCACTCGCTCGTCCGCGACGAGAAGGGCAAGAAGATGTCCAAGACCACCGGCAACGTCATCGACCCGCTGGAGATCGTTGACGAATTCGGCGCCGACGCGCTGCGATTCACCAACGCCTCGATGGCGGCCATTGGTGGCGTGTTGAAACTGTCGCGCGACCGCATCACCGGTTACCGCAATTTCGGCACCAAACTGTGGAACGCCGTGCGCTTTGCTGAGATGAACGAGGTCTTCACCGATGCCGTCCCGCAACTGAACGTGGCCGACCTGAAACCCAAGGCCGCCGTGAACCGCTGGATCATCGGCGAGACCGCCCGCGTGCGGGAAGAAGTCGACGCGGCACTGGAAAGCTATCGGTTCAACGATGCGGCCAACGGGCTCTATGCCTTTGTCTGGGGCAAGGTCTGCGACTGGTATGTCGAACTGTCTAAACCTCTGCTGCAGGGCGACGACGTCGAGGCACAGGCCGAGACTCGCACCACCATGCGCTGGGTTCTGGATCAGTGCATGGTCCTGCTGCACCCCATCATGCCGTTCATCACCGAGGAACTCTGGGGTCTGACCGGTGACCGCGCCAAAATGGTCGTCCACGCCAACTGGCCGACCTACGGCACCGAACTGGTCGATGCGGATGCGGATCGTGAGATGAACTGGGTGATCTCGGTCATCGAAAACACCCGCTCGGCCCGCGCGCAGATGCGGGTTCCGGCTGGCCTCTATGTGCCAATGCTGGTGACTGAGATCGACGCCCACGGCCAAGCCGCATGGGACCGTAACGAGGCGCTGATCAAGCGTTTGGCCCGGATCGACAGCCTGACCAAAGCGGATGAGCTACCAAAAGGCACGATCTCAATCGCCGCCCCCGGCGCGTCGTTCGGCCTACCGCTGGCTGATATCATCGATATCGGAGCGGAAAAGGAACGGCTGGAGAAAGCCAAAGGCAAACTGGCCAAAGAACTCGGCGGTCTGCGCGGACGTCTGAACAACCCAAAATTCGTGGCATCGGCCCCGGAAGAAGTGGTTGAGGAAGCCAAAGCCAACCTCGCCGCCCGCGAAGAAGAAGAGGCGAAACTGAACGAAGCCCTCGCCCGTCTGGCCGAGATCGCCTGATCATTTTGCAGAACACACCCAGACCCCGCCGCGCACTGCCCGGCGGGGTTTTTCTTGGCTCTATCGACCTTTACACTTTTCACACGGGTTGGCGATTGCTAGCACTTGCCAATGGCATCGGCTGACCTGACATCGCGCTATTTTCCCCCATTGCAGACCATCTCAACCGGATTGGTGGTCGCCATTGTCGGTTTTTTCAGTTCATTCCCCATCGTCTTACAAGGTTTGGCCGCGATGGGAGCGTCTTCGACCCAAGCGGCCTCGGGCCTTATGAGTGCGGCGATTGCAATGGGGCTTACAGCTATCGTCCTCAGCCTGCGTTACAAGATGCCGATCAGTGTGGCATGGTCCACGCCCGGAGCGGCGCTTTTGGCCGTTTCCGCCACGCCGGTCGAAGGGTTTTCCGGTGCGGTCGGCGCGTTCCTTTGCGCCGGGGCTCTGACTGTTCTTGCAGGGTTGTGGAGACCGCTCGGGCGTCTGGCGGCGGCGATACCGACGACATTGGCGCAGGCGATGTTGGCAGGCGTGTTGTTACCGCTTTGCCTTGTACCATTCAAAGCAGCAGTTGAAATCCCGTGGCAGGCCCTGCCGGTGATTCTGACTTGGTTTGTTGCCGGGCGTGTCAACCGCCTGTTCGCCGTACCTGCCGCTGTGGTCGTGGCAGCCGTTGTCGTGTGGCTGAACGCAGAAGATACCCTGATCCCCGCCGGCCTAATCGCGGCTCCGGCGTGGACTATGCCGACCTTCTCGGTCGCGTCAGCCGTTGGGATCGGCGTGCCGTTGTTCATAGTCACGATGGCCACCCAAAACATCCCCGGGGTCGCCGTGATGCGCAGCTTTGGCTATGCGCCCGCCCCCGGCAAACTTTTCTCGGCCGTCGGCGGTGCAAGTTTGCTTTCCGCACCGTTCGGAGCGCCCGCAACTTGTCTGGCTGCTATCACGGCTGCAATGTGCGCAAATCAGGACAGCCATCCCGATCCATCACAGCGTTATTGGTCTGCGATCATGGGGGGCGTGTTTTACTGCCTGTTCGGCGTCTTTGCTGTGGCGATCACCGGCTTTGCCGCCCACGCCGATCCGCTTTTGATGGGAACTTTGGCCGGTGTCGCGCTGATCGGCGTGATGGCAAATTCGATGCATGCGGCATTGGATGTACCGGCCGAGCGCGAGGCAGCGGTTCTGACGCTGGCCATTACGGCATCTGGCATCACGGTCTTTGGACTGGGTGCCGCTGTTTGGGGCCTGCTGGCCGGTGGCATCGCGTATCTGGTAACGAATAGAATGCGTTGATCCCTTTCGTCCAACGGCCATTCCCGTTACGGTACAGCCATGTTCGGCTCGCTTGGAAGACTTGTGGAACGCCAGATCAAAAAGGCACAAGCCGAAGGCCAGCTGGAAGGTCTTGCGGGCGAAGGTGCGCCCCTGCCCGACCGTTCCTCAGAAGCGCAAGGCGACCCGGCCATTGCTGCAGGTCATCGGATCATGGCGCAAGCCGGTGTGCTGCCCGAAGAGTTCAACATCAAGAAAGAGCTGGACGCTGCGCGGCAAGCCTATGCGCAGCTGACTGATCCTAACGAAAGAAAAGCCGCCATGACGCGCATTGCCGACCTGGAAATGCGGTACAACATGAGCCGTGATGCGCGGCGGGCCTTCATGCGGTGATTACTTGAACTCGGGCTTACGTCCCTGCATCTGCGCCATCACCACCTCCATCTGGTCCGGCTTGCCGATCAGTTCGACCTGTTCGGAGGACTCGGCCAAAAGAACTTCGGCGCGACCTTGGGTTTCCGCAACCTCGATCAGCCGTTTTGCGGCACGAATGGCCGACGGGCTTTGACCCGCAATGTTCTCGGCCAAGGCGATAGCTTCGGTCAAAGGGTCATCTGACAGTTTGGTCACAAGCCCCCACTCTGCGGCCTGCGTGGCCCCCACTGGGCGGGCCGTATAGGTCAACAGCCGCAGAACGTCGGAGCGCACAAGGTTCGGCAGTAATACCATCCCACCCATGTCCGGGATGATGCCCCATTTCATCTCCATCACGGCAAGCTTGGCTTCGGGATGCGCAACGCGGATATCTGCGCCTAGCGCTATTTGCAGCCCTCCGCCATAGGCGACGCCTTGGATCGCACAAATGACCGGCATGGGCAGACGCCGCCAGATCAAAGCTAATTCCTGCATCTCATTCGCGTCTTCGTGGCTACGCTCCATCAACCATTCCCGCGGATCAACATGCGCCATCTTGGCAAAGCTGGCCATGTCCAACCCGGCACAGAAACTTTTACCCTCACCTGACAAAACCACGGCTCGGGCATCCGACGCGGCAACCTCCTGCCCTGCGTTCAGGATTGCCTTGATCATCGCATCATCCAGCGCGTTCATCTTGTCGCCACGGGTCAAGGTGACATGGGCAACATGATCATTGTACTCAACGGAAACGCGTGACATCCAAAGGCTCCTAACGGCTGGTTTTGGCAACCATGCCCGGACGGGCCGGGAAGTTCCAGATCAACGTTGGGGCAGGTCAGAGACCGGCATCCTGCCAAACCACGGCGAATCCAGTGTCATAACGTAGAAATCATCGCCGACAACTTTACCACCGGTGGTAATACCCAGACGCCCGTCAGGGTCCTGCAGATTTCTGAGAATCTGGCCGTCACCGTCGAACTGAATCATCATCCCCCGATGAATCGGAGCGGGTCGAACGGCCGGGCCCAATCGCCAGATAACTTTGCGCAAAAACGGATATGGCATCAGAAACTCGGTCGGGACGCGAGGGCTGGCAAAGGCCAACCAATAGGTCCCATCGCCTTGCGCTTCGATGTTGTCTGGGTAACCGGGCAAGTTTTCCATCAGGACTTCTCGGGTTCCTGCTTTGGGACCGGTCAGCCAAAGTTTATGAACCCGCGCCCGCCCGGTTTCCGCGATCAGCAGGAAATCTTCGTCCGGCGATAGCGCGACACCGTTCGTATACACAAACCCTTCGGTCACTTTCTGCGTCGTGCCATCCGGATCGCGACGGGCGACATAGCCGGTATCCGATTGCTCCCATATTGTTTGCACCGAGGTGGGCTTGGTCCCTCCCATCGTTTCGGAATCAAAGCGGTCAGTGGAGTTTGAGAAATACACCGTACCGTCCTGCGCAACATCCAGTTGGTTGGCATAGATAACAGGCGCACCGTCAATATCCGTTACCAAAGCTTCCAAACTGCCCGGACCCGTCCAGCGCATGAGACCGCGATAACTGTCTGCAACATAAAGCGCCCCGTCCGGACCGGCCTTCAGGCCAAGCGGACGCCCACCAAGGTCATCGACCTTTAAGGGTTCGTCGCCGTCAATTCGGTACAGCGCACCGGACAATGTCGTCGTATAAACCGCACCGTCGGGCAGAACGGCAATATCCTCAGGCCCTTCTTCCCCATCCGGCAAACGGATCAACGCGAGCTGGTCCAGCGCGTTATTGGCTGCAAAATCACCAGTGAAATCTGGCGCTGTTGGTGGGTTCCACTTAACAGGCTCTACCTCAACCGGCCAAAAAACCAGATAGGCAACGCCAACAAAGATCAGGCCGAGTAGGATACGCATTGACAGTCCTTCCTGTAATGTCTCGCAGGGTGCTGGGTTGCCGCAAGGAACGCAAGCTTGCCTGAGAGATGACCTTGCGTTTATCTGCCCATATGACCGAACCTCGCTACACCCCGCTTGCACTGTCTCTGCCTGCCACTGTGCCCTTTGTCGGCCCTGAAACGCAGGAACGCCAACGCGGAGCGCCGTTTGTGGCAAGGCTAGGCGCAAACGAAAGTGTTTTCGGCCCGTCGCCTAGTGCAATCAAGGCAATGTCTGACGTCGACATCTGGAAATATGGTGATCCGGAAAACTACGACTTACGCCAAGCATTGGCGGAATATCATCAGATCAGCGCAGACAATATCGTTGTGGGTGAAGGCATTGACGGGTTGCTGGGATATCTCGTCCGGTTGCTGGTGGGTGCAGGAGATTGCGTCGTTACCTCGGACGGCGCCTATCCAACTTTCAACTACCACGTCGCCGGGTTCGGCGGAACGCTGCACAAGGTGCCCTATCGGGACGATCATGAAGACCCTGCCGCTTTGTTCACCAAGGCCTCGGAAGTGGGTGCCAAACTGGTCTATCTCGCCAATCCGGACAATCCGATGGGAACATGGCACAAAGGCGCGGACATCGTTGCCGCGTTGAAAGACTTGCCGGACGGTTGCGTACTGGTTCTGGATGAGGCCTACGTCGAATGCGCGCCCGAAGGAACGGCAGCCCCGATATCGGCGGATGATCCACGTGTCATTCGAATGCGCACGTTCTCAAAGGTCTACGGCATGGCCGGTGCGCGTGTTGGGTATGCAATCGGCGCGCCTGGCCTGATTTCGGCATTCAACAAGGTTCGCAACCATTTTGGAATGAACCGCGCGGCGCAGGCCGGAGCATTGGCCGCTTTGCACGATGACGCATGGTTGGCCCATGTGCAGGACAAGATTGTCGTTGCCCGCGACCGTATCGGCCAGATCGCGCGGGAAAACGGGTTGGAGCCGCTGCCCTCTGCCACCAACTTCGTTGCGATCGATTGTGGCCAGAACGGTGTATTCGCCAAAGCTGTTCTGGATGCCTTGGTCGCGCGGGGAATTTTTGTACGAATGCCATTCGCCGCGCCCCAAAACCGTTGTATTCGGATCAGTTGTGGCGACGACGCAGACTTGGATGCCTTTGCCGCAGCTTTGCCAAAGGCGCTGGCCGACGCCCGAACATAACTGACGTTTGAGGGTTGGTTAGGCGGCTAAAGCAGCGGCCGCCGCATCCAACGCCCCTTTGCCCCGCGGGATGTCCAATGCGGCAAAAGCCGTCTCCATGCCACCCAGCATCGCCATAATCATCTGCCCATTTACATAGCCCATATGGCCAAGACGGAAACAGCCGTCCCAATCCTCCATCCCCAACCCGATACCGAGCGTCAATCCAAGTTGGTTTTCAGTGTACTTACGCAGCGGCGTGCCGCGCCCTTCGGTCAAGCGCAATGCAGTAACGGCATGGCTACGATATGCACGGTCCGCGACGTTGAGGTTTAGCGCGCCGCCCTCGGCCCATGTTTCACAGGCAGCCCATATGGCTTGGGCTATGCGTTCGTGGCGGGCCCAAACATGTTCGATACCCTCAGCATGGATCAGGTCAAGCGCTGCCCGTAGGCCATAAAGATGGTGCGTTGGCGCCGTTCCGTTGAAATGCTGATAGAACAGATCCGGGTTTGCGCGCGGCTGCCAGTCCCAGTATTGCGAGACCCGCGGCATGGTCGCCCTTTTCGCCTGAGCCTTCTCGTTAAAGTAAACAAAACCCATACCAGCAGGGGTCATAAGGCCCTTTTGGCAGGCGGTCACCGTCACATCGACCCCCCATGCGTCCATCTCGAACCGATCGCACCCGAGCGAGGCGATACAATCCGCCATCAGCAAGGCGGGGTGGTTCAAATCGTCGAGCAGAGCGCGCAGCGCCGGAATGTCGTTGCGGATCGAAGTCGACGTGTCGACATGGACAGCAAGCACCGCCTTGATTTCATGCTGCACATCCGCACGCAGCGCATCTGCAATCCGGTCGAAATCCCAGGGTGACGCCTGACCGAAATCTATGATCTGAGCCTTTGCCCCAATCCCCTCGGCCATCTCAGCCCAGCCATGCGTAAACCGACCCGATGCGGGCGCAAGAACGGTTTCACCCGGAGCAATGACGTTGGACAGCGCGGCCTCCCATGTGCCGTGACCGTTGGCGATATAGATCGCGACGTTATGGTCAGTGCATGCCACGCGACGCAGGTCTTGCAACAGGGCGGGCATCATCTCGACCAGTTCGCCCTCGTAAATATTGGGCGAAGGGCGATGCATCGCCTGCAACACGGCGTCGGGCATCACCGAAGGGCCAGGAATGGCCAAGTACTCGCGCCCATGCGCGAGAGAGATTTGGTTTGTCATGAGGGCAACCTGTATGAATTGACGCCTACCCTAGCGCTACACTGCGCGGCGTCAATCCATCAGCTGCGAGGCATCCCGAGCCAGGCTTTGAATGCCGAACCAGTCGCCGTCCAGAACCATCTGTTTGGGTGCGACCCAGCTACCACCTGCGCAAACAACGTTGGACAAAGCCAGATAATCCCTTGCGTTTGACGGCGACACACCCCCGGTTGGACAGAATGTGATCTGTGGCAGCGGCGCGCCAATTGCTTTCAACGCAGGTGCTCCGCCCGATGCCTCAGCCGGGAAGAATTTCAGCATGTCGTACCCTTTTTCCAAAAGGGCCATTGCCTCACTCGCCGTCGCAGCGCCGGGGAGAAGAGGCAGGTCTTCCGCCTCGCATGCCGCGATCAAAGCATCCGTTGCGCCGGGCGAGACACCGAATTGCGCACCGGCGGCCTTGGCTGCACGAACATCCTCGGGCGTGACCAGTGTACCTGCGCCGACAACTCCACCGGGCACATCGGCCATCGCCCGTATGACATCAAGCGCCGCGGGGGTACGCAAAGTGACTTCGAGCGCAGGAAGCCCGCCAGCGACCAACGCCTCGGCCAAAGGGCGTGCATGGGCGACGTCATCGACGACCAGAACCGGAACGATTGGGGCCAGTGCGCAAATCTCGCGGGTGCGTTGGGTTTTGGACATGAGCTTAAACTCCGAAAATACTGGCGCCTGTATCGGCCGAGCCGACATTCTGACGGAACGCGCCAAAAAGATCACGACCCACGCCGTGCTGGTTGGCCGAGAGGTCCGCAGTTGCCGGAGCACGGTCAAGAACACCGGGGGTCAGAATTTCCAACTCTCCTTTGACGGCATCCACTCGTAGAACATCCCCGTCTAGCAGGTAAGAAATCGCGCCGCCATCCAATGCCTCGGGGCATACATGGATTGCTGCGGGCACCTTACCCGACGCACCCGACATGCGACCGTCAGTGACCAGCGCCACCTTTTGGCCCCGCCCCTGCAGGATTGACAGCATTGGCGTCAACGAATGCAGTTCCGGCATCCCGTTGGCCTTGGGGCCCTGGAACCGAACAACCACGATTACATCACCCGTAAACTCTCCGGCCTTGAAGGCCGCTTTGACATCGTCCTGATCATGAAAGACACGCACGGGTGCCTCGACCACCTGATGTTCGGGCGCAACCGCCGAGACTTTCATGACCCCCGTACCCAGATTGCCCGTCAGGCGAGACAGACCGCCGGTAGGTTGGAACGGGTCGCTGGCGGGACGGACGATTTTATCGTTCAAAGAGTGACCTGCGCCCTCTTCCCAGATCAGCTCTCCGTCTATCAGCTTGGGTTCTTTGGTGTAGTTGTGCAAACCCTGCCCGGCGACGGTAAGGGTGTCAGGATGCAACAGCCCGCCTTCCAGCAGGGTGCTGATCGTAAAGCCCAAACCACCGGCAGCATGGAAGTGATTCACATCTGCCAAACCATTGGGATAGACCCGCGCCACCAAGGGGACGACGGCGGAAATATCTGAAAAATCCTGCCAATCCAAAACGATACCACCTGCACGCGCCATGGCGATCAGGTGAATCAAAAGGTTGGTCGAACCACCCGTCGCCATCAAGCCAACAATCCCGTTTACAAAAGCACGCTCGTCAAGAATCTGGCACACGGGGGTATAGTGATTGCCCAAGGCACTCAACGACAGCGCACGGCGCGCGCCTTCCTCAGTCAGGGCATCGCGAAGCGGCGTGTTGGGATTGATGAAGCTGGATCCCGGAAGGTGCAGCCCCATAAATTCCATCAGCATCTGATTGGTATTTGCTGTGCCGTAAAATGTGCAGGTGCCCGGCCCATGATATGCGGCCATTTCCGCCTTCATCAACGCATCGCGCCCCACCTCGCCAGCGGCGAATTGTTGACGGACTTTTGCCTTTTCATCATTAGGCAAACCGCTGGTCATTGGACCTGCGGGCAGGAAAACGGCGGGCAGATGACCAAACGCCTGAGCGCCAATGATCAGACCCGGCACGATCTTGTCGCAGACACCTAGGAAAACGGCCGCGTCATAGGTGTTGTGGCTGAGCGCCACACCAGTCGCCAACGCAATCACGTCACGCGAGAACAGCGACAATTCCATCCCCGCCTCGCCCTGCGTGACGCCGTCGCACATGGCGGGCACCCCACCCGCGACCTGTGCGGTACCGCCCGCGGCTCGGATCGCATCGCGGATCAGCCCGGGGTAGCGTTCGAACGGCTGGTGGGCCGAGAGCATGTCGTTATAGGCGGTGACGATACCCAGATTGCCCGCCGTACCGGTCGCCATGGAGTGTTGATCTTCGCCCGCTCCGGCATAGGCATGGGCCTGACCGCTGCAGGACAGATGGGCGCGTGCCGGGCCCTTGGACTTGGCCTGTTCCATCCGTTCCAGATGCGGGCCACGCAAGTCGGTGCTGCGGTCGATGATGCGTTGAGTGACATCGGAAATGACTGAATGAACCACGGTTAACCTCCGATCTGGCGCCAACGGCGACCATCGCGATGCATCAGCATCAGTGCTTCTTCCGGGCCGGAACTGCCCTGATCATATTTCGAAGGGCGGTCCCCGCGCTGCTCCCATCCTTGAATGATGGGGTCGACCCAAGCCCAAGCGGCCTCGGCCTCGTCCCCACGCATGAACAACGTCTGATCGCCGCGAATGACGTCCATGATCAGCCGTTCGTAAGCGTCCGGAGACTTTGATCCATCGCCCAGCGCGTCTGCAAAGCTCATGTCCAGCGCAACATCGGACAGGCGAAACCCGCCTTGTCCCGGCTCTTTGATCGTTGTCCGCAAGGTTATCCCCTCATCCGGTTGCAGACGAATTACCAACACGTTGCCGTGCAAGGGTCCAACATTTGGGAATATTGTATGGGGTGGATCCCGAAAGAAAACTGCGATCTCGGATTCGCGCGCCCGCAAACGTTTACCCGTACGTAAATAGAACGGCACCCCAGCCCAGCGCCAGTTTCCGATATGGGCCTTTAGGGCGATGTAGCTTTCCGTACGGCTGGCAGGATCACCGACGTGATCCAGGTAACCGTCGCCACCGTTGGCGGTGCGGTACTGGCCACGTGCAATATCGCTTGGCGCGACCGGCTCTAACGCCTCGATGACTTTGACCTTTTCATCCCGCACTGCGTTGGGTGCGAATTTCGATGGCGGCTCCATCGCGGTCAGGCACAAAAGCTGCACCAGATGGTTCTGGATCATATCCCGCATCGCGCCGGACTGATCGTAGTAGGCGCCCCGCCCCTCAACCCCTACGGTTTCTGCCACCGTGATCTGGACGTGGTCGACATGAGTTGCGTTCCACAACGGCTCGAACAGAGAGTTTGCGAACCGCAGCGCCATCAGGTTTTGTACGGTCTCTTTACCCAGATAATGGTCGATCCTGTAAATCTGGTGTTCCTCGAAACAGGCGCGCAATCCTTCGTTCAAGGCTTTGGCCGACGCCAGATCGTGACCAAACGGTTTTTCGACCACAATCCGACTATCGGGTGTGGCCAGGCCAGTGTCATTCAGACGCTGCGCAATGCCCGGAAACAGGCTTGGCCCCACCGACAGGTAAAATGCACGTACGACGTCTGGTCGCAATAACTTGGCTAGGTCTGACCAGCCGGGCTCGCCCAACGCATCCACCGGGACATATTCCACATGCGTCAGAAAGCGGTCCAACGTGTCCTTGTCGAAATGCGGAGCGAATTCATGAACCGAGGCGCGCAGTTGATCGCGAAAACCCTCACTGTTCAAATCAGAACGAGCCGTACCAATGATGCGAGCACCCTCTGGCATCTGACCAACTTCGAAACGGTGATAAAGACCCGGCAAAATCTTGCGTTGGGCCAGATCGCCTGTCGCCCCGAACAGCACCAGATCAAACGCATCTACCGGAATTACGCGTGAAACCATCTAGGGTCTCCTCCAGTTCTCATCGGCCTGTACATTGCGGCCTAGAATAGCGATATCAGAAATGTTATCGCTAACATTCACTGTGGAACTATTAAAAACCAGCACATAAATCAACACCGGAGTCGAAATTAATTTCAAGGCTGCGGCCGTGATCAACCCTGACTGCGAAGCCATTCCATGACGGCCGGTCGCACGGATTGTTCGCCGCGATGACGCGCATCGGCGATGATCTTGCGCAGCGATTGCAAATCGGCGCGTAACAATACGCTTTTTACCGGGCCAATTGATGCCGGACGCATCGACAGCGTTCGGATACCCATCGCCGCAAGACAAAGTGCCTCAACCGGGCGACCAGCATCCTCTCCGCAGAAACTTAGCGGTGTGTCCGAGATATTGCAGCGTTCCACGATACGCTCGATAAAGCTTAGAAAACTGACGTTCAGCGTATCATACCGGCGGCGGACCAGCTCGTTCTCGCGGTCTGCGGCAAAGAAGAACTGTTTCAGATCGTTGCCGCCAATCGAGACGAAATCGACCTCGTCAAAGAATTTCTGAGGGGCAAACGCCAAAGAGGGCGTTTCCAACATCGCACCAACCTCGATTTTCTCGGGCAATGCGTGGCCCAGACGTTTTTCACGCTCGATCGTTTTCCTGACTTCCCACCTTGCCTCGCGGAACTCGTCTGCCTGCGCAACAAATGGAAACATGATGGTCAAAGGACGGCCATTGGCCGCCCGCATCAACGCCTGCAACTGCATGCGCATCACGCCACGCTTGTCCAGACCAACCCGAATCGCGCGCCAGCCCAGCGCGGGATTAGGCTCATCCACATGCTTCATGTACGGCAAAACCTTGTCCGAGCCGATATCCAGCGTGCGAAAGACAACCCGCTTTTCCCCGGCTGCATCCAGAACCCGTTGATACTGTGTCACCAGTTCTGAACGTTTGGGCATCTGGTTTCGGATCAGGAACTGAAGCTCGGTCCGAAACAGGCCCACGCCTTCGGCACCGGAATTCCCCAACGAGGGCAGATCCGCCATCAGACCGGCATTCATAACAAGGTGCATGCGCTCCCCGTCACGCGTGACAGTCGGGGTCTCACGGATCGACGCATAGCGCTCTTGCGCCTGGGCTTGCATCGCAATCTTGTCGCGGAACGCGGTTACGACCGTATCTTCGGGGCGCAAGTGCACCGTGCCCTGATCACCGTCAACAAGGATGTGGTCACCGTTCAGCGCCTCGGTCGTGATACGACCAACATGCACCACAAGGGGGATAGCCAAAGCTCGGGCGACGATTGTGGCGTGGCTGCCCACCGAACCCTCTTCGAGCACGATGCCTTTTAACGAGCGGCCATATTCCAGCAAATCGCCAGGACCAATGTTGCGCGCGATCAAAATCGGGTCAGGCGGCAGGTCGGCGCCGTTAGTGTTGCCTTGCCCAGTCAGGATGCGCAACAAACGATTGCTGAGATCATCAAGATCCGCCAACCGTTCGCGCAAATACGGGTCTGTGACTTGGCCCATGCGTGCACGGGCTTGCGACTGCTCTTTTTCCACCGCGGCCTCGGCGCTTAGGCCTCGTGCGATGTCTTCCTCCATACGGCGCATCCAGCCTTTGGAGTTGGCAAACATGCGGTAGGCTTCCAGAACCTGCAGCTGCTCCGTGTCGCCATCTCTGGAAATCTCGAGCATCTTGTCGACGCCAACGCGCAGTTCGTCGATCGCCTCGTTCAGACGTTCGCTTTCTCGCTGCGGGTCGTCGGCGATCGGGTTCGTTACTACGACGCGCGGCTCATGCAGCCATACATGCCCTTCGGCCGATCCTTCCTGAGCCGGCCCCCCGGTTAGCTGCACCGATTGCTGGTGTCGCGGCGACAGGGCAGCCCCTTCACCAACGAATGCGCCCAGTTCGGCCATCTCGGCCAGAACCATCGCAACAACTTCCAGCGCGTAGACCTCGTCTGCCGAAAACTCTCGGGCATCGCGGGACTGAACGACAAGCACACCCAGCTTTTCACCCAGGCGCTGAACCGGAACACCCAGAAAAGAGGAAAACCGTTCTTCGCCCGTTTCGGGCATATAGCGAAAGCCCTTGGCCGATGGCGCATCCGGGGTGTTTACGATCTTGCCATACTTGGCAACGCGGCCAACCAGCCCCTCACCCATACGCATGCGGGTCTTGTGAACAGCCTCGGGTGAAAGACCTTCGGTGGCACACAGCTCCAGCGTTTCATCATCACGAAACAGGTAGATCGAGCAGACCTCAGCCCTGATGCTATCCGCGATCAGGTGCGTAATTCGGTCAAGGCGTTCCTGACCGGCAGCTTCGCTCGCCATCTCCTCGCGCAGCCGTCCCAGCAGCTTGCGGGATTCTGTTTCGGTGCCGTCCGCCATTAGGTTCCACCCAAACCATTCCTCGCCTCTATCTATAGGCGAGCAAAATCCCAGATGAAACCGGAGATATTTACATCGTCAATCTTAACGGCATTTCAGCGCGGTTCTAGATAGAACACTTTGCAGCCTTTAATACCACATCCCCGCGCATCGAAATACAAGCAACCACAATCTCTTACAGCGCTTTTCTCAACCTGCTTCAACCAAGAAGAAGTCACCGGGTTTGCAAAGCAGAAGTGTCACCACGGGGCGCGGCGGGAGCAAGGCTTAGCAGCCCAAAGACCTTGAATATCATAGGGCTGCGAATGCCAACCACCTAAGGTTCAATTCAAGCCGCCTTGTCCAGCTCAAACGCATCGTGCAGAGCCTGAACCGCAAGCTCCATGTATTTCCGGTCAACAAGTACAGAGATCTTGATCTCGGACGTCGTGATCACCTTGATGTTGATCCCCTCATCCGAGAGCACCTTGAACATCTTGGCCGCAACGCCCGACTGCGAACGCATGCCGATGCCAACCACAGAAACTTTGCAGACATCTTCGTCGGCAACCAGCTCGGCATAGTTCAACTCGCCTGCTTCCTTGATCGCCAGCAGCGCTTTTTCAGCGCGCGCGACCTGATCGGTGGGGCAGGAAAACGTCATATCCGTGCGCCCCTCATCCGAGATGTTCTGGACGATCATATCGACATTTACGCCCTCATCGCTGAGCGCGGTAAAGATGATCGAGGCGATACCGGGGCGGTCTGCCACGGAAACGACGGTCATCTTGGCCTCGTCGCGGGAATAGGCCACACCAGCCACAACATTAGATTCCATGATATCCTCCTCGTCGACGACCAGCGTGCCGGCCTCGTCGGATTGTTCTTCGAAACTTGAAAGAACACGCAGTTTCACTTTGTAGCGCATCGCCAGCTCGACCGAGCGGGTCTGCAGCACCTTGGCCCCCAATGAGGCCAGCTCGAGCATCTCTTCGAACGAAATACGATCCAGCTTGCGCGCCTTTTCGCAGATGCGCGGGTCCGTCGTGTAGACGCCGTCCACATCTGTGTAGATATCGCACCGATCGGCTTCGAATGCGGCGGCAAAGGCAACGGCGGTCGTGTCCGAGCCACCCCGCCCCAAAGTAGTGATGCGTCCTTCCGGGCTTATCCCCTGGAACCCGGCCACGACAGCCACACGCATACCTTCATCGAATTTCTGGGACAGGTTATGTGTGGGGATGTCTTCGATCCGCGCCTGGCTGTGCGCGCTTGTGGTCAATAGCGGTACTTGCCAGCCCTGCCAGCTGCGTGCAGGAATATCCATTTCCTGCAAAGTCAGAGCCATCAGACCGGCGGTCACGTTCTCGCCCGACGACACAACGGCATCATATTCCCGCGCGTCGAACAGCGGCGATGTCTCGTTGACCCAGCCAACCAATTCATTGGTCTTACCCGACATTGCCGAGACGATGACAATGACATCGTAGCCCTTTGCCACCTCAACGCCGATACGTTTCGCAGCGCGGCGGATGCGGTCAAGATTGGCGACCGAAGTGCCGCCGAATTTCATCACGAGTACGGGCATGGGGGCAATTGTCTCCGCGCCTTGGAATTCAGATCCCGTGCGTCTTATGCGAGGGGGGCCGTAAGGGCAAGTGTTCAAAACGGTTTCGCCAAGGATCGCAGGCCGCTTTACATCCCAACAACACAATGTCAGCTTATCTGCATCTGATTTTCCATGAGGTTTTCCATGCGCTGTCTCACCATTGCCTTTGCCCTCGTCGCCACCTCTGCGGTGGCTCAGGTTTCAACGTTGGCCGGGACCGATGGTCAAAATGCCCTTGGAACCGTTCCCTGCGCTACCCTAGCGGGTCAGCCCTTGCGCAGCTGCAACGCCGAGCTTCGCCGCCGCGACGACGGCAGCGCGACACTGGCCGTTGGCATGGGTAACGGTGACGTACGCAACATCTATTTCACCGACGGAATACCGGATTCCACCAACTCGACATCCAAGCTCAGCTATGAAACGCGCGGTGATGTCATGGTCATTTTTGTGGAGCCAGGCGAGGTCTACGAAATTCCCACGGCTGCGCTTACCGCTCAGTAGGCGTGCGGTTCGCCTTCGAAAGTTTCGAAACATCCGGTGTTGTCCAAGGATAACGCATCAAACCGATCCATCAGGCCCTGAACGGCCTGTTCCACAGGTATTTCTGCAGCAGCGCCCCCCATATCCGTTTGGACCCATCCTGGATGGTAGATCCCAACGGCAATGCCATCCGTCCGAAGGTCTGTCGCAAGGTTACGCCCCAGGTTCAAAACGGCGGCCTTGGACGCCCTGTAGATATAGCTGCCGCCCGGTGCGCGCGTATGTGACGCCATCTGCGATGATAGGATAGCGATCTTTCCCTTGGCGACCTGCAGTTGTGGCAACAATGCCTGAACGGTCAGGAACACCCCCGTCACATTGGCCGCAAAGGTTTGCGCCCACATTTCGGCCGGATAACCATCCATGCCGTGCCCTTTGTCGAGATACACTCCGGCATTGCACACCAGCAGATCAATGGCCTTGCCATCCAACTGCGCGGCCATCGCCTTGTGATGAGCAGGATCGGTGACATCCAGCGTCACATCAGCAGTGCCATCTCTGGACGTGCCAGTGACATCGTGCCCCTGTGCCCGATAGCGATCTGCCAGAGATTTGCCGATTCCACGGTTAACTCCGGTAATCACGATATGCATGTTCAGTTTGTCTTTCGCGTCGGAACAAACGGTAAGGGTGCCACAGGTACCCCGTCTTCGATCAGGGCTTTGGCGTCTTCGGGTTTGGCTTCGCCATAAATGGCCCGTTCGGGGGCATCCCCCAAATGGATCTTGCGCGCTTCGCTGGCGAAATCCTTACCGACATAGTCCGAGGTCTCTTCCACCTTGCGGCGCAATTCGGTCAGGGCCTGTTGCACCTCTGCCGAGGGAACCGCCACGTTGGCAGTATCCTCTTTTTGGACAGGCTCGCTTTTTCGGGCCTCGGCATTTCGTGCGGGGCGGACACGCGGCGTCATGATCGCCTTTTCGACATGCACATCGCCGCAAACGGCACAGGTCACCATGCCCGCAGACGCGAGTTTGTCGAAAGCGGCAGCCGACTGGAACCAACTGTCAAACGCGTGGCCCTGGCTGCATTTCAAAGCATACTGAATCATGATCCGTCCGGTTTTGGGTTGCCAAATAGATACTGACCAACACCGTAATAGCAAGCCCCTGCACAGCACTCTTAATGTGCAAAAAAGCCGACACGTCGTAACAAATGGGCGAGCTGAGGCGCGCTGACACGCTCGGCGGCCTGCTGCGGCGAATACCACTGGCGCAGGCGTTCATCTATCTCAGGATAGTCGCATGCCATTTCGTGGGCGAGCAATGGGAACACCGCGACTTGATACCAAATCGCGCCGCGTTTTCTTTTACTTTTGCAATACAGAAAATCACCAATCGGCTGCGTACCGATTTCGCCTGTTACCCCGGCTTCTTCCCACGCCTCCTGCCCTGCGGTTTCCGAAGGCGTCTTCCCATCGATCAACCCGCCTTTGGGAACGATCCATTTACCCGAACGGCGCGTCGTGATCAGCAGAATTTCTGGTCCGTGATCCAGTAGGCGATAGCACAAGGCGCCCGCTTGCGGCACAGGCTGAACAGCCTGACCTGGCTGTGTACCATCCCTCCAAAGCCTTGGCTCTATCACTTGGCGGGCTCTTTTTTGACTATGTTCATGCCTGTTTGCCCTGCTGCCTGGTCACGCTTATTTCGTGGGCGATTGCTGAGACGCTACCATATAATGCGTTTCGCTCCAAGCCCTTGCAAACGCGCTACATGCGCGCCGCAAGTCTGCGCACAAGATCATCGTGTGGAATATCGGCATCGATTGCCAGACGTCGCAAACCAAAGTGGATACGCGCGATCTGCTGGTAATAGCGGGAATAGACGAAATTCGTGCCGCCCCCAGCCAGCGCTCCAAGCACTGGAACGGATTGCGCAGCAAGTTTTTGGCCCAGCACCACAGACAACTTGGGCGCCACTGCGGCCACCAGCTTTTGCAGCGCCGGGCCGGTCACGGTCAAACGCACTGAAAAGAAACCCAAATCAGCCCCGTCGTCATACGACAACGGGCCTGCGGCCGACAGAACACGGACACAATCAAATTTCACGCCATCTTCCGACGGATCGAACCCTTCTTGCGCAGCGGCACCTTGTATCGCGCGCAGCAACATGGTTGTGGTCGCAGGCAGCTCGACCAACGCCGAAGACACGCCGCCCAGACCTCCGGCTGCGCCCATTGCTGTAGTCACAGCGGTATTCACCCACGGTTTTTGGTCCGGCACCGCACGACGAGACCCTTCTGCAGCATGCATGGCGATCCACAGCGCCTGTTCCGTGGCCCCGGTCAAGCCCTCGCGAACTGCCGCAGGCAATTGTTCCAGCAGGTTTTCAGCTGAGCCGCCTAAACTATTGAGCAGTTTTACACCCGCACCTCCGGCAGATCGGTAATGCGCGGCCAGCCGGTCAAGCTCGGCTTCGGGGTCCAGTTTTTCGATCAGAACAACGTCCTGCATGAACATCCTCCTGTTAAAGAGATCGGAGGTTCCACACCGGATTTCAATAGGTCAGCGCGACCAACGCGTTACCAGCCCCGTCACTGCTGACCATGCATCTGGTACCAAACCAACGCCCAGAACCCTGTCTGGGTTCGTCGGAGGGGGCATTTCGACGTCCTGCAGGCGCGCGAAACCGAACCTTGCGTAATAAGGCGCGTCACCGACCAGCATCACGCGTTTCCAGCCTTTCTCACGTCCAGTTTGCAACCCTTCATGGATCAGAAAACCACCCAGCCCTTCGCCCTGATGCGTCGGGTGCACGGCGACCGGCCCCAACAGCAGCGCATCCCGGTCGCCCACATGAACCGGCCAAAACCGAATAGCGCCGGCCAGAATGCCTTGGCTGTCACGAGCCACCAAAGACAAACCGGACACAGGCGGAACATCGTCACGCAAACGATAGGACGACAGCGCCTCGCGGCCGGGCGCAAAGCACAGGTCATATAAAGCCTCGACTTCCCACCAATCGTCCGGCTCTTCTGGCTTTATGGTGAATTGCTGCAACCCTGCCCTCTTTTCCTTGCTGGAATTCGCCCTAGCACTTCGATACGCCTTGGGCAAACGCTTGGAGACCATATGTTCTATCGCCCCGAAGACGGCCACGGCCTGCCGCACAATCCTTTCAACGCCATTATCACGCCCCGCCCTATCGGCTGGATCTCGTCGCGGGACGCCGAAGGGATCAATAATCTGGCGCCCTATTCCTTTTTCAACGGCGTCGCGTACACCCCGCCTCAGGTCATGTTCGCCACAACCGGCACCAAAGACGATCAGATCGGGGGCAAGGACAGCATTGCCAATATCGAAGCAACCGGCGTGTTCTGTGTGAACGTTGTGGCCCATGCGCATCGCGATGCGATGAACGCCAGTTCGGCGGGTCTACCAAAACATGTCGACGAATTTGAACATGCCGGTCTAACCCCGGTCGAGTGTGAGACCATTCCCTGCGCACGGATCAAAGGGGCCCCGGCAGCTTTGGAATGCAAGCTGACGCAGATCGTAACCTTGCCGGGTGAAGCCAATCGCGTGGTTTTTGGTGAGGTTATCGGCGTGCATCTGGACGATGCTTGTATTCGCGATGGCAAGTTCGATGTCACCACCTACCAACCCTTGGCGCGGCTTGGGTATCGGGACTATTCGGTTGTTACCGAATTGTTCTCGCTCAACCGTCCGGATGACTGACGCTTTGGCGGCGGATTTCACCTCGTCCAAGCGTTTGGTCAAAACGTCGGGTGCGTCGGCGAAACTGTCGACCTTATCGGTTGCACTGTCTGTAAAAAAGGGCGCTCGTATCGGCGCCCTTTTCTGTGATCTCAGTGACCACCCAGAATGCCGGTCCGTACTGAGTAATCGACGGCGATTTCGTAATCCGGGTCGTCATCGCTGTCGACCATCAGGTGACCTGCTTTGTTCAGCAGCCTGTGGCAATCGCGGCTCAGGTGACGCAGCATGACACGTTTACCGGCGGCTTCGTATTTACCTGCGATGTTTTCGATTGCCTGCAGCGCGGATTGATCGACAACGCGGCTGTCGGCGAAATCGACAATCACGGTTTCAGGATCATTAGGCACGTCGAACAGCTCGACAAAACCGTCGGACGATCCAAAGAAAAGTGGCCCCTGGATCTCATAGACTTTTGCGCCCTTCTCTGTCACGGACTCGCGCGTGATGGCGTGGATGCGTTTGGCATTGTTCCACGCATACGCCAGCGCAGACACGATCACGCCTACGACCACCGCAACGGCAAGGTCTTCCATCACCGTCACAACCGTCACCAGCACGATGACAAAGGCGTCCATCAGAGGAACCTTGCGCATGATATTGAACGAGTTCCATGCAAAGGTGCCGATGACCACCATGAACATCACACCAACCAGCGCGGCCAGCGGGATTTGTTCGATCAGCGGCGACGCGAACAGGATAAAGATCAACAGGAACAACGCAGCAGCGATACCCGCAATACGAGTACGACCACCGGATTTCACGTTGATCATCGACTGACCGATCATCGCACAACCGCCCATACCACCGAAGAAACCGGTCGCGACGTTGGCCACGCCTTGCGCGATACACTCCTGCGAAGCTCCACCGCGCTTGCCGGTGATTTCACCCACAAGGTTCAGGGTCAGCAAGGATTCGATCAGACCGATTGCAGCCAAAATGACGGCATATGGCAGGATAATTTCAAAGGTTTCCCAGGTCAGCGGCACCATAGGAATATGGAACGGAGGCAGCCCCCCCTCGATCGACGCCAGATCGCCGACACGCGGTACATCCAGACCAAAACCAATCACCAATGCAGCGACCACGACGATTCCCGCAAGCGGTGCAGGAATGATGCGCGTCACGCGCGGCATGGCCCAGATTACCGCCATGGTCAGCGCAACCAGCCCCAACATGGTGTAAAGCTGCATTCCTGACAGCCACTCACCACCGCTCATGCCGTGGCCTGTGTTTTCCATACTGCCGGGTACTTTGAACTGTCCCAACTGCGCGAGGAAAATGACAATCGCCAGACCGTTCACAAAACCCAGCATAACCGGATGCGGCACCAGACGGATAAACCGCCCCCAATGCATGGCCCCGGCGATGACTTGCAGAATGCCCATCAGAACAACGGTTGCGAACAGATATTCGACGCCATGTTCAGCCACCAATGCGACCATGACCACCGCCAATGCCCCCGTCGCGCCCGAGATCATCCCGGGGCGGCCACCAATCAGCGCGGTGATCAGGCCGACCATAAACGCCGCATAGAGGCCAACCAACGGGTGTACGCCTGCAACAAACGCAAAAGCTACCGCTTCGGGTACCAGCGCCAAAGCCACCGTCAGGCCAGAGAGCAGTTCAATCCTGAGACGCGAGGCGGTCAACCCCTCATCCGGCACCCAACGCAGGTCGGGTTTAGCAATACGGTTGGCAAAGCTTGCCAGCATGGCTCGGGGCATGGGGCGTCCTGTAGATTGGTATATTCGCGCGAAAGGGGCCTTCTACCTTCCATCGGCCTCTGGAGCCACTGCGCCAGGTGGGATGCCGATATGCACAAAATGCATACCGGCCATCTCGCAAAGTCGTGAGTTGAAGACCCTGCGTCCGACGCGCACCATAGTGCCATGCGATGGATTATCCCACTTTTACTGGCCCCTTTTGCAGCGTTTGCGCAGGACTTGCAGGGCAATGACACAGCCAGCAACTGGCGCGTGACCCATTACCAGTCGTTCGGCGTTTGGAATTCCATATGCGACGAGCGCGAGGAATACGGAAACCTGAAACAACGCTGCTACATCCGCCGCGCCGAGGTGTTTTCCTATCGGCCTAAATTCGGTGCTCAGTTCGTTTTCATCACACCCGCACCTGACGGCGTGCAGATCGAGTTCGGCATTGAACCCGGCACGCTTTTCAGCCCGTCGGGATTTCGCATTGATGGTGGGAATAACGTGGTCTGGCGGACAAGAAGGCCGGGATGTCTGACCGGGTTAAGTTGCACATTCGACGGAACATCGGCAGACGAAATCGTAGACGCCATGCTTGCAGGAGACGCCTATCGCTTTGTTTTTCGCGACCGGCACGGGCAATCGCAGGATCTGACATGGCCACTGCAGGAATTCGATGAGGCATGGGGTGATTTTAGGCAGCAGGCACAGGATCGCAATCTGTGGGCGCGGCAGTAACCGCCTTTACCCCTTGTCAAACACCGCGCCGCGGCCCACAAATCCGTCAACATCCACCACAACCCGGAGAGAACACGTGACCCAGACCAAGATTGCTGTCATCGGCGGATCAGGCATCTATGAGATTGACGGGTTGGAAAACGCGGAATGGGTCACGGTTGAGACACCTTGGGGCGACCCTTCAGACCAGATCCTCACGGGCTCTTTGGATGGGGTCGATATGGCCTTTTTGCCGCGGCATGGGCGGGGTCACGTGCATTCTCCGACCGAAGTGCCCTATCGCGCCAATATCGACGCCCTAAAACGCTTGGGGGTCACGGATGTGATTTCAGTATCTGCCTGCGGCTCGTTCCGCGAACATATGGCACCAGGTGATTTTGTCATCGTCGACCAATTCATCGACCGGACCTTTGCGCGTGAAAAAAGCTTTTTCGGAACCGGCTGCGTCGCCCATGTCAGCGTTGCACATCCGACATGCCCGCGATTGTCCGACGCCTGTGAAACGGCGGGCACCGCGGCTGGTATAACGATCCACCGTGGCGGGACTTATCTGGCGATGGAAGGGCCGCAATTCTCATCACTGGCCGAATCCAAGATGTACCGTGAGCATTGGGGCTGCGACGTGATCGGCATGACAAACATGCCCGAGGCAAAACTGGCCCGTGAAGCCGAGCTTTGTTATGCCTCAATCGCCATGGTGACGGACTATGACAGCTGGCATCCGGACCACGGAGAAGTTGATGTGACGGCGATTATCGCCACCCTGACCGGGAACGCCGAAAAGGGCCGCGCTTTGGTCAAGGGACTGCCGGCCCTGCTGGGTAAAGACCGCTCCCCCTGCCCGCATGGATGCGACCGCGCGCTGGAATACGCCATTCTGACCGCACCCGAGAAACGCGACCCGGCTTTGCTGGCAAAGTTGGATGCGGTTGCGGGCCGAATACTATGACCCGCTTATGGGGGTCAGCGTAGTCAGAACCTCGTCCCACAATCCATGCGTCCACAGGTCGTTGTGGGTGCCATCCGGAATGATATGCAGCTGTGCAGTGTCACCTGCCATATCAGCTAATGCCTGACCATGATGCACCGGGATCGTTTGATCTGCTGTTCCGTGAAAAATCAGCGTTGGAACTGTTACGTCGTCGATCAGGTCCCGTGTTCTGAACTGATCCTGCATCAGGGATGAGACCGGCAGCCACGGGTAACGCTCGGCCGCGACATCGACGGTCGCCGTATAAGGTGCCTCCAATACCAAAAGACGGGCTTCGGGGCGCTGTGCGGCGACGGCGGTCGCAATCCCTGTTCCCAGGCTTTGCCCATGCAAAACAACTGTTTGCCCTTCGCTGCTCAACTGGTCGAACATCTCAATGGCATCTGCAATCAGCGCCTGTTCCGAAGGTTCACCTTCGCTCCCCGGGAATCCGCGATAGCTGGGTGCCAATAGGCCAAATCCGCTCTCTCGGATTTGGCTCATCCTGTCTGCCCGGTCGCTTAGGCTGCCGCTTTGGCCATGAAAGAACAAAACGGTGGGCGTGTTTTCCGTGGCCGGCGCTGCAGACCAGGCCGTCAGCACTGCGCCATCCGACATCGTCAGCGATATCACGTCGACGTCTGCTAAACCAACCGCGGCCGGGCTAAGCAGCTGGCCATCCGGTTTAAACACCATAGACTTCTGATTGAAGTAAATATACCCGAGCACCCCGACATAGATCGCGGCGACACCAATCACAGAAAAGATCAAAGCGCGTTTGATACGGCCCATCTTTGAGCCGATGTTATGCTGCGCACTTGTATTTGTCTCATATACTTGTGTCATGGGTCCCTCCGTCCGGGTTGCATCCTTGATTTCGGGCATCTCTAACCCTGTTTCAAGCAGTGGCCCCGAGGATTAATCCAGAGTTTAACTTTTCTACAGAAACCTTCGGATCGGCGAAAGAACTTGTGGTCCGCGTGCGTCTTGAGATGCTCGCGATTTCGTGATCACCCCCCTTGCGTTGGCCGCAGTTGCGCCACAAATCCAAGGCAGAAAGCCTTACGCAAGCGCAGAGGACAACATGCAACGACTTGAGGCTTTGGATGCGGCCAGATTTCTGGCTTTTTGTGGAATGGTGTTGGTCAATTTCCGCATCGCTGCGCAGGTTGTGCCGGGCCATGACATTGCGTCCTTTCTTGTCGACGCGATTGAGGGGCGAGCCGCCGCCTTGTTCGTAGTCCTCGCTGGAATTGGGATTAGCTTATCCGGCGTCACTTCAGATGTGTTGCTGCGACGCGCTGCTTTTTTGTTCGTCCTGGGCCTGATCAACATGACGGTGTTTGAGGCCGACATCCTGCACTTCTACGCGCTGTATTTTGTCGTTGGCGCTGCTATTTTGTCCGCGTCCTCACGCGGTCTGTGGCTTGCAGCGGTGGGAATTGTCGGGGCGTCAATAGTGCTGACCCTGACTTTCGACTACGACCGCGGGTGGGATTGGACCAGCCTGACTTATTCCGACCTTTGGACTTTGCCCGGTTTTCTACGAAACACGTTTTTTAACGGATGGCACCCCGTGCTGCCTTGGGCATCTTTCTTGCTGATCGGCATGGCAATTGGACGAACTGAGCTGCATACCTTGTGCGTCCAGCATCGCCTGATCATGTGGGGTTTCGGCGCCGTCGTTTTGTCCATGTTCCCCGGCATTCTCATCTCGGATCCCGATTTAGCGGCTTATCTGGGCACCAAATCCATCCCGCCGGGGCCGTTTTACATTCTGTCCGGAACAGGCTCGGCCTGTGTGGTGATAGGACTGGTTCTCAAGTTGTGGTCAAAGCTGCAACAACCCGGTCTTGGACCCATCCTAACTGCGCCCGGACGAATGAGCCTGACACTTTACATGGCACACATTCTGATCGGAATGGGGTTGCTTGAGGCGGTCGGTCTGCTGAACGGCTCACTTAGCCCAACACAGATCGCAGGTTACGCCTTGGCGTTCTGCGTCCTTTCCGCCGTGTTTGCCCAATTCTGGCTTAAGCATTTCCGCAATGGCCCGCTCGAAGCGTTGATGCGCCGCACATCACAGCCACGAATGGCTTGACCTTCAAACCTTATCAGGGCTTGCTCCACAGGACATTCTAACCGGAGCGCTCATGTCTCTCGACCTTTGGCTGGCCTTCGTGGCAGCATCTACTGCACTTTTACTCATCCCGGGACCAACCGTTTTGCTGGTCCTCAGCTACGCCTTGTCGAAAGGCCGCAGTGTCGCCGTCGCCTCGGCAACAGGAGTTGCTTTGGGGGACCTTGTGGCCATGACCGCGTCGCTGCTTGGGCTAGGGGCACTGGTTTTGGCCTCGGCAACTCTGTTTTCGGTACTGAAATGGGTCGGTGCCGCCTATTTGGTCTGGCTTGGGATAAAACTGCTCAGAAGCGCTCCGTCAGATGGGCTGCACTCGGTGGGAACCCAAAAAGACGTGACCGCTGGCAGTGTTTTTGGACACGCGGCGGCGGTAACGGCACTGAACCCAAAATCGATCGCATTCTTCATCGCCTTCGTGCCGCAATTCCTGAGGCCTGCTGATCCACTGGCTCCGCAGTTCCTCATACTCATCTCGACGTTTGTGGCTTTGGCCTGGTTGAATGCGCTGGCCTATGCGCTTTTGGCCGATCGGTTGCGCCTGATGATTGGGCGCGCGGGTGTGATTGCGGCGCTGACCCGGTTCGGAGGGCTTACCTTGATCGGAATGGGCATCGCGACAGCCGTCTTGCGACGTCCCGCCTAAAGATCAGTTCTCGGCGTTTTCTTTCATAAAACTGCGGATAAACCGCCGGATTTCTCTTGCTGCGGACGTGTCCAATTCCTTGCAAAGCTCGACAAAAGCGTCACGTTCATCTTTATCCAGTCTCAAGACTAACTGGCTGTTTTTCTTTGTAGAACTCTTTCCGTCTTTCTTCGCCACGCACCAAATCCCCGTCTAACACTTGATTCTACACGAGATGCATTGTATATACACTGCATAGAAGTTGTAGTTATCGAGCACCTAACAATAAATAAGGATTTTGGCAATGAACCTTCATGCTGCTCAGGCATTTCTTTTGCGCGACCAGCGCAATTGGCGCAAACCGCATCTGTCGTGGCTACCTGCCCCGCTGTACCGTTACTACAGCCTGCCGAATGCAATTCGGGGACGTCGCGACTAGGCGAGGCCATTCTTTTCTTGCATGACTGACCCCAATGGGCCAAACAGCCCAGCGTGTTTCACGCCTAAGGGGTCGATCATGTCCAGAAACAAATCGGTTAAGGATTACATCCGCACAATCGTCGATTTCCCGCATGAGGGGATCATGTTTCGGGACGTCACAACGCTGTTTGCTGATCCACGTGGGTTTCGCATGGCGATTGACCAGATGCTGCACCCTTATGCCGGAGAGCGCATCGACAAAGTCGTCGGGCTAGAGGCGCGCGGCTTTATTCTGGGCGGTGCTATCGCACATCAACTCAGCGTTGGTTTTGTTCCCATCCGAAAAAAGGGCAAACTGCCCGGCACCACCATCAGTCAGGACTACAAGCTGGAATACGGTGAAGCGATCGTCGAAATCCATGACGATGCCATCGAACCGGGTGAGAAAATTCTGGTCGTTGATGATCTGCTTGCTACCGGCGGCACGGCTGCAGCCGGTATCAAACTGATCGAGCGTTTGGGCGGTGAGATCGTGTCCTGTTCCTTTATCGTCGATCTGCCCGAGCTGGGCGGGCGCAAAATGCTGGAAGACATGGACATGGATGTGCACGTTCTGTGTGAATTCGAAGGTCTTTAACGACGCCACATCACAAAAAAGTGAGTGGAAATTCAACTTCAGCGTGGCTTAGCCCAGCGCATGCTCAGATCAACGATATTTCATAGAGATATTCAGTGATCTTGTTTTGTCGATCCCCCGTATCCCTGTTGATGTCACTTCAGGCATCCCAACAAGGGAACCTTTATTATGCTTCGTAAACTTGCTTTTGCCGGCGTTGCTGGCGCTCTGATCGCTTCAACTTCGTTTGCTGGCGGCAACAAGGATATCGTGGACACCGCCGTTGGCGCGGGCAGCTTTGAAACGCTTGTTGCAGCTGTTCAGGCGGCCGAACTGGTCGATACGCTGAAAGGTGACGGTCCGTTTACCGTCTTCGCGCCCACCGATGAAGCATTCGCCGCCCTACCAGAGGGCACCGTCGAAAACTTGCTGAAACCGGAAAACAAGGATCAGCTGGTCGCTATCCTGACCTACCACGTGGTACCGGGCAAAGTAATGTCGGGTGACTTGTCTGACGACATGACAGCGGCCACCGTTCAAGGGGGCGACATCACTGTTGATCTCGACAACGGCGTGATGATCAACGATGCGGCCGTCGTTCAGGCAGACATCGAAACCTCTAATGGCGTGATTCATGTGATCGACAAGGTCATCCTGCCAGCATCCTGATCAACAAAGCGGCTCGGTTAAACCCGGGCCGCTTTCACGACTTCAATACAGCACCCGGATTCATGATCCCTTTGGGATCTAAAGCCGATTTTATCGCGCGCATCGCAGCCAATTTGACCGGGTCCCCATATCGTTCAAGATCGCCCGTCTTCAGACGCCCAACCCCATGCTCTGCGCTCACCGATCCCTCGAACGCATGCACAAGGTCATGAACCACACGCTTTATCTGCTGTCGTTGGTCATCAAATTCGGAACGCGAATGCCCGATGGGTGGGAACACGTTGTAGTGTAAATTTCCATCCCCCAAATGACCAAAACAATTGATCCTGAAAGGGCCGAGTGGCGCGATAGCTTCCTGACCTCGGCGAATGAACTCGGGTATCTTGGAAATCGGCACCGAAATGTCGTGGCTGGACACCGAACCGATCAGCCTATTGGCCTCGGGGATACGCTCGCGTACGGCCCACAGGTCCAAGCGCTGCCCTTCGCTTTGTGCGATAACGGCGTCCAGAACCAGACCCCGTTCATGAGCCTCGGCGCAGAGGTCCTCTAACGCAGACGTTGGCGACAGACCTGAGAATAACCCCACCTCAATCAAAACCGACCATTCGGGCTGGGTGTCAAAAGGCTGGCGAACATCAGGCAACACTTCAGTCAGGAACTGCAGCCCTTGTCGGTGGATCAGCTCGAATGTGCTGACCCCGTCTCCCATCTGGTCCCGCGCCATTGCCAAAAGCTCGATCGCGGCTTCGGGCGACGCTACTGCTATCATCGCAGTCCCAACGCCCGCAGGACGAGGAAACAGATTGAGCGAAGCCGCCGTGATGATCCCCAACGTTCCTTCGGACCCGATCAACAGATTGCGCAGGTCATACCCGGTGTTGTCCTTCCGCAAACGACCCAGCCCGTGCCAGATTTCTCCGTTCGGCAAGACGGCCTCCAGCCCCAAACACAGGTCGCGCGCATTGCCGTAACGCAAGACGTTCACGCCACCGGCATTCGTGGCAAGGTTACCGCCGATGCGACAGGATCCCTGCGCGGCCAGTGTCAAAGGAAATAGCCGGTCCACCTGTTCAGCCGCATTCTGCACATCCGCCAGAATTGCACCGCCTTCGGCGATCAGGATATTCTCAGCCGGATAAACGTCCCGGATCGCGGTCATCCGCTCCAGCGAAATCAGCAACGGCGCAGGGCCATCGGACATCACCTGCCCACCGACAAGCCCAGTCCCACCGCCATAAGGAACCACCGGCACACCCGCATCAGACGCCATGCGAACCAGCCCTGATACCTCGTACACAGTACGCGGCAATGCCAGCACCCCGGCTTGACCAGCAAAACGTCGGCGCGGTTCCTCAAGATAACGCTCGGCTACAGGCCGCAGAATATCCGCGCTAAACGCACGCTGGACAGACTGGGCAAATGCATCATCGGCAGGCTTCAAACTCATAGGACTTCCTTGCCCAACCTGCGGCAGCGCGACAAGGCCTATTCCAGTTCGATCAGATATTGCGGTTCAAGCACAACCACTGTGGGACGGTCAGGTAAAGTGCGCAGCGAAACGACAATCTCGGAAACACCATCGCGTTCAACTGGGAATTCGTCCCGGATATCAACCAGAAACCGGTCCAACGAAAACCCCGAAAACCAGTGCATCGGAATGATAACAGAACTTTTCAACCGCCTGAGAACCGAGATCATCTCGGGCAAGGGCATCGTCGTTCCGCCATCCACGGCCGCCATAACCACGTCCAGACGCCCAAGTGCCGCGAATTGCTCATCTGACGGAATGTGATGCAGGTGGCCCAGATGGCCAATGCACAATCCTTCGATCTCAAAAACAAAGATTGAATTCCCGCGTTCCTCTACCCCGCCATACGCAGAACGGATATCAGTTGATACATTGCGTACCAGCATTTCGCCCAGATCCAGGTGATGCTCAATGCCCTGACCAAACTCGCCCCACCCTGGCAGCACATGCGGGATTGCAGGGTCAGGGTTGGCTGTCCAGTGCGTGCTATGCGCGTGGTTCATGGTGACAACATCCGGAATAAGATCGGCACTTCCGATAAACCCCGTGAAATCCGTCACCGCGTTCAACCCGCCCTGCGTCTGGATCAGGAAAGACGCGTGGGCAACGTAACTTATCCGAACCGAGAACTCGGGAACCGGGTCTTGCCAAGAAGCCTTCTGGATGTACTCAATTCCCGGTGCAGCATCCGCGATGGCGATACAATGACTTGGTCGCCGCTCTTGTGCCACAGCCCCACCCGAAATCATCAACAATACCGCAAGAATCCACCGCATGACCCGAGTATAGTGCGACCGCGCACCAAGTCATGCCCCTTGTTCATCTGGCTAAAAATATCCCGGGGTTGGGGCAGCGCCCCAATGACCCGCAGGGTCACCCTACCCTGCGTCTGTCTTGCCGCGCCGATCTGATCGCAGACAGGCGTACAGAACATGCGTCCGCCAACGGCCGTTGATTTGCAGATAAGACTGCGCAACGCCCTCATACTTGAAACCCGATTTTTCCAGCACCCCTCGCGAGGGTTTGTTTTCCGGCAGGCACGCCGCCTCGATCCGGCTCAGGTCAAGCCGGGTAAAGGCATGATGCACAACGGCCCCGATCGCCTCACGCATATAGCCATTGCGGGTGAATGCCTGACCAGTCCAATAGCCAAGCGTGCCCGCCTGCGCTGGACCGCGCCGCACGTTGTCCAGCGTGATGGCACCTACCAAAACGTCATCTTCACGCCGAAACAGAAAAAGCGGGACTGCCGTTCCACTGGCCACGGAACGCTGTGCCCAATAGACCCGGTTGGTGAAGGACTTGCGGCTAAGGTGATCCTTGGCCCAGATCGGCTCCCATGGGGTGAGGAACTCTTTCGAGGCTCGGCGCAGCGCTGACCAATCGTTGAAATCCGAATGCACCGGCGGACGCAGGCTGAGGCGCGCTGTCTCAAGTTTCAGCTTGCGTCGGCCCAAAAGCATCACGCCGCGCGCCTCTCCTGCAAGGTTGCCAGCGTTGGCGCACCGGCCACCGGCCCATAAAGCGCCAGCGCCGCCGGGGCCTGTACGGCCATCGTCTCGGCAAAAGCGCGCACGTCCTTTGTGCTGACCGTATCGATCTTGGCAACCGTATCCTCAAGCGAAGGCACCCGACCCCAAATCTGTACCAGCCGCGCCAGACGTTCCGCCCGGTTCGACGGGCTTTCCAGCCCCATCAGCATTCCGGCCTTCATCTGCGCGCGTGCCCGGGCGACCTCTTCCGGGCCCATGTCTTCGGCAGCACGTTTCATCTCATCAATGGTGATCGTCGCAAGCTCGCCCACCTGGTCCGCCGAGGTTCCAGCGTAAATCGTGGTGGTTCCGGTATCCGCATAGGCCCCGGTTTGCGCAAAGATCGTATAGCAGAGCCCGCGCGTTTCGCGAACCTCCTGGAACAATCGCGAGGACATACCGCCGCCCAAAGCGGTAGAATAGATCTGAGCCGTATAGATTGCATCATCGCGATAGCCCGGGCTTTCCAGCGCCAGCGCGAAATGGGCCTGCTCCAGCTCTTTCTCCTGCCGCGCTTCACCGCCGGTGAATTTCGCGGCTTCGGCAATCAACCCTTTGCGCGGTTGCAGATGACCAAACATCTCTTCGGCCATCTTCATCAGAGCATCGTGATCCACCGCCCCAGCTGCCGACAGGATCATCTGCTCGGGCCCGTAATGCTCGGCCACAAAGCCCGACAGGTCTTCGCGTGAAAACGCGCTCACCCGCTCGGACGGCCCCAGAATGGTGCGGCCCAGAGGCTGGTCGTGATAGCTCTGCTCTTGCAGCCAGTCAAAGATCACGTCGTCGGGCGTGTCATAGGCCTGACCGATTTCCTGCAGGATCACGCCGCGCTCGACCTCGATCTCGCGCGGGTCGAAGACCGGGTTCAGAACGATGTCACCGATGACATCCATCGCCAGCGCCACATCGTCTTTCAGAACGCGGGCGTAATAGGCCGTCACCTCGCGCGAGGTATAGGCGTTGATATAGCCGCCAACATCCTCGATCGCCTCGGCGATTTGCAGCGCAGACCGCCGCTCGGTTCCCTTGAACGCCATGTGTTCAAGGAAATGCGCGATGCCGTTCTGTTCGATTCGCTCGTTCCGCGCACCCGCGGTCACCCAGATGCCGATGGCCGCAGATTGCAGCCCCGGCATGTTCTCACTGACGATCCGAAATCCGTTCTTCAGCTGGTCTTGTCTGACAGTCACTCGGCGATATGCCCTTTGATATGATCCTCAAGGGCGCCCAGATCATTGGCAATCCGCGTCACCCGTTCCGGACGTTCATACAGATCAGACATGCGGGATGGAAGAGGCGGATGTTCCCCGCTCGCCTTCTCGACCGCCGCCGGGAATTTCGCTGGGTGAGCAGTGGCCAGAGTGATCATTGGCACATCCGCCGTACGGTGATCTTCACCCACCTTGATGCCGATGGCCGAGTGTGGGCAAACCAGCTCAGCGCTATGGGCCAGCGTGTGTTTGATCGTCTCTAGCGTTTCATCCTCGGAGACACGACCCGAGTCAAAACTCTCACGCAGCGCTTCCATCGCGCCCTGACTGACGTTGAAACCGCCGTTCTTGAGCTCATCCATCAACTGCGCTACGGCCGCGCCATCCTCGCCATAGGCATAGTACAGCGCCCGCTCAAAGTTTGAGCTGACCTGAATGTCCATCGACGGACTGATAGAGGGGATGGTCTCACCCTTGAAATACCCCTCGCCCGACAGGCACCGGTGCAGGATGTCGTTCTGGTTGGTCGCCACCACGAGACGGTCAATCGGCAGCCCCATGCGCTTGGCAAGATAGCCCGCGAAAATGTCACCGAAATTGCCGGTTGGCACAGTGAAACTGACCTTGCGATGCGGTGCACCGAGGCTGACAGCGGCGGAGAAGTAATAGACGATCTGCGCCAATACCCGGGCGAAGTTGATTGAGTTCACCCCGGCCAGCTTGACCCCATCGCGGAAGTCAAAATCGTTGAACATATCCTTCAACGCGGCCTGGCAATCGTCGAAATCGCCATCCACGGCCAGCGCATGCACGTTGCTGTCGGCGGGCGTTGTCATCTGACGGCGCTGCACCTCGGACACACGGCCATGCGGAAACAGGATGAACACATCCACCGCGTCCAGCCCTCGGAATGCCTCAATCGCGGCTGATCCGGTATCCCCACTGGTCGCGCCCACGATGGTCACGCGATCATTGCGCCGCTTCAGGGCCACCTGGAACAACTGGCCTATCAGCTGCATGGCAAAGTCTTTGAAGGCCAGCGTGGGACCGTGGAACAGTTCCAGCAAGAAGTGGTTCTCGTTCAGTTGCTTCAGCGGCGCGCGGGCGTCGTGGCCAAACCCTTCATAGGCGCGGGCGATGATGTCCTTGAACTCCTGCTCGGAGAATGAGCCGCTGACATAGGGCCACATCACGCGGAACGCGATCTCTTCATAAGGCAGACCAGCTAGTGCTGCGATCTCATCATGGCTCATGACCGGGATCTCAGCGGGCAGGTACAGGCCGCCGTCGCGGGCAAGGCCGGTCAGCATCGCCTCTTCAAAGGTCAGTTCCGGCGCTTGGCCGCGGGTCGAGATGTATTTCATTGCTCTTCACTCTTTGCAGGGGCGCGGTTGCGCCACAGGAAATAACCGGTCATCGCGGCCCAGACCAGAGCCAGACCAAACCATGTGATTGCGTATTGCAGGTGATCGTTGGGAATGCCCGCCGTATCAACAGGCAAAGGCGTGATATCGGGGTCAGTTTCCGACCGTGCGATCAGCAGAATGGGCTCTGCCCCCAGCGCGGCGGCCAGATTGGGCACATCGCGGGCAAACCAGATATTGTCGTCAATATCGGGTTCCGGCGTGTAGCTGTCGATCTCATCCGGCCAATGCAGATTGCCCGTTACGGTCATCGGGCCCGTCAGACGTTCGGCCTGCTTTGCTGTTGTCGGCACAAAGCCGCGATCTACAAGGATCGTAAGATCTGCCGTGCTAAAAGACTGGATGATCCGATACCCCGCCCCAACCTGCTTGACCGACACCAGAACGTGGATTTCGCCCGGTTCCATCTCACCCGTGATCGTGACGGGCAGGTACCTGTTCTCTTCTTCCGACACATTTGCCGGTAAGGAAACTGGATCAGCCGCAATCCGGGCGTCAATGTCGGCCAGAATAGTCTGTTTCCACGCTAACCTCTGCACCTGCCAAACACCCAGTGACAGCAGCACACCCAGGCCAGCGAGACCAAAGATCAGCAGGAAAAGAATGCGGTGCATGGCGGGGCGGATACCTTGTTGCAGAAACCGGCGTCTTGTTACGGGCGGAGCAGATGAAAATGCAACTACGCAATTGTATGGGGCGCAATCTTGCGCCCGGAATAGAGAAAAAGCCGCCCCGAGGGCGGCTTTTGCAGTTGGATCACCTGACCTGCGTTACAGGAACGGAGCCTGACCCCAGATGTAGACGGCGAAGAACAAGAACAGCCAGACGACGTCAACAAAGTGCCAGTACCAAGCAGCGGCTTCAAAGCCGACATGCTTCTCAGGTGTGAAATCGCCCCGCAGTGCGCGGATCAAACAGACACTTAGGAAGATCGTACCGATGATCACATGCGCACCGTGAAAGCCCGTGGCCATGAAGAAGTTCGAATAGAACTGATCACCGCCGAACACCCAGTCTTCGTGCGCCAGCAGCTCATAGTATTCGTAAGCTTGCAGCGCCGTAAATGCGATGCCCAGAACGATACCGATGGCCAGACCATTGATCAGCGCCTTGCGATCGTTGTCATGCACCAGCGCATGGTGTGCCCAGGTGATGGCACAGCCCGACAGCAGCAGAACCAAAGTGTTGATCAGCGGCAGGTGGAAAGGGTCAACCGCGTGGATATCAGGCTGGATATATTCGGTGCCGGCATAGTCGTACATCGGGTACATGCGATGTTTGAAGAACGACCAAAACCAGGCAAAGAAGAACATCACCTCGGACATCACAAACAGGATGAACCCATAGCGCAGCCCGATACGAACGACCGGTGTATGGTCACCAGCGCGGCTTTCAGCCACCACCTCGGACCACCACGCAAACATAGTGTAAAGAACGGCTACCAGCCCCATCCAGAACAGGAATGAGGTTACACCGTGCATCCAAAGGACGGCTCCGAACAGCATCACAAAGCCACCGACGGCGCCGATCAGAGGCCAGATCGACGGGGCCAGAATGTGATAATCATGGTTTTTAGCGTGTGCCATCAGCGTCCCTCACCTAAAGGCATTAGTTCGTGTTTGTATCAGCCTGCGCGTCAAGGGCGGCATAGCCCTCGGGCAGGTCAATTTCGTAGAATGTATACGACAGAGTGATCGTATGAACATATTTTGCTTCCAGATCTTCGACCATTTCCGGATCGACGAAGAAACTCACCGGCATCTGAACCCGCTCACCTGGCTGCAGAACCTGCTCTTCAAAGCAGAAGCAAGCGATTTTCTGGAAATACCCTCCGGCAGAATACGGAGCGACGTTGTAGGACGCCTGCCCCGCAATCGGACGATCTGTGGGGTTGTAAGCCTCATAGAAGGCCAGCCCGGTTTCACCGATGCGAACTTCCATTTCTCGTTCGACCGGCTTGAACTCCCAAGCCATATCCTTGGCCTTGGAGGCGTCAAACCGCACGGTGACCTTGCGGTCGAGAATTTCTTCGGGTGCAGCTTCGGCTACGCCGGTCGTGCCACCAAAGCCTGTTACGCGGCAAAACCAGTCGTAGAAAGGTACCGCCGCCCATGCAAGGCTTCCCATCAGCAGAACGACGCCCACTGTTTGAACAACTGTCTTCTGAGGACCTGACAACGCCATCAGTTTTGCACCTCTTGCGTAGCGAGATTGAAATCAGTGCCCGAGACCTTGACGATTGTCAGGCCAAAAATAATCACGATGAAAGCGGCCAATGTCAGGCCTACCCCAAGATTGCGGCTGAACCGGCGATGGTGGAGTTCATGGCTCTTGCGTAGGCTCATGACCAGCCTCCCAAACCATAGGGTTTCAACAGCGCTTCGACCAAAATTGCCCCGAAATGCAGGAACAAATAGAGCAGCGACAACTTGAAGAAGCTTCGTTCAACTTTGAAGTTATCGGCCTCCGAATCCTCTTCTGTCCGGCGCGAGATAGACCATGCTCCACGCAAGAAAAGCGCGTTCATCACCACGGCAACGGTCAGGTAAATCGGACCACCAATGCCTGAAAACGCGGTACCGACAGCCAACAGCGCCAACAGGACCGTGTAGACAAGGATATGCCAACGTGTGGCGCGACGGCCGTGGGTCACGGTCAGCATCGGAACACCAGCGTCATCGTAGTCTGAGCGCATGAACAGCGCCAAAGCCCAGAAATGCGGAGGTGTCCACATGAACGTCAACGCGAACATGAGCCACGGTTCGATGGACATGGTTCCAGTTGCGGCAACCCATCCGATAACAGGTGGGAAAGCCCCAGCCGCACCCCCGATGACGATGTTTTGCGGTGTCGAACGTTTCAGCCACATTGTGTAGACGACGACGTAGAAAAAGATCGTGAAAGCCAGGAAAGCGCCTGCAAACCAGTTGGTTGCCAGCCCCAGCATGATCACGGAAAGACCAGACAAGGCCAAGCCAAGTGCAAGCGCCTCGCCTTCCTGAACCTTGCCTGATGGAACCGGGCGCCCCTTGGTGCGCTTCATAACGCGGTCGATATCCGCGTCCCACCACATGTTCAGCGCACCAGATGCACCACCGCCGATTGCGATGAACAGGATAGCGCAAAAACCGACGAAAGGGTGCACAGGCACAGGCGCGGCCAGCAACCCGACCAGAGCCGTAAACACAACCAACGACATCACGCGTGGCTTCAGCAGGGCGAAATAATCGCCAAAGCTGGCCTCGTCCGCGTGCGCCTTGGCGGTCACTTGGCTGGCATTGATGCTTGCGTCGCTCATTTCCGGTCCTTCTGGTGCAAAAGCTGCGCGTTCCCCGCGCAGCATGCGTTCGCTCGTTAGGTCGCCAAAACGTTACTTCGAGGCAACCTGATAAGGCACAGGCTGACCTGCGTACTCTTCCAGGGCGCCCTGAAGCCATTCTTCATACGCTTCTTCGCTCACAACCTTGACGGTGATCGGCATGTAAGCGTGGTCCTTGCCGCACAATTCCGAGCACTGGCCAAAGTAGACACCTTCTTTGTCAGCCTGGAACCAAAGCTCGGCCAGGCGGCCCGGCACGCCGTCCTGCTTCACACCAAAGGACGGGATCGTCCACGAGTGAATCACGTCAGACGCGGTGACCTGCATGACAATGATCTTGCCAACCGGGACAACAACCGCCGTGTCCGTCGCCAGCAACCATTCATCATCGCTGTATCCAGCCTCGGCAAGCTTGGCGCGCATCGCATCATCCAGAACAAACGGTGTCACATCTGCGTCTGCAGGGCGCGCGCCTTCATCCAATGTTGCGGGGTGACCCAACAGATAGCTGTCAAACGCGAAATCGTGATCGACGTATTCGTAGGTCCAGTACCATTGGTTACCGACCACCTTGATGACAACATCGCCTTCCGGGATTTCCTGCTGTTTGAACAGCACCGGCAACGAGAACGCGCCGATGAAGACCAGAATCAGAATCGGCCCCAAAGTCCAGGCAACCTCAACCGGAGTGTAGTGCGAGAATCGCGCAGGTTCGGGGTTGGCGCGGCTGTTGTAGCGGACGATGCAGTAGATCAGCAGGCCAGCAACAAACACACAAATCGCTGTGATGATGACAAGAATCATCCCATCCAGCCGCTGGATCCCCTCGGCAAGGCTTGTCGCCGCGGGCTGAAAACCAAGGCCGCCATCGACGGGCTTGCCAATAATTTCAAGCTCCTGAGCCATGGCGGGAAGGCTGGAGAGGGCTGTCATAAAGCCCGAAAGCATCAAAGCATTCTTCATGTTCTGTCCTGATCGTTTGATCTTTGCGTCCCTGGCGAAAAGGTGTGAATCGGCCACACCTCACCCGTTGTCTTTGGCCGCGTTAAAAACCATATTCCTGCGGGTAGATAAAGCAAAATGCTTGCGTCAAACAGACGCTATTTTTGATCTGGATCAAACCCGAAAGGTCCCAACCCATGCCCAACGACCCGTTTCGCCCCTTTGACAGCGCTCTTCCCAAGGACGAAGCGCTTGCGGTTCTGCAGTCTGCGACAGCCGGAGCCGAAGACGGCGAACTGTTTGTTGAGCGTCGAAAGTCCGAGTCTCTGGTGTTTGATGATGGGCGGCTGCGCACCGCATCATATGACGCCTCCGAGGGGTTTGGGTTGCGCGCTGTTCAGGGTGAGGTGGCAGGTTACGCGCATTCAACAGACGTTTCGATCCCGGCCCTGAAACGGGCTGCAGAAACTGCGCGTCTGGCAGTTGGTGACGGTGGCGGCACATTGGCAGAGGCACCGCGGGCGACCAATACCCGGCTTTATACTGACGAGGACCCGATCGAATCCGCAGATTTTCCGGTCAAGATCGAAACCCTTCGCGAAATCGACGCGTTTGCCCGTGATCTGGACCCGCGCGTTGTTCAGGTAAGCGCCACTATCGCAGCTGCCGTTCAAGAAGTTGAGATTTTGCGCCCCGATGGCGTGATGGTCCGGGACGTACGCCCCATGACGCGGCTCAACATCTCGGTCATCGTCGAACAGGACGGTCGGCGTGAAAGTGGTTCGACCGGGGGTGGTGGACGTGTCGGGCTGGACGGGCTGATTGATCCGGCTGACTGGCAGAACAAAGCGCGTGAGGCTCTGCGCATCGCTTTGGTCAATCTTGACGCCATCCCTGCCCCGGCTGGGGTGATGGAGGTTGCGCTTGGGCCCGGATGGCCGGGGATTCTTCTACACGAAGCAATCGGGCACGGCCTGGAAGGTGACTTCAATCGCAAAGGCAGCTCGGCCTTCGCGGGACTTATGGGCCAGCAAATTGCGTCCAAAGGTGTCACCGTCGTTGACGACGGCACAATACCAGATCGGAGAGGCTCGATATCGGTTGATGACGAAGGCACGCCCAGCTCGCGTACCGTTCTGATCGAAGACGGGATTTTAACGGGATACATGCAAGACCGCCAGAATGCGCGCCTGATGGGGGTTGCGCCCACGGGTAACGGACGTCGTCAGAGCTATGCTCACAAACCCATGCCACGCATGACAAACACAGTCATGCTGGGTGGTGATGCGGACCCCGCATCGCTGGTCGCAGATATCAAGGACGGCATCTGGGCGGTCGGTTTTGGCGGTGGCCAAGTGGATATCACAAACGGCAAGTTCGTCTTTTCCTGCACCGAAGCGTACCGGGTCGAGAACGGCAAAATCGGTGCGCCCGTCAAAGGTGCGACGCTGATCGGTGATGGCCCTTCGGCTTTGAAACGCATTCGCGGTTTGGGCAATGACATGGCGCTTGATCCGGGCATGGGAACCTGCGGCAAGGACGGTCAGTGGGTGCCCGTCGGGGTCGGCCAGCCGACAGTATTGATGGATGGGCTGACGGTCGGCGGATCGGCGACCTGATACACAACAGCAATGGGAAAACACCGGGGCGCAGGGTTAACCTTGCGCTCTGGTTTTTTGACCATTAGACCCACCATTTCGCAAAGCGCAGAATTTCTTGGCAAACTTTTTCCCATTAAATTCAGTGTATTAAACTGAAATCTGCCGCTCACACCAAATAATATTTGAAAAATTTGAAGCGATTCAGAAGCTGTTAACCCTGCTCGCCGTAAACCAGTTCTGCAATCAGGCGGAGCGACGGATGACCGAAGAGCAGCTTTCTTCCTATCACCCCACACTCCCACCCACCACGGAAGAGGATCGGTTTTCCTGGCTTCGTCTGTTGCGCTCGCGCAAAGTTGGTCCGGCGACATTCCGTCGGCTGCTGCGCGAACATGGCTCAGCGCAGAATGCGCTGGCCGCGCTGCCGGAAATGGCACGCGCTGCCGGAATTGAAGGGTATGAAATTTGCCCACCCGGCGTGATTGAGGCGGAACTCAGGGCCGCAAAAGCAGCGAATGCTCAGCTTTTGTGCCTTGGGTCCGCCGATTTTCCGACAGCACTGAACGACCTGAATGACGCGCCTCCGATCCTTTGGGCCATAGGGGATCTGACTTTGTTACAACGCCCTGCAGTGGGCATGGTCGGTGCTCGCAACTGTTCATCCCTCGGCGCCAGAATGGCACGAGGATTGGCGAGTGAGCTTGGAAAGCAAGGTTTTCCAGTGGTTTCAGGGCTAGCGCGCGGAATCGACACCGCGGCCCATATGGCCTCCTTGGAAACCGGGACAATTGCGGTGATGGCCGGTGGTGTCGACGTCGTATACCCCGCTGAGAATACCGAACTGGCAGAGAAAATCGCACGATCCGGTTTGCGAGTCTCTGAACAACCGATGGGCGTGACGCCGCAGGCCAGACACTTCCCGCGCCGCAATAGAATCATATCCGGGTTGGCGCAGGCGGTTGTCGTTGTCGAGGCGGCTGCAAAGTCTGGCAGCCTGATCACAGCGAGAGACGCGCTGGATCAGGGGCGCGAGGTTTTGGCCGTTCCTGGACACCCGTTTGACGCACGCGCCGCTGGCTGCAACCTTTTGATCCGCGATGGGGCCACGCTTGTTCGGTCCGCAGTCGACGTGGTAGAGGCCCTGCCCCCACAAGCGTACCCGATGCAATCCAAACAGCCCGACAGCACGGTCGCGCCCTCCAAACCGCCAAGTGCTACCGTCGATCTACATGCAGCGATCCTGGCTTGTCTGGGCCCTTCTCCGATTGCCGAAGACCAGTTGATTCGTGATGTCGCGGCAACGGCTGGAGAGATCGGCCCTGCTCTGGTCGATCTCGAGTTGGACGGGCGCATTCAAAGGCAACCCGGCGGTTTGCTTTCATTGACGGCATAAGCACCCAAGCTAAAAATTTCTCGGTGATATCAGTTTGAAATCGCCATCAAATTCAAGTGCGCGAACGAACGCATTGACAATTCGCTCTTGCCCTACACATTTTGCACCATCATAGAAGGCGCTATATTCGTCGAGCGAGGTTTCCCCCTAAATGCCTGTAGTTGTTGTAGAATCCCCTGCCAAGGCCAAAACAATCAATAAATACCTCGGCCCCGACTACACGGTTTTAGCGTCTTATGGCCACGTCCGGGACCTGCCGCCAAAGGACGGATCGGTGGATACCGAAGACGAATTCGCCATGAAATGGGAGGTCGGCAACGACAGCCGTAAGCACGTCAAAGCCATTGCCGACGCCCTCAAAGAAGACAACGCATTGATCCTGGCGACTGACCCCGATCGCGAAGGGGAAGCGATCAGTTGGCACCTGCAAGAAGCGCTGACCAAACGCCGCTCGATCAAGAAAGACACACCGGTCAGCCGCGTGACCTTTAACGCCATCACCAAGGACGCCGTGACCGAGGCGATGCAGAACCCGCGTCAGGTCGATATGCCGTTGGTCGAAGCTTATCTGGCCCGTCGTGCACTGGATTATCTGGTGGGCTTCAACCTGTCGCCCGTCTTATGGCGCAAATTACCCGGTGCAAAATCCGCTGGCCGCGTGCAATCGGTCTGTCTGCGCCTGATCGTCGAGCGCGAGATGGAGATTGAAGCCTTCAAACCGGTCGAGTACTGGTCGGTTCGCGCGCTGTTCGAAACGCCACGTGGTCAAACCTATGAGGCGCGACTGGTCACGTTGGCGGGCAAGAAACTGGACAAGCACGACCTGGCCAACGCAACACAGGCCGAGCTGGCGGTTCAGGCCATCACGAGCCGCGCGCTCAGCGTAACCTCGGTCGAAGCCAAGCCCGCTGCGCGCAACCCAAGCGCCCCATTCATGACCTCGACCCTGCAGCAGGAAGCCAGCCGCAAGTTTGGCATGGGTGCGCGTCATGCGATGCAGGTCGCGCAACGGCTATATGAGGCCGGATACATCACCTACATGCGGACCGACGGCATCGACATGGCCCCCGAGGCCGTATCGGCAGCACGTGACGCGATTACAGACCGCTATGGGGCTGAATACGTGCCCGACAGCCCCCGCATTTATAAGAACAAAGCCAAAAACGCGCAGGAAGCCCACGAATGTATCCGCCCGACGGATATGTCTCGTGACGCAAAAGCGCTGAAGGTCACGGATGAAGACCAGCGTAAGCTCTACGATCTGATCTGGAAGCGCACCATCGCCTGCCAGATGGCTGCCGCACGTTTGGAACGCACAACGGTCGAGATCGGCAGCGATGACGGGCAAGTCGGGCTGCGCGCCACTGGTCAGGTTGTGTTGTTCGACGGTTTTATGCGCGTCTACGAAGAAGGGCGCGACGACGTCACCGACGACGACGAAAAGCGCCTGCCGCAGATCATGCAGGGCGACCCTGCGCGCTTTGCTAAAAGCTCACTGCGGGATCAGTTCACCAAAGCGACCTCAGACTCGGAAAAGGCCGCAATTCTGGCCGACAACGAAGCCGTTCTGGCGCTGCAACACCACACCCAGCCCCCTCCGCGCTATACCGAGGCGACTTTGGTTAAGCGGATGGAAGAATTGGGCATCGGACGGCCTTCGACCTATGCCTCGATCGTGACAACGATTCAGGACCGCGAGTATGTCCGCAAGGACAAGAACCGACTGATCCCCGAGGAAAAGGGCCGGATTGTCACGATCTTCCTGCTGAACTTTTTCCGACAATACGTGGGCTACGAATTCACTGCCAACCTCGAAGAACAACTGGACGATGTCAGCGCGGGTGACCGCGACTACAAAGACCTGTTGGGCAAGTTCTGGCGTGATTTCTCGGCCGCCATCGGCGAGACGTCCGAGCTGCGCATCTCCGAAGTCTTGGATAAGCTGGACGAAGCACTGGCCCCACAATTGTACCCGCCGCGCGAAGATGGATCTGACCCGCGTGTTTGCCCGAAATGCGGTGTCGGCCAGCTGCACCTGAAAACATCGCGAACCGGCGGTTTCGTGGGCTGCGGCAACTATCCAGAATGCACGTATACCCGCCCCATTGCAGGTGAAGGCGCAGAAGGCGACGAACGTCTGCTGGGTGAAGATGCGGGAGACGAAATCTGGCTGAAATCCGGGCGCTTTGGGCCTTATGTCCAACGCGGAGAACCGACGCCGGAGAACAAAAAGCCCCCGCGGGCATCCCTGCCCCGAGGCTGGAGCAAGGACGACATGGATCTGGACAAGGCTTTGACGCTGTTGTCCTTGCCTCGCCAAATCGGCGAACATCCCGAAGGTGGCATGATCACCTCGAACTTCGGGCGGTTCGGACCTTACCTGATGCATCAGTTGGCGGATGAAGCGAAACCTGTTTATGCCAACCTCAAAGACCCGAACGACGTGTTCGAGATCGGCATGAACCGCGCGGTCGAGCTTTTGGCTGAGAAACGCGCCAATCCTGGACGCGGTCGGCGCGCAGCCGCAAAACCGCTGAAAGAACTGGGGGAACACCCCGACGGTGGCCCGATGCAGGTTCTGGACGGGCGGTACGGGCCTTATGTGAAGTGGGAGAAGGTCAACGCGACCATTCCCAAGGACATCAAGCCCGAGGACGTAACACAGGAAATGGCCATAGAACTGGTCAATGAACGCGCCGCCAAGAAAGGCACCAAGAAAAAAGCGGCCCCCAAAAAGAAAAAAGCAGCGACCAAGAAAGCTGACTGAAACAGGCCCGGGTATGGCGTTCTGACGCACCGGGCACCTGTACCTGAATAAATCAGTCAGATTGTGTGTTTCCCCTGCAGACGCGACATGAAAATGCGTTGGCAAGAAAGGGAATAGACTCATGATCAGAATAGCCACATTGGGCGTCGCTATTGCTTTGGGCTGCGCGGTGCAAGTAGACGCCTCGCACGACGACAAGACTGCAACTGCCGAGATCATCAATGCGGACGGCAAGGTGATTGGAGAAGCCCATGCCAAGCAAGGCCCGAATGGGGTTCTGTTGCACGTAAAAGTCTCGGACCTGCCGCCGGGCAAACACGGGCTGCACCTGCATAGCCATGGCGTGTGCGAGCCGGGTGAAGGGTTCAAAACAGCGAAAGGCCACGTTGGTAAGGTCGAAGGGGCGCATGGACTCATGAACCCCCAAGGGCCAGAGCCGGGCGATCTGCCCAACATGTATGTCGGTGCCGACGGCGTTGGTGAGATGGAAGCCTTTACCACGCTGGTCACGTTGGATGGCGGTGATCACGCACTGTTGGACGCGGACGGGTCGACTTTCATCATTCACGAAAAAGGTGACGACCATATCAGCCAGCCTATTGGTGGTGCCGGTGGGCGCATTGCTTGCGGAATCCTGAAAGCCAACTAACCAAGTAGTCAGCGGGATACCGTAGAAATACCTGAACCCGCTGATTTCATTGACTCCCCCGAGGCACAACGGCACAACCTGCCCATCACCATGTCATTGGGGGAGTTTTCCATGAAGAAAGTCTATGCCAATGCCACCGAGGCGCTCGATGGGGTGCTATCGGATGGCATGCTGATTGCAGCCGGCGGGTTCGGCCTGTGCGGTATTCCAGAGATGCTGCTGGAGGCGATCAAGGCCTCGGGCGCTAAGGACCTGACGTTCGCGTCCAACAACGCCGGTGTGGATGACTTCGGCATCGGTATCCTGCTGCAAACCAAGCAGGTCAAAAAGATGATCAGTTCATATGTTGGTGAGAACGCAGAGTTCATGCGCCAATACCTCAGTGGCGAGCTTGAGCTGGAATTCAATCCCCAAGGCACCCTTGCCGAACGTATGCGCGCCGGTGGGGCCGGCATTCCGGGCTTCTACACCAAAACAGGTGTGGGCACCGTGATCGCCGAGGGTAAAGAGCACAAGGACTTCAACGGTGAGACTTACATCATGGAGGAAGGCATCTTTGCCGACCTTGCAATCGTGAAGGCCTGGAAAGCGGACGACACCGGCAACCTTGTTTTCCGTAAGACCGCGCGTAACTTCAACGTCCCCGCCGCGACCTGCGGTAAGATTTGCGTGGCCGAAGTGGAAGAAATTGTTCCGCGCGGCTCGCTGGATCCTGACGGGATTCACCTGCCCGGTATTTATGTGCACCGCCTGATCCAAGGCAGCCACGAAAAGCGCATCGAACAGCGCACGACTCGCAAGAAGGAGGACGCATAATGCCTTGGGACCGCAATCAGATGGCCGCACGCGCGGCCGAGGAATTGGAAGACGGCATGTATGTGAACCTTGGCATCGGGATTCCGACGCTGGTCGCCAACTACGTGGGTGACAAGGACATCACGCTGCAATCCGAGAATGGTATGCTGGGCATGGGCCCCTTTCCTTTCGAGGGCGAAGAAGACGCCGACCTCATTAACGCCGGCAAGCAAACGATCACTGAATTGCCGCGCACGTCCTATTTTGACAGCGCCACATCGTTTGCCATGATCCGCGGCGGCAAGATCGCAGCAGCGGTTCTGGGTGCGATGGAAGTGGATGAGAAAGGCGATCTGGCGAACTGGATGATCCCGGGCAAGCTCGTCAAAGGTATGGGCGGCGCCATGGACCTCGTCGCCGGTGTGGGCCGGGTGATCGTGGTGATGGACCACACCAACAAGCACGGCGACTCTAAGGTGCTTAAGGAATGTACCCTGCCTCTGACCGGTCAGGGCGTGGTAGATCGCATCATTACGAACCTTGGTGTACTGGATGTGGTCGAGGGCGGCTTAAAGATCGTCGAACTTGCTGATGGTGTCAGCGAAGAAGAGATGCGCGCAGCGACCCAGGCGACACTTGTCGACTGATCCGGCGCTACCGTTACCAAAAAGGCCCGCCAAACCTGGCGGGCCTTTCTTAGTTACCGGTCTGAAACACGCAACCGTCCGAAATGAGTTGCGGTGGCGTTAGGCATAAAGCCCGCGCCACCTGAAACGCGGCAAGAACTTTGGGAACGTAATTACGCGTCTCGGTATAAGGCGGCACGCCCCCGTGCTTTCGCACAGCCCCTTCGCCTGCATTGTACCCAGCCAGCACCAGAATCGGATCGTTGCCGAATTCTCCCATCAGCCAGTTCAGATATTTCACACCGCCAGAGATATTCTGGCCGGGATTAAAGCTGTCATTCACCCCAAACCGTTTCGCAGTAGCAGGCATCAACTGCATTAACCCCTGCGCTCCGGCCGAGCTGACTGCATCGGAACGACCTGCGGATTCAACTGAAATGACCGCCAGAACCAATGCAGGCGACACGTTTGTCCCGACGGTTGAGCGCAGAATGTCGATACCTTGCTTCTGAGCAATCGACTGCAACGTCTGCAATCGCGGCGAGGCAACGTTAATCGCAGCCAGCGCGTTCATGGCGTCCTCAAGCCGGCCCGCCCCTGCTTCTTCAGCGCCTGGTGAAATTCTTTCCCAGAAAGCCGTATACGAGCCGATTGGTTTTTTCGGCCCACCGGGAAGGCTTGGAGGTACCACACGGGTTCGGGCAATAATCTTCGATGTTTCGATCTCAAGCCCGGTACTGGGCGCAAAGGGTGCAGTTGCGTGTTCCTCAGGTGTGATCTGAACTGTCACCTTCGGGCGCGTGCCCGGCGTCGGCGCTTTGACCCGTTTGTAAACGCCCCGCGGTTCAATCGTTTGCGCCACAACAAATACAGGCCATGAAACCATCACAACCGATAGGACAAAGGGGATCATTACGTCCCGCAGATTCATTTCGCCCGCCTCATGCTTTTTGCTTTTGGGTGATTTGAACCAATAAACTGCCCACAACACCATAAAAACAACGTGAATTGGGGCGATTTCGCCTCATTTGGCGCAATTTTGCATCGGGCAACGTAGGGGACGCGTTAATTTTCTCTTTTTTATTTGTTATATTTCAACGCGTTACAAAAGAAATTACAAAAAAAATAAACTTCGGCGCAAAAAAATAGGGTTTGGCCCAATTCCTGCCACGCCTACCCGTCAAACATAATGCCATACCGAGACGGTCGGGAGCGGACTGAGAGAGAAAGCTCTGGAAGACCCCGAGGTTCAATTGACTTTTAGATCCTTTAGGAGGGACGTAACATGATCAAGTTCATCAAGAACTTCCGCAAAGACGAAGACGGCGCCGTAACAGTTGACTGGGTTGTTCTGACAGCAGCCATCGTTGGCCTGGCAGCAGTTGCCTACACTCAGGTTGGTCAGGGTACCAGCGACCTGGCGGGTAAAGTTGACACCGCTCTGTCGGGCGTGTCTGTGACTGTTCCGGATCCGGACCTGTCGAGCTAATAGCTTACGCAGAAATTCTAAGGGGGTCGCGTCAATCCGACGGCGGCCCCTTTTTTTTAGCAAAACTTGGGTTACAGAAATGAAAAGATTTACAAGATTTCTGAATGGTGAAGATGGGGCCATCACAGCCGACTGGGTTTTACTTACAGCGGGCATCGTCGGGTTCGGCGCCATCATCTACATTAATTTCTATCCGTCGATCCAATACGTGGACAATCAAACCGGCACGGCGCTCAAGGGTGCTCAGGTGCGCGATCTGTCTTTCGAAATCAGCTCGGGCAACTGACGAACACACCGATCTTCGGACCGGGCACTAACGAAAAAAAAATCAAATATTGTCCCCCTTTTCGACACAATTCGCCGGTAATCCAGAAAGCATTAGTCGTTCTAAACAGTTCGACGTGACCAGAACAGAATAATACGAGGGTACGCGAATGCGCGCAGTATTTGGACTTGTCCTGATTGTCGGGGTGGCATTGGCCGGCGGCGCCGTTTATCTGGCGCAAGATTACATCTCCCAGACACAGGCCCAACTTGAGCGAGAGAAGAAAGCCGCTCAGGATGCTCTTGCGAACGTCAGCACAGTCACGACGACAGATGTGCTGGTTTCAAACCGAGCGCTGAAATATGGTGAGCGCCTGTCGGAAGAAGACATAAGAATTGTGAAATGGCCTGAAGATGCCATTCCAGAAGGCAGCTTCCTTGAAATGGCCGCCTTGTTCCCCGAAGACGCCAAAGGTGATCGTTTTGTCCTGCGGGCAATGGAAAAAGACGAAGCGCTTATGGAAGTGAAGGTAACGAAGCCCGGCGAATCGGCCGGCCTCACCTCGCGCCTGCAAAAAGGCATGCGGGCTTTCGCGATCAGTGTGGATGTCGCATCGGGCGTTTCTGGTTTCTTGCGGCCAGGTGACAATGTCGACGTATATTGGACCGGCTCCTTGAGCGGAACGATCGAAGGGAATCGCGGCGAAATCACTCGTCTGATTCAAACCAGCATCGAACTGATCGCTGTTGACCAGACAGCGGGCTCAGATCTGACCGGGGCGACAATCGCGCGCACTGTAACTGTTGCCGCGACACCGGAACAAATTGCTGCGCTCGCCCAAGCTCAGAACACGGGGCGCCTGTCGCTTGCCTTGGTTGGTGTACAGGATGAAACCGTCGCCAGCGCCATTGAAGTAGACCAACGAAAACTGTTGGGAATCAAAGAAACAGCCCCAGAACCGGTCCAGGCTAAGGAAGAGGTTTGCACCGTAAACACACGTCGCGGCGCAGAGATCGTAAAAACGGTAATTCCCTGCACAAACTAACGTTTTTTCAGAGCCTTACAGGTACAAGCCGCGCAGTTCGCGCGGCTTGTCTCGTTTTGCATGTTGCGAATTGTCCACATAAGGAAAATTCCAGAAACCATTGATTATTGCAATAAATTAGCAATTCGCGCAGTGTTAATGGGCATAAGGCAATAGCCCTAAAACGAGGCGTGATCGGAGAGGCAGGTCACATGAAAATACATTCTTGGATTAGCGCAACCCTTCTGGGGTTGGCGCTTGTAATGAGTTCGGTCGGCGATGCCGCCTGGGCGCAAAATCTTCGCGTAGTGAAGAAGGGCACAGCGGAAACGCTGGATGTCCCGATGAACCGCGCAATTGTTGTTGAGAGTGAGGAACCGTTTGCCGAACTCAGCATTGCCAACGCTGGCATTGCTGACATTTCGTCGCTTTCGGACCGTACCATTTATGTATTGGGCAAAGCGCCCGGTCTGACCACTCTGACACTGTTCGACGGTGCTGGTAACTTGCTTGCCAACGTTCGTGTTCGGGTATCTCCGGATGTTTCCGAATTTAAAGAACGTCTGCGGCAAATCTTGCCAAGCGAACAGATCGAAGTTCGCACCGCGAACGACGGGATCGTGCTTTCTGGTACGGTTTCAAGCGCTGCAAAGCTCGCACGCGCTTTGGAACTTGCAGAACGCTATGCACCCGACCGGGTTTCTAACCTGATGTCGGTTGGCGGTGTCCAGCAAGTTATGCTGAAGGTGCGATTCGCTGAAATGAGCCGGTCGGTTGCGAAAAGCCTGACTGCATCGCTTGGCTTCGGCGGCAGCGATGTAACAGGTGGTTTCAACACACTGAACACCGCAGGTGCACTGGCTAACGCGTTGAACAATAACATTCCGGTTCAGCAAACCAACACTGGTGCAATCCTGTTTGGTTTCGGCGCGGGTTCGACGCAAGTTCGTCTGTTGCTGGAAGCACTTGAAGCCAAAGGGCTTGCACGCAGCCTTGCAGAACCTAATCTTTCGGCCCTGTCCGGTCAGGAAGCAGAGTTCCTTGCAGGTGGCGAAGTTCCGATCCCTGTTCCATCGGACGACGGTAACATCGCGATCGAATATCGTGCATTCGGTGTTCAGGTCATCTTTACACCGCGCGTTGTAGACGGCGATCTCATCAACCTTGAAATGGGTACGTCCGTATCGAGCATCGACAATAGCTCGGACTTTACCATTGCTGGTAACAACGTGCCGTCCTTTATCTCGCGCCGGACCAAGACCACGGTTGAATTGCGGGATGGCGAAAGCTTTGCGATTGCTGGCCTCATTCAGGACGACTTCACCGACCTGAACAACCAGGTTCCATGGTTGGGTGACGTACCTGTGTTGGGTGCCCTGTTCCGCAGTGCTGAATATCAGCGCGCTCAAACGGAACTGGTTGTAATCGTGACAGCTCACCTGGTGTCACCGACACGCGGCGAAGCGCTTGCTCTGCCGACAGATCGGGTCAAACCGCCCAGCGAATTTGATCTGTTCATCAACGGCAAGACAGCTCGTACCGAACGTGCTGGTTCTGGTGGCGCATCAGAAGTCGCCAAGCAGGGCTTTGGCAGCTCGTACGGCTACGTGCTGGAATGATTAGGAGGATAGGACCAATGCAAAAGTGGATAATAGCACTGGGTCTTTCGGTCGCTGTCGCCGCATGTACGCGTGAGGCCGGATACGAAGTCGACCAAGGTGCCTTTGGCAATGCGACGCTGAACAACCAGCAGGTTCTGACCGGTGAACTGACATACGCCCAGATCCTGGGACAACGGTTCGCCGCCGAGGTACCGACGCAGATCAACTTTGACTTTAACAGTTCACAGTTGGATGCAGCTGCGCAGCGGATTCTTCTGCGGCAGGCCGATTGGATCAAACAGTTCCCTGAGGCACGGTTCCGGGTCTACGGCCATACTGACCGTGTCGGATCGCAGGCTTACAACCAAAGCCTGGGCCAGCGTCGCGCCAACGCGGCAGTTGCGTTCCTGACAAGACAGGGTATCTCGCGGTCGCGCCTGGAAGCCGTTGTTTCCTTTGGCAAAACGCAACCTCTGATCGACACACCGAATAGAGATCGACGCAATCGTCGTACTGTGACCGAAGTATCAGGCTTCTTGGATCGTGAACCGCAGCTGCTTGACGGCAAGTACGCGGAGGTCATTTACCGCGAATACGTCGAGAGCGCGACGACCGAAAGCGCCATCCAGGATGTCGACGCGACAGACATCGCTGAATAATAATTCGAATTGGGCGACATCGTCGCCCAATTCCCAACAATTGGTTCTTTTGCGCCCCATTCTCGCCTAAGTTCCAAGCCACATTTTCTACAATTGGGTGTTAAGCGGCCGATAGCGCCGTGACAGGGCTTCAGCTCTCCAAGGCGAACCTTTTTAGGTTCGCTTCGGCTTGCTGCCCTCTGGACGAGGATTGTGTTAATGACAAGCGCCACGACAAACGAAGACAACAACGCCATTCTGGCTTGCACGATTAGCCGTGATGTTCAGAATTTCGATTTGTTAATTGAAGACATGGAAGCCGCCTTGGGCGAACGCTGGGGTGACTTGGGCTTTGCCGAGGCTCTGGCATTTTTCGGCCAACCCGAAGCGGACAATCTTGAATTCGTTGCCCTCGCCATTGACGGCGAGGACGAGGACAACCTGACAATGATGGGTGAGATCATCACCCGCGCAAAAGAAAAGAAAATCAAAGTTGTACTGATCGCCGAAGACGTAACGCCGGCATCCTTGCATCAGCTTTTGCGTTCAGGCGCCGATGAATTCGTCCCCTACCCTCTGCCCGAGGGAGAGTTGCGCGAAGCAATCGACCGCATGAACAAACCCGACCCCGTGGTTCTTGCCCAAGAGGCCGCAGTATCTCTGGCGCAGGGTGCATCAAAAGAAGGCGCGCTTTTCGTCGTTCAAGGTTTGGCCGGGGGTGTCGGATCAACAACGCTCGCGGTTAATCTCGCTTGGGAACTTGCAACTGTTTCTGAAAAGGAAGCACCGACCGTTTGTCTGATTGACCTGGATCTGCAGTACGGCACTGTTTCGACTTACCTCGACCTTCCGCGCAGAGAGACCGTCTTCGAGATGCTGTCCGATACATCCGCCATGGACGACGACGTCTTTTCGCAGGCGCTTCAGACCTACGAAGATAAAATGCAAGTGCTGACGGCCCCGTCAGACATGGTTCCGCTGGATCTGATCACATCAGAAGACATTCAGCGTGTGATCGACACAGCCCGCAAACACTTCGATTACGTCATCGTGGATATGCCAACGACCCTGGTTCAGTGGTCCGAGACGGTTCTGCAGGCCGCCCATGTTTATTTCGCTCTGATCGAACTGGATATGCGCTCAGCACAAAATGCATTGCGCCTGAAACGGGCCCTTCAAGCCGAAGAGTTGCCGTTCAACAAGCTGCGTTTTGCAATGAACCGGGCACCTAAGTTCACTGATTTGAACGGCAAAAGTCGGGTCAAACGGATGGGCGAAAGCCTTGGCATTTCCATCGATCTGCAACTGCCGGACGGCGGTAAGCCCGTTATGCAAAGCGGAGACCATGGATTACCGCTGGCAAATTCCGCCGCAAAGAACCCTCTACGTCGCGAAATCGCAAAACTGGCCAAGTCGCTTCACAGCCTTGGCAGCAGCAACGCCGAAGCCGCGTAACACAGGTCCAAAGGGGTAACCGTCGTGTTCTCAAGATACAAAAAACAGCCCGAAGCGCAGCCTGTTCAGGCCGAGGTAAAGACCGAAGCACCTGTACCTGCTGCAGAAAAAGCGCCAACCGCAAACGCGGTCATCCGGAAACCGTTGAAAAAGAAAGAAGCCGCGCCAACAGCTTCCGACCGGGACCGCAAGCGAAAAGAACGTCTTGGCGAGATCAAGATCGAGCTTCATCGCGAGTTGCTGGAAAACCTGAACCTTGCCGCATTGGAAAACGCAGGCGAGGCTGAATTGCGTACTGAAATCAGCGCAATTGCCAGCGAAGTGTTGGAAACAAAGAACATTGTTCTGAACCGCGAAGACAGATCGCAACTGAACAAAGAGCTTTACGACGAGGTGACTGGCCTGGGTCCGCTGGAGACATTGCTTCAGGACGACACGGTCAACGATATCCTCGTAAACGGACCGCAACAGATTTTCGTGGAACGTGCAGGTAAGCTGGAGATCAGCGACATCACGTTCAAGGACGAGAAACACCTGATGCGGATCATCGACAAGATCGTGTCCGCGGTTGGTCGTCGCGTCGACGAATCCAACCCATATGTGGACGCCCGTCTGGCGGATGGTTCACGTTTCAACGCGATGGTGCCGCCGATCGCCGTTGATGGCTCGCTGGTTTCCATTCGTAAGTTCAAAAAGGACAAGCTGGGTATTGATGACCTGGTGAATTTCGGTGCGTTCACCGAAGAAATGGCCGCCTATCTACAGGCTGCTGTTTCCACCCGTCTGAACGTGATCGTTTCGGGCGGTACGGGTTCCGGTAAGACGACAACCCTGAACGCTTTGTCCAGCTTTATCGACGACGCCGAGCGCATTCTGACCATTGAGGATACGGCGGAACTTCAGCTGCAACAGACCCATGTGGGCCGGATGGAAAGCCGCCCGCCAAACGTCGAAGGCAAAGGCGAAGTCAGCCCGCGCGACTGTCTGAAAAACGCCCTGCGTATGCGTCCCGATCGCATCATCGTCGGTGAGACGCGTGGCGCCGAGGTGATCGACATGTTGCAGGCCATGAACACCGGCCACGACGGATCGATGACAACGATCCACGCCAACTCGGCCCGTGACGGGATTTCGCGTCTGGAAAACATGATCGCGATGGCTGGCATCGAGATGCCGATCAAGGCCGTCCGCAGCCAGATCTCTAGCGCTGTGAACCTGATCGTGCAGGCCAGCCGTCTGCAGGACGGTTCGCGTCGAATGACCTCGATCACCGAGATCACCGGCATGGAAGGCGACGTCATCTCGATGCAGGAAATCTTTAGGTTTCAACGCGTTGGTCTGACACCCGACAACAAGATCATTGGTCACTTCACCGCAACCGGCGTGCGCAGCCACTATTCCGAGCGCTTCCGTCTGTGGGGCTTTGACCTGCCCGCATCCATCTATGAACCAACGACGATGTAAGGTGACTTTGATATGCAACTGCCCATTGAAGCTCTAATCTATGTTGTGATCTTCGTCGCCGTTTTGGCGCTTGTCGAAGGCATCTATCTGGTGGCTTTTGGTAAATCCATCAGCCTCAACAGCCGTGTTAACCGCCGCCTTGATATGTTGGAAAAGGGCGTCGGACGTGAACAAGTGCTTGAGCAGCTGCGCAAAGAGATGCAGCAGCACATGCAATCTCAATCCATCCCACTGTATTCGCTGTTGGCGGACAAGGCGCAGAAAGCGGCTATCGCGTTCTCTCCTCGTCAGTTGATTATGATAATGGTGCTCGTTTCCAGCTTTGCGTTTGTTGGATTAAGTATTGGTACGGCAACCGCTACGTTCCTGCGAATTGCAATCTCGATCGCTATTGGTGTTGGCGGCGTATACGCGTGGGTCAATCACAAAGCCACGAAGCGCATGGGCATGATGGAAGAGCAGCTGCCCGACGCGGTAGAACTGATGGTCCGCTCATTGCGTGTCGGCAACCCTTTTGTATCGACAGTTCAAATCGTTGCGAACGAAGTCCAAGATCCTCTTGGGACCGAGTTCGGGGTAATAGCAGACGAGTGCGCCTATGGGCGTGACGTAGGCGATGCCCTCAAAGACATGGCGCAGCGGCTGGGAATGCAAGATCTACGCTTCTTGTCTGTCGCCGTTGGCATTCAGCAGCAATCGGGAGGCAACCTAGCAGAAATTCTTGCTGGACTGGCTCAGGTTATCCGTGCTCGTTTCCGCCTGTTCCGCAGGGTGAAGGCGATTACCGCCGAAGCGAAATGGTCTGGGAAATTCCTATCCGGTTTCCCTGTATTCTGCCTGGTTTTCATTCTGGTGAAAGACCCAGGTTACTATGACGACGTTCTGGATCATCCGTGGTTCATTCCGGGGTGTTTCTTTGTCGGCATTATGCTGACACTGAACCTGATCGTCATGCGCATTCTTACGAACATCAAGGTCTGAGGATACCACCATGGAATTTCTGACCCATATCAACACCTTACTTACAGAAAACTTGGGCGAATTTGGTCCTCTCATTGTTGTTGGCATCCTTGGCTTGGTAATGATCCTTGTTGCCGTGCCGCTGATGATGAACCAGCCAGAAGACCCGCTGAAAAAACTGCAGCGCTCGACGGCCGCACCTAAGTCCAACAAGAAGAAGGACAAGCGCGATAGATTGCGGAATGCTGGCCGCAACGAACAACTGGAAAAGTTTTCGACCTTTCTGGAACCGCAAGACCAAGAAGAACTTTCGGCGATGCAGCTCAAGCTGCGTCAAGCTGGCTATCACTCTAAAGACGCGGTTCGCTTTTTCCACTTTGCGCAATTCGCGCTTGGTATGATCGGCATTTTGATTGGCGTGGCTCTTGTTACGGTGTTGGCCGGCGACAATGAGTTTACAGGCCAACAAACAGCAATTCGCGTCATCGTTCCGGCGCTCGCGTTGTATTACTTGCCAAAATACTGGATCACACGCCGTGTCGCCGAACGGGAAGAAGCGATCGTGGCTGGTTTTCCGGACACATTGGATTTGATGCTCGTTTGCGTGGAAGCAGGTCAATCACTCGACCAGGCGATTGTTCGCGTCGCGACTGAAATGAAAGCCTCCTACCCTGACATTGCGCAGGAATTCGAGGTGGTGGCTTACGAGCTGAAAGCAGGTAAAGACAAGGATACGGTTCTTCGCGATTTCGGAACACGCTGCGGCGTTCAGGACGTAAGCTCGTTTGTTACGGTTATGATCCAATCGGCGTCTTTCGGTACTTCGATCGCCGAAGCTTTACGGGTCTACGCAAGCGAGATGCGTGACAAACGCGTGATGCGTGCAGAAGAGGCCGCTAACAAGTTGCCAACCAAGATGACACTTGCCACAATGATGCTGACGGTACCGCCGTTGCTGGTTATTCTTGTTGGCCCTTCGGCAAAAGGTATCGCGGACTTCGCAGGAGGCAACGCGGGAACCCCTCTATGATTTTAACGTCCAGGTGCGTCCACCACAGGATTCGCCGAGTGCTCGGGGCCGCCATGGTGATCGCCATGGTGGCCTCTTGCACCGAAAAAAGCTTGTACGACAGCCTTGATCCACCAGGTTTTGACCCAAGTGGAGAGGTTGAAGACCCTCTGGTCGTTGGCAACCGGCTACTTTCGGCTGGCGAGTATGATCTTGCGCTGGACTCCCTTGCCCGGGCCGCATTGGATCAGGGGATGACCGCGGAAATAATGGCGGCGATGGGCACTGCCAACCTTGGGCTTAGGCAATTGGGGCCCGCAGAAACTCTGCTGCGGCGATCAGTTGCGGAAAACCCCGACTGGCCTGTTGCGTGGAACAATCTGGGCGTCATCCTCATCGAAAAGGGCGAATACCCAGAAGCCGCTCAGGTCTTCCAACGCGCGTTCGCGCTGGACAATGGCGAAAGTGACGCAATCCGCGACAATCTTCGCTTAGCGCTCGCAAAAATGGAAAATCCTGTTAATACTACTGACGAAGAACAAGAATACACGCTGGAGCAGCAAGGCGACGGGCAATTCAAGCTTCGCAAGCTCCCGTAACATAGGCAAGAGCAGTAAGGGACGCAAAATGCGCCAACAATTCTTGATTCCGACAATGCTGGTCTGTGGGTTGCTTGTTGCTGCCTGCGAAAAAGAGACCGAGGAGGAAAAAGTCGAAAAAACCTTTCAGGAGGTTAACGTCATTGACGAAACCAACCTGAACGAGGTTCTGTTGTCGGCTGCCGACCCAAACGAAGCTGTAACCTATTTCCAAGGTGCAGCGGCCAAAAACCCCGGGCGCATTGACCTGCAGCGTGGACTGGCCATTTCCTTGGCACGGGCAAAGCGGACGACCGAGGCCGCGGCCGCGTGGAAAAAAGTGACGACCATGAAAGGCGCAGGCAACGTCGACCGTGTCGAATATGCCGACTCGTTGGTGCGTTCTGGTAATTGGACCGAGGCAAAAAAGGTACTGGATTCGATCCCGCCAACGTTTGAGACATTCAAGCGTTATCGCCTCGAAGCTGTGGTTGCGGACTCCAACCAAGATTGGAAGCGCGCGGATCATTTCTATGAAACCGCAGTTGGACTGACCACCCGTCCCGGTAGCGTCATGAACAACTGGGGATATTCGAAACTGTCCCGTGGTGAATTCGAAGAAGCCGAACGCCTGTTTTCAGAAGCGATCCGGCAGGACAGCTCTCTGTTCACGGCGAAAAACAACTTGGTTCTGGCACGTGCAGCGCAAGGCAACTATAGCATGCCGGTTGTGCCCCTGTCACAGGTTGAACGCGCGCTGCTGTTGAACACAATGGGCATCTCTGCGGTAAAGCAAGGCGACGTTACCACGGCTAAGAATCTGTTCCGCGAAGCCATCGCAACGCATCCGCAGCATTTCGAAGAAGCCGTTCGCTCATTGCGGGCACTCGAGGAAGCCTGATTTGATGCAGATTCCTGCAGTGGCTGCAGGCTGGTTTCTGCCGTTCGTTCTGCCGATCTGCTTTTACGCGGCCTTCACGGACCTACGTTCCATGCTGATCAAGAACCACGCGGTCGTGGCGCTGGCCGCGGTGTTTCTAGTCGTCGGCCTTTTTGTGTTGCCACCATGGTCAAATGACTGGATCGAAGGCGGAATTGGCCCACTTTCCATGGCTTTACCGCCTTACCTTTGGCAGCTTGTTCATATCCCGGTTTTTCTGATCCTGGGGATTTTGTTCAACGCCGCAGGCGTGATGGGGGCTGGTGATGCCAAGTTCATCGCAGCGGCTTCAGCGTTTGTTTGGGCAGGTGACTTTATGGTGATTCTGTTCATCCTGATGACGGCTACGCTGGCCGCTTTCGTAACGCACAGATTGGCAAAACACACGCCGTTGCGGACAATCGCGCCCGATTGGGAAAGTTGGGACCGGGGCAAGCAATTCCCCATGGGATTTTCACTGGGCGGCAGCCTCGCCATCTACTTGATTTTGGGCACTGTTTACGGCTCGTAAACTATCATTACTCCGCCTTGTCCCTGCCTTGGTGATGCCACAAAGCAAGACCAGATTTTCACCAAGCGGCCCATGCGGGCCTATGGCGTGAATACTGGATGGACGAGCAACGCTCATGAATATGCAGACGACCTCGGTAATGGCCCCCCCTACCCCCAAAGGGCTGGGCGAAATGCAATTGCCTATCGTAATGATGCGGGACATTTTGCTGAAAACGATTTTCCGCAAAAACGTCGACACGGTTTCGGAAGTGGCCGAAGCGGTTTGCCTTCCGGGTGCGGTGACGCAGGAACTGATCGATATCGCGCGCGAGCAGAAACTGCTCGAGGCGACTGGTACGCTGAATGCCAACAGTGGCAACGAAATGGGTTACCAGTTGACTGACGCAGGCAAGGCGCGCGCTTTGGATGCGCTCAGTCAGTCCGAATATTTTGGTGCGATGCCGGTTCCTTTGGATGTGTACCGGGAACAAGTGAAACGCCAGTCGATCCGCAACATTCAGGTCACCCGTGATCAGTTGACGGGTGCGATGGGGCATCTGGTTCTGCCGGATATGCTGCTTGATCAGTTGGGGCCTGCTGTTAGCGCGGGTCGCTCGGTATTGATGTATGGGCCTCCGGGCAATGGTAAGTCCTCAATCTCGAACGGTATTCGGGACGCGCTGGGGGACAACGTGTACGTTCCGCGTGCCATCGAATACGCGGGTCAGGTGATCACCGTTTACGATCCAATCGTACATACCGCCATCGAGCAAGAAGCTGACGATCCCAATAGCTTGCGGCGACGCAAGCGGTTCGACACGCGTTACGTTCAGTGTGAACGTCCCACTGTTGTAACTGGTGGTGAATTGACGCTGAGCATGCTGGACTTGGTCTACAACCCCACGGCCCGAACCTATCAGGCCCCGCTGCAGCTAAAGTCGACCGGTGGGATCTTCATCGTGGACGACCTTGGCCGTCAACAGGAACCACCTCAGGCTCTGATCAACCGTTGGATTGTTCCGCTGGAAGAAAACAAGGATATTCTTGGTCTTCAGTCGGGTGAAAAGTTCGAAGTTCCCTTCGACACGCTGGTCATCTTCTCGACCAACTTCCACCCGAACGAGATCTTTGACCAAGCGGCTTTGCGCCGGATCTTCTTCAAGATCAAGATTGACGGCCCGAACCAAGAGAACTTCCTGAAAATCTTCGCCATGGTGGCACGCAAACGCGGTATGCCGCTGGACGAGGCCGCGTTGGTGCATCTGCTCAAGGTCAAGTACCCAACCATCAACAATATCTACGCAAACTATCAGCCGATCTTCCTGATCGACCAGATGATCTCGATCTGCGAGTTTGAGGGCATCCCCTATCAAATGAGCCCGGACCTGATTGATCGTGCGTGGGCCAACATGTTCGTCAAGGACGAGAAAATCGTCAAATAACGGCGTGTAAAATCCATAATGGGGCGGTTAATCTGCGGCTATGACGCAGATTCCCGCCCGGATCACAAACTGGTTTGAAGCCAGAGGCTGGTCCATCCATCCGCACCAGAAACAGATGTTTGATCGGGCCTCAGACCCGGCGACACTGCTTATTGCACCAACCGGCGGCGGCAAAACGATGGCGGGCTTTCTTCCCACCCTCGCAGATTTGGCGGAACAAGATCACATCGGCCTGCACACGATCTATGTCTCGCCCCTAAAGGCGCTTGCGGCTGACATTCGGCGTAACTTGCGTGGCCCTGCTGAAGAAATCGGCCTGAACATACGTATCGAAGACCGAACCGGAGATACCTCAGCCACGCAGAAAAAACGACAACGTGTCGATCCTCCACACATCTTGCTGACAACCCCCGAGAGCCTTGCGTTGCTGACTTCGTACGAGGATGCGCCGCGTATGTTCCAAGGTGTGCAACGAGTCATTGTCGACGAAATCCATGCATTGGCCGAAAGTAAGCGCGGCGATCAGTTGATGCTGGCCTTGGCGCGGCTTCAAACCCTGTGCCCTGATCTGCGCCGGGTCGGGCTGTCTGCTACGGTTGAAGACACAGAGGCAATCGCCCGTTTTCTGGCCCGCCATCCTGATCCCTGCCCCGTTGTTCATGCGGACCCAGGCCCAGATCCGGATATCCGCATGCTGGAAACCACAGAAGCGCCGCCCTGGTCGGGTGGTGGGGCTGCCTATGCGATTCCGGCCGTGCTGGAACAGGTCAGGCAGCACAAGACAACTCTGATCTTTCACAATACCCGCGCACAGGCCGAGATTTTCTTTCACAACCTTTGGCTGGCCAATGAGGAAAGCCTGCCAATTGGTATCCACCACGGCAGCCTGGATCGGCAACAACGCGAACGGGTCGAAGCTGCGATGGTTCGTGGCGACCTGCGCGCGATTGTATGTACCGGAAGCCTCGATCTTGGGATCGACTGGGGCGATGTAGACTTGGTGATCCAGATTGGCGCACCCAAGAACGTCAAACGTCTTGTTCAGCGCATAGGGCGCGCAAATCATCGCTACAACGCCCCATCCAAGGCTTTACTGGTGCCCGCGAACCGGTTCGAAGTGGTAGAGTGCGTTGCCGCGCTGGAAGCCGCAAAAGCGCATGAGCTTGACGGCGAGCCACGGGGCCAAGGTCCGCGGGACGTTTTGTGCCAACATATCCTGATCGCGGCAGCAGCTGGCCCCTTCGATGCCGACACACTTTATCGCGAAATGTCCACGGCTGGGCCCTATGCTGACTTGGACCGTGCCGCCTTTGAAGCCTGTCTGGATTTCTGTGTCACAGGAGGGTACGCGCTGCGCGCCTATGACCGTTGGCAACGGCTGCAAAAAAGGCCTGATGGAAAATGGCAGTTACGCGATCCAAGGGCCGCACAGCGAATCCGGATGAATCTTGGCACGATACAGGATACCGATACGCTGAAAGTTCGCCTGAAACGCAATCGTGGCGGCAAACCTTTGGGCGAGGTTGAAGAAGCTTTTGCGGCATCCCTGACCCCGGGTGACACCTTCCTGATCGGGGGCCAGATCGTGCGATACGAAGGGTTGCGCGAAATGACGGTTGAGGTCAGTCGACGTGCAGATCGCAAGCCGAAGATTGCCACGTTTTCCGGCACAAAATTCGCTACCTCGACCCAACTGAGCGATCGGATATTGCGCATGTTTTCGCAATCCGATTGGCCGCAATTACCGGCGCATACGGCTGACTGGCTAGCCTTGCAGCGCAACATGTCTCAACTGCCTCAGCGTGATCGTTTGCTGGTAGAAAGTTTCCCCAGCGACGGTCGCGAACACCTGTGCGTTTATGGGTTCGCGGGGCGAAACGCGCAACAGACGCTGGGCCTGCTGCTAACCAAACGTATGGAAGAAACAGGCCTTGCCCCTTTGGGCTTTGTCGCCACGGATTACGCAACGCTGATCTGGGGTCTGGACGCGGTGGTTGACCCGCGACCCTTATTTGAACTGGACAAGCTGCGCGATGGGCTGGACACATGGCTTGCTGGCAATGCCGTGATGAAACGCACCTTCCGCTCTTCGGCGACCATAGCCGGGCTTATTGAACGAAACACCGGCGGGCAGCGCAAAAGCGGACGGCAGGCCACATTCTCGTCCGACATCCTGTATGACACGTTGCAAAAATACGATCCTGAGCACCTGTTGATGCAGATCACACGTGAAGAGGCGATGCGTGGGCTTGTCGACTTTGGCCGAATTGAAGCAATGATTGCCCGCATCGGCGGTCGCATTGATCTGTTGAGGTTGGATCGGGTCTCGCCGCTTTCAGCGCCCCTGTTTCTTGAGGTTGGAAAAGTACCGGTCAAAGGCGCCGCCGAGGAACGCCTTTTGGCCGAAGAAAGCGCCCGCTTAATGAAGGAGGCGGGTTTGGAATCGCTTGCCTCGAACGCTTAATCACGTCAAGAACGTAACATGAACGAATTGCCGTTTTCATTTGCGGGGCAGACCCTGCACGCCTTGGGGTCAGGTGCTTTGTGGTGGCCAGAGCACGGCGTCTTATGCGTCTCGGATCTGCATCTGGGTAAGGCAGAACGTATCGCCCGACGAGGCGGAGCGTCACTGCCCCCTTACGAGAACCTTGATACGCTGACCCGACTGTCAGGTGATGTTGAACACACTGGTGCCAGCACCGTAATCTGCCTAGGTGACAGTTTCGATGACCTGGATGCGGTCATGACCTTGGACGCGTCTGATCAATTGCAGATCAATGCCTTGCAAGCTGGTCGTCAATGGATCTGGATCGAAGGAAACCATGATCCCGGACCTGTCGATCTGGGCGGAACCCACTTGGCTGAGTATAGAGCCGGCCCCTTGGTATTTCGCCATATCGCTCAACCCGACGGTCACGCTGAAATTTCAGGTCATTACCATCCCAAAGCAAGGCTTCGTACCCGAGGGCGTATGATCTCGCGCCCGGCGTTTCTGGCGGATGACAGGCGGTTGATCATGCCCGCCTATGGCACATACACCGGCGGCCTTTTCAGCTCGGACCACGCATTTGGCGACCTTATGGGCAATAACGCAGTGGCGATCTTAACCGGTCGGAACCCTCAGTTGATACCAATGCCACGCTAGATGCGCTTAAATCACTCCGTCACGTTCAAGCATCGGTTTGTATTTTCGACTGACTGGTACAAGATGGTTGTTCGTCAGGCGCAAAAAGGTCTTACTTCCCTCCCGTTCCACTCCGGCAATGGCGGCGTCCACGACCCAGTGTGACCGGTGCGTGCAATGGCCCGGCTCAGGCTCCATCTCGGCGATGGCGTCGCTCAGACGGGAACGGATCGTGTATGTCCCCTCTGACGTGACGACATCCACGCTATGGTCACGTACCATTAGGTGTAGGATCTGACCTGAAAAACCCGTGGGAAGCCTTTTGAGAAGGCGTAGTTCAACACGTGCGACATCCTCTGGAACCGCTACTGCCGGAGTTCTCCGGACCAATAGCAGACCAGACGCTATTAGCACGCCGTACGAGGCCACGGACCATACATCGGGGGCTGTCTGCCCCTCGACCGCGAATAAAAGCCAGGCCATTAACCACAAGGCCGGAACGAACAGCACGAAAACGATCGGAACAACAACCAGTTCCCGTGCCGTGAACTGGCTATGCGCAAACCACCTTGCCAGTAGCCGCCGCGCGACCCAACTTACCCCCAGTGCCAACGTCATGACGCCGGTCCAAAAGATCAGGCGAAGCGAAAAGGACAGCTCCATGTTCTGAAAGGGTTGGAAAACCAGCGCCATGATGGGCAAGAAAATCAGCCCCGCAATCAATCGCAGCACCGTCACCTCGGCCAAAACTGAGTTCAGACTAATCCTCATACCTTCTCGGTTTTCTATTCTTTGTATCCGGTCAAAGCTAATGCCACGTTTAGCTGGAACCAGTTAACCAAATGGAAATAAAGACTTATCACTCCTCAGATCACAATCAAACCCCTGCAATTCAAACTTAATTGTTATCTTAATCCAATGAAAAGGGCCGAAGGGATCTCTCACCCCTCGGCCCTAGATTTCCGATCAATGCGCTGATGCGTGTTGTATCAGGCAGTCAGGCCTTCCGGCTCTGGTAGGCCATTTGCGCGGCAGCAGGCCGTCACTGTGTTCGCCAACAGGCAAGCGATGGTCATAGGCCCAACACCACCCGGCACCGGAGTGATCGCGCCCGCACGTTCCGCAGCGCTGGCGTAGTCGACATCGCCGACCAGCTTGTTCTTGCCGTCGCGCTCGATCCGGTTGATGCCCACGTCGATCACGGTCGCACCTTCCTTGATCCAATCTCCGGGCACCATTTCGGGGCGACCAACGGCTGCAACGACGATGTCGGCGCGGCGAACAACTTCTGGCAGGTCTTTAGTGCGACTATGCGCGATCGTCACGGTGCAGCTATCGCCAAGCAGCAGCTGCGCCATCGGCTTACCCACGATGTTCGAACGACCGATCACAACCGCGTCCATGCCCGAAAGTGAACCGTGATAGTCGCGCAGCATCATCAGACAACCCAGCGGGGTGCAGGGCACCATGGACTTCTGACCGGTGCCCAGCAGACCCACGTTCGAGATGTGGAAACCGTCCACATCTTTGGCCGGGTCGATCGAGTTGATTACGAGGTCTTCGTTCAGGTGTTTGGGCAGCGGCAGTTGGACCAGAATGCCGTTAACAGCCGGATCGTTGTTCAGCTTGTCGATCAACGCCAGCAGATCTTCTTCTGAGGTGTCGGCTTCCAGCTTGTGCTCGTACGAGTTCATGCCGACCTCGACGGTCTGCTTGCCTTTCGAACGGACATAAACCTGGCTTGCCGGGTCTTCACCAACCAAAACCACGGCCAGACCGGGCGTGATGCCGTTTTCCTCTTTCAGCTTTGCAACCTGATCGGCAACTTGCGCGCGCACTTTGGCGGCAAAGGCCTTACCGTCGATAACCTGGGCTACCATCCTGTGATCCCTTCTTTCCAAAAACGGATCGGGCGCACAGCGCCCGTTCATTCAGTCCGGGCCGAGAACGCGTTCCTCACGCGCAATCGACCAGTCAATCAATATGCGCCACAACTTTTCGGCCAGATCAGGGTCCATTCCCATTTCGTCCGAACTGTCGCGCACGCGTTGCACCACCTGTTCGACGCGATCCGGGATTCGGGCCGGCAGGCCCTCGCCGGGTTTAAGCTGCGAAGCGCGGTCGATGTAACCTGCGCGCGTCACCAACATCTCGATCAGGTGGCGGTCCAGCTTGTCGATCTGATTCCGCAATTCCTGCATCGATCGGCAGTCTTGCGGCAGTGTCAGAGTGGGCATTGCGATCTCCTCATGGCCCGGGGTATCCCCGGACCACGAGATGGTTCAAAAAACGGCTTAGAACAAGCCCTCGATCTGGCCTTCATCGTTGAGACGGATCGTCTCAGCCGCGGGTTTGCGGGGCAGACCGGGCATGGTCATGATCTCACCGCAGACAACCACGATAAAGCCAGCACCTGCGGACAGGCGAACTTCACGAACCGGGACCGAGTGTCCGACCGGCGCGCCACGCAGGGTCGGGTCGGTTGAGAACGAATACTGGGTTTTCGCCATGCAGACCGGCAGGTTGCCGTAACCCGCATCTTCCCACTCGCGCAGTTGGTTGCGGATCTTGTTGTCGGCCAGTACCTCATCAGCGCGGTAGATGCGCTTGGCGATGGTTTCGATCTTTTCGAACAGCGGCATATCGTCGGGGTAGATGGGCGAGAAGTTCGCGGTGCCACCTTCGACGATTTCGACAACTTTCTCGGCCAGCGGGGCCGAACCTTCCGAACCCAGTTCCCAGTGACGGGACAGGATCGCTTCGACGCCGTGCTCACCACAATAGTCCTTAACCGCCTGCACTTCGGCGTCGGTGTCGGTGACAAAGTGGTTGATGGCAACGACGACAGGCACGCCAAAGGACTTCACGTTTTCGATATGACGTCCCAGGTTGGCACAGCCTGACTGAACCGCGTCGACATTTTCCGCACCCAGATCAGCCTTGGCAACGCCGCCGTTCATCTTCATCGCGCGTACGGTGGCAACCAGAACGACCGCCGAAGGTGCGATACCTGCCTTGCGGCATTTGATGTTCATGAACTTCTCGGCACCCAGGTCGGCACCAAAGCCCGCTTCGGTCACGACATAGTCAGCAACTTTCAGCGCGGTCTTGGTTGCGATGACCGAGTTACAGCCGTGCGCGATGTTCGCGAAAGGGCCACCGTGGACAAAGGCAGGGTTGTTTTCCAGCGTCTGAACCAGGTTCGGCTGCATCGCGTCCTTCAGCAGAACGGTCATTGCGCCTTCGGCCTTGATGTCGCGGCAGTAGACCGGGGTTTTATCGCGGCGGTAGGCCACGATGATGTCGCCCAAACGCTGCTCAAGGTCTTTCAGGTCGTTGGCCAGGCAGAGGATCGCCATAACTTCGGACGCCACTGTGATGTCAAAGCCTGCTTCACGCGGGAAGCCGTTCGACACGCCGCCCAGCGAAGCGGTGATCTGACGCAGAGCACGGTCGTTCATGTCAACCACGCGGCGCCATGCAACGCGACGGATGTCGATGTCGCATTCATTGCCCCAGTAGATGTGGTTGTCGATCATCGCCGACAGCAGCGAGTGGGCCGAGGTGATGGCGTGGAAGTCGCCGGTAAAGTGCAGGTTCATTTCCTCCATCGGAACAACCTGCGCGTAACCGCCACCCGCAGCGCCGCCCTTCATGCCGAAGTTCGGACCAAGCGAGGCTTCGCGGATACAGATCATGGCGTTCTTGCCGATGCGGTTCAGGCCATCACCCAGACCAACGGTCGTGGTGGTCTTACCTTCACCCGCCGGGGTCGGGTTGATCGCGGTGACAAGGATCAGCTTACCATCTTCGCGGTCCTGAACCGAGTTGATGAAGTCCTGGCTGACCTTCGCTTTGTCATGCCCATAAGGCAGCAGGTCGGCGGACTCGATGCCGATCTTGGCGCCGATTTCCTGAATCGGCTTTTTATTCGCTTCGCGAGCGATTTCGATGTCGGATTTGTAGCTCATTGGGCCTGATCCCTGATTGAATGCCGTGCAAACCGGCGCAAATAGCCCGGTGCTGGTCAATCCATACCGTTGTGCACTAATGTAATGGATATAGATTCCGACATAATCGCGCTGTGAAACGGCGTAGAGTCACTTACAGGTTCGCGTCACGGAACTTTGATCGTTTCCCATAGGAAAATCTGTATCTTAAGGTGCCCAAGCGCGTTGATCCGGGACGAATAGTTTCAACTTATCCCCCAGTTTCAAAGCACCCGGTTTTTCGACCCATGCCGTCACGCCGCGCCGACCCTGCGCGGCGGGTTTGAAAGATGCACCATGGCCGGGTAAATCAGCCTCGACCTCACGCCCGGGTATCACGCAGGGACGATTTTCCATATCTACTGTGATCGTCACACCATCCGGCCCCTGCAGACGCGAGGACGGAGGGATATGCGTGAAGTCGGGAATCCCGCGCAGCACGACGCTCACGCCAAGGAAAGAAGGGTCGAGGGTTTCCAAACCCATTGCGGTGGCGGTTGCCTGCATCTCTTCTTGCGATAACACGGACAGCTGGCGCACGTTTCGAATTTCCGTTCCCTTCGCATAAAGGTTTTGGACGCGCACGCATGAGGCGCGATTGACCCCTTCGTGACGTTCGCCTGCCACGCCCGAAAATCCAAGCGATAAACTGTCGACCGCTTGCGCACGGATCGAGTCACCGGCTGGAACACAGCCCAGCCAGACAACTTCACCCGTGAATTCCGTTTCCCGCAAAACCGGCATAGCAATACCTTTCCCTTTCCATGGTCCAAAGGTGAATAGAGGCCAGTCAGGGGGCAAAGAAAAGAAAAAACCCGGGTATATACCCGGGTTTTGTCATTACGCGGTCGGTTCAGGCTCCATCCCGCCTTCTGGTGGGGATTTCTTGACCTTAGTCTTCGGAATGGCAGTGACGCTGGGTGCGCTGCCCTCATCCGGGCTGTCGCCTTCGTCATCACCTTCGGTGGGCGGTTCGCCGTTCATAACGCGCTTGATTTCGTCCCCGGTCAGAGTTTCGTATTCCAGAAGACCTTGGGCCAGACGTTCCCACTCCTCATTCTGATCTGTCAGAATTTGGTGTGCACGTTCGTATCCTTGCTGGATCAGACGCTTCACCTCTTCTTCGATCAGCTCTTTGGTATGGGCCGAGACCGAGAATCCAGCGGTGTTACCCTGATAGCCCTCATGCGCTTCGGCATAGTCGATGTTACCGACCTTGTCCGACATGCCCCAGCGCATCACCATCGCCCGCGCTAACTGGCTGGCTTGCATGATGTCACCGGCGGGGCCGTTCGAGACGTGGTCTTCACCGTATTTGATCACCTCAGCCGCTTTACCCGCCATGGTCATGGCAAGCTTTTGCTCACACTCATCGCGGTGATAGTTCAGGCGATCCATTTCCGGCAACGAGACAACCATCCCCAACGCACCACCGCGCGGAATAATCGTTGCCTTATAGACAGGATCACAAAGCGGCAGGGTCAGGCCGACAACGGCATGTCCGGCCTCGTGATACGCCGTCTTTTCCTTCTGATCCTGGGTCAGCACCATACTGCGGCGCTCGGCCCCCATCATCACCTTGTCTTTGGCGTTCTCGAAATCTTCCATGGTGACAAAGCGACGGCCTACTCGCGCAGCCATCAGCGCGGCCTCGTTCACGAGGTTAGCCAGATCGGCACCCGAGAAGCCCGGCGTGCCACGTGCAATGATCCGTAGATCAACGTCAGGGCCCAGAGGCGTCTTGCGCGCATGCACGCCCAAAATCTTCTCACGGCCTTTGATATCGGGGTTGCCGACGGTCACGTTCCGGTCAAAACGGCCCGGACGCAGAAGCGCGGGGTCCAGAACGTCCTTACGGTTAGTGGCTGCCAGAATGATCACACCTTCGTTGGCCTCGAACCCATCCATCTCGACCAGCAACTGGTTGAGGGTCTGTTCGCGTTCGTCGTTCCCACCGCCATAGCCAGCACCACGATGGCGACCCACGGCGTCGATCTCGTCGATAAACACGATACAGGGCGCGTTCTTCTTGGCCTGTTCGAACATGTCGCGGACACGAGATGCACCCACACCCACGAACATCTCAACAAAGTCCGAGCCCGAGATGGTGAAGAACGGCACACCCGCCTCACCCGCAATTGCACGGGCCAGCAGCGTTTTACCTGTACCCGGAGGGCCAACCAGCAGCGCACCTTTCGGGATCTTTCCGCCCAGACGGCTGAACTTCTGCGGGTTGCGCAGGAATTCGACGATCTCTTCCAACTCTTCCTTGGCTTCGTCGATTCCTGCCACGTCGTCAAAGGTCACGCGGCCATGCTTTTCGGTCAGCATCTTGGCCTTGGACTTGCCAAAGCCCATGGCTCCGCCTTTGCCACCGCCCTGCATCCGGTTCATGAAATAGACCCAGACACCAATCAACAGCAGGAAGGGCAGCAACGTGATCAGGAACGATTGGAAACCCGATTGCTGCTGCTTGACCGCTTGAACGGGGATGTTTTCGTCGATCAGCAGCTTGGTCACCTCGGCATCGCCGGGTTTGATGGTGACATAGCTGGCACCACTTTGCGTGGTATAGCGAATCTGTTCGCCATCCAGCGTCACGTTTTTGACTTCGCCATTCTGAGCGGCAGCCACGAAATCGGAATAGGTTCTTTCATTGCTCTGAAGTGTTCCACCCGGTCCGCTGAACAGATTGAACAGTGCAAGGATCAGCAAAAACAGAACGACCCAGAAGGCGATGTTACGAGCGTTGCCCAAGGAAAATCTCCCAAAAGATTTCGGCAGATGGGGATCTGCCGGGTTGCTGTATAAAATAGAGATGATTCAAGCAGGTTCAATGCGATAAAAAAGAAGAGTGAAACTCAGCCGCATCTGACGTCAATTCTGCGCGCCAACCATTGGAAAAGCCCAGTAATGGGGCAGAAACAAGGTCCGTGCCCACCCAAACAGAGGGCGTCGCCAAGGCCGCGCCACGTGGTTTTCCCGATGCACGCCAATCTGGCACAAGCCGAATTCCGTCTTCGCCAAGCGCGCGAACTTCGGCCGTGGCACTCGTTGGCCCAGTCAAAATCCACCGCCCATCCCAGATAGCGCCGGGGGCACAGGTTTTGCCTAGAACGGCGTTTAGCTCCCTGCAAACCCACGTTTTCTGGCCTTTTGGTATTAGAATGCAGCCGCGGATCGTCGCGGTTTCTCCGTCACGGATCGAAACCAGGGCCTGATCAACGGCCCCCTGGCGCGGCGGGTACCCGGCCCCGGCTATCCATCCGACACAACCGATCAGAAGCCGGCGCTGAATTTCCATTGGCAACGCGCTGAACACACCTCGGTCAACACAAACATCGCCACCATCCACTTGCAGCACGTTTCGGGCGGATTCCTGCGTAAAATGCTCTAAAGCGTCACGTGCCTGTGTAAGGTTGTCAGTCACACGGGCCAATGTTTGGGCAGTGATTCCGATATCACCGAGGTCAGCCAAGGCATCGCGCGCCTTAATCCTATCAAAACGACGGTCCTGATTCGAGGGGTCCTCAATCCAAGTGCCGCCAATCTCTGTCAGATAGTCGCGCAGTTGCTGACGTGTGATCCCAAGCATTGGACGCAACAGCGTCACTCCACCCTGATCGCGCGCCCAAGGCATGCCAGACAAACCGGTGACACCGGCAGATCGCCCGAGGCGCATCAGGAAGGTTTCCGCCTGATCGTCCGCGGTGTGTCCCAAAGCGATCGCACCCAGTTCACGGCGACGCGCCCAGCCTTCCAGCAAACGGTACCGTGCCTGTCTGGCCTGATCCTGCAGATTTCCTGCCTTGTTCCATCCCTGCCAGATCAAAATTTCATGCGACACGCCCAGATCTTGGGCGCATTGTGACACCCAACGCGCCTCATCCGCAGCTTCTTCGCGCAAATTGTGATTTACGGTGGCTGCAAACAGCGTCACCCCTTCTGTCTGCGCAATGTCATGCAAAGCGTGCAACAGGGCAACCGAGTCACCGCCGCCAGACACAGCAACCCCAATCTTGGGTGGCAGCTTCGCCGGTAGCCGTGCTCGGATCTGTGATCTGATGGTGTTGGCGTGCGTGCTCAAGAACAGCCCAGCGCAATCATTTCCTGTGATGCGCTGGAGGCCGCTGGTGAAGTTGGGAATCGTACGCCGACCTCACTGAGCGTAATACAGGCCTGATCTCTCTGATCCAGACGTCCCAAGGCGGACCCCAGTTCAAACAAGGCGTCGGGTGCAAAAGTGCCCTCAGAATCCCCGGTGAAGCTGGCCAGAAACGCGCGCGCCGCTTCGCGCGTGTCCCCAAGGTTCTCAAGCGCCTGTCCGCGTTTCAGGTTCGCTTCGGGCGCAAGAGGGCTGCCGGGGTAGGACGTGTCGAATACCGCGAACTGATCCGCCGCAGCTTGAAAGTTGCCCTCGGCCAGAGCCTGCGCTGCCGCATCAAAATCAGCGCGCTCTCCGACGGCCAGTTCGCCTTGATCCGGAACGGACGGGCTGATTGGGGCCGTCGGGGTCGCCGCCGCAATCTCGGTGTCGCCGCCCAGCGTCGAGGTTTCGCCCAGCGTGCTCAGATCGCCGCCTTCCAGTTCGACCAAACGAAATTCCAGATCGCCAATTCGGTTGGTGCCATCTGTCACCACGTTTTGCACGCGCTGGTTCAGTTGTTCTGTCTGCCTTGTGAGACGCTGCAATTCCGCTTCGATCGCGTCCACACGCTCCAGAATAGAACTGCCGGACAGGTTTGGCGCCGGTGACCCGGTGGTCGAAAACTCACGCTTGAGGCGCTGGATCTCAACATGCAGCACCGTAAGCTCCTGACGGATATCCGCCAGGGTCTGTTGATCCTGCGCTTGCGCCATGCCAGAGGCCGCCAGAACCGCGGCCAGAACCCATCCTGCAATTCTCATCACGTTACCCCAAGGTTGAACCGGTCAGCACCGTCACCGCGCGGCGGTTTTTGGAATAGCATTCCTCGGTGCTGCAAATCTCGATCGGGCGCTCTTTACCATAGCTAACCGTGTTCAGACGGGTGCCCGCCACACCACGAGAAATCAGGTACTCACGAACCGAATTCGCCCTGCGCGCGCCCAATGCAAGGTTGTACTCGCGCGTGCCCTGCTCGTCTGCGTGCCCTTCAATCGTTGCCACAAAGTCAGGATTTGCCAAAAGCCAGTCTGCCTGCCCCTGCAAAACAGTTTGTCCCTGCGGCGTCAAGGTCGACTGATCCACGGCAAACAGCACGCGATCACCAACGGTTTGTTGGAAGTAGGCCGGCGATGTTGGATCGCTTGGCGATCCGGCGACCAGACCGCCATTTGCACCGTTCGCACCATTCCCAAATCCACCGCCAAGCGTCGACGGATCGTTGCTTGTACACGCAGCCACTGCGCCCAAAAGGCCAACCGCTACGACTTTGCCCAATACGTTCATCTCAAGTGCCTCGTTGTGTTATCTGTTTATTGCCGTCTCTGTACCACAGTGCAGGTTTCTTGTGAACTTTTCCGACCTGCCGCCGCGATCAATTCTGTAAGGGTCCCCACGAGGGATCGCTACCACCATCCGGCGTACGAACGGGGCGCAGGTTGCGGCCCGAAATATCCACCGAATAAAGCGCCGCACGACCGCTTGCACCCTGCGTTTCACGGGTGAACATGATCACACGGCCGTTGGGTGACCAGGTCGGCCCTTCGTCCAGGAAAGATGAGGTCAAAAGACGCTCTTCATCCCCATTGGTGCGCATAACGCCAATGTGGAACCGGCCCCTGTTCTGCTTGGTAAACGCAATCAGATCCCCACGCGGAGACCAGACCGGAGTGCCATACCGCCCCTGCCCAAAGCTGATCCGCGTCGCCTCACCCCCATTCGCGGGCATGACATACAGTTGCGGCGTGCCGGAGCGATCGCTTTCAAACACGATCTGCCGACCATCAGGTGAATAGCTTGGCGCTGTTTCGATGGCGGGAGTATTGGTCAGACGGGTGCTTTGACCAGAGGCCAGGTCCATCTTCCAAAGGTCGGTATTCCCCCCCTGAATCAGCGAATAGACAATAGAACGTCCGTCAGGCGAAAAGCGCGGCGAAAAGCTCATGGTGCCGCCCGGCGTGTTCAACTCGGTCCGGCGGACGCGGTCAACGTCCAGAACATAAATGCGCGGCTGCCCGGTTTCATAACTGGTATAGAGCAGCCGATCGCCGGTGGGCGAAAAGCGGGGGGCCAGAACGATCGCGGCGCTATCAGTCAGGAACTGCACATTGGCGCCGTCATAATCCATGATCGCCAAGCGTTTCAGGCGCTGATCCTTCGGCCCGCTTTCCGAGACAAACGCAACGCGGCTGTCAAAATAGGCACCCTCGCCCGTGATCCGGCTGTAGACCTGATCCGACACTTTATGTGCCATGCGCCGCCAACCATCGGTGGTGCCCGCAAATTGCAGCCCATTCCCCAATTCCTGACCGGAAAAGACGTCCCACACACGGAAACGCACCGTCAGTCGGTTACCCGAGACATTGACACCCCCTGTCACCAAAGCATCCGCATTAATGGCCTTCCAATCCGCAAATTGTACCGGTGCCTCAAAGCTGCTGACCCGGCTGATAAAAGCGTCAGGTGAGATTTCGCGGAATAGCCCCGTACCTGTCAGGTCATCTGCCACCACCCGAGAAATATCCCGTGCGAACTGCGCCGCTGCCGGACCGTCGGGTACGAAACTGGGCACCGCAAAGGGCAAGGGTTCGATGATCCCCTGATCCAGTTCCAAACGCAGCGGTCCGTTCTGGGCGTAAACCGGCGCTGTCAACAGCGTCAGGCCAAGCAACAAGCTGGTCAGAAGTTTCATCATTTGATCCGCATCCTCTCGGGATTGAATGTAATCTCAATATCCTGCCATTGGGCATATTTGTCAGCAGGCAGATCGTAACCTTTCGCACCACAGCGCAGAATTGCGCGTCGCGCGGCCTCAAATGCCTGTCTTGCAGCAGCGGCTGACCCGCCTGAGCTGTCAATCATGCGCAAGCTACCCCCTACGACCTTGCCGTCGGGGGTCAGTGAAAACCCGACAACGACCACAGTCTGCAGCGCATCCGTTGACAAAGAACCAACGTTCCAACACTGCGATACGGCAAGGCGCATTGCGTCTTTCTCACCGCTGGTCAGCGGTGGGCCGGAAGGTTCACTGCCCTGACCCAGCGCCTCGGCCAATGCATCTTGGATAGCGCTTTCATCTGCGGCCGGGGGCGTCGGTGCCTCGGGCTCTGGCTCTTGGGCGACTTCCTCTTGCGGCGGGGGTGATGGCCGCCGGGGCCTAACTTGGGGGCGTGGCGACGTGCGCGGGGCGTATTCCTTAGCCTCTTCAGCCTCGGTTACGATCTCGTCCGTCGCTTCTTCGGGGGCTGTCTGGTCCTGTTGTTCCTGCTGAGTCTCGGCCCCCTCGTCCAACGAAACTGCCGGCGTTTCGATGTCGTCCGGCGCGGCCTCTGGCGGCGGCGGTGCAACGGGTTCGGGCGCGACCTTGTCGGCAGGCCGCGGCTGCGCCTCGGGGCCCGGCGGCACCGGCAGCGCCGCAACCTCAGGCTCGGGCGGCTCCAACGCAGGAGGTTGTTCGATCACGACCGGCTCAGGCGGCGGCTCGACCGCTTCGGGCTCAGGTTCGGGCTCGGGTTCAACCGGTTCCGCGACATCAGGAATGGTCTGTTCTTCCTCGACAGGTTCGGGCGCGTTGACGTCTTCGACCGGCTCTTGTGGTTGCTGCAAAGCAGCAGGTGTCGGCACTTCGGGCGCGTCCTGCTGGGCGGTCATAGCCGCGAATTGCTCAGCCGAGATTACGGACACATCCTGCACAGCCATAGGGAGCGGCTCGGACCGGAAGGTTCCGCCGAAAAACGCCCACCCTATCAAACTGACGTGGGCAATTGCCGAGATCTTGGTGCCGGTGTCCACCGTGCGGCCTCACTCTCCACCTTCGTCAAGCGTCGGGCCGCCAGTGTCGGTCACAAGGCCCACATTGGAAAACCCACCCGCATTCAACGCACCCATTACCTGCATAACCTGCGCATAGGGAATGGCACCATCCGCGCGCAGGAACACGCGGTCGCTGCTCCGTTCTGCCGCGATAGCGCGCAATCTGCCAATCAACTCTTCGCGCAAGATATCCGTCGTCTGTATCTGAACACGGCCATCGGCTGTCAGCGTGACGGTCAATGGCTCTTCGTTATCGCCGGGCAATGCGCTGGCTGCGGTTTTGGGCAGGTCTACCGGAACCCCGACAGTCAACAGCGGCGCGGCAACCATGAAGATGATCAGCAAAACAAGCATGACGTCTACAAAGGGCGTCACGTTGATCTCAGCCATCGGCTGGGCCCGCCCGCGCCGACGTCCACGTCTGCGACCGTTCCCGCCAGAGGGTTGCTGAACCGCGGCGCCCATATCAGCTGTCCAACTGGCGCGATAGGATCGTGGCAAATTCGTCGGCAAATGCCTCATAGCCGCCAACGATCCGGTCACTATCCGCGCTGAGCTTGTTGTAGAAAATCACTGCCGGGATCGCAGCCAACAGGCCCAAACCGGTGGCCAACAAAGCCTCGGCAATACCGGGGGCCACAACTGCCAGATTGGTGTTTTGCTGTTCGGCAATTTCGATAAAGGCATTCATGATGCCCCATACGGTTCCGAACAGACCGATAAATGGCGCGGTCGAGCCGACGGTTGCCAGAATCGGCAATCCCTTTTGCAACGTTTCCGCCTCTTTCGCGATGGCCACATCCATTGATCGGTCAATCCGCGCGGTCGCCCCGGCAATCAACCCACCATCTGTGCGGTGCGACCGTCGCCACTCAATCATTCCTGCGGCAAAAATCTTTTCAGAGCTTCCGTCGGGTTGCGTTCCGATCTGTTCGAATAATTCGTCCAGAGGATTGCCCGACCAGAAAGCCTCATCAAATACCTGTGCCTCGCGACGCGCTGCACGGTAATTGATTGTCTTCTGTATGATGATCCCCCACGACCAAACCGACGCGCCGATCAACATCAGCATCACCAATTTCACGATAAAGGTCGCGCGGGCATACAGCCCCCACATGGAGAAGTCGATCTCCTGCGCCAGCGCCAGCGTTTCAGCTTCCATGAACCTGCTCTTTAGTTTTTGCCTGACGGCCGTTGGTTTGGCCTTGTTTTGTCGAACGCTAACGCAGTTGGATTTGAAATGCCAACAGAACCACTGCAATCCTGAAAATTGTTACACCAATGCGCGAATCTCTGCCGGAAGACGCACCGGCTTACCCTGATTGTTCATGCAAACAGCCGTCACAGTTGCCTTGAAAATCTCGGTCTCGCCTCGTTTGACCAATTGCGCCATCGTCAGCCGGACGCCCGAAATTGAGACGATCTTTGTTTCCACGATCAGCTCGTCGTCAAATCTGGCCGTTGCAAGGTAATCTGCCTCGACCCTGCGCACGACCCAAACGAAGCCTGCGTCGCGCATGGCATTCTGGTCATTTCCAATGTTTCGCACATAATCCGAGCGCGCGCGTTCGATATATTTCAGGTAGTTCGCGTGATAAACGACACCGCCCATATCCGTATCTTCGTAAAAGACCCGGACCGGGTAAATGTGCGTTTGCTGTTCGGCTGCATCTTGGGTCATGGAGCGGCTCTCTTACTAACAGGCTGATCGGCAGGCCGAGGACGGACCCTACCCCAAACAGATGCATACCCGGCAACCGAGCTGCAATCCCTGCGGGACCATAAAGTTAAAGTAAGCAGTTATCCGCACTCGAAAATCAGCGATATGGCCGATAACGTTCAATAAATCAGCCGGTGAGTGAACGGACATTACAATGGCACAAAACGACGGCAGCAAGAAAGCGATGGCTTTGCCCCTGCTTCAGGGTGTCTTGCCGCTGGACAAATCCCGTCTTCCAACCGAGGTTTTGGCCGGATTGACCTTTGCTTGCCTCGCGATCCCTGAGGTCATGGGATACACCAAGATCGCAGGAACCCCGGTCGTCACCGGGTTGTACACGATCCTGATACCTATGGCGCTGTTTTCGATCTTTGGCTCATCACGGCACCTCGTCGTCGGAGCGGACTCAGCCACGGCTGCCATAACAGCTTCGGCCCTGGCTGGCATGGCGGTTTCCGGCTCGTCCGAATACCTTGCGCTCGCGTCGTTACTGGCCCTGATGGCAGCCGTACTTTTGGTGGCAGCGCGCCTTGTCCGATTGGGCTTTTTGGCGGATTTCCTGTCGCGCACCGTCCTGATCGGCTTTCTGACCGGCGTCGGCATTCAGGTCGCCGTCGGAGAAATCCCCGGAATGCTGGGTATCGAGGCCACCGGGCACGGTACTGTCGAAAAGCTACGCGGCGCATTGCTGCATTTTGAGCAATTCAGCATGCCGACCCTGATGGTCTCAGTCGCAATTCTTGCCACGGTATTGGTGTGCAAACGCGTATCAGCCAAGATCCCGGGGCCTTTAATTGCGATTTTGGGCATCATATTTTGCAGCTGGGCCTTCAAACTTGGTGCTAACGGGATATCAGTGCTGGGTCCGGTACCGGCAGGCCTTCCCAGCTTGTCGTTTCCAAACGTCGATTGGAGCTGGAACCTTTTCAAACAACTGCTGCCGACAGCCCTGTCAATTTTCGTTGTCATCCTAGCCCAAAGCGCAGCAACCTCCCGTGCATACGCCGCGCGTTTCGAGGAACGTTTCAACGAAAACACCGACCTCGTCGGGTTGGGGCTGGCAAACCTTGGTGCGGCTTTCAGCGGAACCTTCGTGGTCAATGGCAGCCCCACCAAGACCGAGATGGTCGCCAGCGCCGGTGGGCGCAGCCAGATTGCTCAGCTCACCACGGTAGCGATCGTACTTGCAGTGATCCTGTTTCTGACCGCCCCCTTGGCCTATCTGCCCAATGCTGCCCTTTCAGCAATTGTCTTTCTGATCGGGATTAAGTTGATCGACCTGAAAGGGCTGGCGGCCATCTACCGGCAGGCGCGATCCGAATTCTGGATCGCAATCGCAACAGCGGCCGTTGTCGTATTCGTAGGGGTCGAACAAGGCATTTTATTCGCGATGGTATTGTCCCTGATCGACCACACCCGCCGGGGATATCGACCCAGAAACACCGTCCTTGTCAAAAACAAAAATGACGGCGGTGCTTACCCCAAATCAATCTCGGCCCCAAACCAGTTTGAACCCGGGCTGGTCATCTATCATTTTTCACACAGCCTGTACTATGCCAATGCGCAACGACTTGCTGACGACATAACTGCGATAACTGCGGATACAAGTATGGACATCCGTTGGTTTTGCATCGAGGCTTCTGCGGTGGATGATGTCGATTTTACCGCAGGCTACACGCTGCGCCACGTGCAAAGCAGGTTGGCCGACAAAGGCATTCAACTGGTTTTCATGCATGTAACACCCAAGGTCCGGCGAGAGCTGGATAGATATGGCGTAACGACCCTCGTTGGCAGTGACGCTTTCTTTACGTCAGACAAGGCGCTGCTAGACGCGTACCACGCCAGCCGTATTCCCGGGTAAGCGCGGCGCAAAGTCACCTATTGCGTTGGCTGCAAACGCGCGAACAGGCGCAACGCATGAGATGCGTCTTGCGCCGCTGCGGGCAGGACCGGATCATAAGCTGCGCGGATCAGGTCAGCGATATCCGGTCGCAAAACTGTGGTTCCGCCAGCAACCGCAAGCGGGGATTGCGTCCGAAATGCGGTATCGGACCACAAGAGGATGGTCTGAACGACCTGGCTGAGTGCAAGCGTTTCGGCAGGAACCTTCGACAGCTCCTTATCCATGCGCAAGAAGACAAACGCAGCTCTGATCGCGCCATCCTCTTCGAAACGGAAAATTCTGTACTGGTTGGCATCGGCCGCGACAAGGCGGTCGACCAAAGGCGCAAGATCGGGGATCAAACGGTCCAGATCCGGTACTTCCAGCAGCTCTTTCCAATCGCGAAAAAAGAACACCATGCAATTGGCACCCAGTTCGGGATCGGTCTCGGCCATCTTGTGATCGGCCAATGCCACCACGGCCTCGAACGCGCCTTTAACAGTCGAGAGCGTTTCATCCTCGACGCCAAAGACGATGGGCACGATGGGACGGCCCCAGCGTGCGAACAAGAACTCTCCGCTTTCACGGGTGAACAACGCCTGAATGTCTTCCGGTGTCACGCGCAATCCTCAACGAACGAAACAAGTTGGGCCAACGCTTAAATTCTAAGTCACGCAGGTTCAACCAAACAGATCGCTCTGCCCTTTTGGGGCGGCCATACCCAGATGGCTCCATGCCTTTTGCGCCAGCATACGCCCGCGCGGGGTTCTTTGGATCAAACCCTGCTGCAGCAGGTAAGGCTCGATCACTTCTTCCAGCGAGTCGCGGCTTTCCGACAGCGCCGCTGAAAGTGTCTCAATCCCAACCGGCCCACCGGCGTAGTTTTCCGCAATCAGTGTCAGATAACGCCTGTCAGCGCCGTCCAAACCCAGATTGTCGACCCCTAGCCGCGTTAATGCTCCATCGGCCAGATCGCGTGTAATCCGGCCGTCACCTTCGACAATCGCGAAATCTACAACCCGGCGCAGCAACCGCCCCGCGATCCGGGGGGTTCCACGCGAGCGTCGCGCGATCTCACGCGCGCCTTCGTCATCCGCAGGCGCGCCCAGCTTGCGTGCGTTTCGGGTGACAATCTCGTGCAACTCATCAACCGTGTAAAACTGCAGCCGGGTCGGAATGCCGAACCGATCCCGCAACGGGGTCGTCAAAAGCCCCATCCGAGTGGTCGCACCCACCAGCGTAAAGGGCTGCAGCTCGATCCGGACCGTACGGGCGGCAGGCCCCTCGCCGATCACAAGGTCCAGCTCAAAATCCTCCATCGCGGGGTAAAGCACTTCTTCGACCGCAGGGTTCAGACGGTGAATTTCGTCGATGAAAAGTACATCACGCGATTCGAGATTGGTCAGGATCGCCGCCAGATCACCGGCCTTGGCCAAGACAGGGCCAGACGTCATACGAAAGTTAACACCAAGCTCCCGCGCCATGATTTGCGCCAAAGTCGTCTTTCCCAACCCCGGAGGGCCATGGAACAGCGTGTGATCCATCGCTTCGCCCCGCTGCCGGGCCGATTGAATGAATATCCGAAGATTGGCACGTGCCTCAGCTTGCCCAATGAATTCATCTAAACCCTGGGGGCGCAGGGCGCGGTCGTTATCCTCGGGCATCGGCTCGGGGCGCAGCGTTGGATCGGCGTCTACCATTCACTTACCCTTTCGGAGCCAGAAGTTTAAGCGCAGCCCGGATCAGTTCGGCTTCCCCCGCCTCCGGCAGGTTTGCTGCCGCCTCAGCGACTGCGGATGCTGCTTCGGAAGGACCATAACCAAGGTTGGAAAGCGCAGACAACGCTCCGGCAGACGCGGCTGCATTGCCCGACGGTTTTACTGTTTTCCGTTTGGGCGCAGGTGCAGGTTCCGCAAGTTCAACAACCTCAAGATCGGGGCCGTCCATTGCTTCGGTCACTGTTCCGCCCATGGCCATGACACCCGGCGCCTTATCCTTAAGATCCAGAACGATCCGCTGGGCTGTTTTTGGTCCAACACCTTTGGCCGCCTTGACCGCCCCCCAGTCACCCAGCGCAATCGCGCGGCTCACACCATCGGGGCCCAAGGCACTGAGAATGGCCAGCGAAACCTTGGCCCCAACGCCCTGCACCGAACATAACAGGCGATGCCATTCTTTTTCGACCAGTGACAAGAAACCATAGAGCTGCATCAGATCTTCGCGGACGACCATGTCTGTGTAGATCGACACGGCCTCACCCACGCCCGGCAGCGCGGCCATCGTCCGGTCCGAGCAGTAGACGATGTAACCAACCCCGCGCACGTCGATCAGCACATGATCCGCCGCCCGATAGTCCAGCCGCCCGGTGAGTTTTCCAATCATGCCTGCACCCTTTTCATTCGCGACTGGGGGGATGCCCCGTAATAGGAATGGCAGATCGCAATCGCCAAAGCATCAGCGGCGTCCGCCCCTTTGGGCTGACATCCCGGCAATTGCAATTTGACCATGTGAAGGACCTGCTCTTTTTCGGCGTGACCAACACCAACCACGGTCTTTTTGACCCTGTTCGGCGCGTATTCTCCAACCGGCAAACCGGCCTGCGCCAAGGTCAGCAAAGCAACGCCACGGGCTTGACCCAATTTCAGCGTCCCTGCTCCATCCTTGTTCACAAAGGTCTGTTCGATAGCGGCCTGATCAGGCGCATGCTCAGCAATGACTTCGACGATTTGATTATGGAGCGACAGCAGGCGTTCCCCAAGGTCGTCACCGTCGGATTTGCACAACCCATTGGCCACGTGACTTAAACGACTGCCATGCGATTCGATGACGCCCCATCCCAAGGTTCTAAGCCCCGGATCAATGCCCAGAATTCGCATAATTCGCCTCGGCCCGCGTTGTTTTTTTGTTACTTAATCCTCGACTAGCACGAAGGGTGAACATTTTCCAAGCAAATTGACCAAAAGTCGAAAACCGACGGACCTGTCTCAGTCCCGACATCATCGCCCGTTTGCGACAGCGAAATGCCTGAATTCGACACCTTTATTAAGCGAAAATGGTCAATGAATTAAAGGACTTTCATGAAATTCGAGACTTGCAAAAAATGCATAGGACACATGCATTTTCTGCGCTTGCAGTGTCGATCTGACATCACTAAATGCCGCTCAGATCGAATGATCGACAGATGAACTCTAACCAGAAGGAAACAGGATATGGCTGCACTGGACATCACCCGCGCCACCACTGGCTCGTTCGGCCTCGCTGGCCGTATCGGCGGATTTTTTGCATCGGCTATCAACGCCGTTGTCGAATGGAATGACGCCCGCATTACACGCAATGTGCTGAACGGTCTGACGGATCGCGAACTGGATGACATCGGCATGTGCCGTGGCGACATCGACGTCGTCGCTGAGGGCCGCCGGTAAGACCTGGCACTACAGCCATTCACTCACTCGCCCCTTCTCCTCCCTCGGGGGCACAAAAGAACGCCGCGCATCAATAATGCGCGGCGTTTATCGTCAGAGCAGACGAAACTCAGGGAATATACTTGCTGACCTGAGTCGAGAGAAATTGCGAAACCGGGTCGATCTGCATGATCCACGCGCCGGCTTGCTCGACTGGCGTTCCTTCATTCAGACTATCGACACGGTATTGATACCCGGCCGCACCAAGGCTTGTCAGCAGGAACGTTTTGAACGCGAAAAAGCCGACAAGGCAGAGAATCAAGAACTTTGCTGGCACCGCAGACTGAACGCGCTGCGGGCGCATAACCACAAGGCCATCCTTGCGCATCGTCGCGCGATAACCCCGGCTAAGTTTGGCGTGCTTTTTATTCAGGCGATGAACACGCTGATTAAAATCCAATTGCTTCGTAGTCATGGCAGCCTCCAATAACCGCCCCCAAGAATTCACCCTTAAAACGGTAGAAAGAGATTGCGCCAAAAAAGTGGCGAGAATCCAGAAAACTCCTGTAAATGGCCTAATTTACGCCCTGTTTGCTTAAGATTAGCGTCGTCCATTCACCAATCTGAGACCTGTCAGTCCGATTGAACCCATTTTGGAGATAAACATCGGCTACCTCGTCGGCCTGCTCGTTGAGGATTCCCGACAATATCGCATAGCCACCGGGGCGCAGATTCGTGGCAATTTCTGGTGACAGGGCAACCAGCGGTCCTTTTAGGATATTTGCAAAGATCAGATCATACGGCGCGTGGGATTTAAGGTCCGGATGATCGAAACCCGCCGCCTCGACGCAGCGGACCTGACCCGTCATGCCATTTGCTTTCAGGTTGGCTTCGGCCACGTCAACGGCGACTTGGTCAATGTCACTGGCGATGATCTCACCGTCCCACACCCGCGCTGCAGCCATCGCCAAAACGGCCGTACCACAGCCGATATCCGCAACCTTGGTCGCCGAAAAGCCCTCGTTCAGCAAATGATCCAGCGCTTTGAGGCAGCCCAGTGTGGTACCGTGATGACCCGTCCCAAAAGCCATCGCGGCCTCGATCAACAAAGGGATGCGCCCTTCGGGCAACTTGTCCGCATCATGGCTGCCGTACACAAAGAAACGGCCTGCTTCGACCGGGGCAAGTTCGCGGCGTACATGAGCGACCCAATCCGTTTCGGGCAATTCAGAAACGACAAAGGGCTTAGCTTCGAACGCCACCGCAAGCACTGCAAGGGCGGTTTCGTCCGGGGTTTCGGTGAAATAGCCGCCGACTTCCCACAGGCCCGAGCCGTCTTCGACTTCGAACACGCCAACACCCGTCGGTTCCGGGTCCAGCCTCTCCATCGCCTCACCCAAGCCTTCGGCTGCCTTCTTACCGGTCAGAGTGGTCAATGCGGTGAATGTGGGCATCGTGGCCTCCTGAGTCATTTGCCACAGCGCCTAGGATGCCACGCCGCCAAGGTCAAGCATTGCCTTATTCGGCGGGTGACGGCGCGAATCTCGACAGGATCGTCTCGTTGCCCGGTTCAGGATGGCGCGGGATCAAAAGTGACAATCCCAGTGAGATCATCGCCATCATCGCGGCCAGTAAGAAAACAGCGCCGGGGGACACGACCCACAACAGGCCCAGCAGCGCAGGCAAGAACACGGCGGCGATATGGTTAATCGTAAATGCCACCGCGGCCGTCGGCGCAATATCAGCGGGATCTGCGATTTTTTGAAAGTAGGTCTTCAAGGCCAAGGCCAGCGCGAACAGAACGTGGTCAATCACATAGAGGATCGCGGCCAGCACAACGCCCCAACCGAACCAGTAAATCCCACCATATGCAGCGAACACGATGGCAAGCCCCGCATATTCGAAAATCAAGGTGCGTCGTTCGCCAAAGACCGACACGGCCTTTCCCAGCATCGGTGCCGCAGCCATGTTGATCACAAGGTTGATCAGGTAAAGGCTGGTCAGTTCGTGCACTTCAAAGCCGAACTTCTCGACCATCATGAAACCGGCGAAGACGACAAAAATCTGCCGCCGCGCCCCTGCCATGAATTGCAGTGCATAATACAGCCAATAACGGCGGCGCAGGATCAGCTTTTTGGTCTGCGGCGTGGGCGCGTCAAACTGCGGATAGGCGAACAGACAAAACAGCGCCAAGAACGCAGTGACACCACCAGCGGCCATAAAGACAAAGTTGTAGGACAGATCGAAACGATCCCATGTCAGCACGATCAAGCCATAGACCACTGCGGTCGCCGCGGACCCCATTGCCACGAGCCATCCCAACACTTGCGGGGCGCGATCCTTGGGCAGCCATTGCAGCTGCAGCGACTGGTTGACCGTCTCGTAATAGTGAAAGCCGATCGAACTGAATAACGTGACAAACAGCAGCCCACCCAGACTGGGGAACCATGCGGTGATCGCGGTGGCAACGCCTAGCATCATAAGCGAGATCATCGCCAGCACCTGCTCGCGGATGAAGATGATCACGGCAATGACGCCAACGGCCAGAAAGCCGGGTATTTCGCGCACTGTGTGCAGTAGGCCAATATCTGCCCCGTCGAAATTCGCGACCTCAATGACGAAGTTATTCAACAGCGCGCTCCACGCGTTGAACGCAATGGGCATCATCAGCGCCATCATGAACAAAAGCGTCATAGGGCGGCGCCAGAACGGCAGGCTCTGGGCTTCGGAGAGCGGCATGGGCTTCAACATGGGTTCCCCTCTACGCCGATTTCTTGCAATTGGCGAGAGGGTACACGTGCACGCACAGTCAATCTGCGCCCATGCAGAGTCAGTAAAAGCTTTGCGGATCGATATCGACGGTCAAACGAATATCGCCCTTGAGGCGCAGGGGTGCGATCCAGCGGGCGATAGCGTCCTGAATTGGTGCCCCCTTAGGGGCTTTAACCAGCAAACGGACACGATGCCGTCCACGGATACGCGCAATCGGTGCCGGAGCGGGTCCAAACACCTGAGCGCCAATGTCGCGCAAAGGCGCATCATTCCGCGCCATTGCATTTCCGATGTCAAACACCGGCCCGACTTCGGGGCCGGACAATACGATCCCAGCCATCCGCCCATAGGGCGGTACTCCGGCGGCTTGCCGCCCGGCAGCCTCGGCCTTCCAGAACCCTTCTTCGTCACCCGACAGAATCGCACGGATCACGGGATGCTCTGGTTGAAACGTCTGCAACAGCGCCTGCCCCGGTTTGTCGGCTCGCCCAGCGCGGCCCGCAACCTGACGCATCAGTTGGAACGTGCGCTCCGCCGCGCGCAGGTCTGCGCCATGCAACGACAGGTCGGCATCGATCACCCCTACCAAAGTCAGCTTGGGGAAATTGTGCCCTTTGGCCACCAGTTGCGTGCCGATGACGATATCCGCGTCACCTCCAGCAATCTCTTCGATCTTGGCCTTCAACGCGCGGGCTGAACCAAAGAGATCGGAACTCAGCATCGCAATCTTGGCCTCGGGAAAACTGGCTTCGGCTTCTTCCGCCAATCGTTCAATTCCCGGCCCAACCGGGGACAGCTTGCCCTCGACCCCGCAGGATGGGCATTCCTCGGGCATTGGCTTGGTTTCCCCGCATTGATGGCACATCAAACGTTTGAGAAAGCGATGCTCGACCATCCGCGCATCGCAATGATCACAAGCGATCTGCTCGCCACACGCCCGGCACAAGGTTACAGGTGCATACCCACGGCGGTTGATGAAAAGCAGCGACTGTTCGCCCCGATCGATCCTCTGAAGCACCGCTTGCCGCAAAGAGGGCGATATCCACGTCCCCGGTTGCATCTGCTCGGCGCGCATGTCGATAGGCTTCATCTCGGGCAGAACGGCGGCGCCAAACCGCGCGGTCAGGTCAACACGCGCGTATTTTCCAGCCTCGGCGTTGGCCCAGCTTTCCAGCGAGGGTGTCGCACTGGCCAAAATCACGCGCGCCCCACAGATCGAGGACCGCAGCACCGCCATGTCCCGCGCACTGTAGTGCACGCCGTCTTCTTGTTTGTATGAGGTGTCGTGTTCTTCATCGACCACCACCAGCCCCAAATCGCGGAACGGCAGGAACAAGGCCGAACGCGCACCCACAACCAACTGCGCATCCCCCTGACCAACCATCCGCCAGACCCGGCGGCGTTCGGTCATGGTGGCGCCCGAATGCCACTCGGCCGGACGCGCGCCAAAGCGTGCCTCGACCCGCGTCAGGAACTCGGCTGTCAGGGCGATCTCGGGCAACAAAACCAGTGCCTGCCGACCCATCCGCAAGGCCTCGGCCACCGCTTCCAGATAGACCTCGGTCTTGCCCGAACCGGTCACACCTTTCAGCAAAGTCGTGCCGTAGTCACCTGTGCGTTGCCCCGATTGTAATTGCTTAACTGCGGAGGCCTGATCTTCGGTCAGCGCCTTGCCCGGCAAATCCGGGTCCAAATTCGGATAGGGCAGATCGCGCGGGCTATCCTCTTCCCGGACAGCGCCTTGCTTGACCAGCCCCTTTACAACGGATGAGGTAACCCCCGCCTGTTCCGCAAGCTCTTTCAGGGTAAAGGCCAGGCCTCCGTATTCCCGCAAAACCTCTAATACGCGCGTCCGTGCCTCGGTTACCCGGTCGGGGTCACCTTCTCCCAAACGATAGATTTTTCGCATCGACGGTGGATCGCTTAACCCCGGAGCACGCGTTGCAAGCCGCAGCATCGCCGGCATCGGCGTCAGCGTATAGTCAGCCACGCGACCCAGAAACAGCCGCATTTCCTCTCGCATCGGCGCGACCTCAAGCACCCGGACTACCGAACGGGCCTTGCTTAGGTCAAAACCACCCTGCCCCGGCCCCCACACGACGCCTAGCACTTTGCGCGGTCCCAGCGGCACCTCGACATACGCACCCAGAAAGCACCCACCCTCGGGTGCCTTGTAATCCAGTGTCCTGTCCAGCGGCTGTGTGGTTAGCACGGCCACCAGCTCTCCTTGATCGAAATACTCCTGGGTACCCAACGCATATCCTTTGCAGGGGGTTTCAGCATGTCTCTCTTTGGGGTAAAGCCATCCGCGACCAAGGCCAACCCATCAAAGGACTGCCCTCATGAAATTCTTCGTAGACACCGCCGAGATCGACGCCATCGCTGAACTGAACGATCTGGGCATGGTGGACGGCGTAACCACCAACCCCTCGCTGATCCTAAAATCGGGCCGTGATATTCTGGAAGTCACCAAAGAAATCTGTGATCTGGTCGAAGGCCCCGTTTCCGCCGAAGTCGTCGCTACCGAGGCTGACGACATGATCGCCGAAGGCCGCAAGCTGGCCAAGATCGCGCCGAATATTGCCGTCAAAGTGCCACTGACATGGGCCGGACTGAAGACCTGTAAAACCCTCAGCGATGAAGGTCAGATGGTCAACGTCACGCTGTGCTTTTCAACCAATCAGGCCATTCTGGCCGCCAAAGCGGGCGCAACCTTCATCTCGCCCTTCATCGGCCGTCTGGACGACATCAACCTGGATGGCATGGACTTGATCGCGGATATCCGTCAGGTCTATGACAACTATGGGTTCGAAACCGAAATCCTCGCGGCCTCAATCCGGACCGTGAACCACGTGACTGACAGCGCCCGTATCGGTGCCGACGTGATCACCGCACCGCCCGCCGTGATCAAGAAACTGGCCGATCACCCGTTGACCGACAAAGGCCTTGAAACCTTCCTGGCCGACTGGGCCAAAACCGGTCAGAAAATCCTCTGATCCCCTGCGCGACCGCGCGGTGCCGAAAGGCGCCGCGCCCGGCCCAACTGCTTAGAACCTGATCTCTGATCTGGTTCTTGCAGGCGGGAGAGCCCACCCTATCGGTAAAACGAACGAATTCCCAGCAACTGCTCATTTTTCCCGAGTCAAAAGGCGCCAGCCGTGTTATAAGGCGTCAAAACAAAAAAGACCGGACGGGACATGAGCAGTAATACCAAACTCAAGGACACTCTCCGCGAGGCTATTCTGGCCGAGCCTGATGCAGTTCTGGACGACAAGGACCTCATGCAGGCTCTTGTCACGGCAGACGAACAGTCACGCGGCGACAACATCATCGACCTGCGCGGCATCGCGATGCAACGGCTTGAAGCGCGGCTGGATCGCTTGGAAGACACCCACCGATCAGTTATCGCCGCCGCCTACGAAAACCTGGCAGGCACCAATCAGGTCCATCGTGCAATCCTTCGATTGCTTGAACCCGTCGGGTTCGAGGATTTTCTCACGACGCTGGGCACAGACGTCGCTGAAATCCTGCGTGTCGATCGGATCACACTGGTTCTGGAAACGTCAGCTGTTCAGGACGACCCGGCAATCGACAAGCTGGGCCGAGTGCTGACCGTGGTCGAACCGGGCTTTGTCGACAACTACCTGACCTTTGATCGCAGCGGCCCCCTGCGCGAGGTCGTGTTGCGCGAAGTCATCCACCCGACCCACCGCATCTTTGGCGAGCCGGCCGATCACCTCAGATCCGAAGCCTGCCTGAGACTAGATCTGGGTGCGGGTCGGTTGCCCGGCATGATCATCATGAGCGCCAGAGACCCCAACCATTTCTCGCCGCAGTTGGGTACAGACCTGCTGTCCTTCTTCGCAGGTGTGTTTGAACGCTCCATGCGCAACTGGCTGTCGTGAGCCTGATCTCACCGGCCTGCCGCGACGCGCTGCAACACTGGCTGGAAAGCCTGGGCGCTCTTGGCGGTCGGTCCGAGAACACGCGATCTGCCTATCGTGGCGACGTGACCGAGTTTCTGTCATTCATGACATTACATCATAGCGAACGTCAGGGGCTTGCTGCTCTGGCTCGCATTTCGGTCTCGGACATGCGCGCCTGGATGGCTGATCAGCGCGGATCAGGGGTCGGTGCCAGGTCGTTGGCGCGAAAACTGTCCGCCGTAAAAAGCTTTTACCGCTGGCTGTCAGAACGCGAAGGGTTTGAACCGACTGCAGTTTTATCGACCCGATCGCCCAAATTCACCAAAAAGCTGCCGCGCCCACTGGCCGAAGACGCCGCACGCTCGATGATCGATACGGTCGAGCTCCAATCCTCCAGCGACTGGGTCTCCGCTCGGGACGTCGCTGTGGTCACGCTGCTATACGGCTGCGGCTTGCGTATCTCAGAGGCACTGTCCCTCACTGGAAAGGACGCGCCGCTTGCAGGGACGCTGCGGATCATCGGCAAGGGGAACAAAGAAAGAATCGTACCTGTCCTTCCTGCCGCCAGCGCGGCAGTCGACAGGTACCTTCAGCTATGCCCGCACCCGCAAGCCGACGACAAAGCTCTGTTCCGTGGCGTTCGGGGCGGGCCTTTGAACCCCGGCGCAATTCAAAGCGTGATGGCCAAGGCGCGGGCTCAATTGGGGCTGCCAGCGACCGCAACACCGCATGCTTTGCGGCACAGTTTCGCCACACATTTGCTGTCTGCCGGGGGCGACCTTCGCGCGATTCAGGAACTGCTGGGCCACGCCTCTTTGTCGACAACCCAAACCTACACAGCGGTAGATACCGCCCGCCTGATGGAAGTCTACAACCGCGCGCACCCCAAAGCCTGACACACAGCATCTGGATGTGTTGCGGCTTTTGGTTTGCATCTCGCCCCCGCATCGTACAAGAGACACGGATGACAATCAGATTCAAAGCTTTACTCGTTCATCTGTTCACCGCCACTGGTGCCGTTTTCGCAATGCTCGCCATGTTGGCAGCGGTCGACGAAAAGTGGAGCCTGATGTTCCTGTGGCTTGTCGTTGCCTTCATCGTCGATGGCATAGATGGCCCGCTTGCGCGCCACTACCACGTCAAGGAAAATGCCCCGCAATTCGACGGCATGATCCTGGACATGATCATCGACTACCTGACTTATATCTTCATACCAGCCTTTGCCTTGTTTAAGTCTGGCCTGATGGATGGCTGGACCGGTTGGTTCGCCATCATTGTCATAACATTCGCCAGCGCCATGTACCTCGTGGGCACCGGCATGAAGACCAAAGACAACTCCTTTGCCGGTTTTCCCGGCTGCTGGAACATGTTTGTGATCGTGATCTTCGCGCTGCAGCCAAACTTCTGGATTATTCTGGCTTTGGTGACGGTGCTGTCGGTTGCAATGTTCCTGCCGCTAAAGTTCATCCACCCTGTACGCACGGAGCGGTGGCGGACAGTTTCCCTGCCGATGGCGCTGGCATGGACATTCTTTGCCGGCTGGGCCGCGTGGGTCGATTTCCACCCTGAAAGCTGGGCGCATTGGGGGCTGGTGATTACAAGTCTTTACCTGGCATCAGCCGGCATCCTACAGCAGATCATTCCGCCCCGAAAAGCCTGAGGTTACAAAACCTCGTCGACCTCATACTCTGTGCCGTTATGGGTAAACACGTCGCCCTGTTGCAGACCTGTCATGGCAAGGTAGATTGGGCTTTGCGTTGAAATCCCCATATATGTTGTCCCCTCGACCTCGAACCGCGTGGTCGAGACGCAGACAACGAAACTCCGGCCATTGAAGCGGACAACAGCGCCCGGTTGCACCGTGTCCTTCAGACCAAAATCCGTATTTTCGATCACGTCGATTTTGGCATGATGGGCTTGCAAAGGGGCATCAAACGCAGCCGCCAGATCCGCATTCTCGCGCGAGGCAACTATGTCATCCTTGTCATGTACCTCACGATCATCCAACTGCGAATCCTTAAGGAACGCGTCATAATGCGCTTGCGCCGCCGCAAGCTCCTGTTCCTCAAGCGACATCAGGCGGTCGATGATGGCCTTCTTGCGAGCGCCCGGATCTGGTTGAGCAGTCATTCCATACCATCCTTTGAAATCTCTGTTTGACACAAAGTGGGCCTCAAGCAATGGAATTGCAACAGAAATCCGCCTTCAGATCAGCAGCCCTGCAGCCCGTTCGTGACGCAACAGGGCCACTTTGGTCTCAACCCCACCCTCGCCCGAAAAGCCACCTAAACCGTTCGCAGCCAACACTCGGTGACACGGGATGATGACCGGGATCGGATTCGCGCCACACGCCTGACCGACGGGCTGAGGTGGCTGCCCCAGCTCTTTCGCAATATCTCCATAGGTGCGCGTGTCGCCCAACGGAATGGCAAACATCAAGTCGCAGACTTTGCGTTGAAACTCCGACCCGGCGATGCGGTAAGGTAGGTCAAATCGCTCCAGCTTGCCTAGGTCATAAGCCACCAATTGCGCGGCAGCTTCTTTTAGCAAAGGCGTTACGGGGCCTTCATTCACACCATTCCAAACAAGACGCGTTATCGCGCCCTCTGTTTCCTCGACCCCAAGGCGGCCGAATTGGGTATCAACTGCAATCATCGGCATGAAAAAAGGTTGCAGATGTATCGCACCACCTGCAACCCGATTCCTGACGATCCGCCCCTTCATATGGCTAAAAATATCCCGGAGCGCGAGGCAGAGCCTCGCAAAACTCTCAGGACACCCGCGAAAAGGCGGACTTAACTTAGTGCCTCATCGCAACGTCCGCAGACACCGTCATGCGCGTGGCGACCCACATCTGGCAAAATCTTCCAGCAGCGCTGGCATTTCTCGCCTTCGGCCTTTTCAAAGACCACTGCAACCCCTTCGATTTCCGGCACACGGAAAGCTTCGGCCGGGGCCGGATCGCCAGTTACGGTCAGGCCCGAGGTGATGCACATGTCATCGACATCGAAAGTCGCCAGCAGATCACGTGTTTCCTGATCTTCGACATGAACGATTGGCGCAGCCTCAAGGCTGGAGCCGATCACCTTGTCCTGACGCTGTACCTCAAGCGCGGCGGTGACCGCACGGCGGACGCGACGCACCTTGGACATATTGGCTTCCAACTCGGCGTTACGCCAATCGGCAGGCGTGTCCGGGAAATCCACCAGATGGACTGAGCTGTCATCGCCCGGGAACCGCTCCAGCCAAACCTCTTCCATGGTAAAGACCAGAACCGGGGCCAGCCAAGTGGTCAGGCGATGGAACAGGATATCCAGCACGGTGCGCGCAGCGCGGCGACGCAGGTTATCACCGTCGCAGTACAGCGCATCCTTTCGCACATCGAAATAGAACGAGGACAGATCGACCGTGGCAAAGGTGAATACTGCGCTGAACACGCCCTGGAAGTCGAACGCGGCATAGCCATTGCGCACCTGCTCATCCAGCTCAGCCAGACGGCTCAGCACCCAGCGTTCCAGACGCGGCATATCCTCGGGCGCAACCCGATCCGCTTCGCTGAAATCAGCCAATGAGCCCAGCATGAACCGCATTGTGTTGCGCAGGCGCCGATAGCTGTCGGCAGTGCCCTTCAGAATCTCCGGCCCAATCCGCTGGTCGGCGGTATAGTCGGTCTGCGCCACCCACAGACGCAGGATATCCGCGCCGTATTGCTTCACGACCTCTTCCGGCACGATGGTGTTGCCCAGCGATTTGGACATCTTGTTGCCCTTGGCATCCAGCGTGAAGCCATGGGTCACCACGTTGCGGTAGGGCGCGCGGCCTTTGGTACCGCAGGCCTGCAACATCGACGAGTGGAACCACCCGCGGTGCTGGTCGGTACCTTCCATGTAGACATCGGCGATGCCGTCTTCGGTGCCGTCTTCACGGTCGCGCAGAACGAATGCATGGGTCGAACCGGAGTCAAACCACACGTCCAGCACGTCGAACACTTGATCGTAGTCGTCGGGGTTGGCGATGCCGTCGAGGATCGTCTCTTTGAACCCGTCGGTGTACCAGATATCCGCGCCGTCTTTCTCGAACGCTGCCTTGATGCGGGCGTTCAGGTCTGCGTTCCGCAGCAGGTAATCCGAGTCGGTCGGCAGAGCACCCTTCTTGGTGAAACAGGTCAGGGGAACGCCCCACGCACGCTGGCGGGACAGAACCCAATCCGGACGGGCTTCGATCATCGAATACAGGCGGTTACGACCGGTCTGCGGCGTCCACTTCACCAACTCATCAATCGAGCGCAGGGCGCGTTCGCGGATGGTGTCGCCCATCTCGCCCATACCATCGTCCAGCTTGCGGTCAACGGATGCAAACCACTGCGGCGTGTTGCGATAGATGATCGGAGCTTTCGAGCGCCACGAATGCGGATAGCTGTGCTTGATCTTGCCGCGCGCCAACAGCCCGCCGACCTCGGCCAGCTTGTCGATGATCGCTTTGTTGGCGTCACCCTCGCCGCCCTTGCGGGACAGGATGTATTTGCCACCAAAGAACGGCAGATCAGCGCGGAACGAACCCTCATCCATCACGTTATAGGTGATGACCTGTTCCAGCATCCCCAGATCGCGATACAGCTCGAATTCCTCCATCCCGTGCGACGGCGCACAGTGGACAAAGCCGGTGCCCTCGGTATCGGTCACGAACTCAGCGGCGCGGAAGTCGCGAATGTCATCCCATTCGCCATTGCCACCCTCGGCCCCGGCCAGCGGGTGGGTCAGTTGCACACCCTCCAGCTCATCCGTGGTCACGTCGCGGACACGGGTCCACTGGTCGTCGTTCAGACGGGCGCGACCCAGAACATCCGCCGCCAGATTGTCGGCCAGCAGGAACTTATCGCCCACATTGGCCCAGCATTCCTCAGGCGTGCCGGTGACTTCGTATAGGCCATACGAGATGTCCTCGCCGTACACGACCGCCTTGTTCGACGGCATGGTCCAAGGGGTCGTCGTCCAGATCACGACAAACGCGCCGTCCAGATCGCCCGCATTAACGACCTTGAACTTTACCCAAACGGTAAAGCTTTCCTTGTCGTGATACTCAACCTCGGCCTCGGCCAGAGCAGTCTTCTCGACCGGCGACCACATCACAGGTTTTGAGCCCTGATAAAGTGTGCCGTTCATCAGGAACTTCATGAACTCGTCGGCGATCACGGCCTCGGCGTGATAGTCCATGGTGATGTAGGGATCGGGCCAGTTGCCGGTGATGCCCAGACGCTTGAACTCTTCGCGTTGGATGTCGATCCAGCCCTCGGCGAACTTGCGGCATTCCTGACGGAAGTCGACGATGTTCACCTCGTCTTTGTTCTTACCCTTCTTGCGGTACTGTTCCTCGATCTTCCATTCGATCGGCAGACCATGACAATCCCAGCCGGGTACGTAACGCGCGTCAAAGCCCATCATCTGATGCGACCGCACGATCATGTCCTTGATGGTCTTGTTCAGCGCGTGGCCGATATGCAGGTGACCATTCGCGTAGGGAGGGCCATCGTGCAGAGTAAAGGGCGCGCGGCCCTCTTTCTCACGCAAGCGGTCATAGACGCCGATTGTTTCCCACCGCTCCAACCATGCAGGTTCGCGCTTGGGCAGACCAGCGCGCATGGGAAAGTCAGTTTTGGGCAGGTTCAGCGTGTCTTTGTAGTCAGGTGTCTGGATCGTGTCGGCGCACATTGGGAGCGTCCTTTGGATGATCTGGTCGTCGTATGGATCGAAGCGGTCGGTGCGAAGTCTCAAACACCTTTGCCCGGCGTCTCAGGATGTCAGAGCGCCGGGGATATAATTCGAATAATGATGGCCATCTGGTCATACATGGCCGCGCTTATAAGACGCCCGCCCTCAATGGTCCAGAGGTTCCGACCCATGCGGCGAATGGCGCAGCTGCGCCCACCGGTTGAGCCAAGCCAGACCGGCCAACGCAAGTCCCAAAACAAGCAGCGAAAACACCCTGATCAACCCGCCCAAGCCCGAAATATCAATCAAAAACACCTTCGCGACAGCCAACCCGATAACGACCAAGCCCGCCTTACGCATCAAATCGGACTGGCGCGCCAGAGATTGATAGAAAAGCACTGCCCCAATCAACAGGAGAATAAGCGTATAGGTGTAAAGTTCGGGCTGCGTGACGCCGTTGCCCTCAAACATACCACCCGCGCCTTGCCAGGCATGACGGATCGCGAGCCCCAACCAAACAGCGACCAACGCGGCGGCCGCCCCAAAGCTGATCCGCCTTAGCAGTGCAGGTGCCGTAACAATCCGCCAGGCGGAAAAACCAATCGCCAGAGCCGGCAACAAATACGCAACTGCAAGGGTGTTCAGTACCGGCGGCCCCAAAACTGGATCGGCCATTGGGTTAAGCAGCGGATTGGCTTCGGACAGCGCCTGCCCCAGCCGTGCGACACCATGTGCTGCAAAAAATGCGGCCAGCAGGTAGCGCGCGTAATTCAGTTTGCCGCCCAGTTCGAACCTTTGCACCTGCGCATAAGCCAGCAGCAGCCAGATGACTGCCAGCAAACCCAGCCCCCAATGGCTGTCATCTGCGCCACCCTCACCAAAGCCCTCAAGCCAGCGCAACAGAAGCAGTGACAGCAAGATACCTGCCGTCGCCCACGCAGCGCTCTCTAATAGTAGGATCGCAACGGGGCGCTTTAGCGGTTTCAGAAGCCACCAACTGACGACAAAACCGATCACCGCGGCCAGATAGACCATCGTCATCTCGCTGAGCGGGGCCGCTTCGGCCCATTTGAGCCCGGGGTTCAGGACCAACCGCACCGTCACAGTAAAGACCCCGGCCCAGATGAACCAACTCATCGCAGGCAGATTAAACCGCCGGTCCAGCGCCGCGGCAGCAACGATCATGACAACCAAGGCCACTGTGAGCGCAGCTGAGCTGAGCACGATGATGCAAGCAAAACTCAGACAGGACAGCGCAGAAAGGGTTGCCAGAGCCGGACGCATGCGATCGTCCCCGTCAACCCGCGCGAACCGCTCCGCCCAACAGACCATCATCGCGCCCAGTGCAATTGCGTGAAGTCCCCAAGGGTACGCCCCTATTACTTGCGCGGGGCGCCAGCCAATTTCCACGGCAATGGCCAACGACGGTGCGAACACTGCGGCCGCCCCCGCCCAAACCTTTGAATAGCGCCCGCCATTCAGCGATCGCCACGCTGCCGACACACTGATGGCCGCACCAATCACGACCAAAGCCGTGATGACCATAGGATAATCTGCCTCGGCAGTTTCCGCGTAAGTCTCAGCGAATGCCTGAAATGCTGCGCCCTTGTCCAAACCGTGCATAAGCACAAACCAGATCAGACCCAGTCCCGGTATCATGGCCGTGTCCTGCAAAGCACGCGCGCCTCTTGCCCAAAGGACTAACGCTAAGGTCAATCCGGCCAGTAACACGATGCTCAACCAGAACTCTGCGACTGAGTCCGCCCAATGGATCGACAAGATAACAGAAGTGGTCGCGACCGAACCAAAGGCCAGACGGGTCGGAAAATGAGGCCACGGATCGCCTTTGTGACGCCAGATAGCCTCGGAGATCATTGGCCCGGAGTGATTGGGCCAGATGCTTCGAACAGGAATTACAATGGCGATCAGCGCAAGGGCCGTCACAGTGGTTAAGTACGCAGGTTCAGTCGACGGCGAAGACACAACCATCAGGAACGCCGCGCCATAGGCCCCGACCAGCGCCAGCACCGAAACCCACGCCCATCGGCGCACGGTGTCTATTCCCAAACCCAAAACGGCGATCACAAAGAAATAGCCGTATAACCAAGTGGGATCCTCGGATGATCCTCCGACAACGAACGGGCCCATGAATGCGCCAATCAAACCCACCGCTGCAAGCAAGGGTCCGTGAAACCAACCCAATACCAACCCGATCAACGCAACACCTATCATGCCGGAAAGAGCGGTTTGGGGTCCGATCAAGTCATAGAGCTGACGTGCGGCTAGGATGGCGCCAAACAAGGTGACAAGCCCCGCACCCGAAAACACGGACGGCAGATAGGCGGTGGACGTGCTTTCATCATCACCAAAGCGACGGCGGACAACTTCACCCGCAACAATCAACGCGAAGCCAAACCCAAGCGCTGCGATCACCCGAGCGGGAGGCGGCAAGAGCCCACTCTCGACCCCATATTGAACAAGAAATATCCCGGCCAGCGCCAAGGAAAGCGCCGAAACTGCATAAAACCAGTTCTCGCGCAGCCAGGCGCCCAATGCAGAAAACCGATCCTCGCGTAGAACGACAGCAGCAGGTGTGTTGTCGGTACCTTCGGGCAGTACATCTTTGGTTGCTACACGATCTTCCGGGGCTGGTCCCCAAGGCCTTTTTGAGGGCTTCACCTCAACAGATTCGGTTGGTTCAGGAACTTGAATGGGTGCCTCAAGCGTTTGCTCTGCCAGTTGATGTTCCAACTGCTCTACCCGCCTGCGTAGCCTCATATGAGCAACCAACAGGAAGATGATCGCAACCGGGATGGCCATCACGATCAGACCGGCAAGTACAAGCAACGATTCCAAACAAATTCTCCAAGTGATAATGACCTGAAGCTATCGCGCGCAAACTTCTGTTCATAGTCCGTAAATCCGGATGTATCCCGCTTAGTCAGCAGGTTAATGCAGGCCCTGAAGGTGGATAAGCAGAGTGAAGTTCCTTTCAGGGATGGAACAGTGATCCGACCCAATAGGCGATTGCCGCTGCCGCGCCACCGATCAAGAGGGTCTCAACGCCGGATCGCCACCACGGGGCCAGAGACCAGCGGCTTTTCAAAGCCCCGATTGCAAAAAACACAGCCATGGTCATCCAGGCCGACAGAACAAAGGCCCGGTCCATAGAGAACAAAAAAGGCAACAACGGGACCATTCCAGCCACCAAAAACGCCAGAAACGTCGCCATCGCGGCTTTTAGCGGGTGGGGATCAACACTGCCCAGACCATATTCACCCTCGATCATCAGGTTGATCCAGTTGTCATGGTTGGTAGTGATCGCGTCGGTGGCTTCTTCCAGAACCCGTCCCGACAGACCTTTTTGGGCCAGTATCGCGCGCACTTCTGCCCTTTCGCCATCGGGATAGAGGTGGATGTGACGCTCTTCGATCGCACGAATGCGACGGATGTTGTCCAGCTCGGCCTTGGTGCCGGAATAATTGCCAGCGGCCATCGAAAACCCATCCGCCAGTACATTCGCCAATCCAAGGGCTACAATGATGAACGGTGACAACCCTGCCCCGGCTACACCTGCGACGATGGCAAAGGTCGTTACAGACCCGTCGATCCCTCCGTAAACCACATCTCGCAAAACGCCCCGTCCCGGTGGCGCATTTATACGGTCTGTTATTTCCTGCTGGCTGTGTCCGTGCTCGGTCATGGCTGGCTCCGGCTTTTCTATGCCATCCAGCAGACGTCAGTTCCTTGCGGCAGGTCAAGTTTTCGAGAACAACCCCGCAAGGGCGCGCTTGATCATTCCGCGCGTCGACGGCTTGTGCCGCTGGGAAAAGGGTAGCGGTCGGCAAACTTCCATTGCAGCGACACCCACACGTGCACTTAGTGCGCCATTCACCAGACCTTCGCCAAATCGCCGCGATAGCTTGCTAAGGACCGATCCACCCAAAACAGGTTCCAGCAGGTCATCCCCAACGGCCACTGCCCCGGTCGCGACCAAATGAACGAAAACCGCCCGCGTCAGCCGCCAACTACCAAGAAAACCGGCCCGACCGCCATAGATTTCCGCAATCCGTCGGATCATCCGCAGCGACGCGGCCAGCGCTGTGGCGACATCTGCCAAAGCCAAAGGAACCAGCGCCGTGACGGTGGCGACCTGACGGGCGGCGGCTTCTACCTCGCGACTGGCAGCGGCGTCCAGGGGGGCCAGCAATTCATCCTCGGCCAGGGTCAATAACCCGGACGCGTCGAACTGCTCGCCCATCCGTTCGGTCAGGCGGTGCCTGCCCCATTTGGTTTCATCCCGACCTTTGTAAAAAGCGATCAGGCGATCGGTTACCGCACGTGCTTGCGCCAGATCTTCGTCCGCCAATGCGGTGTCGGCAGATTGGCGTATGTCATCAACCCGCGATAACCGCGCGATGGCGGCAAGCTCACGTGCGGCGATGATCAATGCAACAAGAACCAACGCCGCAAATAATCCGGTGACGATCCATCCCACCACCGGTGCACGTAGTAGCAATGCATTGACAAAGTCCCACGCAGCGACGGACACCACTGCGCCAAGCACCGCCAGAGCGAGCCCCCAAAACCATCTCGACAGCGCCGATGGTCGCCGCGCAGCAATACGCGCAGCGCTTTGCATTGCCTGACCTTGCGGTTGCGCCACATCCGGCACCGGAGGGGCCTGCGCCACGTCTACAGGCGCATCATCGGCCTCAAGATCAATCAGAACCGGACCCTTAGCCATTGTCTGTCCCTTCGCATGTCCAGACGTATTTGATGTCCGGCAAGTTTTCATCATTCTCGGCCCCATCGCTGCGAGAGACCTCAGAAAATCCATTACGCTCGTAAAAGCGACGGGCTGGCAAATTCGCCTGAAAAGCGAACAGCGAAAGCCGCGCCCGTCGGTTTTTTGCCATCTCCAACAGGTGCTTTCCTATGCCTTGCCCACGCGCATTGGGGGACAGGTAAAGCGAGTGTATCTCGTCTCCGTTCAACGCCAGAAATCCTACAACTCTGCCCTCAAGCTCAGCAACTGTGACCCAATCCTGATCAATCATACGGCCACAGAATGCGATTGTTTCTGCGCACGAATGAAGTTCGGGCATCCAATCGTTTTCTCGTGCGAAGCCGTGCAAAATCTCGCCAGTCGCACCAGCGTCCGTACTGCGGGCAGAGCGCAAGACGAAGCTCACAGCTTATCTCCGATCAGGAACTGTGCGGCCCGATCCAAACGGATATGAGGGGGGCCATCACCCGGGCGCAGGTTCAGATGCGCGGGGGCAAACGTCATGAAACCATAATCCGCGTCCAGCCAGCTGTTGGCCCCGCTTCGGGCAGCATTCAGCAGCTTTCCCGGATCGTCGGGTAATTCACCCGGGTAGAACGCCGCCTGCTTGCCATCCAAAAGGGTTCCCCGAACACAAGGAAGCTCGACCCCGTCATGTTTGCGAATCTCTTCGGTTGTGGCGCGCAGGGCGGCAATCGACAAAGCCGTTGTTTCGGCTCCGGCAAAGCTTGCGCGATCACGAGCGTCGCGGGTCAATGCCTCCATGATGCTGGTCAGGCGCTGATGTTGCTGATGATGCAGGTGGTCCGCCTTGGTCGCAGCAAACAAGATGCGCTCGACACGTCTGCCAAGCAACAAACGGCTTAACCACGCATTGCGGCCCGGACGAAACGCCGACAGGATATCCGCCATCGCGCGGCGCATATCCTCGACAGCTTGCGGCCCTTTGTGGATTGCGCCCAGCGCGTCGACAAGGACAACCTGTCGGTCGATCCGGGCGAAATGGTCCCGAAAGAACGGTTTGACGACCCGAGATTTATAAGCCTCATACCGGCGCGCCATTTCGCGATGAAGACTGCGTCTGGGGGCCGGGCCATCCACGGGCAAAGGCGCAAAGGTCAGCACCGGCGACCCGGCTAGATCACCCGGCAGCAAAAAGCGACCGGGCGTACAGTCATAGAACCCGGCATCGCGAGCCGCGCCCAGATATTCGGCAAATGCCGCAGACAGCGATTGTGCCGTGGGTTCGTCATGCGCCCCATCCGGTTCGGCGGCTTTTGCGCGGGCCAGAAAGGCCGACGCTTCGGCCCGGTCAGACATGCGCGCCAATGTCTCTGACGACCAGTCCTCGTAGGTTTTTTCCAGCAAGGCCAAGTCCAGCAGCCATTCACCGGGATAGTCGACAATATCCAGATGTACGGTCCTTGGACCCTGAAGGCCCGACAACAACCCGGAAGGCCGGGCTTTGAAAGACAGGCGCAGCTCGGACACGGCGCGTGTGCTGTCGGGCCAAACCGGTTCCGGGCCCGTCAAAGCGGCCAAGTGGTTTTCATAGTCAAAACGCGGCACCGTGTCGTCGGGCTGAGGTTGCAGGTAAACCGTATTGATCCGGCCCTCCTGTTGCGCCACCAACCCTTGCATCCGGCCGCGATCCAGCAGGTTCGCAACCAAAGACGTGATGAACACCGTTTTGCCAGAACGCGCCAGACCCGTTACACCCAAACGGATAACAGGTTCGAACAAAGCCTCAGACACGCTGTCGCCGACGGATTCAACACCGCGCACCACGCTGTCTGCCAAGGTAGAGATGACCAAACCGTCGCCCCGCTTTTATCGTTTTTCTCAAGATAGGTAGCCGTTGCGAGAACTGCCAGCGCTTTCCCGCTCTTGCCCGTATCCACATGTCGCGTTACCAGCGGCGCATGCCAAGATACGCTTTGAAAGTCGAATACCAAGGGGAACCGTTCGCAGGTTGGCAACGGCAAAAGGATCAGCCGTCCGTTCAGGGCGCGATCGAGCAGGCCCTGTCACGCATCCAGTCGGGCGCGCATACAATCGCCGCCGCCGGTCGCACGGACGCCGGAGTGCACGCATTGGGTCAGGTCGCCCATTGCGATCTGGACAAGGAATGGGATCCGTTTCGTTTGTCGGGTGCTTTGAATTACCACCTTAAGCCGCAACCGGTCGCTATCGTGCAGGCTGCGCGGGTTGACGACGATTGGCATGCGCGGTTTTCAGCGCTTGAGCGGCAGTACCTATTCCGCATTCTGATGCGCCGTGCGCCCGCGACCCACGACGCGGGCCAAGTCTGGCAGATCAACCACCAGTTGGACGTGCCTGCGATGCAGGCGGGCGCAGATATGTTGATTGGCCGGCATGATTTTACCACGTTCCGCTCATCGATTTGCCAAGCTGCAAGCCCGGTAAAAACCCTGGATGAATTGCGGGTCGAGGCCGTCACCGGGTTTTCCGGGCCAGAGGTTCATTTCCACGTTCGGGCCCGATCGTTCCTGCACAATCAGGTGCGCAGTTTTGTTGGCACTCTGGAACGTGTCGGCGCAGGCGCGTGGACGCCGCAGGATGTCCGGATTGCGCTTGAGGCTGCCGATCGCTCGGCCTGCGGGCCGGTTTGCCCACCGCAGGGCCTTTATCTTGCACGCGTCGGCTACCCTAAGCCGGTATTCGACTAGATCGCTCGCAACAGCAGCCCGCTGGCAATCACCGCAATCAACAGACCCGCGACCAGTTCGATCGTAGGGGCGAGAACTTGCGCAAAACGCGTGGCCGAGGCCGAGGCAAGCAACCCGCCACGCAGGCCAAGTGACGTCCAGCCGACCAGGGTTGTGACCAAAGCCGTGCCCAAGGCCATTGCGAAAGCGCCAGCCACCCCAACCATCGCAATCCCCATTTGCCATGTCAGAATCAATACGAACAACGCGCCGGTGCAGGGGCGCGCCGCAATGCCTGCAATCAATACCGCCGCTTCTTTGAACGAGCCAACTTGGGCAACCTCTTCGGCCGTCGGGCCATGACGATGACCACAATCAGAACAAACGTCGTGATCGTCATGGTGGTGATGGTGATGGTTTGATTTATCCGCCCGATATCGCTTGGCAAAGCTTCGCAACGCCCTGAAAACCAGCCACAAACCGATCGCTACGATCGCACCATAGCTGATGGGCGCCATGACTCGCTCGGTGGTTCCAACCAGGCTTTCACGGGACATCTGGAAAACCAGAACACCGGCATAGACCAGCACAACCGCCGTTACGGCCTGTCCAAGACTGGACAGAACACTGATTGCCGACAGGCGCCAGAACGCAACGCGTCGACCCAACCCATAGCCCCCAATCAATACCTTGCCGTGGCCGGGTCCGATTGCGTGGAAAAACCCATATGCAAAACAAACCGTCAACAGTGTCGCGACCGCCTCAGGTTGTTCGGCCCGCGCAGCGCGCAGAGAGCGGGCAATCTGGTTCTGAAACTCGCGCTGCTCACCCGCGGCCCAGGCTGCGAGGTGATCAAACCCTCCGCTTCCCCAGAACCACAGCAGCAATCCGATCGCCAGAGTTACGGGAACAATCAGGTACTTGGACATGAAACTCTGATCTCGGTTGCAAAGCTTTCGCCGACCAGTGGGATATCATTCTCTGCGAGGTCGTAATCGGCATCCAAGGTGCGTAAGAAAGCCTGCATTTGCGCCAGTTGCCCGTCTATGTCCGGATCGACCCGGTCGATCTGGCACGCCTCAGGCCCGGTTACCGTAACCGCGCGCGTCACTTCGTAGGCCGTGTAATAGGATTCATCAAAGGGCTTTGCGGACAGATCGACCGCAGCCACTGCGCCACCCTCGACAGCGCGAAGATGGGACGTCACGATGCGCCCATCTTCGGTCGTCGCACTGGGCTCCAGCGGACCGGAAAGGGTCACAGGCTGTCCGTCTGCCGTTACAACCAAGTCGCCGTTATAACCGTCAATCCAATGAGCATCGAAACCGGCGAGGAATCCCTTTTCACCTTCGGTCAGAATACCGTCGGCATCCTGATCCAGCTTCATGTCCTCGAGCACCAACAACGAGTAGAACTCGTCATAAGCCCAAGTGACACGCACATGCGTCAATTGCCCCGTCTCATCCACGATGAATTCTAACCCTGTGTCGATAAAGACATGAGGGTGGGCAAGCGCCGGGATCGGCGCACTCAAGGTCAATAGGGTCACAAACCAGCGCATGCGCGAAAGATAGGGGCTTGGCCCGCACGGGACAATGCGCATTTGCGTTAGCGTGCGGAAACCGGCCTGTGATTACCGGGGCGGGAACAGGACCAGCGTTTGCAAGGCCGTACCAACGGGGCCCTCGGTGTCGTAGAGAACTGACTGAGACATGCCGATTCCTGATGGCTGCCAGTGGCAGATGGAATCCGATGCCAGCCAGTCCGATACCGGCTCGCGATGTACCTGGACGGTCAGATCGGTATTCATGAAACCCATCTCAGTCGTTGGCGCATTCCATGAAATCCCGTTACCGCAATCCGCCAAAGGACACAGCGCTTGTATCGGCGACTGCATTTCATCGGCAAGCAGTTGCGGTGTCCGCATCCAGACGACCTTGGGACCAACGCCCTGATTGCCACCCGCCGGATACAGAATCTCGGAATGGTTAGCGAAGCCTGGCAGGTCGTGACGTGTCTCACCAATCGGGAACGGGCCGGTAACGGCGTCCGCAAGCCGCGGAGCCGGCAAACTGACGTTGGGAACAGCGCCCAAATCCCGGCGCACCAGATGCATCGTTGTGGCTGTTGCGCATAAGGTGTCGTCCAGATCATGCACCGTCACACGGGTTGTCGCCAAGGTTTTGGTGTGGCGCTTGGTCTCGGCGGCCACGCGCAAGCCCGACAGGGGTAGCGGGCGCAAAAGATCAACGGTCAGACGGGTCAACATCTTGTCCGGGCCGACCTCGGTTTCGGCTGCGCGCACGATCAATCCACTGACGGGACCCGCGTGACAATGATCCGCTGACCACGGCCCCCGCGCAGGATCGTTGCCCACAAAAGCGCCGTCCGCGCTGACGTGGAAATAGGCCTGCTGGGTCAGATCCGGGTTCGATACCATTCCAGCCCTCAGACTTTTTCCTGCGTGTGCTTTTTCAGTTCGGCCCGGGCAACTTGGCGGCGATGCACCGCGTCGGGCCCGTCCGCCAGCCTGAGGGTCCGGACATGAGTCCAGGCGGCGGCCAACGGGGTATCCTGACTGATCCCCTGTGCGCCAAACATCTGCACCGCCTCGTCAATCACTTTGAGCGCCACGCGCGGGGCCACGACCTTGATCTGGCTGATCCAAGGGGCCGCAGCACGCGCGTCGCCCTGATCCATGAACCACGCAGCTTTGAGACATAGTAAGCGGGCCATTTCGATCTCCATCCGGCATTCGGCAATGATGTCGAAATTTGCCCCAAGCTGCGCCAGCTTTTTGCCAAACGCCTCACGCTGCAGCGATCTTTTGCACATCTGTTCCAAAGCTATCTCGGCTTGACCAATAGCGCGCATGCAGTGGTGAATGCGCCCGGGTCCAAGACGACCTTGCGCGATCTCGAACCCCCGCCCTTCACCCAACAAAATGTTCTGGGCAGGAACACGGACATTGGTGAAACGGATGTGCATATGCCCGTGCGGGGCATCGTCGTGGCCGTAAACCTCCATCGGGCGCAAAACCTCGATCCCGGGCGTGTCGGCGGGTACAACGATCATCGACTGCCGTTTGTGCTTGGGCTGCTCTTCACCCGCGGTTTTGACCATAACGATGTAGACTTTGCACCGCGGATCGCCTGCCCCTGATGACCACCATTTTTCACCATTGAGGACATAGTCATCGCCATCCCGAACGCAGGACATTGCGATATTCGTCGCGTCGGACGACGCGACATCCGGTTCGGTCATCAGGTAAGCTGATCGAATTTCGCCTTCCAGCAACGGTTTCAGCCACTGCTCTTTCATGCGCTCTGTCCCATAGCGCTCAAAGACTTCCATGTTACCTGTATCGGGGGCCGAGCAGTTGAACACCTCGGCACCAAGCGGTGTTTTCCCCATTTCCTCAGCGAAATAGGCGTATTCCACGGTGGTCAGACCAAAACCCTTGTCGCTGTCCGTCAACCAGAAGTTCCACAAGCCCGCAGCCTTGGCCTTTGCCTTGAGACCTTCCAGAATTTCCGCCTGCCGGGCCGTGTACTGCCAACGATCGCCCTTGCTGATTTCCTCAAGATACTCTGCCTCAAGCGGCATGATCTCATCACGGATCATATCCACCACGCGTTGAAGCAACTGGCTGTTTTCCTCGCGCAGGCCGAATGACATGCTCATGGTTTTTCCTCCTCCGACCCGGTGCGCGGGCTTTACCTTTGGCCTGAGAATGACTTAGCTGCCGATGGAATGTCCAGTTGGGTGACGGAACGTCAATTCAGACCAAATGACACAGGGAGTGGCCAAAATGGCGTTGTTGATTGAAACAGGGTTGTCCGATTGGATCAGCGACAAGGAAATCGCCGACCAGATCCGAGAGCTGCACCCAGACTTGGACGTAAGAACGCCAGGCGATATCGGAAACGCAAACGAGATCACGATGATCGCGCTGGTTGGATTAAGTCAGGATCAACCGGCCAGACTTCCGAACCTTGAGCTGGTTCAGAAATTGGGGGCCGGGGTGGAAACCATCGTCGGAAACCCCGCGCTGCCGGATCACGTGCGTGTCGCCCGTCTGAAACCCGATGCACCTGCGCAGGGCATTGCAGAGTGGTTCGTTGCCTACATCTTGCGTCATCAGCGGCACATCCCGTTCCACGAAGCCGCCCAGCGCCGCGCCGAATGGGTTCCAAAGGCTCCGCTACAGGCTGCTGAGACGGTGGTTGGCGTGTTGGGGCTTGGTCATATCGGCGCGCGAAGCGCCAAAATGCTGCGAGATGTCGGCTTTCAAGTCATGGGATGGAGCAGATCGCCAAAGCAGATCGAAGGCGTCACTTGCTTGCATGGAGACGACGCGTTGCCCGAGCTGTTGCGCCAATGCGATCATGTCTGCGCCATCCTGCCTTCGACACCAGACACCATCGGTTTGTTCGACGACCAGATGCTGGCCAAAATGAAGCCCGGCAGCCAATTGCTGAACGCAGGGCGCGGTGATCTGATTGACGAAAGAGCGTTGATTGAGGCCCTGAACACGGGAACGCCGGGTCATGCAGTGCTGGACGTTACTTCAACAGAACCCCTGCCCGCAGACAGCCCGTTGTGGTCGCATCCCGGCGTCACGATCACGCCACACGTTTCAGGCTGGCATTTGGGCGACGCAATGCGAGACGTGGCCGAGAACTTTCTGCGCCTGAAAGCGGGTTCGGCATTGTTGCACGAAGTTGACCGTACGCGCGGCTACTGACCTGTGATCAGGGCGTCAGGATCCAGTTGCCCTCGGCCGTCCGGCATCTGCGCGTTCTGACTTCGCGGGTTTGGTCGGTGTCTCCGGGCTGGACGACGTGCTGCAGGTACACGCAATTGTCTTTGACGTCTTCTACGCGAATGGTTCCCTGCGACCCACTGTCCGCGTTGGACCAAGCGCGCTCGGTGCCGACCTGAGGCGTGCCACCTTCAAACATCGCATCCGCCGTGGCGTTCACCACGTTAAAGTCGTCCGGGCTCAATCCCATTTCTGCAATGATTCTGGACAGTGGCTTGGCTTCGGCAGCCATACCGGACACTGCAACGGCCATCGCCGCCAGAATGGTCGTAAATCGGGCTTTCATGATCGCCTCGCCTTTTTCGAAATAGATTTGCGTTCAAGGTTATACCGGCAACAGGTTGGGGCCAAGCCCTGTTGCCCAACCTTCAAATAATCCCGAACAAACCTATCGCGACTCTGACGCTAGGAGAGAAAGATCAATCCGCCCATAGTGCCCAAAACATCACCCAGAGGCACCGAATGGCACAGCCAAGCTACTATGCGCCGACAGGCGGACATCCCGGACAAGACCAGCTTTTGACCGACCGTGCCATGTTCACGGACGCATATGCCGTCATCCCGAAAGGCACGATGCGCGATATTGTGACCAGTTATTTACCCTTTTGGGAAGAAACACGACTTTGGGTTCTGTCGCGGCCCCTCAGCGGCTTTGCCGAGACGTTCTCGCAGTACATCATGGAAGTGCAGCCCGGCGGGGGAAGTGACCGCCCCGAGACCGATCCACAAGCCCAAGGCGTTTTGTTTGTCGTCGAGGGTAAGGTAACATTGGTTCTTGCAGGAGACACACACACGCTCGAAACCGGGGGCTACGCCTATATCCCTGCCGGTTCGGACTGGAGCTTGCGCAACCACGGGCGCGATACTGCGCGGTTTCACTGGGTTCGCAAGGCTTATCAAGGCGTTCCGGGCTTGCCCGCCCCGGACCCGATCATCACGAACGAACGCGACATCACCCCAATTGCCATGCCCGGAACCGAGGGGCGTTGGGCCACGACACGCTTTGCTGATCCGCAGGACCTGCGTCACGACATGCACGTCAATATTGTCACCTTTGAACCCGGTGGCGTGATCCCATTTGCCGAAACACATGTCATGGAACACGGGCTTTATGTGCTTGAGGGTAAAGCCGTTTATCGCCTGAATCAGGACTGGGTGGAAGTCGAGGCAGGCGATTACATGTGGCTACGCGCATTTTGCCCACAAGCCTGCTACGCAGGTGGCCCCGGGCGATTTCGGTATCTGCTCTACAAGGATGTAAACCGCCATATGCCGCTGACTTTGGCAAAACCCTGAAGCAGATCGTCCTTTTTCCGCGTCAGGGGTTCACAGAAGCCTCTGAATCTGGTGAAATAACCACGTTTTTTAGCACTGGAGATTGTTCAATGGTACTGCGCGGTTCACTGCTTACACTGGCGGCAATAGTCGGCCTGACGGCTTTTGACCCAACCCCCGCTATCGCGAAAGAAGAAAGCAAGTCGGTGTCTGTCTTCAGCCGCACCTGGGCGATCACGCAGGTTTCCGAAGCTCCGGTCGTGTATCGTGCAACGCGGGACAATAACAATCTCAACCCCTTTGGTCCGCCCCCACGCCTGCGCACGCTGCAAGCGATTGCCGCCATTCAGCAGGCAACCGGGTGCAAGCCGATCGTCGGAAGCATGTATCAAAACATCTCAGGACAGTTCTTTTCGCAAGTCAGCTGCAACTAACCCGGGCGCGAAACGGGCATTGAGCTTGGCAGGGCGCGCTGCCATAGCTTGCGCATGAAACTCGCGATCAACGGATTCGGCCGTATTGGCCGCACAATTCTGCGGCAGCTTTTGGCTATGCCGCAGAATGCAGGCATTGAGTTGGTGTTGATTAACGACATCGCCCCGCTTGAAACCTGCACCTACCTGTTCAAATACGACAGCACCTTTGGTCCCTACCCAGGCCTTGTTGAGCACAGCGTGACAGACCTCGTGATTGATGGCCGAGCCATTCCCGTGACGCACAGCGCCGACTTGTCCCGCGTCGATCTGACAGGTGTAGATGTCTTGATGGATTGCACAGGGGTTGCGCGGACTTCAGATGTCGCGCGCCAGGGATTGACGGCAGGCGCGCGTAAAGTGCTGATCTCTGGCCCCTCGCCTGCGACCGAGGTCACAATTGTTCTGGGCGCAAACGAAGATCAGTTGGGGGACGCCTGCGTCGTATCGAATGCGTCTTGCACCACCAACGGGCTGGCACCGCTGGTCAAGGTTCTGGACGGGATGGCTGGCGTCGTATCGGGGCATATGACGACGATCCACTGCTATACAAACAGCCAGCCAATGGTCGATGCCCCACGCGGCGATCTGGCTCGGTCGCGCGCCGGGGCATTGTCGATGGTTCCCACGACCACCAGCGCCATGCATTTGATTGACGAAGTTCTGCCTCATCTGGCTGGTCGCATTTCGGGCGCAGCGGTTCGTGTGCCCACAGCTAGCGTCTCAGCCGTCGATCTGATTGTGACTTTGAACCGCAGCGTCGCCGCCGACCTTTTTCAAAAGGAACTACGCGAAGCAGTCGTAAAATCTGCGGTGTTGGGTTGGACGGATGAACCTTTGGTCTCGTCCGACTTGCGAACGCGTCCGGAATCACTCGTCATCGCGGGACCTGAGACGCGCCAAATCGGTGAGCATCAGGTGCGTGTCTTTGGCTGGTACGACAACGAATGGGGATTCTCTGCCCGGATGCTGGATGCCGCCAAACTCATGGCCGAGGGCTGAAACGGCCACAGCGTTCTGCCGCCCGAAAGGTTCTATGATTAGTCGCTGGTTTGAGAGAATAACCCCAGAAGCCAAATGACTGGCGAAGTATTCGCTATTTCATAGGACTGCGCCGATCACTCTACGATCTCATACGGCGTATCGAACCAATGTTCTTCAAGGTTGGGACCGTCTCCGATCCGATCGACCACCGCGAACAGGCCCGGCCCATGCAAAGGTGTCAGAACCCCGTGCCACGTTCCGCGGTGGTAGTTTATGGCCTGACCCGGAGAGGTTATGAACGCCGTCAGCGCACCGGGTTTGCCCTTTTCATCCGTTGCCACAACGACCAGAAAGGGTTGATGTGTCATGGGAATAAACGCCTGACTGCCGTCCGGGTGGCGTTCGACCATTTCTAGTTTGTAGGGCATCGAGCGTGGATTGGCGTCGAACAAGCTGATCCCTGCGCGGCCATCGGACATGTCCAATCGCGCGCGATCATGGAACCGCTCACACTGACCCTGATTGATGATCTTATCCGGCGCGCCAGAAACCTCGATGACATCCCCGAACGGGGCGAAAGCCTCAGGTGTCAAAAGAACCGCTTTGACCTGCTTCATGATGGCAGAACGTCCCGCAACCGAAACTCGGCGATGCGTTCAACCTGACGGCACGCTTCGGCAAATTCCGTGTCGCGATCCTGTTCGATCCGGCGTTGAAACGATTGCAATATCCCGATTTTGTCGTGATCCCGTACCGCGATGATGAAAGGAAAGCCAAATTTCTGAGTGTACCGCGCATTCAAATCGGTAAAGGCTTCACGCTCCTGATCTGTGAGCGCATCCAACCCTGCAGACGCTTGTTCGGACGTGCTTTCCTGGGTCAAACGTTTTGCCTGCGCCAGTTTTCCCGCAAGGTCGGGGTGCGCGGTCAAGACACCCAAACGTTCATCCTCCGAGGCCGACCGGAACACGCGGGACAGCGCGTTGTGCAGCCCCCCGGCAGTATCATGCGCCGGCCCCAGCTCAAGGTCGTAGGCACGTTCGGCGATCCAAGCGGAATGTTCGAATATACCACCATAATGAGAGACAAAGCTCTGACGCTCCATTTGCGACGGCTTGGGTCGGCTTGCGGGCGGATGGGTCGCCGCCCAGTGTTGCGCGATCTGCAAGCGCGTCGCGAGCCAGACGTCACTGTGCCCTCTGGCGTAGTCCAGAAAGCGTTTCAGAGCCATGATACGCCCGGGCCGTCCAACCAAACGGCAATGCAGCCCAACGGACATCATCTTTGGCGCGCCTGCGTGTCCTTCGGCATAGAGCGCATCAAAACTGTCCTTGAGGTAGCAAAAGAACTGGTCCCCGGCGTTGAATCCCTGCGGTGTCGCAAACCGCATGTCATTGCAGTCAAGCGTGTAGGGAATAATCAATTGATCCTGCCCGGACACAGCAGTCCAATATGGCAAGTCATCGGCGTAAGTGTCTGAGACATAGTCAAACCCGCCCTCTTCAACGACCAGCCGAATTGTGTTGTCAGAGCATCGCCCTGTGTACCAACCCCGGGGGCGCGTACCGGTGACTTCGGTGTGCAAGCGGATGGCCTCGGCGATTTGAGCGCGTTCTTCGTGTTCGGGCATGTCCTTGTGTTCGATCCATTTCAGCCCGTGGCTCGCGATCTCCCATCCAGCAGAGTTCATAGCGGCGACCTGATCCGGTGAGCGCGCCAAAGCGGTCGCAACCCCGTATACCGTAACCGGCAGGTCGTTCATCAGCCGGTGCAGACGCCAGAACCCGGAACGCGCCCCGTATTCGTAGACCGACTCGATATTCTTATGCCGCTGACCGGGCCAAGGAACGGCCCCAACTGTTTCGGACAGAAAAGCTTCGGACGCGTCATCCCCGTGCAGAATACAATTCTCACCGCCCTCTTCGTAATTCAACACGATCTGAAGGGCCAGCTTTGCACCACCCGGCCACTTTGGGTCCGGCGGGTTGGCTCCGTAACCTATCAAGTCCCGGGGATAACGTGGGGGCTGCATAATTGTTTTCGCCTTCATATTTCTGCGTGATCTACGCTTTACCTCAGAAACCAACACAGGATTATCAAATCAATCCGAACGCTGTTTCCTTTTCTTTCGACATTCCCAAAGTTTCAGGATTTAACCCAGACTATGTCAAACATTTCCGAGCACGAATGCGGGATACCCTGCAAACAGCTTGAAATACGGCTAGAAAACAGGAGAGCCCCTTGGCTGGATATCTGACAACCCATGTATTGGATACGGCGCGCGGTTGCCCCGCAGCAGGGCTTCGGATTGCCTTATTTGAAATATCAGACGACAGACGGAAACTGGCAGAAGTGCAAACAAACGAAGACGGCAGAACGGACAGCCCCATTTTGCCCGCGGACGCATTCAAAACAGGAACGTACGAGCTTGTTTTCTTTGCCGGAGACTATCTGCGCGCCACAGGCCAAACTGCCGATGATCCGCTGTTTTTGGATGAAATCCCGATCCGTTTTGGCATGTCTGACCCCAAGGCGCATTATCACGTGCCGCTTTTACTGTCGCCATATGGCTATTCGACCTACCGGGGCAGCTGAGCGGAAAACCAACCTCTCCCGCCCGTCGTACGCCCCTTTAGGGGCTTCTCCGGTTGGGCCAAGCGCCGCACCTTTCAGGCGCGGCGCGGTTGCGCCAGACTGTTAGGGGTTTTCTAAGGAATGAGGTGCGACCGCGCTGCGGCGCTGCCGCAGCGCCGGACCCAACTCTGTGCAGCGCCCGCAGGGCGCCAACAGAGGCGGGAGCACCTATGGATCGATAACCTCAGAGCCGATCACTACCTTGCTGATACGCGCGATCATAAATTCCATAAACAACCGCGCTTTTGGGTCCTGATGGCGGCGATGGGTGTAAAGACACGCCATCTGCACCGAAACAGGCGGTGTTTCGACCGCGACGGGAACAAGTCGCCCGGCTTTTAGATATTCGGCCACTTCGAAGATCGGCTTCATCGCGATCCCCTGCCCAGACAAAGCCCAATCTGTCAGGACATCTCCGTCGTCGCACTCGAACCGGCCGGATACCGCGAAACGTTTGGGGCCGTCCGACGTTTCCAACACCCACTGAAATTCCGACGCGCCGGGAAATCTCAGGTTCAGACATTCGTGTTTGTTGGCAATCAACTCTGCCCCCGTGCGCGGCATACCGCGCCGTTCGACATAGCTGGGCGACGCGCATAGCACCCTTTGGCAATCGGCAATCTTGCGAATACGCAGGGTGCTGTCTTCGGGCTGGCCTATGAAGAATGCCAAATCCAGCCCTTCTGTTGTTAGGTCCACGGACCTGTCCGTCAGGCGCAATCGGACGTCAATTTCGGGGTAATTGGCCAGAAAATTCGGCACATGGGGTGCCAGCAAACGCCGCCCGACACCCAGAGGTGCGGCGACAAACAGCGACCCTCTGGGGGCTTCGGTCAGATGGACAACTTGCGCCTCGGCTTCATCAACCGCGCCCAGCACCGCAACCGCACCCGGATAGAAGGCTCGCCCCTGCTCTGTCGGTGACAGGTTCCGCGTCGTCCGCTGAAACAGGCGTACGCCAAGATGATCCTCAAGCTGAGAAATCCGGGCCGAGGTCACAGCCGGCGAAATACGCAGGTCGCGGCCCGCAGCCGACATGCTGCCCAAATCATAGACCCTGACGAACGTACGGATATTGTCGAGATAGGACATCTTATCGTTTTTTTTGATACAGTTTGACAATATACGGGAATACCGAAGAAAAGCCCATTTGCCTAGTGTGACGGCAAGTTACCGGAGAGACTCCTGATGTTCGAATTCGCCGTATTCTGGGATTGGATGGCTTTTGCCGTGCGCTGGCTGCACGTCATTACCGCGATCGCATGGATCGGGTCATCCTTCTACTTCATTGCTTTGGATCTTGGCCTGAACCGCAATATCCCCGGCCCCGCCGATGGTGAGGAATGGCAGGTTCATGGGGGCGGCTTCTACCACATCCAGAAGTACCTTGTGGCACCCGAAAAGATGCCGGATCACCTTACCTGGTTCAAATGGGAAAGCTATGCAACCTGGTTAAGCGGCGCGGCCCTGCTGATGATCGTCTACTGGGTCGGCGGTGAGCTGTATTTGATCGACGCTCAAAAGGCGGATCTGGCGCTGTGGCAGGGCATCCTGATCTCGGCCGCTTCGCTCACTGTGGGTTGGCTGATCTATGATTTCCTGTGCAAGTCCGGACTGGGCGAGCGTCCAACGTTGCTGATGGTATTGCTGTTTGCTCTGCTGGTGGCGATGGGCTGGGGGTACAATCAGATTTTCACGGGCCGGGCCATGATGTTGCATCTGGGTGCATTCACCGCCACGATCATGACTGCGAATGTGTTTTTCATCATCATGCCGAACCAGCGCATCGTGGTCGACGATCTGAAAAACGGGCGTACGCCTGACCCCAAATACGGCAAGATCGCCAAACTCAGATCAACGCACAACAACTACCTGACGCTGCCGGTGGTTTTCCTGATGCTTTCGAACCATTACCCGCTGGCTTTCGCAACGCAATACAACTGGATTATCGCCGCTTTGGTTTTCCTGATGGGCGTCATGATCCGGCACTATTTCAACACACGCCATGCCCGCACCGGAAACCCGACCTGGACATGGCTTGCGACAGCGCTGCTGTTCATCGCGATCATGTGGTTATCCACCGCGCCAATGTACAAACCGCTGGAAGAAGCCGAGGCCCTCCCCCTCACCCCTGCTCAGCAGAAATTCGCGGCAGCAGACGGGTTTGAAGACGCCCATGACATCGTACTGGGTCGGTGTTCAATGTGCCATGCACGTGAACCGGTTTGGGAAGGTATTCTATGGGCCCCAAAGGGGGTTTTGCTGGAAACGCGAGCGGATATCGCGGGCAATGCAAAACAGATTTATCTTCAGGCCGGCATAAGCCACGCCATGCCACCTGCCAACGTTACCTACATGGAGCCCGCAGATCGCGAAGCGATTATTCGATGGTTCCGCAACGCCGGGTCCTAGTGCCGATACGCAAGCACCACATCCGGGGTAAAATGAGACTACGTGCGATAAATTCTTCCCCTTGGCTGGAACTGATGCTCTAACATGAATGCAACGAACCGTCGTATTGGAAAAAGACGGTAACAGTTGTTTTCGACTTGGGGCAGTTGGAGCCATCAAATGCAGAAGACCCGGCCGCGTGCTGTTGTGAAAAGTCACCTGTTCGGCCTGCTTTTCGCCTCTGTCCCAATGTCTGCTGTCGCGTTGGAAACGACGTTGAACGTGCCCGGCGCCTCAAGCGATCTGGTGGACAGGATCGAAACCACCTCATCCGTCACAACTGCCGAATCCCGCGGGCTGGATACGCCCCTGGAAATCCTGTCCGCCGCCTTGTCGGATTATCGGACAATCGTGCAGATCCTATACGACGAGGGATATTTTAGCCCTGTTGTCAGCATCAAACTTGACGGGCAAGAGGCCGCCGAGCTCAGCTCTCTCAGCGTGCCGACGCAAATCAACCGCGCTGTAATCACGGTCAATACCGGCCCGACGTTCCAGTTCGGCGAGGCAATCGTGCAACCTTTGGCCCCGCAAACCGAGCTGCCCGAAGATTTCGCGACTGGCAAGCTGGCGACGACCGGCGCGATCCAGCGGGCAGGGTCTGCCGGGGTGCAGGGTTGGCGAAACGCCGGACATGCAAAGGCCGGGATTGAGGATCAGAACGTCATCGCGCGCCACGCGCAGAACCGGCTGGACGCGCAGATTGATCTGGCCCCGGGCCCCCGCCTGACCTTTGGCAAGATGATCATCTCTGGGGACACCGACGTAAAGCACCGCTCAATCGAAAAGATCGCCGGTTTTCCTGCGGGTGAGGTCTACTCGCCAGAAGCGATTCAAAAAGTTGGGACCCGGTTACGCCGCACCGGCACCTTTAACGTTGTCGCTATCGAAGAACGCGAAACGCCCAATCCTGACGGCACGCTGGATTTCGATGCCTATTTCGAAGACCTGCCCAAACGTCGCCTGACCTTCGGCTTTGAAGTCGCCTCGCGCGATGGGATCGACCTTACTGCGACTTGGACCCACCGCAACGTGTTCAAACGTGCCGAACGGCTGCGTTTTGAGGCAGCGTTACGCAATATTGGCGGGTCCGAGCAGCTGGACGGTCGCATCGGTCTGCGTCTGGACCAACCCGACCGGTTGGGGCCCGATGACAATACCTTTTGGAACGCCCTGTTAGAACAGCGCAACACAGACAATTACGACGTAACAGTCACTTCACTCGCCTACGGTGCACGTCGCACGTTTTCGGATCGGCTTTATGCAGAGGCATCGGCAGGCTTCCAGTTCTCCAGTGCCAATGACGCTTTTGGTGATGATCGCAAGTTCCGTTACTTTATCATCCCGGCACGCTCGGAATGGGATCAACGCGACAGCAAGGTCAGCGCGACCCGGGGCTTTTTTCTGGACGCCCAGGTTATGCCCTTTGTCGGGCTTTCTGGCACCGAGACCGGAATTCGGTTTTTTGCCGATGGCCGCAGCTATACCAGTCTGGGCACCGGGGGCCGTATCGTATTGGCTGGTCGTGTGCAGGTGGGTTCCGTTGTCGGGCCAGCGCTGGACGGCGTAACGCCGGATTTCCTGTTCTTCTCGGGCGGCGCCGGTACGGTGCGCGGGCAACCATTCGAAAGCCTTGGCATTCCTATCGGAGACGAAGTCGCGGGTGGCAGGTCCTTCCTTGGCCTGTCGGGCGAGGTTCGCGGCAAGGTCACCGATGCAATTTCATTGGTCGGCTTCTATGACTATGGTGTGGTAGACTCGTCTTCGTTCGTTACCAGCGCCGCAGATGCTCATTCGGGTGCTGGTTTTGGCGTGCGCTATGATTTGGGCGGGTTTGGACCCTTGCGGCTTGATCTTGCATGGCCCGTTCAGGGCGACACCGGGAACGGTCTGCAATTCTATATCGGGATCGGACAGGCATTTTGATACGGCAATTTACACATACTGCCCTGACCGCAACGTTCGTCCTGTGCGCCCAACCGCTGATCGCGCAGGAAGACGGCGGTGGCAGCATGCTGGAAAACTTCCTGCAGGACACCCTGTCTGGTGACAATCAGAATGTCACCGTCAAAGGCCTTCAGGGTGCATTGAGTGCACGCGCAACAATCGAAGAGATTACCGTCGCCGATGATGAAGGGGTCTGGTTGACGATCAAGGATGCGCAGCTGGATTGGAACAGGCTGGCTTTGATCCGCGGCAGGTTTTCGGTCAACGCACTGACTGCGCGGGAAATCGACATTGCCCGCGCGCCTGGTGCGACCACGACGGACGAACCCGCACCTTCCGCTGAAACGCAACCTTTCCAGTTGCCGGAACTGCCCGTTTCCATTGAAATCGGTGAAATCCGGATCGACGAAATCTCATTAGGTGAACCTTTGATTGGGGTCGCGGCCGAGCTTTCGGTGACCGGCAATCTGTCGTTGGCTGATGGAACACTGGACACCAACCTTGACGTCACCAGATTGGACCGCGCCGGAGACGAGGTTACGCTGGCCGCTGGCTTCCAGAATGCGAGCCGTGAAATCAATCTTGACCTTGTGGTTACTGAGGCCTCGGGCGGTCTGATCTCGACCGCGTTAAAGATACCGGGCAGCCCACCGATTGGACTTACGGCCAAAGGCACCGGACCGCTGTCCGATTTCACGGCCGATATTGGACTAAGCAGTGACAACCAACAGCGCGTTTCCGGGCAGGTCCGGTTGCGTGCGTCCGAAGGTGGTGTATCCGAAGGCATTGCCTTTACCACCGATCTCAATGGCGATCTGACACCGTTTCTTACAGCAGAAATAGATCCCTTCTTTGGCACAGAAACCCGCCTTTTTGTGAATGGCCAAACCAAACCGGAAGGCGCGTTAGATATCTCGGATCTGGAGCTGACAACGCAGGCCCTGAACCTGAAGGGCGAATTGCAACTGGCCGAAGGCAGCACATTGCAATTGGCTGCCTTACAGGGACGTATCACACCGCCTGATGGGCAAAAAGTTGTGCTGCCGGTAGCGGGCGGAGACACCTCGATCGAAGCGGCACAGATATCCGCTCTGTACGATCAGAAGAACGGCAACCTTTGGGATCTGAGCCTGACCGCAAATGCATTCAGCTCTCCTCAGGCTAATCTGGAAAGCGCACGGATTACCGCACAGGGCGTTCTGGAACAGGGCGAGGCTTTTTCCGTCAGCGGTGACCTTCAGGCCAGCGTGACCGGCATCGACCTAACCGACCCCGCCATAAACGCCGCTTTGGGGCAACGCGTTACGCTGGATGGTCAATTTGACTATGGAAGCGATCAATCACTGAATTTGTCGGGCTTCGAATTGGTCGGATCTGACTACGAACTGGCGCTGGATGCATTGGTCAACGGACTGAACAGTGGCCTGAGTGTGGACGGATCGGCGACACTGATTGCCAGCGATCTGGCGCGTTTCTCGGACCTTGCACAGATGGACTTGGGCGGTCAGGTCACGGCAAGCGTTGACGGCAAAGGCTCGCCTCTTGAGGGAAGCTTTGACGGCAAGTTAGAGGTCGAAGCACGCGACCTTTCAACCGGAAGAGACGACATTGATCCCGTCATCACCGGTGAAACGACCATATCGCTGGACGCCAGCCGCGGCAGTGATGGTATCACAATCCGAAATTTTGAACTGGACAGCGAGGCCGTGCAGGCGCAGGCCAGCGGCTACGTCACGACGCCTGATGGCAACCTCTCAGTTGACGGGCAAGCCAAAGTGAGCGTCGCAGACTTTTCGGTGTTTTCCGGCCTTGCACAGCAAGAGCTTGCAGGCTCGGTTCGGGCAGAGATTACCGGCAAAGGTACCGTGCAAACCCAGGAGTTTGACGGCAAGGCGAATGTGGTCGGACGAAACATCCAAATCGGCATGCCTGACATCGACCCCTTGCTTGCAGGTCAAACCACCATCAATTGGGATGTCACCCGCACCGCCGACGAAATTGAAATACGCAGCGCGACGATCAACGGAAACGCCCTGAGCGCGCAAGTTCAGGCGATTGTCAAAGACCCCACCGGCACCCCTTCTGGCGAAGGGCAAGTGCAACTGGATGTCCCGGATCTGTCCCTATTCTCAGGTTTGGCCGGGCGAGACCTTGCAGGATCGGTGACCGCCAACGTGGACGGCAGCGGCGATCTGGCGACCCGTGCATTCGATGTGAAAGGCAATCTGGACGCCCAGAACATACAGGCCGGCATTGATATCGTCGACAAGCTGATCGGGGGCAGGACAACCCTTGTGGTGGACGCTGAGAATGGGGAACAAGGTCTTGATGTCCGGAACTTCCGACTGAACGGCAGCGCGATTACGGCAACTGCATCCGGTCAGGTTAACAGAGATGCTGGCGGGTTGAACTATGAAGTCACCCTGGACGACATGGCGCGGCTGTCTGAGGCTCTGTCAGGCCCATTGACGTTGGACGGGAACGTGGCACCCGCAGGGTCTGGTCTTGAAGGAACCGCCAATCTGCGTGGACCCGACAGTTCTTATGCGGCTCTGCAGGGCGAGGTCGATGCCGATGGAAACGCGGAACTGGAATTTGACGCCAAACTCAACAGAATTGAGCGGTTTGCGCCAGATTTTCCGGGCACAGTATCTGCCACCGGAACGGCCAAGCGCGACGGCGGTCTTTGGACGATCGACGCGAATGCTGAAGGCCCCGCAGAAATAAACAGCCAAGTATCGGGAACCTTTGATGAAGCATCCAGTGAGGCCGATCTAAAGGCGGTAGGTGGCATCAATATCGGCATTGCCAACCTCTTTATATCGCCCAACAAAATTGATGGCACTGCGCGTTTCGACTTGGCCCTCAAGGGCAATCCAGCGCTTGAGGCGTTAAGCGGTTCAATCACGACATCAGGTACGTCATTGGCGATCCCTGGCGCGGGTCAGACGATCACCGGGATAAGTGGCTCGGTTGAACTGGCGCAAAGCCGCGCGACGGTATCGATCACGGGCGGGCCGCGTGCGGGTGGCTCGTTCACTGTTGCTGGGCCGATCGGTCTGACACCACCGTTCAATGCAAACGTAACAACCACGCTGAACAGTTTGGTTCTGACGGACCAACTTTTGTACGAGACCATTCTGGGCGGTCAGATCGCAATGACTGGCGCACTGGCGGGCGATAGCGCGATATCCGGGCAAATCACCTTCGAAGAGACCAACATCAATCTGGCCGCAGCCACGGGCGCGGTTGGTGCGGCTCCGATACCGGAAATACAGCATATCGGGGAAAGCAATGCCGTGTTGGTAACCCGCGAACGAGCCGGTTTGGTTGTGGACGAAACAGCCCCTAAAAGCGATTCACGCATCGCCTTGGATATCGCACTTCTGGCGCCAAAAGAGGTGTTCGTACGGGGTCGCGGTTTGAATGCCGAACTGGGTGGCCGCCTGTTTATCGGCGGCACGACAAGTTCGGTTGTTCCCTCTGGCCAGATTGAGCTTATTCGCGGAAACTTCGACATTCTTGGGCGTCGCTTGGCGCTGACCAAAGGGATCGTGACGCTGCAAGGCGACCTGACGCCCTATATCGAATTTGAGTCCTCAACCAGCACTTCGGACGGCACCGCCACGATCGAGATCGCCGGCCCGCTGGACGCACCCGAGGTCGACGTATTCTCGGACCCCGAGCGCCCAGCAGAAGAAGCGTTGGCGATGCTCTTATTCGGAAACCGTTTTTCGGAATTGTCACCTTTTGTAATTGCGCAGATGGCAGCTTCGCTGGCGCAACTCAGCGGCGCGGGCGGTGACGCCACCAAAGGTCTCAGGGACGCAACAGGAGTTGATACGATTGACGTAGGCGCTGCCGAAGGGGGTGGCGGACAATTCGGAGCCGGTGCCTATATCAGCGACAATGTCTACACCGATTTCACGGTCAACACCGAAGGTGACACCGAAGTGAACCTGAACCTGGACGTCACAGACAATTTCACAGTCCGCGGTACTGTTGATGGTCGTGGCGAAACCGGCGTGGGTTTGTTTTTCGAACGTGATTACTGACGTCTGATACCTATGGGCTGTCCAATCTGCGCCGCAGGTTCCAGACCTGCATGGTCACGCACCATTCGGGCAAGGCGCGCCGCCGCCCAATCGGGGTAAGGTTCCGAACGTCCCGTTGTGTGACTGACATTCATGAACAACGCCTCCTGAGTCGCGCAAACGATTTCTTCTTTTTCAGACACCATCTGCGCAAAATAGTGCCCGCGCTTCAGATCCGCATCCAACATTCGGAAGCGAAAAAAGAATGGCTCGCCTTGCTGAACTTCGCGCAGGTAATTCATGTGCGACTGAAGAATATATGGTCCCTGCCCCAACGCTTCGACCTGAACTTCGCCCAGGCCAAGGTGATCAACCATCAGCCGTTCAAGTGCCATATCGAACGCGACTCCATAGTAGCCGACATTCATATGGCCATTATAGTCGATCCACTCTGGCAACACGGTAAAGCCGCGGATCTCGACGGGCGCGTCATATGGCCCATCATGCCCACTTAAAGGGTCAGTCATCAGTATCCTCCTCGAAAATTGCCACAGCGCGGACAAAGCCAGCGGACGCACCTTTGATCTTGAACGGAAAGCACGAGATTTCGAACCCTGTCGGCGGCAAGCTTTCAAGATTGGTCAGTTTTTCCATGTGACAATACCCAATTTCCATCGACGCACGGTGCCCTTCCCAGATGATGGATGCGTCTCTGGTTTCAGCATATTCCTGTGCGGTCAAAGGGAACGGAGCGTCCCAACTCCAGGCGTCGGTCCCCGTTACGCGAACGCCGCGGGTGGTCAGATACAACGTGGCTTCGCGCCCCATCCCGCAGCCCTTCATCAGATAGTCGGGCTGCCCGTAATGGGTACCCGCCGCAGTGTTCACTACGACGATATCCAGCGGTTCAAGCGTATGACCGATGCGGTTTAGTTCGGCCTCCACATCGGCTGCGGTCACGACATAGCCGTCCTCAAAATGGCGGAAATCCAGTTTCACGCCGGGGTTCATGCACCATTCCAAGGGAACTTCGTCGATGGTAATCGCGCGCTCACCGTTATTCATGGTCGAGTGGTGATGATACGGCGCGTCCAGATGCGTGCCGTTATGTGTGGCGATCTGCAGGCGTTCAATGGCCCAGCCTTCGCCCCCCGGCAGATCGGTTTTCTCAAGCCCCGGAAAGAACGACATGACCTGATCGGCAGTTTGGTCATGCGAAAGGTATTCGATTTCAGGCAGCATGATCGCCGGATCAGAAACGATCCCGGTTTCCAAAGGCACGGACAAATCTACAAAACGGCGGGGCATAACGCTCTCCATTACCAATAACGGTAACAGGGTTGGCCGCAAGTAACCCGCTGTCAAGGAAAGAAAAAGGCGACCACAAGGGCCGCCTTTTCGGGATTATTCCGCCGCGATGGCGTCTTCTATCTTTTCGACCCGGATCGCCGAGAACTTGAACTCGGGGATTTTGCCATAGGGGTCGATGGCCGAGTTCGTCAGGATGTTCGCCGCTGCTTCGACATAGGCAAAGGGGATGAACACCATATCCTCGGCAATCGCCCGGTCGGCGCGCACCATAATCTCGATCGAGCCGCGCCGCGTGGTCAGTCGGATCGTTTCCCCCGGTTCAATGCCCATCAATTTCAGGGTCCGCGGGTTCATCGAACAGTTCGCCTCGGGCTCAACCGCGTCCAGAACGTTGGACCGGCGGGTCATCGACCCGGTGTGCCAATGTTCCAGCTGACGGCCGGTGGTGGCGATCATCGGGTATTCGTCATCCGGGGCCTCATCCGGCGGGATGACGCTGGCCGGGGTGAACTTGGCCTTGCCGTCCGCGCGCGGGAAACCATCGCCAAACACGATGGACTGACCGGGATCGGTTTCCGACAAAGACGGATAGGTAATCGTCTCAGTCTTCAGGCGGTCCCATGTGATGTTGTTGAGCGAGTTCATCGTCAGTTTCATCTCATCAAACACCTGAGACACATCGGTGTAATCCCAGTTCAGACCAATGCGCTGCGCCAGTTCGACAGTAATCGCCCAATCCTCGCGCGCCTCACCCGGAGGCGGCACGGCGGGACGCACACGCTGTACCTGACGGTTGGTGTTCGACACGGTGCCGTTCTTCTCATACAGCGCCGAAGCGGGCAGGATGATATCGGCATAGTTCGCCGTCTCGGTCAGGAAGATGTCCTGCACGATCATCAGGTCCAGCTTGGCCAGCGCATCACGAGCATGGTTCACATCCGGGTCGGACATGGCCGGGTTTTCGCCCATGATGTACATGCCCTTGATGTTGCCCTGATAGGCTTGGTCGATGATCTCGGTCACCGTCAGGCCCTTCTCGTTCGAGAAGTCGTCCGAGTTCCAGACCTCGTTGAACTTGGCGCGAATGCCATCGTCCGTCACGGTCTGGTAATCCGGCAGGAACATCGGGATCAGACCCGCGTCCGAGGCCCCCTGCACGTTGTTCTGACCGCGCAGCGGGTGCAGACCCGCGCCGGGTTTACCAACGTTGCCGGTCATCAGAGCAAGGCTGATCAGGCAGCGCGAATTGTCCGTGCCGTGAATGTGCTGGCTGACGCCCATACCCCAGAAGATCAGACCAGCCTTGGCCTGCGCAAAGGTGCGCGCGACGCGGCGCAGTTGGTCGGGTTCGATACCGCAGATCGGGGCCATCGCTTCGGGCGTGAACTGGCGCAGATGCTCTTTCTCAGCTTCCCAGTTCTCGGTCCAGCGGTGGATGTACTGGCTGTCATACAGCTCTTCCTCGACGATCACATTCATGATCGCGTTGAGCATCGACACATCCGCCCCCGGACGGAACTGCAGCATCTCATCCGCAAACTTGCGCATGCCAACGCCGCGCGGGTCCATCACGATCAGCTTGCCGCCGCGTTTGGCGAATTGCTTGAAATACGTAGCCGCAACTGGGTGGTTTTCAATCGGGTTCGACCCGATGATGATCGCCACATCCGCGTCCTTGATATCGTTGAACGCAGCCGTCACCGCACCTGATCCGACGTTTTCGATCAGCGCGGCCACGGACGACGCGTGGCACAGACGTGTGCAGTGGTCGACATTGTTGTGGCGGAATCCCTGACGGATGAACTTCTGGAACAGGTACGCTTCTTCGTTGGTGCATTTGGCCGAGCCGAAACCGGCCACGCTGCGCGGATCTTCGTCGCGCAGGGCCACCAGTTTGGAGGCCGCCAGATCCATCGCCTCTTCCCATGTCGCTTCGCGGAAATGGGTCGACAGGTTCGCGGGATCGACATTCAGGCCCTTGGCAGGCGCGTCTTCGCGCCGGATCAGCGGCTTGGTCAGGCGATGCGGGTGGTGGATGTAGTCAAAGCCGAACCGACCTTTGACACACAAACGGCCTTCGTTTGCGGGGCCGTTGATGCCCTCGACATATTTAACCTTACCGTCCTTAACCTTCAGCGAGACTTTACAGCCCACACCGCAGAACGGGCAGACGCTTTCGGTTTCGCTGTCGTAATCCTTGCTGTCACCCTTCTGCTGGTCGTCCAGCACAGTGGCCGGCATCAGCGCACCGGTCGGGCAGGCTTGAACGCACTCACCACAGGCGACACAGGTTGAATCGCCCATCGGATCGTTCTGGTCGAACACCACCTGCGCGGTGTGCCCGCGACCGGCCATGCCGATCACGTCATTCACCTGCACTTCGCGGCAGGCGCGGACGCAGAGGTTGCAGTTGATGCAGGCGTCCAGATTGACGCGCATCGCAACGTGGCTGTCATCCAGCAGCGGGATTTTCTCGGCCTCTTTCGCCGGAAAGCGGCTGTCGCTGACGTCGTTCAGCTTTGCCATGTCCCAGAAATGGCTGGAGGTGTCGTGCGCCTCTTCCGGTTGATCGGCGACCAGCAGTTCCATGACCATTGCGCGCGATTTCTCGGCGCGCTCGCTATCGGTCTTGACCACCATGCCGTCCGCCGCGGGGCGGATGCACGAGGCGACCAGCGTGCGCTCGCCTTCCACCTCGACCATACAGGCGCGGCAGTTGCCGTCCGGGCGATAACCCGGCTGCGGCTTGTGGCACAGGTGCGGGATGGTGAACCCTTGGCCCTTGGCGGCTTCCCAGATGGTCCAGCCCTCGGGCACGGTGACATCTTCGCCATTGAGGTTGAAGGTGACGGTCTTGGTTGGGCTTGCGTCTAGCATGGCTCTGTCTTCCTTCAGATTTCGTCAGCGAAATGTTTCATGACCAGGCGGATCGGGTTCGGGGCCGCCTGCCCCAGACCGCAGATCGAGGCATCGCCCATGACCTGACACAGGTCTTCCAGCAGGTCCTGATCCCACTTGTCGGCTTGCATCAGTTTTACCGCCTTCTCACAACCTGCTCGGCAGGGTGTGCACTGACCGCAGCTTTCATCTTCGAAGAAGCGCAGCATGTTCAGCGCCGCGTCGCGGGCGGTGTCCTGATCAGACAGAACCACCACAGCGGCCGAGCCGATAAAGGTGCCATGCGGTTGCAGCGTGTCGAAATCCAGTGGGATATCGTCCATCGACGCAGGCAGCAGGCCTGAGGACGGACCGCCCGGCTGGTACGCCTTGAAGGTCTGGCCTTCGGCCATGCCCCCGGCGGCTTCGATCACGTCCAGAATAGTCGAACCGGCGGGCAACAGATAGACACCCGGCTTCGCCACTCGGCCCGAGACAGAATAGCTGCGCAGACCTTTACGGCCGTTCTTTTCGGTGCTGTTGAGGCACTCAGGCCCCTCACGGCACACTTTGGTGACCCAATACAGTGTCTCAACATTGTGCACCAAGGTCGGACGGTTAAAGACCCCAACCTGCGCCACGAACGGAGGACGGTGACGCGGCAGGCCCTTTTTACCCTCGATCGATTCAATCATCGCGGACTCTTCACCGCAGATGTACGCACCCGCACCCCGGCGCAGATCGATATAGCCGGGCTCAACAATCCCGGCGTCTTCCAGCGCGGCAATCTCGCGACGCAGAATCTCCAGCACAGCGGGGTATTCGTCACGCATGTAGATGAAGCAGGTTTGCGCCTCGACCGCCCATGCGGCGATCAGCATGCCCTCAAGGAAGACATGCGGCGTGCGCTCAAGATAGTAGCGGTCTTTGAACGTGCCGGGCTCGCCCTCGTCCCCGTTCACAGCCAGATAGCGGGTGCCTTCGTTCATGCGAACAAAGCCCCATTTCTTGCCCGAGGGGAAGCCCGCCCCGCCCAGACCGCGCAAGCCCGAAGACAGGACGTCGTCCTGTACCTTCTCCCAATCGCCACCCGCGCGCAGCTCTTTTAGCTTGGCGTAACCGCCTTCGGTCTGATAGGTCGCGAAGGTTTCGTAGTCCGGCAGATGGGCATGGGTGTCATCGGCAGCAATCGCGGCCTGCACCTTCTCGGGGGTCGCATGATCGATATGGTTGTGACCGATCTCCAAAACCGGAGCGGTGTCACAGCGGCCCATACAGGGCGCACGCACGACACGGACCTGCGACGCATCCAGCCCATCTTCCAGAGCCTTCTGCAACTGCTGGGCACCTGCCATCTCGCAGGACAAAGAATCACAAACGCGGATCGTCAACGCCGGAGGAGGCGTCTCGCCCTCTTTCACCACATCGAAATGGGCATAGAAGGTGGCCGTTTCATAGATCTCGGCCTGACCAATACGCATCTCGACCGCCAGCGCGGCGATATGGTCGGCGCTGATATGGCCGTGTTCGTCCTGAATCAAATGCAGGAATTCGATCAGCAGGTCGCGGCGGCGCGGGCGATCGCCCAGCAGGCGCGCGATCTCCGCCTGTGCCTCATCCGTGAACTGACGGCCTTTGGGCGTGTGCCGCCCTTTGCCTTTACCTGACTTCCAGACGCCCTTGGGTGCGCCTGATGGCTTGGTATCTAATGGTGCCATGATGCCCTCCGATTGAGGCCCCGTCTCTCATCAGCGGATCATATCGTCAAATCGCAAATATTAATGGTACGATAACGACACCTTATCACCGCAGAGACGACACGACTGCCCTCAGAGCTTGCACAGTCGGCAATTCAGGGTCGCGTGTCAGGGTCGCCAGACAAATCGGTTTACTGACAACAGGATCGACCAGTGGCAGTACCTTTGTGCCACGCAAGTCACCCAGCGCACGCACCAGAACTCGGGGGACAACGGTTGCCGCCAACCCCTCTCGCGCCATAACCATTGAGGCTGTGAAGCCACTGGTTTCCGCCACCACGTGCGGGTGAAGCCCTTGTTCGGCGAATATGCGATCCAGGATTCGGCGATTCTGCATCTGCGGCTCCAGCAGACTGATCGGAAATTCTGCGACCTGAGCCCACGGGATCGGGCCAGTCGCTTCGGTCATATGGGACGGGACCAAAAGCACATAGGTTTCTTCGTATAGCGGCTGGACCTGACGCAGGTCAGTGCCAATACTGTCGCCATAGGTGATGCCCGCATCCAGACTGCCTTCGTCCAACCGGTGCTGGATTGCGGTGGCCGACATGGTCTCGATCCGCGAGAGGATGCGCGGATGTGCCGCCTGCAACCGTTTGATAAGCCGCCCCGTAAAGGCAATCGCAGTCGGGATCACCCCCAAAATCAGCGTGCCGGTGATCTCGCCTTTTATGGCCTGAACCTGCTGTTCCAGCGCCTTGGCGTCGTCCAGAATGCGTCGTGCACGCAGGACGATCATCTCGCCCTCTTCGGTCAAACCCTGAAACCGGTTGGCACGGCGCACGATGGAAACGCCCAACCGATCCTCAAGGTTGCGGATACGCATCGAGAAAGCGGGCTGCGATATACCGCATTCCTCGGCCGCCTTGGCAAAGTGGCGATGCCGCGCGAGGGCGCTGAGCAGTTGGAGGTCGCGGATTTCGATCATGAAGAAGTATCTCATATGTCGGGGCGACACCCACACTAACGAGGTTGGTGAAGCAGAGGGAAGTATGAGTTTCTCGAATAATATTTGTTTGTTCTTTGTCTACTTTGATTGCATGCTGCGGATCAGTTGAAAGTCCATTGTTTGATCGCATCGAATGGTTCGCATCGTGTTGGCGAACATATGGTGCGTGCAATCGTTAATTGGTTCCAAGAAAGGTGTTGAAGTGGCCGATACCCAGCAGACTCAGTCAGAGTTCTCAAAAGACTTCTCCGAATACAAAAAAACCGGCAACGTTAAACCGACAGATCTATTACTCTATGCATCGAAATCGAGCAAAAGATCGATGTGGGAAATCGGACGCGAGTTCAAGCGCCTCTCAAAAGGCAGGGGCAAATTAACACTTCAAGAATATGTCGACTTTGAGGTGTTTAACTCTCCTGAAAACGAAAAGGATCGCTTTCTATCACGACATCTCGTTTGGCCCGTTACCTGTCAGTGTTGTGATATGTCTTGGGATGCGGCGACCGAGGATAAGTGGCTGGCCACACAGATTCTCGAGTTACATGGGATTCCGACACCACCAATTCTCGCAGTCGTGGATAAGACACACAGGCGATATGGCCGCGTGGCAAAACTTTCAAACAAGGATGAACTCGCAGCCTTTGTCCAAGACTTTGGCGGACCGTTGTTCGCAAAAGAAAATCGCGGCCTGGGCAGTTTCGGAGCATTTATGATCGTTGGTTGCGATGGCGAAACTGTGGATTTGCAACCATCTGAAAATGTCGCAGTAGAAACTTTGGTTGATGATCGCATCGGTGAGCGCGCTTATGTTCTGCAACCCTTGCTGCGAAACTCCGAGCAGCTGCGGCCTATCGCACAAAGCCTAATCACCCTGCGCCTTTTTTTGATGAATGACGGGTCAGAAATCTGCGTCGTCGCTGCCGTGTTGAAAGTTCCATCGCCGGAAAGCATTGCGGATAATTTTTGGCGTGCCGGCAATGTTGTTGGAAATGTCGATCTGGAAAATGGAACAATAACAACCGCCAAAACGCGACATAATGGCATCGTTAAGGATCTGAAAGACGTCGACGTTGATATGCCCGAAATTGTAGGTCTCAAACTCGATGGCTGGGACGAAGCAAAGAATTTGGCAATGGAATGCAGTGAAATTTTTGCAATGCAAAAATTCCTTTCTCTGGACATTGCGTTCACCGAGCAAGGAACATCCGTAGTAGAGGTTAACACTGGTGGCGGGTGGGAACTGTATCAATTTGCGTCAAACAAAGGATTTCTTTCACCTCAGGTAAAGGCGTTTTTTGATGCAACAGGTGTTAATTTAGATAGTATCGACGATGGTAGCCGGCAAACGATCTGGAAGAAGCTAAGCAGGAAATAGGCGTTATTTGAGCCCGGTGTGCCATTGCTCATCAAGCAGCTTGTTGATTTAGAAGTCTACCATCAGGGTGCAGTGCGGTACAATTTAAGGTCGCGGATTTCTATCATTCGAGGTTGGCCAAGCTGGTTCGTCAGCCGTCAGGTTAACGCGTTTTCCCGCGGGTAGAAATGCGTTCTGGCCCTCAGCTTCGTTGCGTTCCTTTTTGCCTGAAACCACGATAATATGCACATAAGGATTTGCATGGGTGCGGGCATGACTAACGGCAAATTTTTTGACGATCTGGCCATCGGGGACACTTTTGAGACGGGGGGCATCACACTCACAGAGGGCGGGATTGTTGACTTTGCTCTCGTGCACGATCCGCAGCCCTTTCACGTGGACAAGGTAGCGGCCTCGGAATCGATTTTCGGCGGCCTCATCGCGAGCGGTTTTCAAACGACTGCGCTCACATTTCGGCTCTTTCGCGACACTGGTGTGCTGAACGGCACAAATCTTGGCGGGCACGGCATGGACGAGGTACGGTGGCTTGCACCGGTTTTTGCAGGCGACACGATCCGCGCACGCGTCACGGTTGGAGCCCTCAATCCATCCCGTTCGAAACCCGACCGTGGTACGGTTCGCTTTCGCTATCGTACGTTTAACCAAAAAGGCACGGAAGTACTCAGCCTGATCATCGACCACGTCATGGCGCGGCGAATACCCGTTGATTCAGCCTAACCCAAAAGGAAAGCAGTAGGCACAGGATGACAGCGATCCCAGAATTTCAGAAACTGTACGATGGCTATACCGAGGCTTACCGGACCAGAGACGCGGCAGGTTGCGCGTCATTTTTCACTGATGATGCAGAATTATTTTCACCCTATGGCCCTGCTGCCAAGGGCCGAAAGGCCATCGAAGCGTTACATGCCGAATGGGTAGAGGAAGGTGGCGAAAACAAAGTCATAAACGTTGTTCAGGCTGGCATCGACGGGCATATCGTCTGGTGCCTTGCCCATTTTAGTGAAGGGACGACCGATCATGGTACATCCCTCAACGTTTTGCACCGGCAACCCGACGGTGGGTGGCTGATCAGCCATTGCAGCTTGAACGAAACGCTTTGAGGCGGGCTTTCGCCAGAACGTATCAGTTATTAAATAAAAAGTGCATTACATCGCCGTCCTTGACGATGTAGCCCTTACCCTCGGCCCGCATCTTGCCTGCTTCTTTCGCGCCCTGTTCGCCATTGGCAGTAATGTAGTCGTCATAGGCGATGGTTTCGGCACGGATGAAACCCTTTTCAAAGTCACCGTGGATGACCCCTGCCGCCTGCGGCGCAGCGGTGCCGGTGCGGATGGTCCAGGCGCGGGCCTCTTTGGGACCGACGGTGAAATAGGTTTCCAGTTTCAACAGGTCGTAACCGGCGCGGATCAGACGGTCGAGGCCCGGTTCTTCCAGTCCCATTTCCTCAAGGAACATCTGCGCCTCGTCATCTTCCAGCAGGCTGATCTCTTCTTCGATCTTGGCGCTGATAATGACATGGGAATTGCCCTGAGTGGCGGCCATTTCAGCAACCTTGGCTGAGTAAGCATTGCCCTCGGCCGCTTCTTCTTCGGACACGTTGCAGACATAGAGCACCGGTTTGGTGGTCAGCAGTTGCAGCATCTTCCATGCCTTGGCGTCTTCGTCGCTGACCTCAACCAGACGCGCAGGCTTGCCGTTTTCAAGCATAGCTTGCGCCTCGGCCAGCAAACGATCCTGCTGCTGTGCTTCCTTATCGTTGCCCTTCAGCTTGCGCACCAGATTGGCGCGGCGCTTTTCGATGCTTTCCAGATCGGCCAGCATCAACTCTGTCTCGATCGTTTCGGCATCGGCCACCGGATCTACGCGGCCATCCACATGGGTCACATCGCCATCCTCGAAACAGCGCAGCACATGGGCAATCGCATCCGTTTCGCGAATATTGGCCAGGAACTGGTTGCCCAGCCCCTCACCCTTCGAGGCCCCTTTGACCAGACCGGCAATGTCCACAAAGGTCATGCGCGTCGGAATGATCTGTTTGGACGACGCAATCGCCGCCAGTTTGTCCAGACGGTCATCAGGAACAGCCACATCGCCGACGTTGGGTTCGATGGTGCAGAACGGGAAATTCGCCGCCTGGGCAGCAGCAGTTTTGGTCAACGCGTTGAACAGGGTCGACTTGCCGACATTCGGCAGACCCACGATTCCCATTTTAAAGCCCATTGCAGCCTCCTGAAGCGATACGACGGCGTCTTCTATGCAGGTCGGTCAGAATGCGCAACCCGGCGGATAGAGTCGGATGCGGCTATTGAACAACATCACAGGCCTGTTACGCCAAGTGTTCTTGCGTGACTTGAACTTGGTGAACCATGATAACCAAGTAGATAACTATGACTAACGATTGACGAAGATCCCTATGAAAGCGCTGCTTATTTCCTCCGCCCTATTTCTGGCCGCAACCTCTGCACATGCACAGTCCGTAATTTTCGGTGCCGGGTACGAAGACTTCTCGGATAGCGACGGCAATGACCAGGCCGTGTTCTCGCTGGAATACCAGCACAGACCCTTTCACGAGGCCACGCGTTTCAGCGCCACTTGGGGATCAGCCCTGACGGTGGATACCGACGGCAACACACATATCGGCGCGGGTTTGGTCGGGATATATTCGTTCTCGGAACGATGGTTCGCCGAACTCAGCGTGATGCCCGGATATTTCAACGCGTCCGACAGCGACGCCGACCTGGGTGGGAACTTTCAGATCCGCAGCCTGTTGGGACTGGGATACAATCTGGACAACGGCAACAAGGTTTCGGTTGCGATCACCCACAAATCAAATGCCAGCACCGATTCCACAAACCCGGGCGTAAACGCCGTGTTTCTGCGGTATCACTACGGGTTCTAGGTCAATCTGACCGGTCGGGATTGATTTCCGGCGAAAGTTTCTGCACATCAGGTTCAAACCTGTATGCAAGGACCGCAGATGACCCGTATCGACGCCAAGTTCGCCGCCCTTAACGCCGAGGGCAAAAAGGCTTTCGTTGCCTATATCATGGCTGGTGATCCCGACTTTGACACGTCGCTTGAGATCGTCAAAGGGCTGCCGGGTGCTGGTGTGGATGTCATCGAACTGGGCCTGCCCTTTACCGACCCGATGGCCGACGGCCCAACCATTCAGGCGGCCGGTCAGCGCGCACTCGAAAGCGGTATGACATTGCAACGCACGCTGGATCTTGCCCGCGCGTTCCGAGAAACCGATGACACCACGCCTATTGTTCTGATGGGTTACTACAACCCCATTTACAGCCGCGGCGTCGATGCCTTTCTGACCGATGCCAAATCTGCTGGTATCGACGGGCTTATCGTGGTTGACCTGCCACCAGAAGAAGACGACGAACTCTGCCTGCCCGCGCAGGAGGCCGGCCTGAACTTCATCCGACTGGCAACACCGACAACCGATGACAAACGTCTGCCCCGGGTTCTGCAGAACACGTCCGGCTTTGTTTATTACGTTTCAATCACCGGCATCACCGGAGCGGCGGAAGCACAGGCGACGAATGTCGGCCCCGAGGTTGCCCGGATCAAGTCCGCCACCGATTTGCCTGTGATCGTAGGCTTTGGCATCAACACGCCAGAAAAGTCCAAAGCCATTGCCAGTGTGGCCGATGGGGCCGTGGTCGGGTCGGCCATTGTCAGTCAAATCGCCTCAGGCAAACCGGTCGAAGAAGTGCTGAGCTTTGTAAACACACTCGCAGAGGGTGCTCATTCCGCCTGACCCCGTAATAAAATTAGACGTCAATTCAAACCGCGGTCGGCCTTAGCTGATCGCGGTTTTTGTATGTTTTGTCGCGGCAACGCACCGCAGCAGCGCAGAGTTGCGACGCCCTTCGAAAATTGGTAAAGAAAAAGAACCAATCTTTCGAAGGCCGGAATCCATGCCCGTTATCACCAACATAGAAGACCTCAAACGTATCTACGAACGCCGCGTTCCAAGGATGTTCTTTGACTATGCGGAAAGCGGCAGCTGGACCGAACAAACCTTTCGTGACAACAGCTCGGATTTCGAAGACATTCGCCTGCGCCAAAGGGTTGCCGTCGATATGGACGGGCGCTCAACGGCCTCGCAGATGATCGGGCAGGACGTGACCATGCCAGTTGCTCTGGCACCGGTTGGCCTTACAGGAATGCAGCACGCGGATGGAGAGATGAAGGCGGCAAAAGCCGCGGAAGAATTCGGCGTACCTTTCACGTTGTCCACCATGTCGATCAATTCGATCGAGGATGTGGCCGAGCACACAACCAAACCGTACTGGTTCCAGCTCTATACTATGAAAGATCAGGACTATGTCGGCCGCCTGATCCAACGCGCCAAAGATGCAAAATGTTCGGCTTTGGTCATTACGCTAGACCTGCAAATCCTGGGCCAACGGCACAAAGATCTGAAGAATGGCTTGTCTGCCCCTCCAAAATTGACGGCAAAAACAATCGCGAACCTCATGACCAAATGGGCTTGGGGCATTGAAATGTTAGGGGCCAAACGTCGTGAGTTTGGCAATATCGTCGGCCACGCCAAAGGTGTGTCGGATGCGTCTTCTCTGGGCGCTTGGACCGCCGAACAATTCGATCCCAGCCTCGACTGGAAAAAAGTCGAAAAGCTGATGGAACAATGGGGCGGCAAAGTAATCCTTAAGGGTATTCTAGATGCAGACGACGCCAGAATGGCCGCCAAACTAGGAGCAGACGCCATTGTCGTTTCCAATCATGGCGGACGCCAACTGGACGGCGCGCTCAGCTCGATACGAGTTCTGCCAGAAATCATGGACGCAGTCGGCGGAGACATTGAGGTCCATCTGGACAGCGGAATCCGCTCTGGGCAAGACGTGCTAAAGGCCCTGTCGCTCGGTGCCAAAGGCACTCATATCGGTCGCGCTTTTGTCTATGGATTGGGTGCGATGGGTCAGAAAGGTGTCACCACCGCGCTTGAGGTCATTCACAAAGAGCTGGATACAACAATGGCGCTGTGCGGCGAACGCAATGTGGACAGCCTTGGTCGTCACAACCTGTTGGTGCCCGAAGACTTCGCAGGCCGCTGGCAAAATTGAAGACTTGAATAGGGGGCGCTGCCCCCGCCGCGGCAAGCCGCGACTCCCCCGGGATACTTTTAGCCAGATGAAGCCGGGATCCGTTCTTCATCTGGCCAAAAATATCCCGGAGCGCGAGGCAGAGCCTCGCAAAATACCCCTTTCCAAACCAGATGAATCAAGATAAGGACGCGGCTTCACGCGGGCATACAGCCTTGGAGGATGCCCGCCCTAACACTGGAGAATTATCATGGCTGGAGAGATTCCTGATCTCGTAGCTCTGGAACGGACGGGGACAGGCAAGGGCGCCGCTCGTCAAGCACGCCGCGATGGCATGGTTCCGGGCATTGTATTTGGTGGCGACAAAGACCCGCTGCCAATTCAGATCCCGTTCAACGTTCTGTTCAAGCGCCTGAAAGCAGGCCGGTTCAAGTCGACCCTGTGGAACCTGAAGGTTGAAGGTCACGAAGACGTTCGCGTGATCTGCCGCGACGTTCAGCGTGACGTGGTCAAAGACCTGCCGACTCACCTGGACCTGATGCGTCTACGTCGGACCACCAAGATCGCACTGTTCATCCCGGTTGAGTTCATCAACGAAGATGCCGCACCTGGCATCAAAAAGGGCGGCGTTCTGACTGTGGTTCGTCCGGAAGTTGAACTGCTTTGCACTGCTGGCGATATTCCTGAGAAGATCACCGTTGATCTGACCGGCCTGAACATCAACGACGTCGTCACCATTTCGTCGGTTGATCTGCCAAACGGCACCAAGCCGACCATCGACCGTGATTTCGTGATTGCGAACATCTCGGCACCGACCGGCCTGTCGTCCAGCGACGATGAGGATGAAGGTGAAGAAGTGGCCGCGGACGAAGTAGAAGTCGTCGGTCAGGACGAAGCCGAAGAATAAGTCCGGGCCTAACGGTTCAGATTTTGGAACGGGGTCCCTTGGGCCCCGTTTTCTTTTGGCAAAAGCGGTCTGGTAAAACAGCGACATTCTATGCCATCAACCGATGGCGAGTATGGCCCGCTAGACAAGGACGAGATTATGAAGCTGTTTGTCGGCTTGGGGAACCCAGGCTCGAAATATGCGCGCAACCGGCACAATATCGGTTTTATAGCCGTCGAGCGGATCGCCGAGGATCATGGTTTCGGCCCGTGGAAGTCAAAATTTCAGGCCGAGCTTTCCGAAGGTCGCCTGGGCGGCGAAAAAGTTCTGTTGATCAAGCCGCAAACCTTCATGAACCGTTCGGGTCAATCTGTTGGCGAAGCGATGCGGTTCTACAAGCTCGATTCAACCGACGTCACAGTTTTCCATGACGAGCTTGATCTTGCGCCGGGAAAAGTCCGGGTAAAAGCTGGCGGGGGGCATGCCGGACACAACGGGCTGCGCTCAATCCATGAACATATCAGCCCGGCCTATGATCGTGTGCGCCTTGGAATTGGGCATCCGGGCCGCAAGGAAATGGTGTCGCCCTATGTTCTGGGCGACTTTGCAAAAGCGGATGCCGAGTGGCTGGACGTTGTCCTAAGGGGCGTTTCCGACGGCGCGGGGTATCTGGCGGACGGTGATGGTGGAAAGTTCATGAACGCGGTCGCTCTGCGGACGGCGCCCGCCCGATCTTCGAAAACCAAAGACACGCCGACCAAGCCCGCTACCCCTGCTGCTTCAGAACCCGAAGTCGACGACCGTTCGGCCATGCAAAAGCTACTGGACAAGTTCAAGTAACCCCGAGCAATTTGCCGTAACGTCTTGTTTGCAGATCGTCTTGCACCACGTTCCAATAGGGTACGTAAACGGGAGGCTACGGATGAGAACCTTGTTAAAGTGGGCGCTGCGCATCGTCCTGATGCTGGTACTGGCCGGCGTTGTCGTGGGCCTGTGGAAACGCGAAGAAATCCAGCGCCTTATGGCTGTGAATTCTTTGTTTTCCGAAGACAAGATCGTCCACAATTTTTCTAACATGGACGACGCCTTCCTGACAGCCACTTTGCCGCGCGGCGATGGACCGACATGGGACCTTGCGTATGGCGCGGGGTTTGATCTGCCCGACGGCACGGACCGGTGGATCGAAGACCGTGCTGTAACCTCTTTACTGGTGATGCAGGACGGTCAAATCCGGTTCGAAGAGTACTATCTGGGGACCACGCCCGATGACCGGCGGATTTCCTGGTCAGTCGCCAAAAGCTATTTGTCATCCCTGTTCGGCATCCTTTTGAGCGAGGGCGCAATTGAATCGCTAGACGATCCGGTGACCAAATATGTCCCCAAGCTTGTGGGAACAGCCTATGACGGCGCGACAATCCGCAATGTTCTAAACATGGCCAGCGGCGTCACCTTTAACGAGGATTATCTGGACTACGATTCAGACATCAACCGCATGGGGCGCGTCGTTGCCTTGGGCGGTGAACTGGACGACTTTGCCTCATCCCTGCAGGACAGTTTCGCCACGCCCGGAGACACCTGGCAATATGTGTCGATTGATACGCATGTTATCGGAATGGTGATCCGAGGCGCCACAGGCCGTAGTGTTACCGAATTGTTGAGCGAACGGATCATCCAGCCGCTGGGTCTTGAACGCGATGGGTACTATGTCACCGACGGTGCCGGCGTAGCCTTCGTATTGGGGGGCCTGAACTTCACCACCCGTGATTTCGCAAGATTTGGTCAGATGATCCTGCAAAACGGCGCGCATAACGGACAACAGATCGTTCCCGCCGACTGGATCGCCGAATCTGTCGCACCCAGTGCCCCAACTGCACCGGGTAAGATCGGCTATGGGTACCAGTGGTGGATCCCGCAGGGCGCGCATGAGGGAGAGTTTCTGGCTCGTGGCGTCTATGGCCAATACATCTATTTTGACCAACCCAGAGGCGTTCTGATCGTTTCGACAGGGGTGGATCGCAACTTCCGTGACCCCGGTGTAAATGAAGCCAATATCGAAATGTTCCGCAAAATCGCGCAAAGCCTGTAAGATGGTCACATGCAAAAACAAGACAGTGTAAATGTTCTTGGAGGCGTTCTCGCCCCCTGCTCTCGTGATCCGCTGACCGGGTTTTTCCGGGATGGAGCGTGCAATACATGCCCCGAAGACCAGGGCAGTCATACGGTCTGCGCCGTCATGACGGCTGAGTTTTTGGCCTATTCCAAATACGTGGGAAACGACCTGAGCACCCCGCGGCCAGAGTTCAACTTTCCTGGCCTCAACCCCGGCGACCGTTGGTGTCTGTGCGCGGGACGCTTTCTGCAAGCGCATGATGAGGGTTGCGCCCCAAAGGTTCAGTTAGACGCGACACACCAGCGTGCGCTGGATGTTGTGCCCCTGCGTGTTCTTAAAACGCATGCCATCGAGGATTGATGTTCTGCGCCGCACTGCCAGAACTGAAACGGCGCGCTAGAAATAGCGCGCCGTGAAACGTTCCAAAGACGTAATGTCGAGTTAATCGACGCTCCGACCTTCCGTGTCGGACATGTCAAAGTTCAAATACTTGGCAACAGTTTGCACATCCTTGTCGCCACGCCCGCACATGTTCATACAAATCAGGTGATCTTTGGGCAGGTCAGGGGCAATCTTCATCACATGCGCCAGCGCATGCGACGGCTCCAATGCGGGGATGATACCCTCGGTCGCGCAACATAGCTGGAATGCTTCCAGCGCCTCTTTATCGGTAATCGAGACATATTGCGCGCGGCCTATATCATGCAGCCAAGAATGCTCGGGCCCAATGCCGGGATAGTCCAGCCCAGCCGAGATCGAGTACCCTTCCAAAATCTGGCCATCGTCATCCTGCAACAGATAGGTCCGGTTCCCGTGCAAAACGCCCGGACGACCACCCGTCAGGGATGCGCAATGCTCCATCTTTTCATTCACGCCTTTGCCGCCAGCTTCTACACCGATGATATTGACGGACTTGTCGTCCAGGAACGGGTAGAACAGACCCATCGCGTTCGACCCACCGCCAATGGCAGCAATGATCGTGTCGGGCAACCTACCCTCGGCCTTGTGCATCTGCTCTTTGGCTTCCTTGCCGATGATAGACTGAAAATCGCGCACCATCGCCGGATAAGGGTGCGGACCTGCCACGGTGCCAATGCAGTAGAACGTGTCGCGCACATTGGTGACCCAGTCGCGCAGCGCGTCATTCATCGCGTCCTTGAGCGTTCCGCGGCCTGAGGTCACCGGAATGACTTCGGCCCCCAGCAGGCGCATGCGGAACACGTTGGGAGCCTGACGCTGGACGTCGTGCGCACCCATGTAAACCACGCATTTCAAACCGAATTTGGCGCAAACTGTGGCAGTGGCTACGCCGTGTTGGCCTGCCCCCGTCTCAGCAATGATACGGGTCTTGCCCATGCGCCGTGCCAGAATAATCTGACCCAGCACGTTGTTGATCTTATGCGCACCAGTATGGTTCAGCTCATCGCGCTTGAGATAGATCTTCGCGCCACCCAGATGTTCGGTCAGACGTTCCGCGTAGTACAGAGGCGAGGGGCGACCCACATAGTTGGCCCAGAGATCATCCATCTCGGCCCAGAAGGTCGGGTCATCCTTGGCCTTTTCATATTCCTCTTCCAGCGACAGGATCAGGGGCATCAGCGTTTCGCTGACGAACCGTCCGCCGAAGATGCCAAAGCGGCCCTGTTCGTCGGGGCCGGACATGAAGGAATTGAAAAGATCGTTGGCCATGGGTGTCTCCCTCGTCATACCCGTTGTTCATAGGAGGTGACGACGGGATTTGCCATGCTAAAACGTATTATTCCGCCGCCTGTTTTTGCGTCTGCCAAACCTGCAAAGCCTGCGCACGCGTCGGGACAGAGATACACGGAAAATGGCAAAACCGGTTTATGTTGGCCAATCTCGACGACGCCTGAACAACGCGCCGATGCGGCCCGGATTGCGCAAATGTCAGCATGGCTTCGGCGTCGTGCCAAACGCTTAGCGAAAACAGCAGACCATCATGCGGAAACACGCTGGCCTCTAGGCACAAGGGATCACCCTGCGCTTGCCGCAAGGCCCGGTGCGCCCGCCAAAAGAATTCGGGCGCGTAGTACCAGTGCTTGAGAGTTACACCGCCGATTGCTGCAATCACGTCTCACCTCTTTTCTTCAGGTGATACGCAACGGTACAAAAATCAGATCAACCAGCGGCCTTGATAAACGCATGTATGAGCGCGGGATCTTTTACCCCCGGTGCGCTCTCCACCCCGGAGGCGACATCGACCTGACGCGCACCGGTCATACGAATGGCTTCAGCCACGTTGTCGGGGTTCAATCCCCCGGCCAGCATCCAGGGCTTGCGCCAATACTTGCGCCCCGCCAACAAACGCCAGTCAAAGGCCAAACCGTTACCACCGGGCAGAACCGCATTTTTCGGTGCCTTTGCGTCAATCAAAAGCTGATCAGCAACGTCGCTATAGGTGTCGATGGCAGGCAAGTCTTCTGCATCAGCGACCCCGACCACCTTGATCACGGGCAACCCGTAACGATCCTTGATAGCTTGCACCCGCTCAACGCTTTCTGATCCGTGCAATTGGAGCATGTCGAACGGGGCCACAGCGGTGATACTATCGAGCAGCTCATCCGAGGCATTCACCACCAAGGCCACTTTCGCGACCCCCACAGGTACATCGCTGGTCAGGCTCGCGACATCGGCGGGCGCAACATAACGGGGTGATTTCGGAAAAAAGTTGAACCCAAGGTAACGTGCACCCGCTTCTGCCGAGGCACGCACGTGTTCAGGAGCGGTTAAACCGCAAATTTTGACAGAGACTTCCGGCATTTACGCCTCAGCTCGCCTCGTCAAGGATTGCCAGGACTTCGTCCTTGCCTTCGTTCTGCTTTTTCTTGAGCTTTTTGACCTCGCGCTCAAGCTTGCGCACTTCGCCGGTTTTCGCCGATGCATCCGCACGGTGCTTGTGTTCGCGCAGCCATTCCCACAGGAAGCCAATGATCAGGCCGGCAACGACACTGCCCAACACGACAATAAACAAGGGCAGTGAAGTACTGAAATTAAAGCCCAGCAGATCAGCAATGGCCTGCGGCATCAGCGTCAGTTCCACGGCTTCGCGGTTGGCCAGCGAAACCGAGATCAGAACGATCCCAAGGATCGCAAGGAAAGCATATCGAAGGTAGCGCATCATGGCTTAGGCTTTACCGTTCAAACGGTCCCTTAGCAACTTGCCAGTTTTGAAAAACGGCACACATTTTTGTTCGACCTGAACGGTCTCGCCTGTCCGCGGGTTACGGCCCACCCGCGCATCGCGTTTTTTAACCGAAAAAGCGCCGAAACCGCGCAGCTCGACCCGGTCACCGCGCGCCATCGCATCTGTCACTTCTTCGAACACGGTATTCACAATCCGCTCGACGTCGCGTTGGTAAAGATGCGGGTTCTCGTCGGCGATTTTCTGAATCAGTTCTGAACGGATCATGTGCGTTACCCTCCCAGGCGACCGGATTACCATGTCTATTATTCTGAACAGTATAGAAAAAAACTTGGTTCGGGGGAACGTTGACTCTGTGTGTGCGACCTTGATTCTACGTCAAACTCACGCGAATTTTTGCACTTGTCGGGAAATTGGCCTGCAATTCGTGAACCACAGATGAATAAAGCCTGCAAATCGGAACGTGTTGATTCGCAACAAAAACGGCCCCGCACTCTCATGCGGGGCCGCAAATTCTGCTTGGACTGAGGTCCGGACTTAGTCGCCGGACTTCAGCGCTGCACCCAAGATGTCGCCCAGCGACGCGCCCGAGTCCGACGAACCGTACTGTTCCACGGCCTCTTTCTCTTCGGCAATCTCACGTGCTTTGATCGACAGACCCAGACGGCGGGTCTTGCTGTCAACATTGGTGACGCGGACGTCGACCTTGTCACCGGTCGAGAAACGCTCGGGGCGCTGCTCGGCACGGTCGCGCGACAGGTCCGAACGACGGATGAAGGATTTCATGCCTTCGTATTCCACCTCGATACCGCCATCTTCGATCGCGGTGACCTCAACGGTGATGACTGAGCCACGCTTCACGCCGCCCACGGCTTCGGCGAACTTGTCACCGCCCAGGGCTTTGATCGACAGCGAGATACGCTCTTTCTCAACGTCAACTTCCGAGACAACGGCCGAAACCATGTCGCCTTTGCGGTAGTTCTGGATCGCATCCTCGCCACGCTCGTCCCAGGACAGGTCGGACAGGTGAACCATGCCGTCGATGTCGCCTTCGAGGCCAATGAACAGACCGAATTCGGTGATGTTCTTGACTTCGCCTTCGACCTCGGTGCCCTCGGGGTGGGTTTCTGCAAACACTTCCCACGGGTTGCGCTGAGTCTGCTTCAGGCCCAGAGACACGCGACGCTTGGCGCCGTCGATTTCCAGAACCATGACGTCGACTTCCTGGCTGGTCGAAACGATCTTGCCGGGGTGGACGTTTTTCTTGGTCCAGGACATCTCGGAGACGTGGACCAGACCTTCGACACCGGCTTCCAGCTCGACGAACGCGCCGTAGTCTGTGATGTTGGTGACGCGACCCTGATGGACCGAGCCCAGCGGGTATTTCGCAGCAACCAGATCCCACGGATCTTCCTGCAGCTGCTTCATGCCCAGGCTGATGCGGTGGGTCTCTTTGTTGATCTTGATGACCTGAACCTTGATGGTTTCGCCGATCGTCAGGATCTCGGACGGGTGGTTCACACGACGCCATGCCATGTCGGTGACGTGCAGCAGGCCGTCAACGCCGCCCAGGTCAACGAATGCACCGTATTCGGTGATGTTTTTGACAACACCCTCGACGGTCTGACCTTCGGACAGGTTGCCGATAACTTCGGCACGCTGTTCGGCACGCGATTCTTCCAGGATGGCGCGGCGCGAGACAACGATGTTGCCACGGCGGCGGTCCATTTTCAGAATCTGGAACGGCTGCTTCAGACCCATCAGCGGGCCGGCGTCGCGCACGGGGCGCACATCAACCTGCGAGCCGGGCAGGAACGCAACTGCGCCACCCAGATCGACGGTGAAGCCACCTTTGACGCGACCAAAGATTGCACCTTCGACGCGCTGGTCGTCGGCATATGCTTTTTCCAGACGGTCCCATGCCTCTTCACGGCGGGCCATCTCGCGCGAGATGACAGCTTCGCCACGGGCGTTTTCTGCGGCACGCAGGTAGACTTCTACCTCGTCACCAACAGCGATTTCAGGGGCTTCGCCGGGATTTGCGAATTCTTTCAGATCAACGCGGCCTTCCATTTTGTAGCCTACGTCGATGATGGCTTGGCCGGCTTCGATCGCCAGAACCTTACCTTTGACAACAGAACCCTCTTCGGGTGTGTCCATTTCGAAGCTTTCATTCAGGAGGGCTTCGAATTCCTCCATGGATGCGTTAGCCATGTGGCGTTGTTTTCCTTTACATACGTTTTTGCTGGCCGAGCGGTTGTCTCCGCCGGTCTTGTTTCATGATGTCCTTGGACGTGACCCGGTGCGCATCTGACTACACAAACACAAAGGGCCGAGGTGACCCGGCCCTGCTCAGATACGTCATCCAGACGTTAACCGCCCTTGTTCAGACAGCGCGCGTATAGTCCGGTTTATTCCCAGACGCAAGTGCAATAGCCCGAAACGCCAATCATAGGCGGTTCTTGACGCCTCAGGCATCACTGCCGTGAGCCCCAGATTGCCACATCCTGCTGCAACATTGCGCGTTCTATCGCGTCCAACCTTTCGCACGCGGCGATTGGATCGGTCGAACCGCCAGCTTGCTTCCAGATTTTCAAAGCCGAGGTCGGGCTCCAAGGAAGGCAGGCCGAAGCCAACCATTGCCGCAATCCTTTGGGCAAAGCATCGTAGGCCTGCATTGTGGGAATGCGCCGCCTGCGCCGTTTGAGCTGCGTGCGAAGATTGCGCCCAGATCGGCTTTTGGTCTTGGATATTGTGTCCAACTTGCGCGCTGTATGCATTGGCCTGTCCTGCTGCAGTGTACGTTATGATATTACATAACTAAACTGCAGCAACAAGCCATACATACTGCGAAGAATTGAGGTTTAGATTTCTTCGCCCTTTTTCAGCAGCTCGTCGATCAACTCTCGTTGCAGGTTTCCACTGTCGCCCCCGCCGAATTGCTGCGCTCCGCCCGAATAGAGCGAGCCGTAGGTCTTGGCGATATTCACCGTCTGCGCCAGGCCAGAGATCAACTGGTCCTTTTCAAGCGGTGAAAGTGGGTGGATAAAGGCGGCCCATAGGGTTCCGTTTGCGATCGCGTAACGTGCATCCAGCGCGCTATCAAAATTGGCCTGCATCATACGCTGCAAATCCTCGGCCGTTAAATCCGCCGCACTTCGGATCGGCACCATTGCCCGCATTCTGTCAGCGTTGGAATCCGTGATCACCAATACCGGCACGTCCGAAACAGTTAGCTGGAAACCGGGCCCGCTTGGTTGCGCATCCGGGTCGAGCGCAAAGATAATCTTGCCCAGCCGTTCGTAGGTCATAGGCGGCTCTGCTTCAGGCGTTGGTTCTGCCTCTTGCGCAGCCAGACCTCCGGCCAGAAAAATCAAGGTAATGACTAGTCGGATCATGGCGTCGCTCCTGCAAATTGCTTTTTCACCATACGCAGCACCTTGGTGTCATACCAAACAAAGCTTAGTGAAGAGCATAACTTGATCATTCCGAATATTGAACGATCTGCAATGCAAGCGATCCCATCTGCGATAGTTCGTTCGGATATGACCCTCTAACTATGTTTCAGCGGTTGACGGATGAACCGTACCGAACCTGAACATGGAAGGAAACGCAATGAAATCTCTGATCTTCAGCACCCTGATCGCAACGTTGCCCCTGATCGCAGCTCCGGCCTTTGCGGCGGACGAAATCAACGTCTCGAACGGAATATCTGCGGCGGGCGCACCTCTGGCTGCGCATGGCGTTGATCTGGTCGCCCTCGTTACCAACGGCAACCCGGTCCAAGGCTTTGCCACGCATTCGGCAACATATGACGGTGCCTCCTACTACTTCACCACAGCAGAAAACCGCGAAGCGTTTGAGGCCAACCCTGCAGCTTATCTACCACAACATGGCGGCTTTTGTTCCTTTGGCGTTTCGGTCGGGAAAAAGTTCGACGGTGACCCCGACCAGTACCTGATCGCTGACGGCAAGCTTTACCTGTTCTTGAATCCGGAAACCCGTGCCGCATTTCTGAAAGACGTGCCCGGCACCGCAAAGACGGCCGACGGCCAATGGTCCAAAATCAAAAGCATCGCAGTCGGCGAGCTGTAATCCCGGCAACGCGCAGCGATTGCCCGCGGCACTAACGTGTCGCGGGCTTCAACCGTTCAATCAGCGCAATGGCCTGCGAAAGCGCCGCTTCGATGCTCAGGTCCGAGGTATCCAGCAGCACGGCGTCATCTGCCGGTTTCATGGGTGCGGTGCTGCGTTCAGCATCTCGCGTATCCCGCTCGCGTACATCTGCGAGAACCTGATCCTTGTGGATGTCCGCGCCCTTGGCTTTGAGCTCGAGGTAACGGCGCTCTGCCCGCACCTCGGCACTGGCCGTAACAAACAGTTTTACCTCAGCGTTGGGGCAAATGACGGTTCCGATGTCACGCCCATCCAAAACCGCACCACCTGCCCGGCGGGCGAACGCGCGTTGAAAGTCCACCAATGCTGCCCGAACCTCCGGTACGACGGCCACCTTGGACGCGGCCTGTGCGATTTCGGCGGTGCGCAGATCGCCCTGCTCCAACTCTTCGGCAGTCAAAGCTTGGGCCGCTTGGACAGGGTCAACCCCTTGCAAAGTGCGCCGCCCAACGGCGCGGTACAAAAGCCCGGTATCCAAGTGAGCGAAACCGAAATGAGCCGCAACCGCTTTCGAGATCGTGCCTTTGCCAGCTGCAGCCGGGCCATCAATGGCGACTGTAAAGCTCATCCACGCACCACGTTTGCGCCCAGCGCGTGCATCAACGGCTCAAAAATCGGGAACGATGTCGCAATAGGGCCGCCATCATCAACGGAAACCGGAGTTTTGGCACCCATGCCCATAACCATGAAGGACATTGCTATGCGATGATCCAGAAAGCTCTCGCAAGTGCCGCCGCCGGGGACATTGCCGATGCCCAGTCCTTCGACCGACCACCATTCCTCGCCCTCTTCCACGGTCACACCATTGGCACGCAGACCGCGCGCCATGGCGTCGATCCGGTCGCTTTCCTTCACACGCAGCTCTTTCACGCCGCCCATCATTGTGGTGCCGGTGGCGTTAGCCGCAACCACGGACAGAACCGGGTATTCGTCGATCATCGAGGCCGCGCGCTCGGGCGGCACGTTGATGCCCTTCATGTTGGGCGAGTATTTCGCGCGCAGGTCAGCGACCGGCTCCCCGCCCTCTTCGCGTTCGTTTTCATAAGTCAGGTCCGCACCCATCTCGCGCAGCGTGGTGAACAGGCCCGCACGGGTCGGGTTCAGGCCGATGCCCGGCACAAGCACGTCCGAGCCGGGCGTGATCAGCGCTGCACAAACCGGAAAGGCCGCGCTGGACGGATCGCGTGGAACGGCGATGACCTGCGGTTTCAACTCAGGTCGCCCGGTCAGGGTGATGACCCTACCCTCATCGGTATCCTCAACTGTGATCTGTGCGCCAAACCCCGCCAGCATACGTTCCGAGTGGTCGCGGGTGGCCTCTTTCTCAATCACCACGGTTTTGCCCGGCGCGTTAAGACCAGCCAACAGCACAGCAGATTTCACCTGCGCCGACGGAACGGGAACCTCATAGCGAACCGGCACAGGCTCTGCTGCGCCCACGATGGTCATCGGCAGACGCCCGCCCGAGCGCCCAACCGACTGCGCCCCAAACAAAGCCAAAGGATCTGTGACCCGCGCCATCGGGCGTTTGTTCAGGCTGGCATCGCCGGTAAACGTGGCCGAGATCGGACAGGTCGCCATCGCGCCCATAATCAACCGCACACCCGTGCCCGAGTTGCCGCAATCGATCACCTGATCCGGCTCGGCAAAGCCGCCGACGCCCACACCATGCACGGTCCACTCGCCGTTACCGTTGTCGGTGACCTCAGCCCCAAAAGCACGCATTGCTTTTGCGGTGTCCAGAACATCCTCGCCCTCAAGCAGGCCGGAAATCTTTGTTTCACCCACCGCCATAGCGCCAAGAATCAATGACCGATGCGAGATCGACTTGTCCCCTGGCACCTCAGCCGTGCCGGTCAGCGGACCGCAGGGATGCGAGGTCATCGGGATGGGCGTGCCGTGTCCGGACATGGGGGCTCCTGTTTTCGCTATCAGTTCAAGGCGAATTAGCGAATTGGGGCCAGATGGTCCAGCGGCAATCAACCCTTGCGGCGGAAGGTCAGGTAATGCGGCGTGCGCCCTTCACGCAGAGCTTTCTGTTCATAACGGGTGGAAATCCAGTCGTCCCATGGTTCGCGCCAATCCGAAGGACGTTCGGCCAGCCATTCAAACCCGGCGCGCGGAACCTCTTCCAGCGTCTGGCGGACATAGTCGGGAATGTCAGTTGCCACGCGGAAAATCGAACCCGGTTTCAGGGTACGCGCCAACGGCTCCAAGTGTTCCTGTGTCACAAAACGGCGGCGATGGTGCCGTGTCTTGGGCCAAGGGTCTGGATACAGCAGAAACGCGCGCGAGATACTGGCCTCGGGCAAGACATCGAACAGATCGCGCACGTCACCGGGATGTACCGCAAGATTACCCACGCCCGCCTGACGGATCTTACCCAACAGCATAGCGACGCCGTTGATATAAGGCTCTGCCCCGATGATGCCGATATCGGGATTGGTCTCGGCCTGGTGCACCAGATGCTCACCACCGCCAAAGCCGATCTCAAGCCAGACTTCTTTCCCACCAAACAGCGCCCCAAGGTCCAATGGGTGTCGCTCGGGATTACTCTCCCAATCGACTGCACCCGGCGACAATGCGTCGAGATCTTCGCTCAGATACGTCTTCTGGCTTTGCTTCAGGGTTTTTCCCTTGAAGCGTCCATAAAAGTTTCTGCGGGGGCGTTGAGGTGTCTGGGTGCTCATGGCCGAGCCATTACTGCGAGGATACCCCAGAGGCAAGAGGCACAGGGCGTTCCTTCCGCCTCTAACCGATTTCCCCAGAATAAAGCGCGCCCGAAAGGGCGCACCTTTTGATAGATGTCAGATCAAACCGACGCTTTCAGCGCATCGACCAGATCTGTGCGCTCCCAGCTGAAACCGCCATCTGCGTCCGGCTCACGACCAAAATGGCCATAGGCTGCCGTGCGCTGGTAAATCGGCTTGTTCATCTGAAGGTGCTGCCGAATACCACGCGGCGTCAGGTCCATCACCTGTCCAACAGCCTTTTCGATCGCAGCGTCTTCCACCTGACCCGTACCGTAGGTTTCGGCGTAGATCGACAAAGGTTTGGACACACCAATCGCATAGCTGAGCTGGATGGTGCACCGCTCGGCCATACCTGCTGCAACGACGTTCTTTGCCAGATAGCGCGCGGCGTAGGCCGCTGAACGGTCAACCTTTGTTGGGTCTTTTCCCGAGAACGCACCGCCACCATGCGGTGCCGCCCCGCCATATGTGTCCACGATGATCTTGCGACCGGTCAGGCCGGCATCGCCATCTGGTCCACCGATGACAAACTTGCCTGTCGGGTTGACGTGCCATTCCGTGTCAGCAGACAGCCAGCCCCCTGGCAGGGTTTCAGTGATGTAAGGCTCGACAATCGCGCGGATATCATCCGATGTCAGCGCTTCGTCCAGATGCTGTGTCGACAGAACGATCGAACTGACCCCGACCGGCTTACCATCCCGATACACCACCGACAGCTGCGACTTCGCATCCGGGCCCAGCGCGGGTTCCGACCCGTTCTTACGGACTTCGGCCAGACGACGCAGGATCGCATGAGAATACTGGATCGGCGCAGGCATCAGTGCCGGCGTTTCCGTCGTGGCATAACCGAACATGATGCCCTGATCGCCAGCGCCCTCGTCCTTGTTGTCGGCCGCATCAACACCCTGCGCAATATGGGCAGACTGCTCATGCAGCAGGTTCGTTACCTCAACGGTTTCGTGGTGGAACTTGTCCTGCTCGTATCCGATATCCTTGATACACTCGCGGGCGATCTGATCGATGCGCCCCATGTAATCGTGCAGCTTGTCCTGATCCGACAGACCAACTTCGCCACCGATAACAACACGATTTGTCGTGGCAAACGTCTCGCACGCAACGCGTGCTTCGGGTTCTTCGTTCAGAAAGGCATCAAGTACAGCGTCGGAAATCCGGTCACAGACCTTATCCGGGTGACCTTCGGAAACGGATTCCGAAGTAAAAGTATAGTTCTGTCGGGACATAAATGTGCTCCATTAAGATTTCCCCGTCACGCCAGGAAGCCGTTGTGACGGGCAAGCGATTGGATACGCTTACATATAAAGCGGGTCAATCGGTAATTATGACAGTAATCTGCGGGCGTTGCGCCAATGCAGCGCCAGAAAGGCCAGAATAGCCGCAAAAATCGGCCAATCGCCTAGCCGGGAATAAATGGTAGGCGACAGTGGAGCGGGCAACAGGGCGTCGATGTATCCGGCTTCGCCTAGTGCAAGTGCATCTGTCATACGCCCAAGCGGGTCAATCATCGCCGAAACACCTGTGTTGGCCGACCGCATCATGGGCAGACCTTGTTCGATCGCCCGCATCCGCGCCTGCGCGAGATGTTGATAGGGGCCTGATCGCGTACCAAACCAGGCGTCATTGGTGATTTGCAGCAAAAAATCAGCTCGACCGGGGGCGGATAAGACATCCTGTGTGAAAACCGCCTCATAGCAGATGAGCGGTAGTGCTGCGCCCAATTTCCCGACCTCAATCAAAGCCGCCCCGGGGCCTGAACTGAACCCATGCCCGGTGGTGGCTGCCATCCCATGAATGCCGAACCGGGCCATAAGCTCTCCAAACGGGACGTATTCCCCGAATGGGGCCAGATGGTGTTTGTCGTAAAGCGCCGCTTGTTGCCCTTCTTCGTTGAGGTAAATCATCGAGTTGTAGATCTGCGGACCGTCGCCGCGCTGAATGCCAAAAATGACAGGGGTACCGTCCGCCGCGTCGGCAATCGCGTCCAAGTAAGGCTGAGCACTTCCAAGCCAAGCCGGGACCGAGGTTTCCGGCCACACAATCAGGTCGGGTCGGGGTTGCGCCGCAGTAAAGTCGATCTGGCGTGCAAAAAACAAATCCTTGAACGCAGGGTCCCATTTCTGATGTTGGGGCGCGTTGGGTTGAACCAGCCGCACCACATGCTCAGTGTTTTCAACGGTCGGCCGGGTGACTGCACATAAAATCACGACCCCAACCCCCGTAAGAGACAGAAGCGCCGGCCATTTGAAACCGGCTCTTTCGGTCAATGCCGCGCCCAAAGGCAGCGTCACCAACAGTGTCAACGCACCAAGCCCATAGGGCCCGATCCATGACAAAAGCTGCGCTGGTGGCGCGTCAACCCAGACCTGAGCCAGCCCGGCCCAAGGGAAGCCGGTCAGCACATAACCCCGCGCGCCCTCGGCCAGGGAAACCGCCAAAGCCAGCAGGATGGCTTGGCCCACGCCCGAAGCCCCTGGCTTGCGGACCAGCCAAAAGGCAAAAGCCCAGAACAAAGCCAAACCACCCGCCATGAACACCAAGGCAAACGGCGCCATCCACGCGTGACGCTCTGCGTCAACGAGAAAAGGTTCGACGATCCAACTCAGTGCGTGAGCAAAATAACCCGTAGCAAAGGCCCATCCCAACCATGCCGACTGCAAACGCGTTCCCGTGGCCAGAAACAACGGCGCAAGGCCCACCAGGGCCAAAAGCGTTGCATACCAAAAGCCAAAAGGTGCGAGCCCAAAGGCGGCAATTGCGCCCAACCCCAAAGACAGACCAAAGTTCAACCAGAACGGCCAGCCCTCGGCAGGGTTCATGCAACAAGATCCGGAAGCATTACGCGTAAACGTTTGATCCGGCGTGGGTCCGCATCAATGACCTCGAATTCGGGGCCTTCGGGATGCAAAACAACCTCACCTCGCGCAGGAACGCGTCCGGACAGCATGAAGACCAACCCGCCCAAAGTGTCGATTTCCTCTTCGTCGACATCTTCGTGACTGGTGAGCGAGCGGCCAATTTCCGCCTCGAAGTCTTCCAGCGGAACACGGGCCTGCACGACATAGCATCCCGGCTTTTCCTGCACCCATAGCTGACTTTCATCGGCGTCGTGCTCGTCAGCAATTTCGCCCACAACCTGTTCGATCAAGTCCTCGATGGTCAACAAACCATCCACACCGCCGTATTCGTCTATCACAAGCGCCATATGCCGACGCTCGGTCTGCATCTTGGTCAGCAAAACCCCAATCGGCATGGAGGGCGGCACAAACAACAGGGTCCGCAGCATAGAAACCAGATCAAAATCCGAGGACGATCCGTTAAAACCATGCGTCAGGGCAAAGTCCTTGAGGTGAACAAATCCCAGCGGTGTGTCCAGCGTGCCTTCATAAACAGGAATACGCGACAAACCACTTTCACGGAAAACCTGCGCCAATTCATCCTTGGAAATGGTCGATGAGACCGAGATGATTTCAGCCGTCGGGATCGCGACGTCTTCAACACGCATCCTGCGCAGGTTGATCATGCCTCTTGGCTGCACTTTGTCGGCCTCATGCCCGTTGACCGCCGAGGCCTCTTGCTCTTCCGGTGACGAGAACGCGTCCACTATTCGAGAAAAGAAACCCGTTTTCTCTTTGACATTATCGGTGCTGTCCTTTGATTGCGCGCTCTGCGCCGCCATAGAACTGCCGTCTGTATCGCCCATTATCCCATTCCAAATGATCGGCCTCAAAAAGCCCGTACTAAACAGTATATGGGTCATCAATACCCATTTTGCCAAGTATCTCGACCTCGACCCGCTCCATCAAAGTGGCGTCAGGGTCACGAATGTGGTCGTATCCCAGCAGATGCAACATTCCGTGAATGATCAAATGCGTCACGTGATCCTGCAGCGATTTACCCGCCTCTGACGCTTCGCGGGCGCAGGTGTCATAGGAAATCGCGATATCGCCAAGGGCGATTTCTCCGGTAAAATCCGGCTGCGGAGAGACAGGCCGCTGGCCAGCGATCTCTGGCGCCAAATCCTCGGCCGGCCAACTCAGAACATTTGTAGGTGTGGGCTTTTCCCGAAACTCTGCGTTCAATTCAGCAATTCGGTCGTCATCACATCCCAGAACGCTGATCTCACAAAGTTCGTGATCCAAACCGACATGATCCAACACAGCTTTGATCGCACGTTGGGCCAAGGCCTCAAGTCCCTGCCAGCGCGCGTCTTCCACGGTTAGTTCCAAATTCATGCGTAGAAATCCAAAGCCCCTTGCGCGAGACCCCGATACTAACCGGTTTCGCGGCCCGCGTCGGCCTCATACGCCTCGATAATGGCGGCCACAAGTGGGTGGCGTACAACATCCTTCGACGTGAAGTAATTGAAACTGATATTCGGGATCGTCTTCAACAACCGCTCTGCATCAGCCAAGCCAGATTGCACACCGCGCGGCAGATCGACCTGAGACCGGTCACCGGTGATTACCATACGGCTCCCCTCGCCCAAGCGTGTCAGGAACATCTTCATCTGCATGGTCGTGGCATTCTGTGCTTCGTCCAGAACGACAAAGGCATTTGCCAGTGTACGTCCGCGCATAAAGGCCAGGGGCGCGATTTCAATACGCTTTTCCTCGATCAATTTCGCGAGCTGCTTGCCCGGCAAAAAGTCATTCAGCGCATCGTACAACGGCTGCATATAAGGATCGACTTTGTCCTTCATGTCCCCCGGCAAATAGCCCAGCTTTTCACCCGCCTCGACCGCAGGACGGCTGAGGATAATGCGGTCCACGTGACCACCGATAAACATCGAGACCCCAACAGCGACAGCCAAATAGGTCTTACCCGTTCCGGCGGGGCCGATTCCAAACGCCAGTTCGTTGTTGAACAATGACTGCACATACGCTTTCTGAGCGTCCGTGCGCGGCTCAACCAGCTTCTTGCGGGTTTTGATCTCGACCGTGCCGCCCTTGAACATCTCAAGCTGATCGCCGTCGCGGCTACCAGTTCCCTGCTCAGAACTGCCCATGCGCAGCTCGCGATCCACGTCTGCGGCTTCTACCTCTTTCCCCGTTTCCAAACGGGTATAGAGCGCCTGAAGCACCTCGATCGCTTGTTTTTGGGCTTCCTCGTCTCCCATGATAACCAACTGGTTGCCGCGGCGCACAATCTGGACGGACAGCTTATGTTCGATATCGGTCAGGTTGCGGTCGTATTCGCCGCAAAGATCAATCAACAACCGGTTGTCGGGAAATTCTACAAACGCCTCTCGTTGGGGCATTTCGTCTTGCGGTGGGGTCAGGGCACCGATGGCCAATACGTTCTCCTGTCTTGGCGTTTCACCCTGAGCGTGACAACAATTCCCGGTGGGCGCAAGCCACAGAATTAAATTTTCGCAAACGGATGATAAAACCGCCCACGGCTTTTGCGCACATGCCGTATCTCAACCGGCCTTAGGGTGACGGGCGAGCCCACAGGTTCAGAACGTATAGTTCAATCCAAACCTTAAGCCGCTGTATTTCGGAGTTGAGCGTGTCGAGAATCCATTCTCGAATTCAATGTCTTCAGCCTCAAACTGCACATACTCAAACTCACCGGTGATCGACCAGTCATCACTCAGGTAATGCTCAAGCCCGATACTGGCCGAAAAGCCGTTGCGGCTGTCACTTTCCTGAAAAGACTGCGTCACGGTTCCTACAGAAATGCTGTTCGTGGTCTCCACATCGCCCCGGACGTACCCTGCCGAAACAAAGTACAAAAGCGAACCGCTTTTGTTGGTGATGCCATTACGAAATCGAATCGATAAGACATCCGAGACCTCGGATCCGCCTGTGACCGTCGCTCCGCTGATGTTTGTGGTCACTTCGTCGTCAAGCGACCCAAAGTCATAGCCCAGTTCGACGCCATATACATAGCTGCGATTGCCCCGAAAGGGCAGAATACCGCGCCAACCTGCCCGAACCCCGCCGAGCGTTCCTTTCAAATCCAATTCGCCGATTGGAAAAATTTGCGTCGGTGTATTCAAACCAAACTGATCGGTGCCGCCAATCGAATAGATGCCAGACAAACCCAGATAAAAGGCACTGATGTTCTTGCTTTCTGTCTGAGGGCTGGCGACCGGAGGATCTGTCACAACAGCGTCCAGATTCCCTGCAGCCGTCGCGCTGGACAGCCCGGCGAAAGAGATTGCAGTCGCCAATAGCAGATGCAGATTCTGTCTAATCACGTTCTTCAGAATACTCACTCGCACCCTCCAACGCCCCCCCAACCAATCACAGGGTCGATACATACAAGGGAATTTCAGGGGCATGTTGTCTGTAGGCCCCTAAAAAACCTGACTTTTCTCGGAGCATAGTTCCAATTGATAAATCAAGGGTAAATTTTCGAACCTAACGTCAACGGCATTTACCCATCTTAAACACCGGGCGTTGTCAGATTAGTTCGCCTGCCAAAGAATTTGCCCCGGATGCAGTAATTCGAACGTCCCTCAATTCACCGACCTCCAAACTTGCGCCAGAGACGTGAACTGAATGAAGATACTCGGATTTTCCGACCATCTGCCCCGGCAAACGCCCAGGTTTCTCGAACAGAACTTTGACATTCCGCCCGACCATTGCATCCCGAATTTCACGCTGGTGCTTTGTGATTAAGGCCTGCAGGCGCTGTAGGCGGTCATCCGCCAATTCGGGATCAACCTGAGACCGCTCGGCCGCGGGTGTTCCCGGACGTGTCGAATATTTGAAGGAATAGGCGTACCCGTATCTGACCTGCTCGACCAGATCGAGCGTGGCCTGAAAGTCCTCGTCGGTCTCTTCAGGAAAGCCCACGATAAAGTCGCCCGACATCATGATATCAGGCCGTGCTTCACGGATGCGTTCGATCAGTTTCAGATAACTTTCGGCCGTATGACTGCGGTTCATCCGTTTCAGAATCCGATCCGAGCCCGACTGAACCGGCAGGTGTAGATATGGCATGAGCTTTTCACATGTTCCGTGCGCCTCAATCAGGTCATCGGCCATGTCATTGGGGTGCGAGGTCGTGAAACGGATACGCTCCAATCCGTCGACCTTGTTCAATTCCCAGATCAGACCAGCCAATGTCATGTCACCGTTGGGCCCGGCACCATGGTATGCATTCACGTTCTGGCCCAGCAACGTAATCTCGCGCACGCCACGCTCAACCAAATCCTGCGCCTCGCGAATGATGCGGTCGGCGGGGCGGCTAACTTCGGCGCCACGTGTATAGGGCACAACACAGAACGCGCAGAATTTATCACAGCCTTCCTGCACAGTCAGAAAAGCAGTTGGGCCACGTTTGGCCTTGGGCCGGTTTTTGAGTTTTTCGAACTTGTCTTCTTCGGGGAAATCCGTGTCCAGCGCCTTGGCACCTTCGCGCGTCTTGGCTTCCATCTCGGGCAGACGGTGATAACTTTGCGGACCGACAACCAGATCGACCAACGGCTGGCGGCGCATGATCTCTTCGCCCTCTGCCTGCGCAACGCATCCTGCCACACCAATCTTCAGATCCGGCTTTTCGGCTTTCAGGCCTTTAAAGCGGCCCAACTCGGAATAAACTTTTTCCGCAGCCTTTTCCCGAATGTGACAGGTGTTCAGCAGAATCATATCTGCGTCGTCTGGGCTTTGCGTTTCCACATAGCCCTGCCCGCCCAACGTTTCAGCCATACGCTCGCTGTCGTAGACATTCATCTGACAACCATAGGTCTTGATGTACAGCTTTTTGGGTTCTGACATGGGTATGGCCTTTGCGTTCGCGGGATCGGCGTCGTCTATACTCAACGAACGCCGCTTGCAATGCCCGCGCGATTACCTGATTTTGTCCGAAAACGCCAGCAAAGCGGAACCAAACAGGCGATGCAGTACGACACCCTTTCCTCTTTCCTGCAATCTGGCCGCATAGCGCTTGCCAAGGGTCCAATCGCCCTGATTTTCGCCGAAGACAATGTCGAGGTGGAAAGCACGATACGACACCATCTGAATCTCGGCTTCAAATCCCTGATCGCCTTTATGCCCGCCGAGTTTGTGCTCAGCCCCGATCTGTCTGACAGGATACACAGGGTCACGCTGACTTGTGCGCCACGAACGGTGGTGTTCGAGACCATTAACAAAGTGATCCAATCGGCACCCGACCTGTGGATGTATTACTGCTACAACGCCGAATACCTGTTCTTTCCCTTCTGCGAGACCCGCTCGGTCGGAGAGATGCTGGCCTTTCACACGGAAGAGCGTCGGAACGCGATGCTGACCCATGTGGTGGACCTCTACGCCGATGACCTCAGTGCCTACCCAAACGGGGTCGCCCCGGATCGGGCGATGTTGGACAGGGTCGGCTATTACGCCCATGCGCGGCACACGACCGAAGGACATCCCGTCGAAAGGCAGCTCGACATGTCCGGTGGCTTGCGGTGGCGATTCGAAGATCACATACCCTATGAACGCCGCCGGATTGATCGGATAGGATTATTCAAATCCCAAAAAGGGCTGCATATCCTACCGGACCACAGTTTTGACGCGCCGGAATACAACACCTATTCCTGCCCATGGCACCACAATCTGACAGCGGCAATCTGTTCTTTCCGGGCGGCCAAAGCGCTCAAGTCCAATGCCGGTTCGACGTTCGATATCCCGACGTTTCAGTGGCGCAACTCGATTGCGTTCGAATGGACCTCGGGTCAATTGCTGGACTTGGGCCTTATCGAAACCGGTCAGTGGTTCTGACGGCGCAACAGAATGGGAAACCAGTCCTGGCGCAAGCGTTGGCCCGGCACCATATCATGCCCCGGGAAAGGCGGAGACGTGCGCCCCGGCCTTTCGACATAGCGGGCGTCATCACCGACAAGACGCAGGGAAAATGCCCGACGACGGCTGTCAGAATGGTTTCCGCGCGCCCCGTGCAAAGTACGGTAATTAAACGCCACAGCGTCGCCAGGCTCCATCTCAAACTCCGCCACGGTCATGCCCTCGGCATCCGGGTCGGGCACGGGAATGTATTGCCCTTCATCCGGAAAGAAACCTGCCTCTGACACCCAACGGGTCGGCAGCACCTCTTTCTCCCATCGATGCGATCCGGCGACGCATCGCAACGTCGCTTGTTTGACCGGGTCAAGAGGAGACCAGAAGCTGATGGTTTGTTGACCTTCGACAAAATAATAGGGACCGTCCTGATGCCACGGCGTCGCCATCGACGTACCGGGTTCTTTGACCAAAACATGGTCGTGAAACATCTGAACCGTGTTGGATTGCATCAGATCCGCGGCTACCTCGGCAGCTGGAGAGTTATGAACGACATCTTGGAACTGTTCGATACGCGACCAATTGCAGTAATCATCAAAGAACAGACCTGTTTCACCCTGCTTTTTGTTGTCCGAAGCATAGGGGCCCGGCGTGACCATATTGGTTTCAATACCTTCCCGAAGGGTATTCACGTAGTCTGCGAACAGCCCCTTGACCAAAACCACACCGTCGCGCTGATAGGTATCGATCATCTCTTGCGTAACAAGTGGGTGGGTCATCTTGGTCTCCGGTAGAATTTCGGGTGTTTTGCCTGGGGTGCGAGACCTTGTTCAAGCCCTAACTTTAGAAGTCACCGCCAGCCTAGCGTTGGCATTGGCCAGCGTCTAAGCTAATACGGCTGCGCGCGTGGGTACCACGTCAGCCTGACATCAGAAACAGTTGTTAGTTACTTCTTGCGCAGACGGATTACCACGTCGACGGACGCGATTTCCACACCTTCCGGCGCTTTGGGCAGACGCTGAATCACCAACTCTTCGGACGGTGCGTCGCTCAGGCGACCCTCGTCTTCCCAGAAGAAATGCGGGTGGTCGTGCGTATTGGTATCGAAATAGCTTTTCGACCCATCCACAGTGATTTCCTGCAACACACCTGCATCACAGAACGCACGTAACGTGTTGTAAACAGTGGCGAGCGAAACAGCATCGCCATTCTTCTTGGCCGATTCAAACAGGCTTTCCGCCGTTACATGGCGATGACGGCCATCACCCACCAGAAGTTCAGCCAAGGCCACGCGTTGCCGCGTCGGGCGCAGTCCGGCTTGAACCAACCAATCGGTGGCGATGCTCTGGCTTTCTGGTGTCATGAATCCGATACCGTTTTGTTGCTGGTATATATATAGGTGTTGTACTCAGGTAATTTCAAATGAAATTCATTCGCAAAGAATAGACTGAACACAACAGGATGTGGGCCGCCGCTCTTGCAGGACCTTGCTAACGGGTGCTAGACGAGGCCAGATTAAATGAACGAACCCCGGCAGGAGAGGCGGCAGAATGGCCCAATTCCCGAGCAGCTTTGACAAGGATGATCTGCTGAAATGCGCCCGTGGCGAATTATTCGGCCCCGGCAATGCGCAGTTGCCCGCCCCACCAATGTTGATGATGGACCGTATCACCGATATCTCGGCTGATGGAGGTGAACATGGTAAGGGCCACGTACTGGCCGAGTTCGACATTACGCCTGACCTATGGTTCTTTGACTGCCATTTTCCGGGCAACCCGATCATGCCCGGTTGTCTTGGCCTTGACGGATTGTGGCAACTGACGGGCTTCAATCTGGGTTGGCGTGGCTGGCAGGGGCGCGGCATGGCCGTCGGTGTGGGCGAGGTCAAGCTGACCGGCATGGTCCGCCCGGACCGTAAGATGCTGACTTATAAAATCGATTTCAAAAAAGCGATCCAGACGCGTCGCCTGACCATGGGTGTCGCAGACGGAATCGTCGAAGCGGACGGTGAAATGATTTACGACGTCAAGGACATGAAAGTCGTTCTGTCCGAAGCCTGAGCCTGATCGGCTCGAAATAAGGAGCACGCACATGCGTCGAGTAGTTGTCACCGGTTTGGGGATTGTCTCCTCCATCGGGAACAATGCCGCAGAGGTTTTGGCCTCACTCAAATCCGGAAAATCCGGCATCGAAGCCAATGAGCAGATGATTGAGCACGGCTTTCGCAGCCAGATCGCCGGGTCGCTGAAAATCAACGTAGCCGAACATGTGGACAAGCGGACGCTGCGGTTCATGGGGCCCGGCGCGGCCTACGCCCATATTGCAATGAGCCAAGCTATTGCGGATTCCGGTCTAAGTGAAGATCAGGTCGTGAACCCACGCACGGGGTTGGTGGCCGGTTCTGGCGGCCCGTCGACCAGTGCCATGCTGACGGCTCATCAGACCGTTCTGAAGAACGGTGCGACGAAACGTATCGGCCCGTTTGCAGTGCCCAAATGCATGTGCTCAACCATTTCCGCGAACTTGGCGACTGCGTTCAAGATCAAGGGCATCAACTATTCGATCACCTCGGCCTGTTCAACTTCGCTGCACTGCATCGGTAACGCGGCAGAACAGATCATGCTGGGTAAGCAGGACGTGATGTTCGCTGGCGGCGGCGAAGAGCTGGACTGGACCCTGTCCTGCCTGTTCGACGCGATGGGCGCGATGTCGTCCAAATACAACGACACGCCCGAAAAAGCCTCTCGTGCGTTTGATCAGGACCGCGACGGGTTCGTGATCTCGGGCGGTGGCGGCATCGTCGTGCTTGAAGATCTGGATCACGCGTTGGCACGCGGCGCCAAGATCTACGCCGAGGTAACCGGCTATGCGGCCACATCCGATGGCCACGACATGGTAGCCCCATCGGGCGAAGGCGGCGAACGCGCGATGCGTTTGGCGTTATCGACCTTGCCCGAAGGGCGAAAGGTTGACTACATCAACGCCCACGGCACCTCGACCCCAGTCGGTGATGTGGGCGAGGTCGAAGCAGTGCGCCGTATCTTTGGCGAAGGCAACGTGCCGCCCATTTCGTCGACCAAGTCGATGACCGGCCATGCGCAGGGTGCGGCTGGCGCGCTAGAGGCGATCTTCTGCCTTTTGATGCTGGACAACGACTTTATAACACCGTCGATTAACGTCGACACTCTTGCCGAAGGCATTCTGCCCGGTGAAATTGCAACTCAAGTGGTTGAAAACGCGGGTTTGGACAGTGTGATGACCAACAGCTTTGGCTTTGGTGGCACGAATGGATCCATGGTTCTGTCAAAGTTTAACGGGTGAATGTGATGTCGGATCTTCTTAAAGGTAAACGCGGCCTGATCATGGGCGTGGCGAACGACCGCTCGATCGCCTGGGGTATCGCCAAGGCCATGCACGAGGCTGGTGCCGAGCTGGCTTTCACCTATCAGGGCGAGGCATTCGGCAAAAGGTTGGAACCTTTGGCCCAAAGCCTCGGCAGCGATTTCATGGTTGATGCGGATGTCACCGATGACGACTCGTTAGATCGGGCTTTTTCGGAACTGGGCGAACGCTGGCCGACGATTGATTTTGTGGTCCACGCAATCGCTTATTCGGACAAGTCCGAACTGACGGGCCGGTTTCTGAATACGACGCGCGCGAATTTCAAACACTCGATGGATGTGTCCGCGTACTCGTTTATCGAAGTTGCACGGCGCGCGTATCCGCTGATGAAAGACAATGGCGGTACGCTTTTAACGCTGACCTATCAGGGATCGAATCGTGTTGTACCGAACTACAACGTGATGGGCGTAGCCAAGGCTGCACTGGAATCGGCGACACGTTATTTGGCCAATGATCTGGGCCCCGAAGGGATTCGCGTCAACGCAATCTCGCCCGGCCCAATGAAGACGTTGGCCGGTGCAGCAATCGGCGGTGCGCGTAAAACCTACAAGTTCTGCGATAACAATGCGCCAATGCGTTCGAACGCGACGCTCGAGGCCGTTGGCGGGACCGCAGTCTATCTGACCTCGGATGCCGGGGCTTGTACGTCGGGGGAGATTATCCGCGTCGACGGTGGTTTCCATGTGCTGGGAATGCCGCAACCAGATTTCATGTGACCTGAACTTTCCCTGCCGGTGCCCAGATTTGACCATCTTTCACCGGCAGAGATATCGGCATGAGCAAAGCCGATCACATACTTGAAAGCAACAAGCGCAGTTCGCGGTCCAGACGCAAACCGGGTTTTTTGACTGTACGCGGGCGCTTGGCGCTGTTGGTGCTGACAACACTATTGATTTTATTCGTGTTTTTCACACAACCGCAAATCCGTACAGCCTTTGTATCATGGGCCAGCCTGGCTGCGGGCTGACCCACTCTGACTGCCAATACGGTCAGTTGATTGAGACGACTTCAATGTCAAAAGTCAGGTCCTGACCCGCCAACGGGTGGTTGGCATCCAGAGTTACAGTTGCCTCGTTGGCTTCAACGACTGTAACCGGCATAACCTGACCATCCGGTGTCTGCATCTGAAGTTGCGAACCCGGCTCCAGCGGGATGTCATCGGGGATGCCCTCGCGCGGGATGTCCTGCCGCATGGCCGGATTGATGGGGCCGTAGGCATCAATGCAGGCAATCTCGACCCGCTTCTTATCGCCCACTGCCAGACCCGGCATGGCACTATCCAGTCCCGGTATGATCTGGCCGGATCCGACCACAAATTCCAACGGGTCCCGCCCATCCGAACTGTCGAATACGTTCCCGTCCAGCAACGTCCCGGTATAGTGAATGCGAACAGTGTCGCCCTGCTTGATTGCGGTCATTTTGGCCTCCGGCCTTCAAAGAGTTGAACGGCCAAACCTACGGTCTGACACGTCTTTGTAAACCCTTCCCTCTTTTAAGCGCCGCAGCGTTGTGCAAACCTGCGCCCGACCGAGGGAGGGGATGAAATGCCGATTACAACTTGTGTTTTTGATGCCTACGGCACGCTGTTCGATGTTGCCGCTGCGGCCCGTCAAGCTGCGACCGAGCCGGGTTTTGAAGCTTTGCAAGACAAATGGCCCGAGGTGGCGAACCATTGGCGGCTTAAGCAGCTGCAATACACGTGGCTGCGCGCGGTTGCCAATGCGCATGCGGATTTCTGGGACGTCACACAAGACGGCTTGGACTGGGCACTGGAAGCCGCCGGTTTGGACGGCGACGCAAAACTGCGGCAGCGCCTTCTTGACTTGTATTGGGAACTGCAGGCTTACCCCGAGGTGCCCCAGATGCTTGCCGCTTTGAAAGCCGGAGGATTGCAGACCGCAATCCTGTCAAACGGGTCACCGCCGATGCTGGATGGTGCAGTGCAGTCGGCTGGCATAGGCGATGTGCTGGATGACGTTTTGTCTGTCGAGAGTGTTGGCGTCTTCAAACCGCACTCAACGGTTTACGACCTTGTTCAACAGCGTTTTGGCGGTTCACGTGACGAAGTTCTGTTCGTCAGCTCAAACGGATGGGATGCCGCTGGCGCCAGTGGATACGGCTTTGTCACCACTTGGGTGAATCGTGCAGGCGAGCCGATGGACCGGTTACCGTGGAAACCCGCACATGTTCTGTCGGACCTCACAACCATTCCGCAGATCGCTGGACTCTGATGCCCTTTTTCAAGACCTCAGACGGCATCAACCTGTATTTTGAGGACACGGGCTCGGGTAAACCCGTCCTGTGTCTTGCAGGTTTGACACGTAATACCCGCGATTTTTCCTTCCTCGCCCCGCATCTTTCCGACATGCGCGTGATCGCCATGGATTATCGGGGACGTGGTCAGTCGGACTATGATCCTGACTTCATGAACTACAACGTTTTGCGCGAATCTCACGACGTGGTCGAATTGCTGGATCACCTCGGGCTTGATCGGGTCACCGTCATAGGAACATCGCGCGGTGGGCTTATCGCGATGGCTTTGGCCGCCAGCCATCCCGAACGCCTGTCGGGGGTCGTCCTGAACGATGTCGGGCCCGTGCTTGAGCTGTCCGGGATCGCAAAGATCATGGACTATGTCGGCAAGCAACCCGCTGCAAAAACCTACGACGAGGCCGCGCTTGCATTAAAGCACCTTATGGAGCCGATGTTTCCCGGCGTGTCCCTGACGCGTTGGCAACAGCAAGCCCGGATTCAATACGAAGAAACCGCGCAAGGCCTTCGGATGCGATATGACCCTGCCCTGCGCAAGGCATTGTTAGAGCAGGCCGCGGCAGGGGCAATCCCCGACATGTGGTTGTTTTTCGAAGCGCTGAAAGATATCCCGACGGGCGCTATTCGGGGACAGAACTCTGATATTTTGGGAAAAGACACTCTGACCCAGATGCATGTAAGACACCCCGGCCTTTTGTCCGTCGAAGTACCGGATCGCGGCCATGCGCCATTTCTGGATGAGCCGGACTCTCTTGACCTTATTCGAAAGGTATTGGACGCCGTATGAGCACGCTGGACATGATCGAAGCCGCTGCAACCCGCTTGGATGGGCACGCGCGGGTGACCCCTCTTTTGACCTCTCCGTTTCTGGATGAACTGGCGGGTCGACGAGTGCTTGTGAAACCGGAATGCCTGCAGCACACGGGCAGCTTCAAATTCCGCGGGGCATGGTCGGCTATTTCAGCGCTCAGCGCTGCGGATCGTCAACGCGGCGTGATCGCCTATTCTTCGGGGAACCATGCGCAAGGCGTGGCTTATGCCGCAGCACTGCACGGCATTTCTTCTGTCATCGTAATGCCGTCGGATGCACCGCAACTTAAGATCGAAAATACTCGCGCCCTGGGCGGAGAGGTCGTTTTATACGACCGCGCCAACGAAAGCCGGGAAGATATCGGCGAGGCCATAGCCGCCGAGCGCGGTTTGACCTTGATCCGACCCTATGACGAACCTCAGGTAATAGCCGGGCAAGGCACTGTTGGCCTTGAGATCGCCCGCCAAGCTGCGGAACTGGGCGTTCAAAACGCCGATGTTCTGGTCTGTTGCGGGGGCGGAGGCCTGACATCAGGGATCGCCCTGGCGCTTGAGGGGCATGCCCCCGGTCTGCGCGCCCGCCCGTGTGAGCCAGAGGGTTTTGATGACATCAAACGTTCGCTTGCTGCCGGTAGCATTCAAAGCAATCCAGCGGCTTCCGGCAACATCTGCGACGCGATCCTGACCCCGCAGCCCGGTGACATTACTTTTCCAATTCTCAACCGATTGTGCGGGCCGGGCCTTTCGGTGTCAGAAGACGAGGCATTGCACGCAATGGCCCTGGCCTTCCTCCGCCTAAAGATCACGCTTGAACCGGGCGGAGCCGTTTCGCTTGCATCGGCACTATTTCGCAGTGACGAAATCGAAGGGGACGCGGTGATCGTTGTCGCGTCTGGCGGGAATGCCGATCCAGCGATTTTTGGCAAAGCGCTGGAATTCCTGACCTGACCGTCTGCGATGTGTCGGGCAGATTGGCGGCTTCTACGGGGATGAACGGAGATCATACAATGCAAATTGCAGATTTCGGAGATGTGCAAATCCATTACCAGATCGACGGAGATCCCGACGGACCGCCCATTGTTTTCGCCAACTCGCTGGGGACAGATCTGCGCCTTTGGGATGCGATATTGCCGTTTTTGCCCGCTGGTCTTCGGATCGTCAGATTCGACAAGCGAGGACACGGGCTGTCCTCGGCACCAACAGCCCCATATTCGATGGGAACACTAGTACGGGACGCAGAACGCCTGCTGGACCATCTTGAGGTGCGCGACTGCGTGTTCGTGGGCCTTTCGATCGGCGGCTTGATTGCACAGGGTCTCGCGGTCAAACGACTTGACCTGATCCGCGGTCTTGTCCTCTCAAACACGGCCGCCAAAATCGGAACGCCTGCGATGTGGCAGGACAGGATGGACGCAGTTCAGGCGGACGGTATCGAAGCGTTGGCCGATGCAACCATGACCCGTTGGTTTTCCAAGGATTTCCTTGCCTCGCCCGAGCATTTGCTTTGGCGCAATATGATGGTCCGTCAATCGCAGCACGGTTATGTGGGCTGTTGCGCCGCAATCTCAGGCACCGATTTCTACACACCGACAAGCGGCCTGCGCCTGCCAACCTTGGGAATTGCGGGCAGCGAGGATGGCTCTACCCCGCCCGATCTGGTAAGAGAGACCATTGATTTGATCCCGGGCTCTCGCTTTGAATTGATACGCCGAGCGGGACACCTGCCATGTGTCGAGCGCCCCGCCGAATATGCCGATCTGTTGCGGGCGTTTTTGACCGACATCGGACATATATAAAAAGGAGCAAAGCTGTGGCGGAATTCCTTTTGGTTCATGGATCGTGCCATGGAGCGTGGTGCTGGCGCGATCTGATCCCCGCGCTCGAAAAGTTGGGGCATACGGCACGCACTATTGACATGCCAAGCCACGGTGCCGATCCGACACCCATCGGCGATGTGACGCTTTGGAATTGTCGCGACGCCGTGCTGTCGGCAAGCACACCGCAAACTATCATCGTCGGCCATTCCTGGGGTGGTTACCCGATAAGCGCGGCCGCTGAGGAAAACCCCAAAGCCATGCGTGCGCTGGTGTACCTCTGCGCTTACGTTCCGCGTGACGGGCTGTCGATGATCGAAATGCGAAAACAATCCCCGCGGCAAACCATTGGGGATGCCGTTGAAAAGTCGGCTGATGGGCTGTCATATTCCGTAAAACCTGACAAGGTTCAGGGTCTTTTTTATCATGACTGCGCACCGGAAATTACGCCATACGCCTTTGCCCGCCTGTGCCCACAGGCGATCGCGCCGCAAGACACCTCCCTCCCCTTAGGCGAAAATTTCTCAAGCGTTCCAAAAGCCTATATTCGCACATTGGATGACCAAACGATCCCAACCGAGTATCAAGAACAAATGAGCCACAGTGTTCCAGCGCACATGCGCCACAACATGAACAGCGGGCATTCACCGTTCTTCTCGCATCCCGCCGAGCTTGCAGAAGTCCTCAGCACGATTGAAAACGCACTCACCACGCAAGACTGATCACGGATGTCTTTGACACGCGACCGCGTCTAACTAGAGTAACCGAAATCACCAATCTGCGGTTTTCATGCGCCTGCCCTATTTCTTCGTTCTGCTGACAGTCATGATCGATGCCATGGGCATAGGTCTGGTGCTGCCAATCATGCCGGAACTCATTGTCGAGGTTCAGGGCGGAACACTTGCCAGCGCAGCGATTTGGGGCGGTGTCCTCAGTACCGTATTCGCGGCGATGCAATTCGTATTTGGTCCGGTGCTCGGCAATCTCTCAGATGCGTATGGACGTCGAATTATCCTTCTGGTGTCGCTGTTTGTGATGTCGCTCGACTATGTAGTGATGGCTATGGCGGGCAGCATCTGGCTGCTGCTGGCAGGTAGAGTTGTCGGCGGGATCACAGCAGCCACACACGCGACTGCAGCCGCGTTCATGGCGGATGTATCGAAGCCTGCGGAAAAGGCCGCGAACTTTGGCCTTTTAGGCGCCGCCTTCGGTGTAGGTTTTGTGCTGGGCCCCGTGATCGGTGGTCTGCTGAGCGAATATGGCACCCGCGCGCCTTTCTGGGCAGCGGCCTGTTTGTCGGGACTGACGTTTGTGTTCGGCCTGTTTGTGATGCCAGAAACAGTAACCGACAAAACACGCAGGGCATTCAGCCTGAAGCGCGCGAACCCGATAAATTCCCTGAGTGCAATCGCTGCTTTGCCGGGTATTCGGCCCCTGTTGTGGGTGTATTTCCTCTATTCCGTTTCGATTTACGTCTACCCTGCCATCTGGGCTTACTTCACCACCGAAAGGTTTGGGTGGTCACCGCAGATGATCGGCCTGTCCCTTGGGGTCTATGGCATTGGCATGGCGGCTGTTCAGGGCGGGTTGATCCGCCCCGCCACCAGATATCTGGGCGAACGGGTGACGATTATCTATGGGATGGGTTTCGAAATTCTCAGCTTCCTTCTGCTGGCATTTCTGACGAACGGGTTCATTGCGCTTATGCTGATCCCAATCACCGCTCTGGGCGCGGTCGTTACGCCAGCGCTTCAGGCCATGACGTCCCGCGCGACGCCGGATTCGCAACAGGGCGAATTGCAGGGCGTTCTGACATCCCTTCACGCGCTTTCCATGGTGATTTCGCCTCTGCTCATGACCAGTGTCTTTGCCCATTTTGCCAGACCCGGATCTGGCATCTACTTGCCCGGTGCCCCATTTTTGCTGGCCATGGTTCTGATGGTCATAGGCTTTGCGCTGTTTATCAAAGCACGCAACGTAAAGGCCTAACAACGACATATCCGTGACGGTTTCCGCCTTGCGATACGCTTTCGAGCACGCCACCGTGGTCCAAAGCGAACGAGGGAAGCAATGCAAACAATCAAAGCCGCCGTCTGCAGGGCGTTTGACGAGCCTCTGATCATCGAAGACGTGCAAATCGCACCTCCGGGGTCTGGCGAGGTTGAGGTGACACTGGACGCCGTCGCCATCTGTCACTCGGACATCTCATATGCCAGCGGCGCGTGGGGTGGATTTCTGCCGGCAGTTTATGGGCACGAGGCCGCAGGCGTCATCACGGCCGTCGGATCATCCGCCGGTGATTTTGAGGTTGGCGACGCGGTGGTTGTGACACTGATCCGCGCTTGCGGGTCCTGCCCATCCTGCGCGGGGGGCAAGCCAACAATCTGCGAAACGCCTTATGACACGGTCAAGGGGCCACTGCGCACATCCGATGGTGGACCGCTCGAGCAAGCTATGGCGTGCGGCGCTTTCGCGGAAAAGGTTGTGGTCAGCCATCGCCAGATCGTGAAAATACCCGAGACCATGCCAAAAGACGTGGCAAGCTTGTTGTCCTGCGGGGTGATTACCGGCGTCGGCGCGGCGGTAAACGCGGCTGGTCTTCGTCCGGGACAAGACGTGGTTGTGATTGGTGCCGGAGGTGTCGGACTGAACGCAATCCAGGGCGCGCGCATTGCCGGAGCGCGGCGCATCGTGGCCGTCGATGTGACGGAGGAAAAGCTGGGTATTGCGATGGAATTTGGGGCAACGCACGGCGTGTTGGCGACCTCTGGAACGCCGTGGAAAGACGCCTACAAAGCGTTGGGCGGGCGCGGAGCAGACGCTGTTCTGATCACCGTTGGTGCAATTCCAGCCTATGATCAGGCACCCAGATATCTGGGACCGGGCGGTAAGGCGGTCATGATCGGGATGCCTCATTCCGGTGATACCGCAAATTACGAACCGGTAATTCTGGCCGCGCTGGGTCAGGGTTTGGTCGGGTCCAAAATGGGCGACGTTGTCATTCAGCGGGATATCCCGTGGATGATCGACTTTTACGAACAGGGCCGCTTGAAACTGGATGAGCTGATCTCGGGCCGTTGGTCATTGTCGCAAATCAATGATGCGATCGCCGATACCAAAACCGGATCAGCAAAAAGAAACGTCATCGTCTTTGACAGAACCTGACAAGACGCGCCGGAGGAGATGCCATGAAGCTGCAGGATCTGGATATCATCATCACCGCACCGCCTGCCCCCGGCTGGGGTGGGCGCTATTGGATCCTGGTCAAGGTCACGACGGACACAGGCATCACGGGCTGGGGTGAATGCTACGCGTCATCGGTCGGCCCCGACGCGATGCAACATGTCATTCGAGACGTTTTCGAACGTCACATGCAAGGTGAAAACCCCGAGAACATTGAACTGATGTTTCGTCGGGCATATTCCAGCGGGTTTACTCAGCGCCCGGACCTGACCGTGATGGGGGCCTTTTCCGGGCTCGAGATTGCGTGCTGGGATATCCTCGGGAAAGATCGTGATCGCCCCGTCTATGCGCTGCTGGGCGGGCTGATGAACGAACGTATTCGGTCCTATACATACCTTTACCCCCTACCGCATCATAACCTGAACGACTTTTGGACCGCCCCTGATCAGGCCGGGGAATGCGCGGCCGAGATGGTGCGGCGCGGGTACACCGCCGTCAAATTCGATCCAGCCGGGCCTTATACGATACGTGGCGGGCACATGCCCGCAATGTCCGACATTTCGATGTCCGTTGCCTTTTGCAAGGCGATCCGCGAAGCCGTCGGCGATAAAGCGGACCTTCTGTTTGGCACCCATGGCCAGTTCAACACGGCCGGTGCGATCCGGCTTGGACAAGCGCTGGAGCCATTTTCCCCGCTCTGGTTCGAGGAACCTACGCCACCGGATATGATCGCAGACATGGCACGCGTTGCGCGCAACGTCCGTATCCCAGTCGCCACCGGCGAGCGTTTGACGACAAAGGCCGAGTTCAGCGCTGTCTTGCGGGCGGGTGCCGCCGAAATCCTGCAACCTGCTCTGGGACGCGCAGGGGGCATCTGGGAAATGAAGAAAGTTGCCGCCATCGCTGAGGTTTTCAATGCGCAGATGGCACCTCACCTATATGCCGGACCGGTTGAATGGGCGGCGAACATTCACCTGGCGGCCTCGATACCAAACATCTTGCTGTTAGAGACCATCGAAACGCCGTTCCACGACGCGCTGATCAAAGGGTGTCTAAAGGTTGAAGATGGGTTCGTTACCGCCCCAACCGCGCCCGGGCTTGGTATCGAAGTTGACGAGGATCTTGCCCGTGCGCACCCTTATCAAGACACCGGACTACATCTGCAGATGCAGGAAGATCCCTGTGATTATGTAAATGGTAACGCGTTTCAAGGTGGTGCCCCTGCAACCGAGGGGTGACAACCGCCCGCAATCTGGGGCATATTACAGCGACCCCCTAGTTGCAGGCAGGCCCGCAGTGACGCTCAAGGAAGATGACCTTCAGACCAAGGCAGATGCTTTGTCCGATATGCAAGACAGTGCCGCGCGGGCGGCAACGTTTCTAAAGGCGTTGGCACACGAAGGGCGCTTGATGATCTTGTGCCATCTGGGAGACGGCGAAAAATCAGTGGGTGAGCTGGAAAAACTGCTCGATATCCGACAGGCCGCGGTCAGCCAGATGTTGGCTCGACTGCGCGGCGAGGGACTGGTTTCGACCCGTCGCGACGGCAAGACGATCTACTATTCCCTGCAGGATGGAAATACTGCCCAAGTGATCGGACTGCTTTATGACCTGTTCTGCAAGCCGCAGCGTTAATTCGACACATACCCGGCGATGACCTGAAGCAGTTTGAAGGCTGTGGCGGCATCGTTTTCGACAACGGCCAGAAACTCTTCTTCGCCGATCCGCAAACAGGACAGGTTGGTTTCCGCGATCATGCTGAGCGCCCGAGGTTCCTTGCGGATAAGCCCCAATTCTCCAACCAACGCACCCGACCCGACGGTCGCAATCAACTGGTCTGGTCCGCTTTGCTGCGGAAGGTACAATCCTGCTTCGCCGTCCAAAACCACATAAGCCCCATCGGTCGGCTGATCATCCTTGAGGAATACGATTTCGCCCGGTTTGGCATCGAACCAACGCGCCCCAAACGCCAGCAGGCGTAGCTGTCGACGATCAAGGCCCGAGAACAAGGGGGTCTGCTCCAGCGCGCGTAGTTTGCGCGCCAGATCTGCCGAAGCGGCGCTGTCTTCTTCCACGTCCGATGGTCCTTCGTCTGACACCACCCGCCCCTGTCGTATTTCGAAATACGCGTCGAAAACATCCGGGTTGTCGAACTGTTCGTTCAGGTAGATTACCGTCGTCTCGGGCAGCAATGAGCGCAGGTTCTTATACACCGCAACCTGTGTCGCCATGTCATAGCTGGCCAGCGCATTGTCTAGAACCAGAATGTCGGGTTTCTTGATGGTCGCACGTGTAAACGCTAAGGGTTCTGCGAATACGGCTGGCAAATTCTGCCCCCCCAATGCAACTGGCACATCGTAGATCAATTCGACAACCAGCGGGCGCGCACCGTTCTGGTCCAAAACGTCCACGATCAGTTTTCGAACCTCATCGGACCGTGCGCCTCCGATCTGGCTGACTTTACCAAAAAGCGCGTTCTCCATCACGGTCAGGCCGGGGGCGAATTCTGAGGCATCAAGCGGAACAAACACATCGTGCAGCGTTTCCAAAAGCTTGTCAGAATGGCTGTGACGCAGCTCGAGGATGCGGTTTTTCAATTCATCCGAAAATGCAGGGCCAATTTGTTCGGCCGAAATGACCACTGGAACCGCCAGCAAATTGGCAAGCTGTTCGTCGTCCAACCCCGAGACACCTTCGTCACGGGTGCGTTCCAATAGCTCTATCGCGCTTTCATAAGTCTGCGCTTCGAGACCCAATTTTCGGAACAGCGGGTGGTCGGTACCATCCAGTCCAAAGATCTGCCGTAGCATATCGACCACATCGCGGGTCAGGTTGACCAGTGTTTCGTCCAGACCCAACTCGCGCAGTTGTCCCAGAAACACCGATTGCTGCGCCAGCAATTCCTGCGTAACCGGAACGCGCGGCGTTGCGAACAACAGGTTTTCTGCCACCGGAAGGGCTGGGTTGTAACAGCAGCGGTCAAAAATCAACGCTTGCTGCTCGAGGCCGGCGTCGTGAACGGCCTTTTGAATAACAGGGCGCAGCTCGACCAGTTTCTGGGCAAGTGCCAGATGATCATCCGCTTCGAATACCTGTTCCGCCCCGCGCTGGAACAAGGCGGGGCCCGAACCCATGCCGTCGATCAGGTGCAGCCACCAGTCACGCAGCGCACCCGCGTCCTGCACTCCGGCCAGAGACGGGTTCAACCACTCGGCCTTGAACGGGTCCGCGCTGTTTCCGGCGCGTTGGGTTTCCGCAAAGCCGGGATCGTCTGTCTGCGCGGTCAATGGTTTGAAACGCATGGGCATCATGACGTTGTCGCCTAGCGTTCCCTGAAACATGATCGGCCGAGACGAAGCATAGCCAATCCGCGCCGCGATAGTGCTTTGATGCAGTCCCGACAGACTTTCCGACCCGATTTCCAGACGACCAGATGTTGGCAGTATTTCACGCGTCAGCAATTCAGCAATCGCGCGCCTGTCTTCCTCGCTGGGCGCCGCTATACCAATTGTCTGCCCTCCGGCAAATGTCAGGTTCAGGTCATCCAGCACCTGGTTGCCATCCATATCCCGAACCGAAACATGATCCAGAACGATGTCGCTGTTCAGACGAGGCTGCTCTGCTGGTTCCTCTTCAAACAGTTTTTCATCCACCATACCGGGCGGGGCAAACCGTTCGATGACAACGTCCCAGCGCAAAGACATGTCCTGTGTCTGGTTGTAATAAGTCAGCAGTTCTTTCCAAGGAGAGCTCAGATCCTTGTAAGCCGCCAATGCCGCCACCAAGGCACCCAGCGAAACAGATCCCTGCAGGACAAGCACACCACCCACCAGATAGAACATGAAAGGCGTCAGCTGCGAGATGAAGTTGTTTATGAACTTCATAAAGAACTTCTTCTGATAGATCTCAAACCGAATGCCGAACAAGCGCCCGAGCTGGTCAGAGATCATCGCGCGCCGGTAACGCCACCCGCCATTGGTCCTAAGGGTCGAAGCCCCGGCAGCGTTTTCACCGATTTGCGCCGCCAGTATTCGCACCTCTTGGATGCGTTCCTTGTTCAGCAAGTTGATTTGCCGCTGAAGTTTGGGGATCAACCAGGCCTGCAGCGGAATAAGCGCAACTGCCGCCAAGCCAAACCAAACACTTTGCAGGAACAGGAACGACAGAATCGTGATCATCTGCCCCGCCTGCAAAACAGGCTGGCTGATTGCATCGCCCATCAGACCGCCCATCGGTTCGCTTTCCGCCGTGATCATGGACACCATCTCGCCCTGACTGACCCGTTCGAAATAGGGCTGCGGAAAGCGCAAAGCGCGGCTGATCAACTGGTACCGAAAACGGCGCAGCATGCGTTCGCTCAACACGCCTTTCATCGTGTTGATCCGCATTTTCATCAACCCGTGGGCCAGAACTGCCGCAAGAAACGCGAAACACAGGATGATCAGAAATGTCATCTGTGGCAGATCAAATCCAAAAACGCGCACCACGGGGCTGGCCGCACCAATTGCATCGTTGATAATCCGCTTGGGCAGCTCCAGCGTCAGATACAGCAGCGGGAACAGGGTCGAGGTGACGGCCAGCAAAATCAGCTGGTCGCGTTTCGAATATTCCCAAATAAATCGGAAGATTGTGCGTTCTATGGAACCTGCCCCTATAGCGGATCAATGACCCGATCTTGCCGTATGTGTCGCAAATCCAACACCCCGAAGTTACCGTAATCAATACAGACGACGCAAATAGTTTCAAATTTGATCAGATATTCGCCGAGTGTGAACAAGTTCATTTGCGCAACCACACATTAAACCCTAGTCTCGTCCACAGGACGATATCGGGAGGATTCAGTTGCATGCCAATTTAGGCGCAGTGTTTTTGATGCTCTGCTTATTGCAGATCAAACATATGTTTGCGGACTACTACCTCCAGACGCCCAAAATGCTGGCGGGGCGGGCTGAATATTTCCATATGGGACGCGCACAACATGCAGCAGTGCATATTGTGGGCTCGGTCATTGTGTTTTTTCTGTTTGGCGCGCCGTGGTCATTTATTTTGATCATCGCGGCACTTGAATGGATCGTTCATTTCAATATCGATTTCGCCAAAGCCAGCTATTCCGACAAAAAGCAACTTATGCCGTCACAGGCAGCCTTTTGGCGCGCTGCTGGATTGGACCAGTGTCTGCACAACCTAACCTATGTGGCGATGGTCTGGGCTTGGGTGAAGTTCGCCGCCTAGCGAATATTCAGGCGACATTCTCTATTTCGGATTGCCGGTATGCAGACAACCACTGCCGGTCAATGCGATCTATGCTGGCAGGATCAAATGCCTGACTCACTTCCCAGTAACGTCCCGATGGAACGAAATAACCCAACTCGCGTTCCGCCCGCAGGGCTGTATCCATCCCCGCTGTCGAAGGCAAGTCAGCCGACAAAAGCGCCTCGATCGACGCCGAAGGAAAAACAAGACGGCTTTCACCTCTAGACAGTCGGACGGTGTGACAGCCTTGTGCCGCGCCAAATAAGGCCAAGCGCGCCGACTTCGCCTCGAGCGACCGAAGCGTCACATCTGCGCGCAACGGGTCAGCCGTGCCTTGGCCGTAGAAATGCGTCTGGCCCGATTTCGGGTAAATCATGTCACACCCGAAATACGCCAAAACCGATGGTTTCAACGCGGCCAGAGCCCAATACCCGGCTGTAAACGCCATCGTTCCACCGGCATAAACGAACCCGCCGAATTCGTTTTGCAAAGGAACATATTCCTCTGCGCCGACGATCCGTTGACCTGCCGCCAGTACCTGTGGCTGGTTCTCTTGCGGGAAATCCTCGGGGTGGATCAGGATGTCCCAATCCGGGCGAATCCGCCATGCGTTATTGATCGCGACAATATGCGAAAAAGCATCGCGCGCCCAATCTCGCGCTGCCATAGCTGACGGAGCGCTTCCCAATATCAACACGCGTGGCTTCGTCTCGGTCATTCCGGGGTCCTGCCTTTCTCTGCGGTCACAGGAAAGTGTAGAACGTTTTCGGACTTAAACTACCCCAAGACTGAAAAACTGCTTTCTTCGTTGATCGGGCGCTTGCGCGAATAGAACCCAACATTGATCGTACGCTTGATATAAGGCAGTTCAAACTGCAGCGGGTCAGAGTCGTGATCCGCACCGCCTTCGCAATAATCGATCAGTGCTGCCATCATCTTTCCGGCGATCGGCGCGTTTTTGTATTGGTTTCCGCTTGTACCGCAAGCCATGTAGAATCCCGGCAGGCTGGATTTGTCATAGATCGGAATCCAATCGGTCGACGCGTCGTACAAATCAACAACCCCCCGCGTTTTGGACGGAATACCCAAGGTTGGAACACGCTGTGCATAACGCATGGCTTGCGTGGTCCATTGATCGGTGAAATCGTGATTGTAGTTCACGTCATCTTCGCACCATTGATGCGGATCGCATTCCGGGTCTTCGGAACCGACCAGAATGTGGTTGCCATGCTCAGGGCGACAATACAGGGCAATATCGCTGTCTGACACGATTGTACCGTCGTTTTCGAAATCAAACCCTTCAGGCGCGGGAACGTGCACGACCTCTTGACGCAACGGTCGGGTTTCGATGGTCATGTCGCCCAATACGCCCGCCATCTTGTTCACAATCGCCGAGCCCGGCCCGGCAACGTTCACAACAACCTTGGCGTTGATCACCTCACCCGAGGCGAGTTTGACACCGGAAACACGTCCGCCATCCGTCAGGATTTCGACAACCTCGGCACCCGTTCGCAATTCGGCCCCGTGTTGCTTCGCAGCCTCCATCAGATTCTGCGCTGACAAGGCTGGATCCGTCACGTATCCGGCCTGAGGCCAAAACACGCCCCCTTGCATCTTGCGCCCGTTTGACTGGCCAAACTCGGGGTCATCCATACGACGCGCAGGTGCGTAGCTCTCCAGAGAATACACGGGCAGACGTTCGGTGATTTTCTCAGGTGACCATTCCTCGAACGGGCAATCCAGATCGGCACTGTTTTTCATGTGCTTGACCAACATCTCATTGGCGTCGGTCTTCATGACTAGGCAACCGGTCTCGCGGAATTGCGCCAGATTGGCATCTGCAGGCAGTCCAAGATACTGGGCCCAGTCACGCCAATAGTGATACCCCTCCCACGCAAATGCGGTGCCATCAAACGTTGAATAGTGCATTCGAATGATCGCACAGGACCCTGCGGTGGAGCCGTGCCCCACCTGTGTGTTGCGGTCCAGCGAAAGGGTTTTCCACCCAGCCTTTGCCATCTCAAACGCGGTGGCTGCGCCGATTACGCCGGTTCCGATGATGATTGCATCTGGTTGGGTCATGACGGATCTCCTTTCCAATAGCGCCTGCAATATGCGCTGAATTCTTCAACTTCTTCGGGTTTGGCTTCGACGCCGGTAAAGGCGTAAAGGTAATGAGGAACCATTGATATCCGGGTCGAGAATGGTTCGTTCAACTGCGCAAGATCATATCCGATCTGCATATAATAGAGCACCCTGGCCCGGGTTTCGGCTTCGATCTCGGAATACCCGTACCGCGTGAACATTGCGTGCAGGGCCTCAAGACGACGCGTATCCGACTGATCCAGCGCGCGTCGCACTTTGCCGGATTTGCGCGCCCAATCGCGCACGGCAAAATCAAGCGCAGTATCGAACAGATCGGTATTCACAACACATCTCTGCACGTTGCAGACGGCGGCCGTAATGGTCTGCGCCGGTGCCTCTGCCTGTTGAACCAGCGCCGCTGTATTCAGCGCTTGCCAGCGTGCCAGCAACGCATCCAACAATTCCTGACGTGATTTGAAATACCAGTAGAAGGACGACCGCGACACGGCCATCCTCTCTGCCAGATTCAGAACCTTGATCTGGTCGATCCCGTCTGAGATCAGCACATCCATTGCCACGTTCAACCAGTCGTCACGCGTAACTTTGACGTTGCCGACCAGCGGTTCGGCCTCTGGGTCGTCGCGATGGAGGATGGGTTTGGTATTCATTTAACTCTCCGGCGGTGCGCCGCCCTCCTGCGTCCGTTGGGCGATAAAATCCTGCAACGCATCAAGGCGCCCTGCATCTTGAGTCGGGGCTTGGAAATTGGCGAGGATATCCTTCCACACACCCGTCGCACGGTGATTGGCATCGACGGCACCGCGTTCGGTCCAGGTTCCGAAGTTGGCATAATCATGCAAGTGCGGTTCGTAAAACGCGGTGTTATACCGCTCCATTGTCTGGCTGGCGGCAAAGAAATGCCCGCTTGGGTCAACCTCACTGAGCGCGTTGTCAAAGCCGATTTCGTCAGCTCCGGCCTGTGCCCCGGCGCATAGTTCGGCCACCATATTCAGCACTTCGGCGTCGCAGATCATTTTCTCGAAGGATACCGTCAGGCCACCTTCCAACCACCCGGCCGAATGGATTATGACCGTGGCCCCAGCCATGAGACAGCCCCACAGCCCGAACTGGTTCTCGTTCGCCGCCTGCACATCGTTGATGTTGGCCGCAGACCCTGCCGCCGACCGCCACGGCAGCCCCAGATGCCGCGCCAACTGGCCTGCAGCAAGCGACGCCTGGAAATGGGATGGTGTTCCAAAGGCTGGCGCACCGGATTTCATGTCAACATTGCTGGTGAACGTTCCATAACAAACCGGAGCGCCGGGATTTGTCAGTTGGGTCAGGGTCAAAGCCGCCAACGCCTCGGCGTGGGACAAAGTAATAGCCCCGGCCACCGTGATCGGCGCCATCGCACCCATCAAAGTAAACGGCGTGATGATCGACATCTGGCCATGGCGCGCAAAGTCGATCAACCCTTGCGCCATCGGGATATCCAATGTGCGCGGGCTGTTGGTGTTTATGATTGTATAGCAATGCGGGTTGGCGCAAAATTCTGCGTCTGACAAACCGCGCGCCATGGATAGCATCTCAAAGCAATCCATCACTTGCGGCGTACCGCGCGAAAAGAAAAACGGAAACTTGTCCGTCAATTCCATTTGCGCCTGCGTAGTAAAGTAATGGCGCAGATTGGTCGGCACATCCTGAGGTTCGACCTGTGGTGAGATCATCTGGAACACGTCGAAATGATGCGTGAGCTTCAGAAACTCCAGATAGTCCTGTCCGGATGCCGGGCGACGACCGCGTTCAAGATCTGTTGCGTTCGGGGCACCTGCGCCGGGTTGAAAAACTAGGCTGCCCAGTTCCAGGGTGAAATCGCGCCGCCGTGCCCCTGCCCTGCAGGCGATGGATCTCGGGGCCGAGGCAACCGCCGCCTCAACCAAATCGCGTCCGATGAAAACCATTTCGGTGCTTTCATCCACGCGCGCGCCCGCCTTGGCGTAGATACGGCGCGCTTCTGGCAACAGGCATTTCACCCCCAGTTCCTGCAAGACCCGCAATGCCGTTTCATGCATGTCGGCAATCTGGTCTGCCGGAAAAACCTCCATCTGAGGAAACGGGTTTTTGAGCTGACGGTAATTTACATCGCGGCTCGGCGTTGGCTTGGCATCCGCGCCGCGTCCCCGCCGTCGCCGTCCGCGCTCAGAGGTTTGTGAGACGTCCATCAGCCCCTCATCGCCTTGCCCTGCGGGTCGTAGGGGGATGGTGCGACGACACGGGCGGGTCTTTCAACACCGACGACATGCACCGACAGCTCAGTCCCCGGTTCCGCCTTGTCCTGATCAACCAACGCCATTGCCAGCGATTTACCTGTGTAGTGCCCGTAGCCACCCGAGGTCACGAATCCTACACGTTCGTCACCGGCCCAAACAGGTTCGTACCCGCTGGCATCCGCATCCAGTGCGTCCACCTCAAGCGTCACCTGTACCTGTGCGGGTCCATTGCCGTCACGCTCAGCTATGGCAGCGTCTTTGCCGATGAATTCCTTATCCCAGTCGATCCAGCGGTCCATGCCTGTCATGCCGGGCGTGTAAGCTTGCGTGAATTCCGCCGACCAGATACCAAAGCTTTTTTCCAACCGCGTGGAAAGCATAGCGTTAAACCCACATTCGCGGATACCCTCGTCAGAACCCGCTTCTAACAGCATCCGGCGCAGTTTGACGTGATCGCCATAGCGGCAGTTGATCTCGTATCCCTTCTCACCGGTCACTGACATACGCGCGACGCGGGCACGAACCAGACCGATATCGAAATTCCCGCAGCCCATGAATTTCAGGCCCGAGATATCCTGTTCTGCCAGTTTCTCAATTACCACCTTTGATTTCGGGCCAACAACGGCGAACCCACAGTATTCCTCGCCCAGATCGCGGACGGTGACGCCATCCATCATATGGTCATCAAACCAGCGCATATGCCAGGCGCGCAGGTAATAGCTGCCCATGATCCACCAGGTGCCATCGCCCCAGTTCAGCACGGTCAGATCACCCTTGAGCCGCCCGTTCTCGCCCAGCATCGGGGCCAGCTTGGCGCGCCCCGGCGCGGGTAGTTTTGAGGCCATGACCTTATCCAGCCAGGCCAGCGCATTCGGACCCGTTACCTCGAATCGCGAAAAGCCTGAGATGTCTAGCAGACCCACACCTTCCCGGATCACCTTGCATTCCTCAGCTACGATGTCGTGCGCGTTCGACCGTTTCAGCGTCGGCGTTTCCTCAAACCCTTTCGGCGCAAAGTACAGCGGCACCTCAAGATCCCAGCTGACGCCCCACTTGCACCCGGCTTCGGTCATCGCATCATGCGCCGGGGCCATTTTGAGGGGACGGCCTGCGGGCAGTTGTTCGTTCGGATAGGTCATCACGAAACGGCGCGAATAGAACTGACCGGTTGTCTCGCGAATATAGCGCTTGTTCTGCGCAAAATCGCCATAGCGCGCCACATCCATGGGCCATGCGTCGGCCTCGGGCTCACCATGGATCATCCACTCGGCCAGCGTTTTACCGACGCCACCGCCCTGCAGGAACCCGGCCATCACCGCGCAGGCCGACCAATAGCCCCGCTTGCCCGGCACCGGCCCGACCAGAGGGTTACCATCGGGCGAGAAGGTGAACGCGCCGTTCACCCATGTCTTGATGCCCACATTCTGGATTGAGGGGTAGCGTTCGAAACCCAGCGTCAGCTCATTTTCAATCCGGTCAAGCTGTTCCTGAAACAGTTCCTCGCCATAGTTCCAAGGTGCCCCGTCCATGGCCCAGTGTTCGTGGTCAACCTCGTAGATGCCAACCAGAACACCCTTCTGATCCTGCCGCATATAGGTGAACCCTTCGAGGTCCACGGTCATCGGCATCTCAAAATCCGCCTGCGCAACCTCGGGTACCGTATCGGTTATCAGATAGTGGTGTTTCAGCGGAGAGACCGGCAGCTCAACCCCTGCCATACGGCCCACCTGTTTGGCCCAAAGACCCGCGGCGTTCACCACATGCTCGCAGGTGATGGTGCCCTTGTCGGTCACGACCTGCCAGCCATCGGCGGTTTGGATCAGTTCCTCGACCTTGGTTTCTTCGTAGTATTCGGCACCTCGTTTCTTGGCCGCTGTCGCATAAGCCTGCACCGTGCCAGTCGTGTCGATATAGCCCTCGCGATCGGCCCACATCGCACCCAGAACGCCATCAGTAGACATGATCGGGCAACGCTTCTGCGCTTCTTCGGGTGAAAGCAACTCGCAGTCATCAATGCCGATGGACTGGAAGATGCGGTAGTTGGCCTGCAGCCATTCCCACCGCTCGGGCGTTCCCGCCAGTGTCAGACCACCCGTCATATGAAGCCCGATATTCTGGCCTGATTCCTTTTCAATTTCGCTCAGCAGGTCGATGGTATAAGCCTGCAGTGAGGCCATATTGGGATCCGCATTCAGCGCGTGAATACCTCCGGCTGCGTGCCACGATGATCCCGAAGCCAACCGTCGCCGTTCCAGCATGACCACATCTGACCAACCGAACTTGGCAAGGTGATACAGAACGGATGCCCCGACAACACCACCTCCGATGACGACAACACGATACTGAGATTTCATCCCGCACTCCCCCGCATGACTCGCACAGGACGCTAGACGCACTGTTCACATCTGTCTAGACATTTCTGTACAGTTCATTGCGCGAAACAAGTGCCGTCAGGAAGCGGTTATTTAAAGCTGTGCGCTTGGACGTTCCGAGATCTTGTCAAACCATGCCTGCGTCGCGACGTTTTGCGACGGGATGCGCATTTTGATAACGCGTGCGAAATCGACAAAAACATAGGTGGATATATCGGCGAGACTAAAGCTATCGCCCGCCACAAAAGGACTGTCTGACAGACGTCCTTCCAACATCTGGAAAAACCGGCCAACGCGATCGGTGCCGCGTTGTGCCAATTCGGGGATTTGCGCATACCCTGTCGGCCCCGGTATTGCGCGACCTTCGAACGCGGGATGTGTATTGCGCAGCGCCTCGGCAATTGGCATTCCGCCCTGCTGCTCAACGATGCTGTTCCACATCAGAACCAAGCCTTTTTCATCCGCAGTGCGCCCCATCAAAGGTGGCTCGGGGCTGTACGCCTCAAGATAAGCGGCAATCCCAAGGTTTTCCGTCAACACGGTACCATCGTCAGTGATCAAAACCGGTAGCGTCGCATTGGGATTTATGGCGCGAAACGCTTCGCTCAGTTGCTCTCCTTTCGCGATCGAGATGTCGCGTGTTTCGATCTCCAACCCTTTTTCCGCGATAAACATCCGGGCCCGACGCGGATTGGGGGCAGTGGAACAATCATAGAAAAGCATATCGGTCCCTCTGCGATCAGCGCCGGTAGACAAAGCACCGACCGACAACCGCGCCTGCAGGCAAGGGTAGCTCGGTCAGCGTTTCAAAATACATCCGGTCACTGGAAACCATCAACCCGCCCGGTGCGAGCAGCGGTTCAATCAAAGGCGATACGAAACGGGCGAAGGCGTCGTTCTTTTCGCGGTTGTGACCCCCAAGGTCAGCGTGGATCAGGCTGGCGGTCGCTCCGAACCGATCGGTCGCCGCTGGCAAGGTGTCGCGCACGTCCCCAAGAATTACGCGGTCCTCTGGCGGTGTGGAATCAGGGTGCGAGGCAACGGCCCGCTCGAAAACGTAAACCGGACGGTTCCGAATATATTGAACCATATGGTGATAGGTCCGCCCGTTACCCAATCCCAGTTCGAATACGGGTCCGGACATGCCGCTTGTCTCGGCGATTGCGTAATCCAGACAGGCGCGTTGTGACACCATACGGTCAATAAACAGGTCCAGGCGGCTTTGGGGATCGGGCACGGGAAATCTCTCCTTGATATCTGCCGACGTATAACCAGAGGCCGACGTCGCATTAGATGACAAATCCTCAAGGCTTTGTGTAGGCAATTTGGCCCCAGTTTCATAATACCGCGACATTTCTACCCAAGAACGGGTTTGACTAGTTGGGCCCAACCGAGCGAAACTATGTCAAAAAACACGGGGAGTTGAACTAGCTCATGCCGAGTATCGGCCTAACGGGTGGAATACCCGTATGACTGCTTTGTTGTCTGTCAGAGACCTGAGCATCGGCTTTGGTGCCGGTGAAGCTGTGGTTAACGGCGTCAGTTTTGACGTCGAGGCCGGGCAGACTCTGGCCTTGGTCGGCGAGTCGGGATCGGGTAAAACCATCTCTTGCCGGGCTGCCTTGCGGATATTACCGCGCACGGCGCAGATACGATCGGGCACAATTACGCTGAACGATTCCAAAGGCATGGAAGATCTTACAGCGATCACCGAGCGTCAGATGCGTAATATTCGGGGCAATCGGGTCTCGATGATTTTTCAGGAGCCGATGCGATCGCTGTCCCCCCTGCACAAGATCGGCAATCAGGTCAGCGAAGTTCTGTGGCTGCATCGCGGTGCATCCGAGGCGGAAGCGCGCAAAGAAGTGCTGACACAGTTCGAGCGCGTCGGCTTCCCTGACCCGCAACGCGCCTATGATTCTTATCCGTTCGAGCTGTCGGGCGGGATGCGTCAGCGCGCCATGATCGCCATGGCCATGGTGTCCAAACCGGAACTGCTGATCGCCGACGAACCTACGACCGCGTTGGACGTCACGACGCAGGCTCAGGTTCTGGGGCTTATCAAAGAATTGCAGCGCGAAACCGGGATGGCCTTGATCCTAGTGACGCATGACCTTGGCGTGGTCGCGAACATGGCCGAACAGGTGGTCGTCATGCACAAGGGTCGGGTCATGGAGGCTGGCGCCGCTGCGCCAATCCTGACGTCTCCGGCACATCCTTACACCCAACAATTGTTCGACGCCGCTCCAGCGATCCCCGACAAGGACGCCGTCGGCATTCCGATGCCCGCAGAAGACCTGATCCTGCAGATGAAGGATGTCTCCAAGACCTACACCATGCGGTCGAGCAAAGGATGGCAAGGGGACCGATTGATCCACGCGTGCCGGGGCGTAGACCTAATACTGGCACGCGGTAAAACGCTGGCAATCGTTGGCGAAAGCGGATCGGGAAAAACCACGGCAGCCCGCATCGCGCTGGGGGCCGAACCCCCTGATCCCGGCGGTGAAGTTCTGTTTCGCACGTCACCTGCAGATCAGCCGATCACTGTCCACCACATGAGCCGCGCCCAGCGCACCGCTTTTCAGCGCAAGGCCCAAATGGTGTTTCAGGACCCATACAGCTCGCTCAGCCCAAGGATGCGCATTCAGGATGCGATGACCGAGCCGCTGGAGATCCACAAGATCGGCTCACCTTCCGAACAACGTGATAAAGCGGCCGAGATGTTGCAACGGGTCGGGCTGAATGCCGACATGCTGAAACGTTACCCGCACGCTTTTTCCGGCGGTCAGCGCCAACGATTGTCAATCGCAAGGGCAATGATGCTGGACCCGCAACTTATCGTTTGCGACGAGCCGACCTCGGCCTTGGATGTTTCCGTGCAGGAACAAATCCTGACTCTGCTGGAAAACCTGCAGGAAAGTTTGAACCTGTCCTATTTCTTCATATCACACGACCTTGCAGTCGTGGCCCGCATTGCCGACGAGGTTGCGGTAATGCGACGAGGCCTTGTCGTCGAACAGGCCCCACCCGAAACTTTGTTCTATAACCCGCACCACCCCTACACCAAGGCGTTGATTGCTGCTCAACCGGAACCCGACATCAACCGGCCCATCGACTTAAATCTGGTTGCTTTAGGCGCCGGTTCGCCGGACAGTTGGGATGACGCCTTCCGATTTACCGACTCCATGATACCTTCCTTGGTAGAGATGGAACCCGGCCATAAGGTAAGATGCCATGTTTAAGACCACTCGCCCCCTGTTAATGGCCGCCGCCCTGTGCACATCGTGGATGACGACTGCATGGGCAGAAACGCCTCAAGCCCAGGAAAATGATTTTTGGGCTGACGAGGTCAGTTCCGGGAATCTCCCGCCTGTTGACGAACGTTTGCCTTACGAGCCGCTGATCGTCGATCTGGCTGCAAAGGGGCGTGAGTTTGGAACGCCGGGCGGAACGCTCCGCACGATGGTAACCCGCTCGAAAGACATCCGTCAGATGGTCGTTTATGGCTATGCGCGGTTGGTCGGGTTCGACGAAAACTACGAGATTGTGCCTGACCTGCTGTCCTCGTTTGAAAACGAAGGAAACCGCAAATTCACGTTGAAGCTGCGGGAGGGGCACAAATGGTCAAACGGGTCGCCCTTCACGTCCGAGGACTTTCGGTACTGGTGGGAAGATGTGGCCAACAACGAACTGCTTAGCCCATCGGGGCCGCCAGATTTCCTTATCGTCGAGGGCAAAGCGCCAACAGTAACATTCCCGGACGAAACGACCGTTGTTTTTGAATGGGACGAACCCAATCCGGATTTCCTGCAATCGCTGGCGCAAGCGCGACCACCATTTATTTATCGCCCGTCCGAGTTCCTCAAACAGTACCACGAGAAATTCGCGGACGTAGAAGAATTGGCGTTTCAGGTTGAAGATGCGCGTGTCACCAGTTGGGCGGCGTTGCACAACAAGTTGGACAACCTGTACAAATTCGACAATCACGAATTGCCGACCTTGCAACCCTGGCTGAATGCAAGCTCGGGTAAGAAGATCCGCCACAACTTTGTCCGCAACCCCTACTATCACCGCATCGACAGCAATGGCGTGCAGTTGCCCTATATCGACGTGGTAGAGATGGAGATTGTGGCACCCGGTCTGGTCGCAGCAAAAACCAATGCTGGTGAAACCGATTTGCAAGGACGCGGTCTGGCGTTCCGCGATGCTTCGATCCTGAAGAAAGGCGAAGCTGGCGGGAACTACAAGACACTGCTGTGGAAAACCGGCGTTGCCTCGCAAATCGCCATCTATCCCAACCTGAACTACGCCGATGATGGATGGCGCGAAGTGCTGCGGGACGTGCGCGTTCGCCGGGCATTGTCACTGGGGATTGACCGCAAAACGATCAACCAAGCGCTGTACTTCAAACTAGCACAACCCGGCGCCATGTCCGTTTTGCCAGCCTCACCTTTCTATGACGAGGAAAATGCCAACGCGTGGGCGCAGCACGACGCCGATATGGCCAACAAACTGTTGGACGAGGCCGGATTGAACGAACGCGACAAGAATGGCATTCGCCTGTTGCCCGATGGCCGCCCGATGGAACTGATCATCGAAACCGCTGGCGAACGTCAGGAAGTTGAAAATGCTCTACAAATCGTCACCGACACATGGCGCGAAATCGGCGTTGATCTGGTGATGCGTCCATTAGACAGGGACATTCTGCGCAACCGCGTGTTTGCCGGAAATACTATGGCATCCGTGTGGTTCGGCTGGGATGACGGCATTCCACAACTGCACACTTCACCTGCGTACCTCGCCCCGACCGATCAGGTGTTTCTGGCTTGGCCCAAATGGGGGCAATATTACCAGACCGGAGGCGAAGCCGGTGAGCCGCCCGACATGCCCGAAGCTGAACGTCTGATGCAGTTGGCTCATGACTGGGAAATCGCTGAAACTGACGCCGAGCGCGAGGCTGCGTGGGGTGAAATGTTGAAAATCCACGCAGATCAGCTTTACGCTATCGGTATTCTGAATGGGGCACCCCAGCCAATTGTCGTGTCGAACCGTCTGCGTAACGTCCCCGAACAGGCCATGTGGGCGTGGGAGCCCGGCGCGCATTTCGGCATTCATCGTCCGGACGAGTTTTTCTTCGCCGACTGACAGGAGCAGCTAAATGGTCATGCTGCGCTATGCGGTGTATCGCTTTTTCACGATGCTGCTGACGCTGCTTGTGGTGTCGGTCCTGATCTTCGTGATCATCAACCTGCCGCCCGGCGACTACCTCAGCAACCAGATCGCGGAATTGCAGGCCTCGGGTCAATCTGCCGGTGTGGCCAAGGCCGAATTTCTACGTACCGAATATGCGTTGGATCGTCCGATGTGGGAACAGTACCTGATATGGATGGGATTCTGGCCGGGCCCCCACGGGTTCGAGGGCTTGATTCAAGGCAATTATGGCTGGTCCTTCGAATTTGACCGCCCTGTCGCCGAGATCGTGGGCGACACGCTTTGGCTGACCGTGGTCGTCAACCTTGCCGCGATCCTTTTCGTCTACGCGGTGGCTTTGCCTCTTGGCGTTCTCGCGGCTGCAAAATCACGGACGTGGATTGATTACACGTCAGCCTTTGTCGGCTATCTCGGTCTGGCGACTCCTAACTTTTTGTTGGCGTTGATCCTGTTTTATTACGGTCATCAGTATTTCAACCTACCCATTGGCGGCTTGATGGATCCATCCTTCGAGGGTCAACCGATGAGCTGGGACAAGCTAAAATCCATCCTGCTGCACCTGATCGTTCCGACCTTTGTGATCGGCACCTCGGGCGCGTCTGCGATGATGCAACGCTTGCGGGCCAACATGCTGGACGAATTGGGTAAACCATACGTAGAAACCGCCATCGCCAAAGGTATGGCCCCATCACGAATGCTGACCAAATACCCGCTGCGCGTGGCCTTCAACCCGTTTGTGGCTGACATCGGCAACCTGCTGCCTTCGATGGTGTCCGGATCGGTTCTGGTGTCGGTTGTCCTGGGTCTACAAACCATCGGGCCAACCTTGCTGACAGCGCTTAAAACGCAAGACCAGTTCCTGTCTGCGTTCATCTTGATGTTCGTCGCATTGCTGACGCTGATCGGCACCATGATTTCCGACATTCTGCTGGTCATGCTGGACCCGCGCATTCGCTATGAGGGGCGCAAGGCATGAGCAAACGATCTGATGGTCGCTATGTCGACGACGCCCCATTTGATCCCAACGCCGCCCTGCAACAGGTCGAGCGCGCCGATCTCGACGCGCCAAACTGGCTGCTGGTCTGGCGAAAATTCCGAACGCACAAGCTGGGGCTGATCTCGGGTGTCTTCCTGCTGCTCTGCTATCTGATGTTGCCATTCGCCGGATTTATCGCCCCTTACGGCCCGAATGAGCGGAATGACGAACACCTCTATGCGCCGCCGCAAAGCATAAACTGGTTTCACGAGGGCGAGTTCATAGGCCCCTACGTCTACTCAATCGTGGCCGAAGCGGATCTGGAGACCTTCCAGTGGAAATTCATACCCAACACGGATGACCCACGCCCTATCAAGTTTTTCTGTGAAGGGGCTGAATATAAACTGGCGGGCCTGATCAAAAGCGACACCCATTTGTTTTGTCCTCCTGACGGCGCCACCGTGTTTCTTTGGGGATCCGACAGGCTGGGCCGGGACGTCTTCAGTCGCATCCTGTATGGCGCGCAGCTGTCTTTGACAGTTGGCCTTATCGGTATTTCGGTGTCTTTCTTCCTGGGCATCCTGTTCGGGTCCATGGCCGGGTATTTCGGCGGCAGGATCGACTGGGTCATCAACCGCGTTATCGAAGTGCTGCGTTCGCTTCCGGAACTGCCATTGTGGCTGGCGTTATCGGCAGCGGTCCCCTCGAACTGGAGCCCGGTCGCCGTTTTCTTCATCATTTCGATCATCCTTGGGATTCTGGATTGGCCCGGTTTGGCGCGATCGGTGCGCGCCAAATTCCTGTCCCTTCGCGAAGAAGAATATGTACGCGCGGCTGAGATGATGGGTGCCAGTTCAGGGCGGGTGATCCGCAAACATTTGCTGCCGAACTTCATGTCGCACCTGATTGCCTCGGCTACGTTGTCGATCCCAGCGATGATCCTTGGAGAGACCGCGCTCAGCTTCCTTGGGCTTGGGTTGCGCGCGCCCGCGGTCAGTTGGGGCGTGATGCTGAACGATGCACAGAACCTGGCTTCGATCGAGATCTATCCGTGGACCGCGATTCCGATGCTTCCGATCATCGTCGTTGTTCTGGCGTTCAACTTCCTGGGCGACGGTTTGCGCGACAGCCTTGATCCGTATCAGCAATGACGCTGATCTCCGCCCTTCCAGCTGCTGACAGCTATCGGGTAACGGGATCAGGCGCGCGCCCAAGTGTTTATGCGGTTTCGGAACTGGCCACTGCCAGCTTTGCCGCCGTTGGGCAAGAATTGGCGCGTTTGATGTCCGCTCTGAACCTTTCAAGTGCCGCGCCCGAAGTTTCCGTTGATCACAGGCTCGCATCGCTGTGGTATGGGTTTTCCTTCAAACCCAATGGCTGGGAAATGCCGAACCTGTGGGACGCCGTCGCTGGCGATTATGAGGCGGCCGACGGATGGATTAGGCTGCATACAAATTTGCCACGGCACAGAGCAGTGGCTTTGGAAGTGCTCAAAGTGGGTGCCGAACGCTCAAAGGTCGCAGCCGCTGTGAAGACCTGGAATGCCGGAGATCTGGAAAACGCAATCGTGGCCAAAGGCGGGGTCGCCGCAGCGATGCGTAGCCGGGCAGAGTGGCTCGATCACCCCCAAGGCCGCGCCGTATCACGGGATCCGTTGATCGGGTGGCACAATCCCCGCCAAATAACCTTACGTGACCGCCCCAAGGCCGGTGCTGAACGCCCATTGTCAGGTTTACGAGTGCTGGACTTGACCCGGGTTCTGGCCGGACCGGTATCGACACGAACGCTCGCGGCCTTCGGGGCTGAGGTGCTGCGTATCGATCCACCTGAGTGGGACGAGCCCGGCGTTATACCGGACATTTCTCTGGGCAAAAACTGCGCCTACCTTGATCTGAAGTCTCCGCAGGGCCTTGAGAAACTACAAGGATTGCTAGCTCAGGCCGACGTTTTCGTTCATGGTTACCGGCCCGGAGCGCTTGATGCACTGGGGCTGACCCAATCAAAGCGCGATGAACTTGCACCCAATCGCATTGAGGTCACCCTGAATGCTTACGGCTGGCAAGGACCGTGGTCCAATCGGCGTGGATTTGACAGCTTGGTTCAGATGAGCGCTGGTATCGCCGACGCAGGCCGTGAATGGGCCAAGGCTGAAAAACCCACACCATTGCCTGTACAGGCGCTTGATCATGCTACAGGCTACTTGATGGCCGCCGCGGTTCTTTCTGCATTGGCCGAGGCCGCGTCCGGGAACACCGTCATGCAAGCGCGGTTGTCTCTTGCACGAACGGCCGAGCTGCTTGCGGTTCTCGGGAAATCGGAAACATCCGACAAGATCACCAAAGCTGACACTCCGGACTACTCAGACGTGACCGAAGAATCCGGATGGGGACCAGGTTATCGATTAAAGCCTGCCCTACGCGTCGGTGAAGCCCGCATGTCGTGGCCCTTGCCAGCCTGCAAGCTGGGCACAGCCCAACCATCCTGGCCCTCGCTCACCACGTGAACCGACCGCCGCGCGGAACGCGCGGCCCGGCCCAACAGCTTGAATTGTGTCTCGTCAGAGACACTGTTCAAGGTGGCGGGAGGGTGCCTTACCTGTCATCCCCGCTGGGGCCGATATCATCCAGATAATCTTCGTCGATTGCGGCCTGTACCGCGCCGGTCACCGCCTCGCGCTGTTTGGGCGTCAAGTCTTCAGCCTCTTTGTCGTCCGCCAGACGAACCGTAACCTCGCGATGCGCAAAGCGAATGCCCTCGCGTGCAAAGAGCTCGCGTATATCCTGATAGACCTTCTTGCGCACCAGCCATTGATCGCCCGGCTTGGTCATGAATTTGACCCGGATGATCATGGCCGAATCCTGCATCTCGATTACGCCTTGCGACTTGAGAGGTTGGATGAAATTATCGCCAATGACCGGATCGTTCAGCAATTCCTGTCCCAGCTTCTTGATCAGCTTCCGCACCTTTTCAACGTCGGTGTCGTAGGTCACCCGCAAAGGCAGTTTCATGATGACCCAGTCCCGAGAGTAATTGGTCAGCACTTTGATCTCGCCAAAAGGAATCGTGTTCAAAGCGCCAAGATGGTGTCTCAACTGGAACGACCTGACCGAGATTTTCTCGACCGTTCCTTTGACGTCGCCGATGTCGATATACTCTCCCTTTCGGAAAGCGTCATCCATCAGGAAGAAGGCGCCCGAGAAGATGTCGCGCACAAGGGTTTGCGAACCAAAGCCCACGGCAAGCCCAACAACACCAGCACCCGCAAACAGCGGGCTGACATTGATCCCAAGCTCCATCAAAACAATCAACACAATGGTGACAACCACCACGGCCAAAATCGCGCCTCTGAAAAGCGGTAGCAACGTCGCCAACCGGCTCTGACCGCCTTCACCACCTTCGTCGCCAAGCTCAGCTGCGGCTCCACCATCGTCTTCTTCTTCGGCGATTTTCGTATCGATCCAGATGCGGAAAAAGTGAAACAGGATATACCCGATGAACAAGATCACCATCACGTCCAGCGCGCGTTCGATCGGCAGGTCCTCGCTCCAGCTTGCCTCCGGGTTCCAAATCACGACCAGCGCATACAACCCAACAACAAATGCCAGGATACCTGCGACCCGTCGCGCCAGATCTTCATAGGTTAGAATCGCGTGTTTCCGCTTTTCGGCCAGAGGTGTTTCAATCACCTCTTCCTCAACGACTTCCGCGACGGTGTCCCCGTCCGCGTTCAGGTCTTCCATCTGCCGGTTGCGATCAAAGTACCTTTCCAACAGGTAGTTCATCGCGCCATAGGCAATAACGACAGACATGAAAATCGCATAGCTGCTGGCAACCAATGGGATCGAGTTTTGGTTTTCCAAGACCAGATCCACAGCCAGTTTAAGCCAGCTGAATACCATGTAGACAATGAGAACGGGCGCCCATGCCAACGATATAAAACGCGAGATCCATGAAACCTGATCCTTTGCGCGCCCACCCCGGATGGCATGCGAAATCGCACGTGCGTTGAATAAGATCATCAACACATTGCCCAGCGCGCCAAACATGGTCAGCCCGCCGTAAACCAGCGCGTAGACGTTATAGTTCAGGCCAAAATCCGCGACCCAGGTCGCAAACAAAACAACCGAAATATCATAGGTCGCCAAAGCAGATGCCCATATATACAGCCGTTTCGCATCTCTGTCGGAAAACGGTGGCAGACGGTATTGGCTGAGATAAGGCGACAACACCATGCGCCACAGGTCGGACACGGTTCGCGACAGGAAAAACGCCGTGAAAATTGCGGTGACCGTGAATTGGATCGAAAGGTCCTCGGCCTCGCCGAAAAACAGGAACCCAACGATCAACGCCATCAGCATCGCAAAGATCGTAGCCCCGATACCCATAAGAAACCGGAAAACAAGGAAGGGCATCTTCTCGCGATATCCTTGCGGGTTTTCCTTTGACCGCGCCACCACGATCCCTTTGGCCAGTCGCTTGCCGTAGATTTCAATCGACAACCAGCGCCCGATCAAAAGGAAAAGGATGTTCCAGAACAAAACCTCGACATAGGTCTGTATCCGACCGTCCGGACTGGTTTGGCGCAGAACATACTGGACCTCGAATATTGAATAAGGCAGCGCCTCAAGCCGCGATTCCATCGACGCCCTGAATTTCGAGAACCGCTCTTGCGCTTTCATCAGCTGCGACCCCTGCGCCATTGGGTCTTGTGGGCCAGCGTCCTGGGCCCCTGCTGCTGTTCCACCCGATGATACGATCTGACCGGCGCTGTCGATGACGATCACACTCGCCCCGGCTTCAGTTGCGGAGCGAATTGCAGCCGCAAGATCACCTTCCTCGGAACTATCCGAACTGGTATCTGCCCCCGTGGTATATCCCGGAATAAGCGAGGTCTGAGCGAAAACCCCTGTTGGAAACTGCAATAGCATCGCCCAGCCTAGAAGGGCGAAAATAGCAACAAGTCTAAGTTTCATTAGGGTTTCTATCCAATTCGACGTTTGCGCCGCACATTACAGAACCACATACCCGTGTTCAAATCATCAACGGGCTGCCGGGTGTTATCCCGGTATGGCGTGTTCTTGGCGCACTGAAGCCGCATCGAGTGTTTTCAACACGACAAAAACTGAATATGACAGTAGTGAGAGCAAGCGCAGCTCGGTCGTAGCCAGCGTTTGATGTAAGTCGGGGCAAGCCAGCAAAGATTTCTGTAGGGTGTAGCCAATTGGCTATGTTTGTCGTTTTTCGCGGATCAGGGCCGCAGTTTTTGCAAGCAGCCAAGAAACATATGCGATAGTGGTGCAGGCGCGCGGAATAGCACCAAGACACTAAGACGGCGACGAAATGAGCCCAGGACTACAAAATAACAAGACCGGACGTGCACCCCGCATTCTGTTCTACAGCCACGATACATTCGGACTAGGCCATTTGCGCAGGTCTCGGGCTCTTGCCGCAGCTATTACGCAGGCAGATCCCTCGGCCTCGGCCTTGATCCTGACAGGCTCGCCCGTTGCGGGACGGTTTACCTTTCCACGGCGTGTGGATCATGTCCGCCTGCCCGGGGTAACAAAACGCCCAGATGGATCCTATGCCTCGCAAACAATGGGTATGGGTATCGAAGAGGTGACCGAACTGCGCGCTGGTCTTATTCACACCGCGGTCGAGCAGTTTGATCCTGACGTTTTGATCGTTGACAAAGAGCCCACCGGTTTTCGCGGTGAGCTACTGCCAACCCTCGAAGCGCTTTATCAGAGCAAACGCGCCAAGATGGTACTCGGCTTGCGCGACGTGCTTGACGAACCCGAGGTTCTGGCCGCCGAGTGGGACCGGAAAGAAGCCATAAGCGCCACCGAAAAATATTATGATGAAATCTGGGTCTATGGGCTGCGCTCGATCTACGACCCGACAAGCGGACTGCCTCTGAACGCGTCCGCGCAGGCCCGTATCCATTGGACAGGCTACCTGCGCCGCGATCTTGGACCGGTCAATGAACCCCCAGAACAGCCCTATATCCTGATCACACCGGGCGGTGGTGGCGACGGCAAGGCCATGGTTAATCTGGTTTTGTCTGCTTACGAGCAAGACCCGACACTATCGCCACGGGCCGTGCTGGTTTATGGCCCCTTCCTGTCTGGTGAGTTGCGCGATGACTTCGAAACGCGTGTTGCGGCATTGAACGGGCGTGTAACTGCGGTGGGCTTCGAATCTGAGATCGAAACACTTTTCGCAGGCGCTGCAGGCGTAGTGTGTATGGGCGGATACAACACGTTCTGCGAAGTCCTATCCTTTGACAAACGCGCAGTGATTGTCCCGCGTACAACACCGCGGCTTGAACAATGGATTCGGGCATCGCGCGCCGAAGAGTTGGGCCTTGTGCGCATGTTGGACGAAAGCCGCGACGGTCTGACCGCAGAGTCAATGATACAGGCGATCCGTGCCCTTCCCCAACAAGCCCTGCCCTCGCAAGCCATCGACGACGGGCTTTTGGACGGGCTGGACTATGTCACCGACCGCGTTGACGCCCTGCTGACCGGGGAACCGGAGCGGGCCACCGGATGAGTTCGACACAGCCGAAACTTGCGGTGCTGGTCAAAGGGTGGCCGCGCCTGTCCGAGACGTTCATCGCGCAGGAATTGGTTGCATTGCAGGATGCAGGCCATCGCTTTGATATCTGGTCGTTGCGTCACCCGACGGATGTGAAACGCCATCCGTTGCATGACCGCTTCAATGGTCACGTTCATTATTTACCTGAATATCTGTACCAAGAACCCGAGCGGATTTGGTCCGCGCGTCAGATTGCGCAGGCTTTGCCCGGTTACGCCAAAGCGTACGAGGTCTGGCGCAAAGACTTGCGGCGCGATCCATCGCATAATCGAATTCGGCGATTTGGTCAGGCTTGCGTCTTGGCGGCTGAGTTGCCGCCGGGCACCCGGGTTATGTACGCCCATTTCATGCATACACCGTCTTCGGTCGCCAGGTACGCTGCTATTATGCGAGGCCTGCCATGGAGCTTTTCAGCCCATGCCAAGGATATCTGGACGTCTCCTGACTGGGAAAAAACCGAAAAGCTGCGGGGCGACACCTATGGCGCTGCTTTCGGCGCGACCTGCACCGCCATCGGAGCTGAGCACCTGCGCGGCCTTGCGGATCATCCCGAACGGGTTGAATTGATCTATCATGGGTTGGACTTGGATCGCTTTCCATCTCCGCCCAATCGCCCGTTGAGGTCTGCGGGCGACCCATTTCACATGCTGTCTGTTGGGCGGTTGGTCGAAAAGAAAGGGTTTGATCGCCTGATCGACGCGTTTGCTGTCCTCCCCAAGACGCTCGATTGGCGATGGACTCATATCGGCGGTGGCGATTTGGGCGATACCCTGCAGCAACAGGCTAAGGCGGCTGGTGTGGAAGACCGGATTTCGTGGAAAGGAGCCTGTGACCAGCCCGAGGTCATCGCAGCAATGCGCGACGCCGACCTCTTCGTTTTACCCAGTCGTATCGCGACGGATGGGGATCGCGACGGATTACCGAATGTTTTGATGGAAGCTGCCTCTCAAATGCTGCCCATCCTGTCGACACCCGTCTCGGCGATCCCCGAGTTCATCCAGACCGGACTGCACGGAACCCTGACCGAAGACGAACCATCTGCGCTTGCTGCGGCAATCACCCAACTGGCGAACAACCCGGTGGCAACAGCAGATATGTCCACCAAAGCCTATGAAAGGCTATTGGCAGAGTTTCGGATGGACCCAGGGGTCGCCGTCCTGTCCAAACGCCTTGCCGCATTGGGGGCGGACAGGGACTGATGGCCCGGATCGCATTTTACGCACCAATGAAATCTCCGAACAGCCCTGTCCCCTCGGGTGATCGGGAAATGGCGCGTAACCTTATGAAAGCCATTAGCGCCCAAGGGGATGAGGTCGAGCTTGTCTCGCACCTGCGCAGCTTTGACAAAACCGGTGATCAGCAACTGCAAAGCAAATTGCGGTCCGAGGCGAATGCCGAGGCACAGCGGTTGATCAAAACACTGCCCGAAGACACGGCCCTTTGGGTTACCTATCACAACTATTACAAGGCTCCTGACCTTTTGGGGCCGCACGTCTGCCATGCCCGGGGGATACCCTACGTGCAATTGGAAAGCACCCGCGCAACCAGTCGGCTGACCGGCCCTTGGGCCGATTTCGCACAGGCCGCGCATCATGCGTGCGATGCCGCGCAGGTGATCTTTTATCACACAGCAAACGATCTAATCACATTGGAACGGGAACGATTTGGCGATCAGCGACTGGTCGAGTTACCACCATTTTTGCCGATTGCACGTCTGCCCGTAGCATCATCCTGCGATGGCCCTATGTTGACGGTTGGGATGATGCGTCACGGCGACAAAATGGCCTCGTATGAGATTCTGGCGCAAACGCTGCGGTTGTTAGAGCAGCCTTGGTCATTGGACATTGCCGGGGATGGCCCCGCCAGACCTGACGTAGAGGCTTTGATGGCACCTTTCGGGTCGAAAGTTCGGTTCCTGGGTTTGTTGGATCGGGAAACCTTGCAAACCCATTACCAGAACGCGTCGCTATTGGTCTGGCCAGGTGTGAATGAGGCATATGGGATGATTTATCTTGAGGCGCAGGCAGCCGGTGTGCCGGTTGTTGCACAAGACCGTCCGGGTGTCCGAGATGTGCTGCTGCCTGCACAGTATCCATCCGTTGACGCTGGCCCTGAAGAGCTGGCAGCCCGGCTAAGTGAGTTCTTAAGTGACCAATCCCTTCGACTGGCAACTGGAGCCAAAGCGCGCGACCGGATCCGGTCGCGGCATCTCAGCCCAGCCGCCACAGACCGGTTTTGGCAAGTGGTCCGCCCGTTGACAGAGGGGCAAGCATGACACGTCTCGCCCTGCTCCGCCACGGCCATACGCATTGGAACCGTGCGGGTCGCATACAAGGGCGCAGCGATATCCCATTGGATGACGAGGCACGGCAAGATCTGGCCGGTTACCAGTTGCCCGAAACTTGGGATAAGGCGCAGATCGTTTCCAGCCCGCTCAGGCGTGCGCAGGAAACGGCGTTGCTGGTCACCGGTCAGCCGCCCGCCACACATGAAGCATTAATCGAAATGAACTGGGGGGAATGGGAAGGTCTGCGCGGCGTCGATCTGATCGCAGACCCAGACAGCGGATACCGGCACATCGAGGACTGGACCTGGGATTTTCGCCCCCCCGGTGGGGAAAGCCCAGCCGAGCTTTGGGCGCGTGTGCGCCCTTGGGTTGATACCCTGACGGCAGACACCGTCGCAGTCTGTCATATCGGGATCATGCGGGTTATTCTGGCGCGTGCATGGGGATGGAACTTTGACGGCCCTGCCCCCTTCAAAATCAAACGCAACCGTTTGTATATTGTCGACACACAGGCAATGCGCGCTGAACCTGAACCGGTGCGCCTGATCCGAGCGGAGCCCCGAACATGAAAGTGATGATCATTGTTACCCACTTGTTGGGTACAGGACATCTGAGCCGCGCCCTTACATTGGGTCGGGCCTTTGCGCAGAAAGATCACGACGTTCTGGTTGTCTCAGGCGGGATGCCGGCCCCTCAGCTTGACAGCCGCAGCATGACCCTTTTGGGATTACCGCCTTTGCGATCGGACGGCACCAATTTTACTCGGCTGCTCGACCAATCCGACGATGTGGCAGACGATACGTATTATGATGCGCGCCGCACAGCGCTTGTCGAGGCGGTGAGGTCTTTTGCGCCCGATGTGGTAATCACTGAGCTTTATCCATTTGGGCGTCGCTCCCTGGCCTCTGAGTTTGATGCCGCTTTGAACGCTGCGCAGGCTTTGCCGATACGGCCTGTCATCCTTGCGTCAGTCAGAGATATTCTGGCCCCGCCTTCGAAGCCATCCAAGGCAGAACGCACAGAACAAATTGTGCTGCAGCAATATGACGGTGTTTTAGTGCATTCGGATCAGAACATCGTGCCACTGGAGATCAGCTGGCCGGTCACTGAACCCATGCAGAAACGCTTGTTTTACACTGGTTTCGTGGCACCCAAAGCAGCGAACCCGCACCCCAAGGCCGCAGGACAGGATGAGATCCTTGTCAGTGCAGGCGGCGGATCCGTGGGGCAGCCGATCTTTCGCGCGGCCATCGAGGCCGCCCACAAGATGCCCAACAGGCGCTGGCGCCTGTTGGTCGGCGGGCAGGACGCGCCGAACCGCATAGCCGAACTGCAAACCCTTGTGGGCGACGCCCTCGTGACAATTGAACCCGTGAGGCCGGATTTCCGTCAGATGCTTAATCATGCGGCAGCTTCTATCAGTATGTGCGGATATAACACCGCATTGGATATTCTGCAGGCGGGGACACCCACGGTCTTTATCCCCTTTGACGACGGCAACGAGGTCGAACAGACCCTGCGTGCGCGCAGCTTGTCTCATCTGAATGGGATTGAGGTGCTGAGCAGTCAGGCTTTGAACGGCGCGTCCTTGGCGCAGGCCGTGAACCGAGTGCTATCCTCTCCGCCCAGATCCGAGTTTTCATCGGGTTTCGATGGCGCCGCGAAATCGGTTGAAATAGCGACCTTATTATCTGAGGGGCGCACATGAACCTGGACTGGAGCCCCCTTACCGCCGAGCTTGACGTCTGGCAGCGCCTAGGTCTTTCCCTACCGGTGTGGTGGCGCGACGACGACGCGATATCTGTGACACCTGAACTGGAGCGCCTTACGGCGCTGTCGGAGGATGTGCACCTTCCCGTACATCTGGCAATCGTTCCAAGGGACTGTGAGGACGGGTTGGTATCGGTCGTCGGCAGCACCAAGTCGTTGATCCCGGTTGTGCATGGCTGGGCGCACCAAAACCATGCGCCGCCAGATGAAAAGAAATCGGAATTCCGCCTGCATCGCCCGATGCGGGAGATCCTTGGCGATGCGCAGGCTGGGTTGGAGCGGCTGACGGACAAATTTGGTTCACGTCTGTTTCCCATGTTTGTGCCGCCTTGGAACCGCATTTCGCCTGATGTGGTCACAAATTTGCATTCGCTTGGGTTCCGAATGATGTCGACGGCAGCTCCGCGCGAGACGGCTCAACCTGCTGCAGGATTGCTGCAGGTCAACACGCATGTGGATCCGATTGATTGGCGCGGGACGCGTGGGCTGGTGCAGCCAGACAAACTGATTGCGACGACCGTTGATCTTCTGCGCGCCCGACGCGCGAACCAAAGCGATAACTCGGAACCTTTCGGAATTCTGACGCACCACCTTGTACATAACGAGGACATATGGTCCTTCACCCAAGATCTAATAAAACGCCTTCTGGACGGTCCCGGAACTGTCTGGACCGCGCCTGACTACGAAAACACACGGAGACCCGAATGAGCCGATTGGATTCCATGCTGCGCCGCCTGACCGCTCAACGTGATGGGCTGAACTGGGCGGTCGACCAGATTTCGGAGCAAGACGGGGATGCTCTGGACATGGGTTTAGGCAACGGCAGAACCTATGACCACCTGAGGGAAATCCTGCCCGACCGGCGCATCTGGGTGATGGACAGGGTCCTACAATGCCACCCATCCAGCACTCCGCCCGCCGAGGATTTCTTGCAAGGTGAAGCCGAACCCATGTTACAGAAACTGGCCGAAGGCGGACCAAGAATTGCAATGGCCCACTATGATTTCGGACGCGGCATCAAGGAAGAGGACGTTGCAGAAGCCGCGCGCCTAAGCCCGTTCATTGCGGATGTCATGCTGCCCGGGGGGCTTTTGATTTCTGGCCAACCTCTGGTTGGATTTCAGCAGATCAAAGGACCCGACACCATCGCGCCGGATCGCTATCTGTTCTACAGATCCTGATCAGGAAACCCGCTGCCCACGCGACCAGACACCGTTCAAGGCCGGGGCCCCCTCACGCATACGAAAACGGATCACGTCGGCACGGGCACCGGGGCGCAATTCGCCGCGGTCATCAAGCCCGACAACCCGCGCCGGGGTCAGCGTCACAGTTTTCAGACCTCGGGCCATGTCACCCCACATGTCACCCAGGCGCGTTGCCGACAACAGCAGCGCTGCGGGAACATAGTCGGACGACAGAATATCGAGATGGCCCAACTCGGCCAGATCGCGCGCGGCGACGTTTCCGGAATGAGACCCACCTCGGATCACATTTGGGGCGCCCATCATCACCTTGATCCCATGATCGTGACAGGCGCGCGCAGCCTCGACCGTCGTCGGAAATTCCGCCAGCTTAATCCCATGGCCCGCTGAAGTGCACACCTGTTCCCGCGTTGTGTCATCATGGCTGGCCAGCATGGCGCCGAACCGGTTTGCCGCCTTGACAGTTTCGGTCTCATGCTTGTCGCCGTGGCGGTCACGCAGACATTTCAGGTGCGCCACGTGCTGCAGAAAATCGTCATCGTTCATCCCGTGCTTGCCCTTCATATAGGCCTCTAGCTGGGTCATATCCCGAAACTGCCGCTGCCCTGGAGTGTGGTCCATGATAGAAACAAGGCCGACGCGATCCTCGGCATCGAATTCGTCCAGCTCCTCAACAAGCGTTTCCGAACAGACCTCGGCCCGAAGGTGTAGGAAGTGGCTGATCTTGAGCGCGTCCTGTTCCCGCAGCTGCCAAAGCTCGCGGGACAAATCACGCGCATATTTTTGGTAACGCTGCCCGCTTGGGATCGACCCGATGCGCATGGCGTCGAAAACTGTTGTAATGCCAGTGCTGGCCAATTCTGCATCGTGGGCCAGGATAGCCGCGGCATGGGGCCAATCGACCTTGGGACGTGGCTGGATGTGACGTTCCAGATTGTCAGTGTGCAGTTCGACCAGCCCGGGGCACACGTAATCGCCCTGACAATCCACTGCGCCTGCCGGAACACCACAGCCGGTCGCAACATCGGCAATCGTTTCACCGACAATCCGCACACTGCCGGTTACCGTTTCATTCGGAAGCACCAGCGTCGCATTGGCAAGGATCATTTCTTCTGTCATCTGAACTTCACACGGTTTGAGCTATTGGGAAGGCCACACTTAGGAGGCCAATGTGACATTCACGCGATACGCGATTTACTTTGCGCCCCCAGCCGGGGCCAAATGGACTGAGTTCGGAACCCGCTGGCTGGGCTGGGACATGGCAGCGGGGAGAGAGGTGGAACATCCACCTGCGAATGGCATAGACCTTGCTGCCGTCACCGCAGTGCCGCGTAAATACGGCCTGCATGCAACGATGAAGCCGCCCTTTCGTCTGACTGAGGGGAATACAGTTGCCGACCTGCAGAACGCTTGCGCCAAGCTTGCCCATGCGCGCCCTGCCGTGACGCTGGATGGGCTGGAAATTGCGCGGCTTGGTCGGTTTTTGGCCCTTCGCCCCGTCGGAGATGCCACTGAACTGAATGCGCTGGCCGCGGCTTGTGTTCGCGATCTGGATAGCTTTCGCAAGCCCCCGTCTGATGACGAACTGGAACGGCGCCGGGCAGCGGGGCTGAACGCCATGCAGGACGCCAATCTTGTTCAATGGGGCTATCCTTACGTGATGGACGCCTTTCGCTTTCACATCACACTCAGCGGTCGCTTGGACAAAGAAACGCTGGCCAAGGTTCAATCCACGCTCGAAGCAGAGTTGGCACCGTTGTTGCCCGCGCCCTTTCAGATCAACGACTTGGCCCTTATGGGCGAGGCCGAGGATGGTATGTTCCACCTGATCCAACGCTACGCCCTCTCAGGTTGAAGCTGCGACAGGATTGCGTCGATCGTTTGCGTCAGTGGACCAGAGTTGTCTATCTCGATCACACGGTCCAAACCTTCGGGCAAGGGGGCCGATGCACGCGCAAGGCGTCGGGCCTGCTCTGCCGCGTTTTCGCGGTCGCGATTGCACAAACGCTGCGCAAGAACCTCTGGATCAGCGGTCAGAGAGATCACGATCAGGTCTTTGAATACTGCTTGTGCTTGCAACAAAACCGATCGGGACAGGTTGGCCAGTACAGCATCCGCCTCTTGACGATCTGCTTCAATCTCGCGCGGGACGCCGTACAACAACCCATGCGCCGACCAATGCAGTGCAAAGGCACTATTGGCCACCATCAGCTGGAACTCGGCCGCAGATACACGGTCGAAATCCTCGCCGTCTTCACCGGGTGGTCGGGTAATCACACGACGTACGCGACGTATACCCGGAGCGGTCGCGTCAAGCGCTTCCATAACGCTGTCCTTGCCAACACCTGATGGACCAACAACCGCTATGACGGGTGCTAGGGTCATGCGGCGGCCTTGGGGGTAAAACCGGACACGTCGATTTCGCGATCGCACACCCGGTTGCGCGCGTCTATGTCGTGGAAAATACCTACAATGGCAGCACCACGCGCCTTGGCCTCTTCGATCAGCGACAAAACGGTTTCGCGGTTTTGCGCATCCAAAGATGCGGTTGGTTCATCCAGCAACATCGCAGGATAATCATGTGCAAAGCCGCGGGCTATGTTGACCCGTTGTTGCTCACCACCGGAAAAGGTCGTGGGGCTAAGGGACCACAGGCGTTCTGGAATGTTCAGACGTGCAAGCAGTCCGGCAGCCTTGTCCAATGCGGCTTGCTTGTCACATCCAACAGCCAACAAAGGCTCGGCCACGACTTCAAGCGTTGGCACGCGCGGCACGACCCTCAGGAACTGACTGACATATCCCAGCGTATCGCGCCGCAAAGCGAGGATTTCGCGCGGCTGGGCCCGAGCGACGTCAAGACCACCGACCAGCACCTGACCTGACGCAGCCAGATAGTTGCCGTAGATCACACGCATCAAGGTCGATTTGCCCGCGCCCGAAGCACCGGTCAACGCAACGCATTCCCCTGCGGACACCTTCAGGGTCGCGCCCTCCATGACGGGAATGACTGCACTGCCTTGATTGTGAAGGGTAAAACTTTTGCTGACGCCTTGTAATTCGATCATGTCGCCCTCTCAAACCTGCAGCACACTCGAGACCAGCAACTGCGTATATGCATGTTGCGGATCATCCAGCACCTGATCGGTCAAACCAGTTTCAACCACCTGCCCGTCCTTCATCACCATCAGGCGATCCGCCAACAGGCGGACAACGGCCAAGTCATGAGTGACGATAATGGCGCTCAGCCCCATCTCGCGGACCAAACCCCGCAACAGATCCAGCAAACGGGCCTGAACAGACACATCCAACCCACCCGTGGGCTCATCCATGAAGACCAGCCGGGGGCCAGTCACAAGGTTGCGCGCAATTTGCAGACGTTGTTGCATCCCACCGGAAAAGGCCGTCGGGCGATCGTCCACCCGGCTTTCGTCAATCTCGACACGGCCAAGCCAATCGACCGCACGTTCCCGGATCTGACCATAATGGCGATCACCTACCGCCATCAGACGCTCACCAATGTTCCCACCCGCGCTGACTGACATGCGCAGGCCGTCCCGGGCGTGTTGGTGCACAAAGGCCCAGTCGGTGCGGCCCAGCATCCGCCGCTCTGGCTCGGACATGGTAACGGTATCCACCGGACCATCCGCGCGCGTATCAAAAACGACCTGCCCATGATCTGGAACCAGATGACCAGCCAGACAATTCAGCAATGTCGACTTGCCTGATCCGCTTTCACCCACGATCCCCATCACCTCACCCGGGTAGAGATCGAAACTGACATCCGCACACCCGATACGGGCCCCGTAGGTTTTCCGGATGTCCTTCACACTTAATAACGGCGTCATGTCACTTACCTCGGGTCATAGGCAAATTCGATCCGGTTGCCGCCGGGTTCGCGGATCATGAAATGTATCTTGGGCCCTGCGCCGGACGGCTCGGGCGCGAATTCCACCTGAACGCCGGGCCGGTCCTTAATCGCGTCGAACACGGTATCCAGCGACTCTCGCGACGGGATTTTGAAGGCGACATGGTGCAGCCCCACATTCGCGTGCCGATCAAAGCCACGCTGATCGTCGCCTTTCTGCTGCCATAGCGTCAGAACTGCCGAGCCGTTGCTGATAAAGGCTGATGGGTATTCGGGCCGACCACCCACCACGTCCCAGCCCAAGGCATCGACGAAAAAGGTTTTGGTGGCCTCAAGGTCAGCAACCGTCAGGCCCAGATGATCAATTCCCAAAACGTGCTCACGCATCATGCCGCATCCTCCTTGGCCAAACGTCCTTGGTGCCCGGCCTCACGGCGAGACCGGCAATAATCCGTGTCCGAGCAGACAAACATCCGGTTTCCTGCGTCATCCATGATGACCTCGTCCAAATAGCTGTCTTCCGCCCCGCATAGATCGCATGGGTGGTCAGCCTTTGAGGCTTCAAAAGGATAATCTTCGAAATCCAACGACACGACCTTGGTATGGGGAGGCACTGCATAGATGCGCTGCTCACGCCCGGCGCCGAACAACTGGATCGCGTCCATCTCAAGCTTGGGGTTATCGAATTTCGGGATTGGGGACGGATCCATCACGTAGCGGTCCGACACCATCACTGGATATGAATAAGAGGTCGAAATCGCCCCGTGCTGGCTGATATCCTCATACAGCTTTACGTGCATCAGCCCGTATTCTTCCAGACTGTGCATCTTGCGCGTCTCAGTCTCGCGCGGTTCAAGAAAGCGTAACGGTTCCGGGATGGGCACCTGATAGACGAGAATCTGATCTTCGCGCAGCTTTGCTTCGGGGATACGATGGCGGGTTTGGATCACGGTCGCCTTCTCGGTCTCTTCCGTCGTCTCAACGCCCGCCGTGTTTTCAAAGAATTTGCGAATGGAAACTGCATTGGTGGTGTCATCGGCACCCTGATCAATGACTTTGAACCTGTCATCGGGTGTCAGCGTTGCCGCCGAAACCTGTACCCCGCCGGTTCCCCAGCCATAAGGCATCGGCATCTCTCGGCTGGCAAAGGGGACCTGATATCCCGGAACGGCAAGGCCCTTCAGGATCGCCCGCCGGATCATCCGTTTGGTTTGTTCGTCCAGATAGGCAAAGTTGTATTCGCTCATAACACGCCTCGCTCCGTCAAATCCGCCTCAAGCGCTTGCGGTGTGGTAAAGTGGATGCCTTCCATCCCGACAGCCCGCGCGCCTTCGACATTGTGCAGCCCGTCGTCGATAAAGATGCAGTCTTCTGGCGCGTGTCCTGCGCGGTCACAGAGCATTCGGAAAATCCGGGCGTCGGGCTTCATCACCCCTTCCTGACCGGAAACCACCAGGGTTCCGAACACTTCACCCAAGCGTGGGTGTACCTTCAGCCCCTCGGGCCATGTCTCTGCCGACCAGTTGGTGATCGCATGAACCGGTGTCCCCTGCGCCATCAGGCGATCCAGAACATCCCATGTTCCGTGTATCGGGTTTTCCACTGTCCGGGTGTAGCGTTCGACATACGAAGCAAAAAGCTCTTGATCCTGCGGATCATCCAGTTCCTTGGCGAGGTCCGCGAAGCGCTCTCCGTTGTCGCCACGCGCATTCTTGGCCCGGAAATCGGTGCGTTCCAGAAAGGCGTGAACGGCCTCTTCCGAGCCCAGAGCATCGATCCAGGCCAGATGGGGCTGCCAGTCGATCAGGACCCCACCGATATCGAAAACAACGGCCTTCATTCCGCAGCCTCCTTCGGTGTGATCCGTTCTTGGGCTTCGCGGCGGAGTTTTCGGACCAGCTCCAATTCCGACTGGAAATCCACGTAGTGGGGCAGCTTGATGTGTTCCAAGAACCCAGTCGCCTGAATATTGTCGGCGTGGCTCAGGACGAATTCTTCGTCCTGCGCCGGCGCACCGACATTGTCTTCGCCCAACTCTTCCCACCGAAGCGCGCGATCAACCAGTGCCATTGCAATGGACTTGCGTTCAGATTGACCAAAAACCAGCCCGTACCCGCGGGTGAATTGCGGCGGTTCGGTCTTTGATCCTTGGAATTGGTTGACGGTCTCGCATTCCGTCAGCTCAACCTCTCCGATTTCGATCGCGAAGCCGAGTTCAGGGATATCCATTTCGACAGGAACTTTGCCGATCCGCAACTCGCCCACGAATGCGTGGTTGCGCGCGTACCCGCGTTGGGTGGAGTAGGCCATGCCCAGCACAAAACCTTCATCCCCGCGCGTCAGCGACTGCAGTCGCAAAGGACGGTTCGAAGGAAACTGCATCGGTTCACGCGTCAGGTCACCCGGAACAGCGTCACTGGCCGGTTCCTCCTGAATGATATCTTCGCCCTTGAGAAATTCAGTTATATGCGGCGTCGGCTCCATGCGAGGCGGGCCTTCGGGAGCGGTCGCCTCGCCGCCTTCTGCGGCCAGTTTGAAGTCCAGCAGACGATGCGTATAGTCAAAGGTCGGCCCCAGCACCTGCCCACCCGGCGCATCTTTGAATGTCGCCGAGATGCGGCGATCACAGGCCATTTGGCCCGTTTCAACCGGGTTCGTGTAGCCAAACCTAGGCAAGGTCGTGCGGTATGCCCGCACCAGGAAAATTGCTTCGATCAGATCCCCCCGTGCCTGCTTGATGGCAAGCGCTGCAAGGTCGGGGTCAAACAAAGACCCCTCGGCCATCACCCGATTGACCGCAAGACTCAACTGCGTGCGGATCTGCGCGATACTTAGCTCTGCAATGTCAGTTGGCCCGCGGCGTTCCTCGGCCAGCCAGGAATGCGCGTTTTCGATGGCCTTTTCACCGCCTTTTACAGCTACATACATGTTCAGGCCTCCGTAGAGATTTGAGTGCTGCGCGGCAGGGCTGCGACCTTGTCCCCGCAGGTAAAAAAGAAGTCGCAACCCAACGGGTAGAGCGACGCATTCGCCTGCAAAGCTGAGACATCTGGCAAAGAGAGCTGCGATGTGTCCTTGATGCCGGGCCCCCGCAACGTCGCGCCTTGCGGAGCAAGCGCGTCACATTCGACGATCAGTGTCGCCGAGCGATCCGGGTATTCAGGCGTGCCAGTGCGAAACGGTGCCAAGCCGCCTAAAGCCTGCCATGTACCCAGCGCAAAATCCGCACGGGTCGCATCAACGATCGGTGCGCCGGTATGGAAGGTCAGCCACTGACGTACATCCGCCGTATCCGCCGCACCCGCCAAGTAGACGCTTGTTTCGGGATCACACAGTGTCAGCAGTAAAGTCCCGGCCGCCACGGACAAAGGCTCCGGCGGGCGTGCACCAGCAAGCTGCCTGATTTCACCCGGTCGCGCCATAACTGTCATGGCCGCCCGAAACGCATGAGCTGCGTCGATCGGGGCGTTTGAAAACCCGCCTGAGAACTGCTGTTGTGCGTTCATCAATCTTCTCCGCGTACCAATGTGAAGAACTCCACTTTCGTGGCGGCAGCTTTGGCCGCACGGCTGGTCTGTGTGGCCGTCATCTGCTGCACCAAGGGTTGGACCACCTGCGTGTCGATGGCCTCGGCCGCGTCGGTCTGCATCAGAGCATCTACCAAAGCCGCCACCTCGGCCTTGGGCTTTGATCGCCCCTGCACGTAGCCATGGCCAACCGTTCCGTCCTTCAACACCAACGAACAGCGCGTAACAGTCATTTCCCCAAGATTGAACGGAGCGCCAACCGCTCCCGCCCGCCCCCGGACCATCACACCGCCAACTTCAGGGGCGCGCAGCCATTCATACGCTGGATGAACGCCCGTTTGACCCCAAAGCGCCATAAGGGCTTCTTCGGGCGCGCGGGCCAGTAAGCCCATCCGCTTCTGACGGGCAACATCGACTGGTTTGTCAAAATCTTCCATGAAAGCCTCTTGGCCGGGTTGTCTACTTGAACTATACAACTAGACAAATATTACACCTCTACCCCGCCCTCTGCAATCCGCTAGCGTGTGAAGATTTAATGACATGAGCAAAACACCCGTCTGGAAAAGCATCGCCCTGAGCCTGACCGCCGACATCGCCGAAGGGCGCTTTGACACCGGCGACCGCCTTCCGACCGAAGCGCAATTGGCAGCAAAACATGGGGTAAACCGCCATACTGTGCGCAGGGCGTTATCAGACTTATCCGAGCAAGGTCTTGTTCACGCCCGGCGCGGCGCGGGTGTTTTCGTAGCAGCGCGGCCAACGGACTACCCGATCGGAAAACGTGTTCGGTATCACAAGAGTATTTCCGCCAGCGGGAAAATTCCGGGCAAGAAAATCCTGACGCTGACCACGCGCGCCGCGGATCTGGCTGAAGCCGAGGCTTTAGGCCTCAACGCTGGGGATTCTGTCCATGTATATGACGGATTGTCCCTTGCAGACGGGCAACCAATCGCCTTGTTTCAAAGCGTTTTTCCCGCAGAGCGCCTGCCGAACATTCTGACGGCGCTTTCGGACACCCAGTCCGTCACCAAAGCGCTGCAGCTTTGCGGTGTATCAGATTACGTACGTATATCGACCCGTCTGACTGCACGAGCGGCGACCCCAACTCAAGCGCTGCATCTGCGTCTACAAGAAGGGGCGCCAGTGTTACATTCAGTGGGTGTCAACGCCGATGTAAACGATATACCGGTCGAGTACGGCCGGACCTATTTTGCCGGTGAACGCGTCACTTTGACCTTGGACAAGGATTGAACGCAGCGGTCCTCCCGCCCGTCTTCGACCTCTTTACAGAGGCCTCATCCCGTTGGGCATAGCGCCGCGCAAAGCGCGGCGCTATGCCCAAGGCCGCAAGTGCGTTTCGGCTTTGCCGAGGCGCACGCGGGCGCGGGAGAACCACGTTGTCGGATAAAAAACCTTATTCGTATTTTTCAAGGAACGCTTCTGCAGACAATGACCGGAAATCAGGCAAAGCGGCACGCAGTCTCGCGTTGTCCCAATCCCACCAAGCCAGGGTCATCATACGCTCTGCCACGCCAGCGGGGTATCGCGGTCTGATCGGTTCTGCCGTGACACCTGCAACAATCGTATAAGGCGCCACGTCCTTTGTTACGATCGCCCCGGACGCGACAACTGCCCCGTGTCCGATCGTCACCTCGGGCTTGATGATAGCCGCGTGGCCGATCCAGGTATCGTGCCCAATCTCGGTTGTACGGCTGGCCCGGTGCGCAAACCAATCTGCATCGTCTGCCTCTCCGTCCCAATAATCCGCAGACCGGTACAGAAAGTGGTGCAGCGATGCTTTTTCCATCGGATGATCTGTGGCGCCGACCCGTGTAAAACTGGCGATATTGGCAAACTTGCCAATCCGCGCATTCGCAATGTCGCAGGTGCGATCACAATAGGAATAATCCCCGAACGTTGAGTTTGCCACGCGAGTTCCTGCGCCAATCTCGACATAGGCACCAAACACACTGTTAGAGATTGCGCAGTCGGGATGCAGAAACGGCTGATCCGCTTGAAGTCTTGCCATGTGTTTACTCAGGATACCTCAGGCCGCTTTAACGGCCTTGGCCTTCGTCCGTTTAGGTTTGACTTCACCCTGAATCAGGCGCCGCCGCAGCCAACCCGAGAACCAATCCATCAACATCACCATCAGGATGATGAGGACGATGTAATAGGCGACCTCTTCCCAATCCTTTTGGGTAATAATCGCCTGAGTCAGCAAAAGCCCGATACCGCCACCCGTGATGGCACCAATAACCGTCGCGCTGCGGGTGTTGGACTCGAGGAAGTACAACAGCTGGCTCAACAGAACCGGCGTTACTTGGGGAATAACGCCAAAGCGGTAGCGCTGAGGCGCATTCGCACCTGTGGACTGCACCCCTTCGATCTGTTTTTGATCGACGTTTTCCAAAGCTTCCGAGAAGATTTTGCCAAAAGTTCCCGTATCAGTAACCAGAATGGCCAGCGCTCCGGTCAAAGGGCCTGGACCGAATGCTCGGGCCAGAACGACCGTCCAGATCAAGGCATCAACGCCCCGAACAAAGTCGAACACGCGACGTGTCAGAAACCGCACCGACTTTAGCGGGTTGAAATTGCGCGTCGCCAAAAAAGCGAGCGGAAGCGCAATCATACCCGCCCCAAGCGTTCCCAGAAAGGCCATGAGGATGGTCTCAAAAATTGCCCACGCCACATCCTGGTGCCGCCACATCTTGTTCGTCCAGAAATCGTTGAAGATCGCGCCCGCTTCACCCGAGGCAGCCAGCCCGACCAACTGCGGGAAGGACTTGCCATAGTAGGGGCTGTCCAGTGTGAACCAGAACAATTCCCAGCCGTTGAAATAGCGGAACACCTCAGACCGGTTGCGGGTTACCGTCAATCGGCCCGCATCCGTGGTAATCGCCATCCGGTTTTTTGAAACATTGATCCACTCTGGCACCTCAGACGATGGCAGCTCTGCCTGAACCCCTGCAGAACGGGTCGGCGTGGCGCGAACGGTTCCGTAGCCGGGAATGTCATATTCAACGGTCTCTGGACCAAAGCGCACGACGTGACCGTCTTCCAGATCAATCACCGTTGTCTCACCCAGAGTAACCCAATCCGGGGCTTCACCGTCTGGATAGGCACCCTTGCGCTCACCCTCGATGGCGACCGAAACTTCGCCATTGCGGTTATCGCGTTCGACATGGGTCTTATAGCTGTAGCTGTCCGCAACCAGCGTCTTGCCGTTTTCCCAATTTGCACGCTCGGCCAGTCCGGGCACATCGAACGCGAAGAAAACGTAAATCAGGTAGGCAAGAACTACTCCGGGAAGGCCGAAGTTAAGTAGCCGCTTGCGATTGAAAAGACTTCCGGCTTCAGCCTTAAGCTCGTCAATGCTGAGATTTGTGGCGAAGGTGCTCATGCCCGCGCTCCTTTCTCGGATCCGTGGGTCAGGCGATCGCGCAGCAGCCCCGAAATTTGGTCAACAACAACGATGGTGACAAACAGCAGAAGAAAGATCGCAGCGGCTTCGTCGTAGCGCCCCTGCCCCCAGGACATCGAATTGCGCAGTTCATAGCCAAGCCCGCCCGCACCGACAAAACCCAGAATGGCCGACGCGCGAATATTGATTTCGAACCGCAACAAAGCATAGCTGACATAGTTCGGACCGACCTGCGGGATGACCCCCAGATACATCCTTTGCGACCAGTTCGCGCCCACCGAGTGCAACCCTTCGACGGGTTTCAACGAGGCGTTCTCGTTCACTTCCGAGAACAGCTTACCCAGCGCACCCGCCGTATGGATGGCGATAGCGATCATCGCAGGCACCGGGCCGCCGCCCAGTACAAAGATCAGAACCAAGGCAATCACGATTTCGGGGATTGCGCGGCACACATCGGCGATGCGGCGAAACAGCGGGATCAGCGATGGCCAAAGCGCCATACCACGCGTCGACATAAGCGCCAGAAAGGTCCCAGCGATGGTACCAAGCAGCGTCGAAGCGGCCGCAATGTTGATCGTTTCGATCAGTGCGGGGAAGAACTTGACCAGATTGGCGGGCAGAGCGTCGATTTTTTCCCACGCCTCGGACAAAACTTCGGCCGGATAGTCAAAAATGCGGTGCCAGCCATCAATGAAGCTACCGGCGTTGCGATCGTCAGCTGTTTGGAAACCGGCGGCCATGAGGGCCACGAATACGATCAGAAGGATACCACCATAGACCCGCTTGCGTCGTGTCATCTCGGTATAGTCGACCCGGATCTGGTCGACGCTGGGGGACCCTGCGGTCAGGTCTGTCATGGAATGCTCCTGAGTGGAAAAACGGGGCCCGGTTTCGACACCGGACCCCGATCTTGGGGATGTGCAGGCTTAGTTAGACTTCAGCTTGCGTGCTTCGATGATGACTTCGTAGGCTTCGTGGGTGATCGGCTCGAACGCCTTCGCTTCACCCGCGGCTACGCCGTAAAAGCACTCGCGGTCTTTCTCAGCCAGACCAGCCATCAGAGCGGTCATCTTTTCTTTCACATCTGCTGGCAGAGCTTGGCGCAGAACAACCGGGCCTTCCGGGATCGGCTTGGACTGCCAGATCATGACCATGTCGTTCATGTCGACCAGACCTGCGTCAACCGCGCGGCGCAGTGCGCCCGAGTTGAAACCGTCTTCCCAATCGCCCAGACCGTCGGCCCATGTTACGCCGCCATCAACGTCACCGTTGTTGACCGCTACGATGGTTTGCTCATGGCCGCCGGTGAATTTCACTTCGCCAAAGTAGTCGCCCGAATCCATGGTCGCGCCGGTGGCTGCAGGGATTTCGATCGAAGGGATCAGATAGCCCGAGGTCGAGTTCGGATCACCAAAACCAAAGGTCTTGTCCTTCATATCTTCCAGCGAGGTGATGCCGCTGTCCTTGCGCGCGAAACCGATCGAATAGTAGCCGTAACCACCGTCCAGGTTCACCTTGACCAGCACCGGTTCGACGGCTTCTGGGTCAGACAGATAGGTCTTGGCGTAGCCCGAGGCACCCAACCATGCCATGTCGATGGTGCCGCCCAGCAGGCCCTGAATCACGCCGTCATAGTCGGCAGGCGCGAACAGTTTGGTTTCAACGCCCAGTGTTTCTTCGGTGTATTCGCGCAGGCACTCGTTGTTGTTCAAACGGTCCTGAGCGTTCTCGCCGCCCAAAATGCCGATGCGGAATTCGTTGATATCCGCAGCCAGGGCCGGTGTGGCCATTGCAGTTGTGGCCACCAGGGCAGCAATCAGTTTTTTCATCTCGAGTCTCTCCGGTTTGATATGCCGGCCTTTCATCGGCCGGTCGATGAAAGGGGTGGGTGGTTTAGATGGTCGCTTCTGCTTCCATCAGGGCTTTTTGGGTTGCGTCGAGCGTTTCGATCTCGGTCGAGGTTGCCTCTTCCGAGAAACTTGCATCAGCGCCATAAATTTCGCGGGCGACACCGGTTGTCAGTTGCTCGGGCAGGCCATCAAACACGATGCGCCCGTCGCGCATTCCCACAACGCGGTCGCAATAGCGGCGGGCGGTGTCCAGTGTGTGCAAATTGGCAATGACAGTGCGGCCGTCTTCTTCGTGGATACGGCGCAGGGCTTGCATGACAACTTGCGCGTTCATCGGGTCAAGCGAGGCGATGGGTTCATCCGCCAGAATGATGCTGGGGTCCTGCATCAGCGCGCGCGCAATGGCTACGCGTTGCTGTTGTCCACCCGACAGCGCCTCGGCGCGTTTAGGGGCGTGTTCTGCAATGCCCAGGCGATCTAGAATATCGATGGCGCGGTGAATCTCGTCCATCGGAAACAGGTTGAACATGGTGGCCAACGTGGAATGGCGGTTCAGCGTGCCATGCAAAACGTTCGAGACCACATCCATGCGGGGCACCAGGTTGAACTGCTGGAAAATCATCGCGCAGTCCGCCTGCCAGGCGCGCTTGTCGCGACCCTTCAGCTTGGTTACGTCACGACCTTCAAAATTGATCTCACCTTCACTGGCGTCGGTCAGGCGGTTGATCATCCGAAGCAAGGTCGATTTACCTGCACCAGAGCGTCCGATGATCCCGATCATCCCGGGCTTGTCTATTTCCAGCGTCGCAGTGTCCACAGCGACGTTGTCACCAAAACGCTTGGTCAGTTTCTTGATGTGCAGCACGAGCCACCCCCAATTCATGTTGGGGGTCAGCTAAAGACGATCTTCAACGGCTTTGTGTAAGTTCGGTGAAAGTTTTGTAAACGCCCACAGCGCCAAGGGGCCTACCCAACCTCGCATATCGCAGGTATACGCGGGCCGACTCGATTTCTGACATGAGGCCCCCAATGAGCTTTGACCGCAGCATCAAGATCGCTCCGTCGATTCTGTCCGCCGACTTTGCCAATTTCGGCGCCGAGATTCAGGCGATCGAAGCGCAAGGTGCCGATTGGGTGCATGTTGATGTGATGGACGGGCATTTTGTACCAAACCTGACCTTTGGCCCCCCTGCCGTCAAAGCCTTCCGCCCGCACGTAAAGACGGTAATGGACGTGCATCTGATGATCACTCCTGTCGATCCGTACATTCAGGCGTACGCCGACGCAGGTGCCGACATCCTGACCGCGCATGTCGAGGCCGGGCCACATACGCATCGCACATTACAAGCCATTCGAGCGGCAGGGATGAAAGCAGGCGTTGCGCTTAACCCTGGCACCCCAGCCGAGGCGGTCGAGCATTTGCTGGATCTTACGGATCTTGTCTGCGTCATGACCGTGAACCCCGGTTTCGGAGGCCAGAAGTTCATCGACCTTACCGACAAGGTCCGCAAGCTGCGACAGATGATCGGCGACCGCCCGGTGCATATCGAAATCGATGGTGGTGTTGACCCAACGACAGCCCCGCTGGTTGCGGCAGCGGGGGCGGATGTGCTGGTTGCCGGGTCCGCGGTATTCAAAGGTGGATCAGTGGATAAGCCTGAGGTTTATGGCCAAAACATCCAGGCTGTGCGGGTAGCGGCTGAGACAGGGGTGTCTTGAGCGCAAGCCGCTAGGCAAAATGCGCATCGCCAACCCTCTTCGAACCCCAAAAGCGGGATTCACGCCGCCTTGACGTTCTTGTTGAGAACCCGCGCGCTATTGGCGTTGGTCGGGTTTGGCAAGTGGGTATTGCCTGCCTTTTCTCAAAGCGACGACATGACCAATATTCAAACGAATGGCCATTCAATGCTGGAGAAGACAATGGCAAGATCATTCTGGCAGTTTTGGCTATTTTTGATACCCGGGATCGCGGTATCTTATCTGATTTCTATCTTCTCCCACGATTTAATGGGCATACCTAGGGGGGTACCTTTCGGTCGCTTTGGAGTGATTGGGGCTATTGCTCAAATTTCACTGTTGTTGTTACCCTTTGCAATCGGGGCCTCACTGGCAGCAATTTTCTACTTCAAACGGCACGCCACAACGGCAGCTCAACAAGAAATCACTAACTGTTCAAGGAAAATCGGGGGTTTTGCGCTGCTCCTGACCTTTCTGTTTTTTGCGCTGTCAGGAGCATGGTTTGGCCTAATACAAGCACCTGGTTGGATGATCATCATCGTCCTTTTTGCGCCAGCTTTATCTGCAGCGGCTTTGTTCTGGATCACGTTCCCGATCACCATTCGATTAATTGTTTTCTGGAAAAGCCTTAGCTGAAGAATGTGAAAAATAAAAAGGCCGCCCCAAGTGGGACGGCCTTCTTTAGTTCAACCGGTTGGGTCCGAGATTATTCGACGAATAATCTCAGCACCGTCACCGATTACTCGATGATTTTCGACACAACGCCGGCGCCGACGGTGCGGCCACCTTCGCGGATCGCGAAGCGCAGACCGTTTTCCATCGCGATCGGTGCGATCAGCTCAACGCCGAACGACACGTTGTCGCCAGGCATGACCA